>NZ_JBIAJR010000007.1:0-445666 GCF_042872025.1 Streptomyces sp. NPDC005494
GACGGGGTGTTCGCGCCGAAGGCGGATGCGGCGTGGTATCTGCATGAGCTGACGGCGGGGATGGATCTGTCGGCGTTCGTGATGTTTTCGTCGGTGGCTGGGTTGTTGGGTGGTCCGGGGCAGGCGAATTATGCGGCGGCGAATGCGTTTTTGGATGCGTTGGCTGTGGTGCGGGTGAGTGGTGGTCTGCCGGGTCGGTCGTTGGTATGGGGGCCGTGGGCTGGTGTGGGCGGGATGGCTGACCGGTTGTCGGTCGGTGATGTGGAGCGGTTGGCTCGGCAGGGTTTCCCGGCGCTGGGTGCGGTCGAGGGTTTGGAGTTGTTCGACGCTGCGATGAGTGCGGGCTCGGATGCGGGTGGGTCGGTGGTGGTGCCGTTGCCGTTGGATCTGGTGGCGTTGCGGTCCCAGCCGGCCACGGTCCCGTACCTCCTCCGCCACATGGCTCGCGTCTCCTCCCGGGGCCAGGCCGGCGGAGGTGCGACCCTCGCAGGACGGCTGTCAGGCCTCGGTCCGGAGGAGCGGGAGCGGTTGCTCCTGGATCTGGTGCGGGAGCAGGTCGCCGGCGTACTGGGCCATGCCACGCCCCACGCCATCGAGGCGGACCGGGCGTTCAAGGAATTCGGCTTCGACTCCCTGACGGCCGTCGAATTCCGTAACCGCCTCAACATCGCCACGGGGCTGGAGCTCCCCTCGACCCTGGTGTTCGACCACCCGACGGCCCGCGATGTGGCCGTACAGCTGCAGGAGTTGCTGGCACCCCGCGTTGCCGACGGCTCCCAGCAACTGATCGGCGAGGTCGAGCGCCTCGAGGCTGCCCTCGCTGCCGCGTCGCTCGTGGACGGTGGGCGCGCTCAGATCACGGCACGCCTGGAAACCCTGCTGCGCCGCTGGAACGCGGCCCAGCCCGATGCGGCGACGGCCGAGGACGAGCCGGATCTCAGCACTGCGTCCGACGACGAGCTGTTCGACCTGCTCGACAACGAACTGGGTCATTCCTGAGAGCTCTTCGCAGTCCTCCTATGAACTTCCTCCGAGATTGGGTATGACGACGATGGAGAACGACGCCAAGCTCCGGGAATACCTCCGGCGAGCCACCACTGACCTGCGCCAGGTCCGCCGCAAGCTGCGGGAGGCCGAGACCAGGGAACACGAGCCGATCGCCATCGTCGCCATGAGCTGCCGTTTCCCCGGCGGAGCAAGGTCCCCCGAGGATCTGTGGGACCTGGTCGCGGCGGGTACGGACACCATCGCCGACTTCCCGGCCAACCGTGGCTGGAACGTCGACGACATCTACGACCCGGAACCGGGGAAGCCGGGCAAGAGCTACGCGAAGACCGGTGGTTTCCTCTACGACGCCGATGAGTTCGACCCGGAGCTGTTCAAGATCAGCCCGCGCGAGGCGGAGGACATGGATCCGCAGCAGCGGCTGCTGCTGGAAGCCTCCTGGGAAAGCCTCGAGCGCGGGGGGATCGACCCTTCGTCGCTCAAGGGAAGCCGAACCGGCGTATTCGCCGGTGTCGTCTACCACGACTACGCCAGCGTCACGACTGCCGGCAGCCTGGTGTCCGGCCGGGTGGCCTACACCCTCGGCCTGGAGGGCCCGGCCGTCTCGATCGACACGGCCTGCTCCTCCTCACTGGTCGCGCTCCATCTCGCGATCCAGTCGCTGCGGCGCGGCGAGTGCTCCCTCGCGCTCGCAGGGGGCGTCACCGTGATGTCCACCCCGGACGTGTTCGCCTACTTCAGCGAGCAGCGCGGTCTGTCGCCCGACGGCCGCTGCCGCGCCTTCGCTGCCGACGCGAACGGTACGGGCTGGGGCGAGGGCGTCGGCGTCCTCCTGGTGGAGCGGCTCTCGGACGCCCGCCGCAACGGGCACCCGGTACTCGCCGTGGTACGCGGCTCGGCCGTCAACCAGGACGGCGCCAGCAACGGCATGACCGCACCCAACGGTCCCGCCCAGCGACGCGTCATCCAGGACGCCCTGAACTCGGCCGGGCTCACACCCTCCGACATCGATGCGGTCGAAGCGCACGGCACCGGTACGACGCTGGGTGACCCGATCGAGGCGCAGGCATTGCTGGCCACGTACGGCCAGGACCGAGCGGAAGGCCGGCCGCTGTGGCTGGGCTCCATCAAGTCCAATATCGGTCACGCCCAGGCCGCCGCGGGCGTTGCCGGACTCATCAAGATGGTCCAGGCGATGCAGAACGGAGTGCTGCCGAAGACGCTGCACGTTGCAGAGCCGTCGCCGAAGGTGGACTGGTCCGCGGGTGCGGTGGAAGTGCTGACGGAAGCCCGGGACTGGCCCGAGACGGATGCTCCGCGGCGGGCTGCTGTGTCGTCGTTCGGGATCAGCGGTACGAACGCGCACGTGATCATCGAGCAGGCGCCGGCGGAGGAGCCCGTCGAGAGCGACGGGGCGGAGGAGGTTCCGGCTCCTGCTCTGGAGCTCCCGGTGCACGCGTGGGTACTCTCGGCCGCCGGCGTGGACGCGTTGAAGGAGCAGGCGGGGCGTCTGCGGGACCGGGTTGCCGCGTCTGACATACATCCGGTTGATGTCGGTTTCTCGCTCGTGACCTCGCGTGCTGTGCTGGATCAGCGTGCCGTGGTGGTCGGCCGTGACCGCGAGGAACTGATCGCGGCTCTGGGCGTGTTGGCGGAAGGACGGGAAGGTCCCGGTGTGGTGCGGGGGACTTCACGTTCTGCCGGGGCTCTGGCGTTCCTGTTCACGGGGCAGGGTGCGCAGCGGGTGGGGATGGGCCGTGAGCTTCATGCTTCCTTCCCGGTGTTTGCTGCGGCTTTTGATGCGGTGGTGGCGGAGCTGGACGGTCATCTGTCGGGGTCGTTGCGGGATGTGGTGTGGGGTGAGGATGCGGGGGTTCTGGAGCGGACGGAGTTCACGCAGCCTGCGTTGTTCGCGTTCGAGACAGCCCTGTTCCGGTTGCTGGAGTCGTGGAGTGTGCGCCCTGACTTCCTGGCCGGCCATTCGGTGGGTGAGCTGACGGCCGCGCACGTGTCGGGTGTGCTGTCTCTGGCGGATGCGGCGCGGTTGGTGGCTGCGCGTGCGCGGTTGATGCAGGCCCTGCCGGAGGGTGGGGCGATGGTCGCCATCCGTGCGTCGGAGGACGAGGTCCTTCCGTATCTGACGTCGGACGCGGTGAGCATCGCTGCGGTGAACGGTCCGGACGCGGTCGTCATCTCCGGTGCCGAGGACGAGGTCCTGGAGGTTGCGGCCCGTTTCGAGGCGGAGGGCCGTAAGACGAGTCGTCTGCGGGTTTCGCACGCGTTCCACTCGCCGCTGATGGAGCCGATGCTGGCCGAGTTCCGTGCGGTCGCCGAGAGCGTGTCGTTCGGCGAGGCCCGTATCCCGGTGGTCTCCAACGTCACCGGCGAGCTGGCAACCCCCGACGACCTGCGCACCCCCGAGTACTGGGTGCGCCACGTTCGGGAAGCCGTGCGCTTCGGGGACGGAGTGCGTGCCCTGTCAGCCGCCGGGGTGAGCGTGTTCCTGGAGGTCGGTCCCGACGCGGTGCTCACCGCGTTGGCGCAGAATTCGGCGGCCGACGCGGTGTTCGTGCCCGGTTTGCGTCGCAACCAGAGTGAGCCCGAGGGGCTGGTCACGGCGCTCGCGCGGCTGCACACCGTGGGTCATGTCCCGGACTGGGCCGCCTTCTACGCGCCCACCGGAGCCCGCCGCATAGACCTGCCCACCTACGCCTTCCAGCGCCAGCACTACTGGCTGCCGGACCGTGCGGCCGTGGGAGCCACCGCAGCCGGTCTGCATGCGGCCGAGCACCCCCTCCTCAGCGCCATGGTGATGCTTGCCGACGCCGACGGCGCGGTGTTCACCGGTCGGCTCTCCGTCGGTTCGCACCCCTGGCTGGCCGATCACGTGATCGGCGAGTCGGTGCTCTTCCCCGGTACCGGGTTCGTCGAGCTGGCCATCCGTGCGGGGGACCAGGTCGGCTCGCCGGTCCTCGACGAGCTGGTGATCGAGGCACCACTGGTCCTGCCCGCCCACGGTTCGGCGCAGGTCCAGGTGATCGTCCGGGCTCCCGATGCCGTCCACGGGAATCGCTCGGTGGGCGTCTACTCGCGTGCTGGTGACGCGGACGCCGATGCTCCGTGGATGCGCCATGCCAGTGGAATACTCGCGTCCCCCGCCGCAGCTCCTGCTCCGAGCGGCGGGGCCGACCTGCAGGAGTGGCCGCCGTCCGGTGCCGAACCGCTGGATCTGGAAGGGCTGTACGCAGGGCTCGCCGAATCCGGCATGGTGTACGGACCGGTCTTCCAGGGACTCACCGCGGCCTGGCGGCACGGCAGCGAGATCTACGCCGAGGCCACGCTTCCTGAGCACGCCCGCAGCGAGGCGGAGCGCTTCGGTCTGCACCCCGCGCTTCTCGACGCGGCGCTTCACGCGGTCGCCCTGACGGATGCGGTGGGCCAGGGCCCGACGCTGCCGTTCACCTGGTCGAAGGTGGCGCTGCACGCTTCCGGCGCTGCGTCGCTGCGTGTGCGGCTCGTCCCGGGCGAGTCCGGTGGCGGCAGTGTCGCGGTGAGTGTCGAGTGCACCGATGTCGAGGGCCGGCCGGTTGCCACGGTCGGCTCGTTGGCTCTGCGCCGTATCTCCGATGCACAACTCGCGGCTGCAGCAGCCACGTTCCATGACTCTCTCTATCAACTGGACTGGGTGCGGCTGCCGTCGGCCACCGCGCCGCAAGCCCTCACCATCGGGACCTGGGAAGAGCTGGACAGCGGCGCACCTGTGCCGGACGTCGTGATACTCGAGGCGGTTCGTCCGGAGGCCACCGCGTCCGGAACCATCGAGGAGTCCTCGGACTTCGCCGGTTCCGGACCCTCTGCCGAGTCCGTCGATGCTGTTCACACGACGACCCACCGTGTGCTGGCAGCGCTTCAGCAATGGCTGGCTGACCCCGACGGGCGATTCGACGCGTCGCGTCTGCTGGTCGTCACCCGCGGAGCCGTTGCCGTCGCCGGCCCGGAGAGCCTGCCGAACGGCGCCACTGCCTCGGAAGGCATCGGTGACACAGGCCTGGGACTGGTTGGTCTCATCGGCGCCGCGGTCGCAGGGCTGGTCCGTTCCGCACAGATGGAGAACCCGGGCCGCGTCCTCCTCGCTGACCTGGACGCCACGGGGGACCCCCAGGCGATCAGCGCCGCCGTCGTCACCACCGGGGAGGACAACGTCGCGATACGCGACGGCGTGCTGCACGCCCCGCGGCTGACGCGGGCCACGGCCGACACCGCGGGCACCGGCCGGGCCGCTGCGGCGACCTCACCGTCGGCCGGCGCTCCCGCCGATGCCGACGCACGACCCGTCGCCGACGGTGGTGCTTTCGGGAACGGCACGGTGCTCGTGACCGGTGGCACCGGAGGCATCGGTGCGCTCGTCGCCCGCCGCCTGGTCGTGGACCACGGTGTACGCAGCCTGCTGCTCACCAGCCGCCGGGGGCCGGACGCACCGGGCGCTGCCGGGCTCCGGGACGAACTCACCGCGCTCGGCGCGGAAGTGACCATCGCGGCCTGCGACGTGTCGGACCGCACCTCTGTAGCCACCCTCCTGAAGCAGGTCACGCTGACCGGTGTGGTGCACGCGGCGGGAGTGCTCGACGACGGTGTCGTGGCCTCCCTGAACCCGGAGCGCGTCACCACGGTGTTCCGCCCCAAGGTGGATGCCGCGTTGCACCTCCACCACTTCACCGCAGGGCATCCGCTCGCGGCGTTCGTCCTCTTCTCCTCCTTCGCCGGCCTGCTCGGTGCGCCCGGTCAGGGCAGCTATGCGGCGGCCAACGCCTTCCTCGACGCTCTCGCCGCCCACCGTCGCGCCCAGGGCCTGCCTGCACAGTCGCTGGCCTGGGGACTCTGGGAGCTGTCCGGAGGCATGGCAGGTGAGCTGGACACCTCCGACCGTGCCAAGATCTCCCGAGGCGGGATCTCCCCCCTCACCACTGACGAAGGCCTGGCGCTCTTCGACGCCGCACCTTCGGTGGACCGTGCCCTCGTCGTGCCGACCGCTCTCGACCTGCCCGGACTGCGGGCCCAGGGCGACGCACTACCCGGTCTGTTCCGCGCCCTGGTGCCCACGGCCCGGCGTAGTGCTGCGGCTGCCGGCGCGGGCTCGGACCCGCTGCGGCGCCGACTGGCCGGTCTGTCGGCGGAGGAGCGGAACGACCTGCTGCTCGGCCTCGTCCAGGAACGCGCCGCAGTCGCCCTCGGCTACTCCGGGGCCGAAGCAGTCGAAGCCGACCGGGCATTCCGTGATCTGGGAATCGACTCACTAGGAGCGCTCGAACTCCGTAACAGCCTCGGCGAGGAGACCGGCCTGCGGCTCCCGGCGACCGTGATCTTCGACTATCCGAACCCGCTCTCACTCGCCCGCTACCTGCTGGGCGAACTCTCCGGAGTGACGGAGAACGTGCGGGCCGTCAGCGTGGGCACGGCCACGGACGACGATCCGATCGTGATCGTGGGCATGGCCTGCCGCTATCCGGGCGATGTCGAGTCCCCCGAGGACCTGTGGAACCTCGTGGTCGAGGGTCGGGACGGGATCACGCCCTTCCCCACCGACCGCGGCTGGCGGGTCGACGAGCTACTCGACCCGACCGGCGCGCGCCCGAACACGAGTTATGTGGGTGAGGGCGGCTTCCTGCACAGGGTTGCCGAGTTCGACCCGGACTTCTTCGGGATCAGCCCGAACGAGGCGTTGATCATGGACCCCCAGCAGCGGCTGCTGCTGGAGGTTTCGTGGGAGGCCTTCGAGAGCGCGGGCATCGTTCCGTCGACGCTCGCGGGTTCACGGACGGGTGTGTTCGCGGGTGTGATGTACCACGACTACGCCGCCAACAGCGGTACGGGAGCCATCGCTTCGGGCCGCATCTCCTATGTCTTCGGCCTCGAAGGGCCGGCGGTGACGGTGGATACGGCGTGTTCGTCGTCGTTGGTGGCGTTGCATTCGGCGGTGCAGTCTCTGCGGTCGGGGGATTGTGATCTGGCGTTGGTGGGTGGGGTTGCGGTGATGGCGACTCCGGAGACGTTTGTGGAGTTCAGTCGTCAGCGTGGGTTGGCGGCGGATGGGCGTGCGAAGTCGTTCGCTGCTGGTGCGGATGGGACGGCGTGGGGTGAGGGTGCGGGGATGCTGCTGGTGGAGCGGCTTTCCGATGCGCGGCGTCTGGGGCATCCGGTGGTTGCGGTGGTGCGGGGTTCGGCGCTGAATCAGGATGGTGCGAGCAATGGTCTGACGGCGCCGAATGGTCCGTCGCAGGTGCGCGTCATTCGGCAGGCGCTGGCGAATGCGGGTCTGACCGGTGCTGATGTGGATCTGGTGGAGGCGCACGGTACGGGTACGACGTTGGGTGATCCGATCGAGGCGCAGGCGTTGCTGGCGACGTACGGCCAGGATCGGCCTGAGGGCCGGCCGTTGTGGCTGGGTTCGGTGAAGTCGAACATGGGTCATACGCAGGCTGCGGCTGGTGTGGCGGGGATCATCAAGGTTGTTCATGCGATGCGGCATGGTGTGTTGCCGAAGACGTTGCATGTGGATCGTCCGTCGGATCAGGTGGATTGGTCGGCGGGCGCGGTGGAGCTGCTGACGGAAGCCCGGGACTGGCCTGAGACGGATGGTCCGCGCCGGGCGGCTGTGTCGTCGTTCGGTATCAGCGGTACGAACGCGCATGTGGTGCTGGAGCAGGTGGTGGAGAAGCCGTCGGCCGCTGTTGGTGGGCCGGTGGTGGATGGTCCGGTGGTGCCGTGGGTGGTGTCGGGTCGTAGTCCGGAGGCGTTGCGTGATCAGGCCGCGCGTCTGCTGGAGCGGGTGGTTGCCTCTGACATACATCCGGTGGATGTCGGTTTCTCGTTGGTGACGTCGCGTGCGGTGTTCGAGCATCGGGCTGCTGTGGTGGGCGGGACGCGGGAGCAGCTGGTCGAGGGGCTGCGGACGCTTGCTGGTGACCGGCGGGATGCTTCGGTGCTTCGTGGCGCGGCCAGGTCCAGGCCGAAGACGGCGTTCCTGTTCACGGGTCAGGGTGCGCAGCGGGTGGGGATGGGGCGTGAGCTCCATGTTTCCTTCCCGGTGTTTGCCGAGGCTTTTGATGCGGTGGTGGCGGAGCTGGATGGTCACCTGCCTACGCCGTTGCGGGATGTGGTGTGGGGTGAGGATGCGGGGGTTCTGGAGCGGACGGAGTTCACGCAGCCGGCCCTCTTCGCGTTCGAGACGGCGCTGTTCCGGCTTCTGGAGTCGTGGGGTGTGCGCCCGGACTTCCTGGCCGGGCATTCGGTGGGTGAGCTGACGGCCGCGCACGTCGCAGGTGTGCTCACACTCGGGGACGCGGCGCGGCTGGTGGCTGCGCGCGCGCGGCTGATGCAGGCCCTGCCGGCTGGTGGGGCAATGGTCGCTGTGCGGGCGTCGGAGGAAGAGGTCCTTCCGTATCTGACGTCGGACGCGGTGAGCATCGCTGCGGTGAACGGTCCGGACGCGGTCGTCATCTCCGGCGCCGAGGACGAGGTCCTGGCGGTCGCGGCCCGTTTCGAGGCGGAGGGTCGGAAGACAAACCGTCTGCGGGTCTCGCACGCCTTCCACTCGCCGCTGATGGAGCCGATGCTGGCCGAGTTCCGTACCGTCGCGCAGAGCGTGACGTTCCAGGAACCGCGTATCCCCGTGGTCTCCAACGTCACCGGCGAGCTGGCAACCCCCGACGACCTGCGCACCCCCGAGTACTGGGTGCGCCACGTCCGTGAGGCCGTACGGTTCGGCGACGGTGTTCGCGCACTGTCAGCCGCCGGGGTCTCCGTGTTCCTGGAGGTCGGTCCCGACGCCGTGCTCACCGCCATGGCGCAGAATTCGGCGTCCGACGCGGTGTTCGTGCCGGGTCTGCGCCGTAACCAGAGTGAGCCCGAGGCGCTGGTCACGGCGCTCGCGCGGCTGCACACGGTGGGCCACGTCCCCGACTGGGCCGCGTACTACGCGCCTACCGGCGCCCGCCGCATCGACCTGCCCACGTACGCCTTCCAGCACGAGAGCTACTGGCTCGACACGGTCGACTACTGGTCGAACGCATGGGCTGGGAGCGGTGGTTCGTTGGAGTCCGCTGGTGTCGGCACGGTTGACCACCCGCTGCTGCGAGCCGCCGTCGTGCTTCCGGATTCCGGTGGCCTCGTGATGACGGGCCGACTCTCTCTCGCCACCCAGCCCTGGCTTGCTGATCACAGTGTGCTGGGGAGTGTGCTGGTGCCGGGGACGGGGCTGGTGGAGCTGGCCCTGCGTGCGGGTGAGGAGGTCGGGTGCGGGCTGCTGGAGGAGCTGACCCTTCAGGCTCCCCTCGTGCTTCCTGACAGCACCGGCTTGCAGGTCCAGGTCGTGGTCGGGGCCGGCGCGGATGGCGGTGCGCGTGCGGTGAGTGTGCACTCCCGTGTGGAGGATGACCAGGACGCCTCGTGGACGCTGCACGCTGAGGGGGTCCTTCTGCCGCAGGCGCCCGCACCCGATTTCGATCTGGTGGCGTGGCCGCCGGCGGGTGCGGTGTCGGTGCCCGTGGCTGGCGCGTATGAGCGGCTGGCTGAGCAGGGATATGAGTATGGCCCGGTGTTCCAGGGCTTGAAGGCTGTCTGGACGCGAGGTGAGGAGATCTTCGCGGAGGTCGCTCTTCCTGACGAGGCTCGTGATGATGCGGGGCGGTTCGGTCTGCATCCGGCGCTTCTTGATGCTGCTCTCCATTCGGTGCTGCTGTCGGGTGGTGAGGAGGAGTCGGAGCCGGTGCTGCCGTTCTCCTGGAGTGGTGTGTCGTTGCGTGCGGTGGGGGCTGTCGAGGCGCGGGTGCGGGTGGTGCGCTCGGGTGGCAGTGATGTGTCGGTGTGGCTTGCTGACGGTGCGGGGCGCCCGGTTGCCTCGGTGGAGAGGCTGGCGTCGCGCCGAGTCTCTGCGGAGCAGTTGGCGGCTGGCGGGCGTGCGTTCCATGAGGGGTTGTTCCGTCTCGACTGGCTGCCCGCTCCTGTTCCTTCCTCTGTCTCTGCTCCTGCTGTCGGGGGGTGGGGGTTGTGGGAGGACGTTGCTGGTGGTCAAGGTCCGGTTCCGGGCGTGGTGGTGTTGCCCTGCGGTGATCTCGATGCGGGCGCGGGTGCGGGCTCGGGTGTGGGTTCTGTGCCTGGACTGGTGCGGGGTGTGGTGTCGGGTGTGTTGGGTGTGGTGCAGGAGTGGTTGGAGGGTGCGCGGTTCACTGATTCGCGGTTGGTGATCGTGACGCGGGGTGCGGTGTCGGTGGACGGGGGTGATGTGTCGGATCTTGCTGGTGCTGCGGTGTGGGGGTTGGTGCGTTCCGCGCAGGCGAGTGCTCCGGGTCGGCTCGTTCTTGCTGATCTTGGTGAGGGGACGGGTCTGGAGGATGGGCTCGGGGTGGTGCTGTCTGTGGGTGAGCCGCAGGTGGTGGTGCGTGAGGGTGGGGCGCGGGTGGCCCGGTTGGGTCGGGTTGCTGTGAGTGTGAGCGGGGGTTCGGGTGGGTCTGGGGTGCCGACGGCTGGGGAGGTGGCTGGTTCGTCGGTGGGTGGTTTTGGTTCGGGTGCGGTGTTGGTGACGGGTGCGTCGGGGTCGTTGGGTGGTTTGGTGGCCCGGCGGTTGGTGTCGGTGTTCGGGGTGCGGGAGTTGGTGTTGGTGAGTCGTCGTGGTGGGGGTGCTGCGGGGGCTGGTGCTTTGGCTGCGGAGTTGGAGGCGGCTGGGGCGCGGGTGGTGTTCGAGGCGTGTGATGTGTCGGATCGGGATGGTCTGGCGAAGGTGCTGGCGGATCATCCGGTGTCGGGTGTGGTGCATCTGGCGGGTGTGCTGGATGACGGGGTGATCGGTGCGATGACGCCGGAGCGGTTGGGTGGGGTGTTCGCGCCGAAGGTGGATGCGGCGTGGTATTTGCATGAGTTGACTGCGGGGATGGATCTGTCGGCGTTCGTGTTGTTCTCTTCGGCGGCTGGCGTGCTGGGGAACGCGGGGCAGGCGAACTACGCGGCGGCGAACACGTTCTTGGATGGTCTTGCGGCTCATCGTCGTGCTTCGGGTCTGCCGGGCAAGGCGTTGGCGTGGGGGTTGTGGTCTGCGGGGGACGGGATGGGGGGTGAGTTGTCGGGGGCTGATCTGCGGCGGATGAAGCAGGTCGGTATCGAGGGGCTGTCGGCCGAGCGTGGTCTGGAGCTCTTCGACACGGTGATGGGTCTGGACGATCCGGCTCTCGTTCCCATCCAGCTCGATCTGCCCACCCTCCGCCAAGCCGCCGACAACCTCCCCGAACTCTTCCGCGTGCTCTCCCAGGCCGGCACCGCCGGTCGGAAGAGGCGCGAGGCCGTCAGTAAGGCCGGCCCGGCTCTGGCGGAACGGCTGGCCGGTCTGGACTCGGCTGCACGCTCCGCACTGGTGCTCGAAGTGGTCCGCGCCGAGGCGGCGGCCGTGCTCGGGCACTCGGGGTCCGAGGCCATCCATCCCGAACGCGCCTTCCAGGAGCTGGGGTTCGACTCCCTCAGTGCCGTGGAGTTCCGTAACCAACTCAACGTGGCAACCGGCCTCCGACTGCCACCGACGCTGATCTTCGACTATCCGAGCCCAGAGGTGCTGACGGCCCACCTGCTCACGGAACTGGACCCCGACTCCGCGGCCCCGGACCAGGTCGACGAGGACGAGCAGGTCCGCCGCATTCTGCAGACCATCCCCATCAACAGGCTCCGCGATGCCGGGCTCATGCGCAGCCTCCTGGAACTGGGCGGAGTACAGGCACCCGCTGGGGACGGCGACGAGGGCGACGCCGGCGGATCGATTGATGAGCTGGACGCCGAGAGCCTGATCAGCATGGCCCTCGACGAGTTCGAACTGGACGGCCCGACCGCGGAAGCAGGTAGTTGAGATGACGACTTCAGACGCACGGCTGGTTGACGCACTGCGGGCGTCACTCAAGGAGGTCGAGCGGCTTCGCGGCCAGAACAGCAAGTTTTCGTCGACCCTGCATGAGCCGATCGCCATCGTGGGCATGGCCTGCCGCTATCCGGGTGGTGTGGAGTCGGCCGAGGACCTCTGGCAGATGGCCGCCGATGGTCGGGATGTGGTGGGCGCCTTCCCGGAGGACCGTGGCTGGGACACCGGGCAGCTGTACGACCCCGAGCCGGGCGCCGAAGGAAAGGTGTACACCCGCGAAGGCGGCTTCCTCCATGGCGCCGGCGGCTTCGACTCGGCCTTCTTCGGGATCGGTCCGAACGAGGCACTGGTGATGGACCCGCACCGGCGGCTGCTGCTGGAGGTGTCGTGGGAAGCGCTCGAACGGGCCGGAATCGACCCGGGCACCCTGCGGGGGAGCCGGACTGGCGTCTTCGCCGGTGTGATGTACCACGACTACCCGTACAGCAGCTCGACCGGCTCGATGGTATCCGGGCGGGTGGCGTACACGCTGGGTCTCGAGGGTCCGGCGGTGACGATGGACACGGCGTGTTCGTCGTCGTTGGTGGCGTTGCATTCGGCGGTGCAGTCTCTGCGGTCGGGGGACAGTTCGCTGGCGTTGGTGGGTGGCGTGACGGTGATGGCGACGCCGGAGACGTTCGTGGAGTTCAGCCGGCAGCGTGGGCTGGCTGCGGACGGCCGGTGCAAGTCGTTCGCGGCGGCGGCCGACGGCACGGGCTGGGGCGAGGGCGTCGGCGTCCTGGTGGTGGAGCGGCTGTCGGACGCCCGCCGCAACGGCCACCCGGTGCTCGCGGTCGTACGCGGCTCCGCGATCAACCAGGACGGTGCGAGCAACGGCTTCACCGCTCCGAACGGGCCGTCGCAGATGCGCGTCATTCGGCAGGCGCTCACGAATGCGGGGTTGACCACCAGAGACGTGGATCTGGTGGAGGCGCACGGTACGGGTACGACGTTGGGTGATCCGATCGAGGCGCAGGCGTTGCTGGCGACGTACGGCCAGGATCGGCCTGAGGGCCGGCCGTTGTGGCTGGGTTCGGTGAAGTCGAACATGGGTCATACGCAGGCTGCGGCTGGTGTGGCGGGGATCATCAAGGTTGTTCATGCGATGCGGCATGGTGTGTTGCCGAAGACGTTGCATGTGGATCGTCCGTCGGATCAGGTGGATTGGTCGGTGGGTGCGGTGGAACTGCTGACGGAGGCGCGTGAGTGGCCTTTGACGGATGGCCCGCGGCGGGCTGCTGTGTCGTCGTTCGGGATCAGCGGCACGAACGCGCACGTGATCATCGAGCAGGCGCCGGAGGAGGAGCCCGTCGAGAGTGACGGGCAAGAGAGGATTCCGGCTTCTGCTCCGGAGATCCCGCTGCATGCCTGGGTGCTCTCGGCCACGGGAGCGCAGGCGCTGAAGGCACAGGCGGCGCGTCTGCTGACGCAGGTGATGAGTGAATCCGAGATACGTCCGGTGGACGTAGGCTTCTCGCTCGCGACCTCGCGTGCGGTGTTCGAGCATCGGGCTGCGGTGGTGGGCGACACGCGGGAGCAGCTGGTCGAGGGGCTGCGGGCGCTTGCTGGTGACCGGCGGGACGCTTCGGTGCTTCGTGGCGAGGCCAGGTCCAGACCGAAGACGGCGTTCCTGTTCACGGGTCAGGGTGCGCAGCGGGTCGGGATGGGCCGTGACCTGCACGAGTCCTTCCCGGTGTTTGCCGAGGCGTTCGACGCGGTGGTCACGGAGCTGGATGGCCATCTGCCCGCGCCGCTGCGGGATGTGGTGTGGGGCGGGGACGCGTCGGTGTTGGAGCGGACGGAGTTCACTCAGCCGGCGTTGTTCGCGTTCGAGACAGCGCTGTTCCGGTTGCTGGAGTCGTGGGGTGTGCGCCCGGACTTCGTCGCTGGTCATTCGGTGGGTGAGCTGACGGCCGCGCACGTGGCGGGTGTGCTGTCGCTTGCGGATGCGGCGCGGTTGGTGGCTGCGCGTGCGCGGTTGATGCAGGCCCTGCCGGCGGGTGGCGCGATGGTCGCCATCCGTGCGTCGGAGGACGAGGTTCTCCCGTATCTGACGTCGGACGCGGTGAGCATCGCTGCGGTGAACGGTCCGGACGCGGTCGTCATCTCCGGCGCCGAGAACGAGGTCCTGGAGGTCGCCGCCCGTTTCGAGGCGGAAGGCCGCAAGACGAGCCGGCTGCGGGTCTCGCACGCGTTCCACTCGCCGCTGATGGAGCCGATGCTCGACGAGTTCCGCACGGTCGCGGAGAACGTCACCTTCGGCGAGGCTCGTATCCCGGTCGTCTCCAACGTCACCGGCGAGCCGGCAACCACCGACGACCTGCGCACCCCCGAGTACTGGGTGAGCCACGTCCGCGAGGCGGTCCGTTTCGGCGACGGCATTCGTGCGCTCTCGGCCGCCGGGGTCTCCGTGTTCCTGGAGGTCGGCCCCGACGCGGTCCTTACCGCCATGGCGCAGAATTCTGCGGCCGACGCGGTGTTCGTGCCCGGTCTGCGTCGCAACCAGAGTGAGCCCGAAGCGCTGGTCACGGCGCTCGCGCGGCTGCACACGGTCGGCCACTCACCCGACTGGGCGGCCTTCTACGCGCCCACCGGCGCCCGCCGCATCGACCTTCCCACGTACGCCTTCCAGCACCAGCACTACTGGCTGCTTCCCGACGTCATGGATTCCAACCCGGAGTCCCTTGGACTCGTCTCAGCCGATCACCCGGTCCTGGGCGCGGCCGTTGGTCTGCCCGACGGGGGAGTGGTCTTCACCGGTCGTCTCTCGCTTGCCACTCAGCCGTGGCTTGCTGATCACAGTGTGCTGGGCAGCGTGCTGGTGCCGGGGACGGGCCTGGTGGAGCTGGCGTTGCGTGCGGGCGAGGAGGTCGGGTGCGGGCTGCTGGAGGAGCTGACGCTTCAGGCGCCGTTGATCCTGCCCGAGTCCGAGGCGCTGCAGGTCCACGTCGTGGTCGGTGCTCCGAGCGATGACCGTGCGCGTGAGGTGAGTGTGCACTCGCGGCCGGAGGGTGACCGGGACATCCTGTGGACCCTTCACGCTGAGGGCGTACTGCTGCCGGAACCGCCGAACGCTGACTTCGGCCTGGCGGTGTGGCCGCCGGAGGGTGCTGTGCCTGTTCCCGTCGAGGGTGCGTATGAGCGGCTGGCTGAGCAGGGGTATGAGTATGGGCCGGTGTTCCAGGGGCTGAGGGCTGTCTGGGCGCGGGGTGAGGAGATCTTCGCGGAGGTCGCTCTTCCTGACGAGGCTCGTGATGATGCGGGGCGGTTCGGTCTGCATCCGGCGCTTCTTGATGCTGCTCTCCATTCGGTGCTGCTGTCGGGTGGTGAGGAGAAGTCGGAGCCGGTGTTGCCGTTCTCCTGGAGTGGTGTCGCGTTGCATGCGGTGGGCGCTTCTGCGGCGCGGGTGCGGGTGGTGCGCTCGGGTGGCAGTGATGTGTCGGTGTGGCTTGCTGACGGTGCGGGGCGTCCGGTTGCTTCGGTGGAGAGGCTGGCGTCGCGCCGGGTCTCCGTGGAGCAGTTGGCCGGGGGCGGGCGTGTGTTCCATGACAGTTTGTTCCGTCTGGACTGGGTGCCGGCCACGGTCCCTGTCCCGGCCTCCGCTTCTCTGCCTGGTGGGTGGGGGTTCTGGGAGGACGTGGTTGATGGTGGGTCGGTGCCGGCTGTGGTGGTGCTGCGGTGCGGTGGTGCGGGGTCGGGCCCTGGTGTGGTGCGGGGTGTGGTGTCGGGTGTGCTGGGTGTGGTGCAGGAGTGGTTGGAGGGTGAACGGTTCGCCGGCAGCCGTTTGATGGTGGTGACTCGGGGTGCGGTGTCGGTGGATGGTGGTGATGTGTCGGATCTTGCTGGTGCTGCGGTGTGGGGTCTGGTGCGTTCCGCGCAGGCGGGTGCTCCGGGTCGGTTCGTTCTCGCTGATCTTGGTGAGGGGACGGGTCTGGAGGATGGTCTTGCGGTGGCGGTCTCGGTTGGTGAGCCGCAGGTGGTGGTGCTTGAGGACGGTGCCAGGGTCGCCCGTCTGGGCCGGGTGGCCGTCGACGTGGCCGCGGTGTCGCCCGGGAGTGAGCTGGTGCCGGTGCCGGGAGAGACGACGGGTTCACCGGCGGTGGGTGGTTTTGGTTCGGGTGCGGTGTTGGTGACGGGTGCGTCGGGGTCGTTGGGTGGTTTGGTGGCCCGGCGGTTGGTGTCGGTGTTCGGGGTGCGGGAGTTGGTGTTGGTGAGTCGTCGTGGTGGGGGTGCTGCGGGGGCTGGTGCTTTGGCTGCGGAGTTGGAGGCGGCTGGGGCGCGGGTGGTGTTCGAGGCGTGTGATGTGTCGGATCGGGATGGTCTGGCGAAGGTGCTGGCGGATCATCCGGTGTCGGGTGTGGTGCATCTGGCGGGTGTGCTGGATGACGGTGTGATCGGTGCGATGACTCCGGAGCGGTTGGGTGGGGTGTTCGCGCCGAAGGTGGATGCGGCGTGGTATTTGCATGAGTTGACTGCGGGGATGGATCTGTCGGCGTTCGTGTTGTTCTCTTCGGCGGCTGGCGTGCTGGGGAACGCGGGGCAGGCGAACTACGCGGCGGCGAACACGTTCTTGGATGGTCTTGCGGCTCATCGTCGTGCTTCGGGTCTGCCGGGCAAGGCGTTGGCGTGGGGGTTGTGGTCTGCGGGGGACGGGATGGGGGGTGAGTTGTCGGGGGCTGATCTGCGGCGGATGAAGCAGGTCGGTATCGAGGGGCTGTCGGCCGAGCGTGGTCTGGAGCTCTTCGACACGGTGATGGGTCTGGACGATCCGGCTCTCGTTCCCATCCGGCTCGATCTGCCCACCCTCCGCCAAGCCGCCGACAACCTCCCCGAGATCCTTCACGCCCTGGCCCCGCCGCCCCGGCGGCGTACCGCCGCAGGCAAGGCCGATCCCGGCGCTCTGCGCCGCAGGCTCGATGGGCTGGACGCGGAGGGGCAGCACACGCTGCTCAGGGAACTGGTCACCGGCCTCGCCGCCGACCTGCTCGGATACCAGGAAGCCGGGGGCATCGACCCCGAACGCGACTTCCTCGAGCTGGGCTTCGACTCGCTCATGGCGATGGAACTGCGGTCCGCGCTCAGCGAGGCGATCGGGCTGCGGCTGCCGTCGATGGTGGTCTTCGACCACAAGAGCGCGGCGGCTCTGGCCCGGTTCCTCCAGGAGGAGATCTCCGTGGCCGGCCCGGTTTCCGGGGTAGCGGCCACTGATGGCGCGCCCACGGCGGGAACGAGTGCGGGACGCCCTTCAAGCGCGGCGACGGACACCCTCAGCCAGCTGTTCCGAGAGGCGCTCCAGAACGGCCCGCTCCAGAGGGCGATGACCATGCTGAACGCGGTCGCGGAGACGCGGCCCGCCTTCACCTCGGCCGCGGACATCCCCGCCCTCCCGGTACCGGTCCGGCTCATGGAGGGGCCTGCCGGACGTACGCGGCTGATCTGCCTCAGTACGCCCATGGCCACCAGCGGGGTCTATCAGCACGCGCACATCGCCAACCACTTCAAGGGCGTCCGCGGGGTCGCCGGCATTCCGCTGCCGGGCTTCGTGCGGGGCGACAGCCTGCCCGCCACGAACGACGCCGCCGCCGAGGTGCTGGCGGAGGCCGCCCTCGAGGCCGCGGGCGGCGAACGGTTCGTGCTGGCCGGCTACTCGGCGGGCGGCATCCTCGCCCACGCCGCCGCGATGCATCTCGAACAGCGCGGCCTGCGTCCTGCCGGAGTCGTCCTCATGGACTCCTACCTGCCCGACGTCTCCAACGCACTGCTCGACGGCCTGCTGGAGACGATGCTGGAGATGGAGCAGACCTTCGACGGGTTCGACAGCGCCCGGCTGTCCTCCATGGGCCGCTACAGCAACATGCTCGGGTCGTTCCCCCTGGAAGGGCTGCATGCCCCGGTGCTCTTCCTGCAATGCGCCAGGCCCTTCCCCGGCGCCGACACGGACGGCCCTGGCGACGCCTGGCAGGCCGCGCCCTGGAACGCGACCCAGACGGTACGAGGAGTGGGAGCCAACCACTTCACCATGCTGGAAGAAGGCGCCGCGGACTGCGCGCGGGCGATCGAGGACTGGATCGGCACGCTGGACTGACGTACGCCGGGCTCCGGCAGCAGGGGAGCGTGCGGCAGCCGAACCGGGCCCGCGCTCCCCGACCAATCGACGCATCTGCGACCGACGAAGGGTGATCGAACATGAGTGTGGCCGCCGGGTCCCAGCGGGCCGTGACCAAGGGCACTGTGCCGTTCGGCGAGTACCGGACCTGGTACCGCATCACCGGGGACGTGACCTCGGACAAGCCGGCGCTCGTCGTGGTGCACGGCGGTCCGGGCAGTACCCATGACTACCTGCAGAACATGGCGGTGTTCGCCGACCACGGCTGGCCCGTCGTCCACTACGACCAGCTGGGTAATGGCGGCTCCACCCATCTGCCCGACCGCGGCGCGGACTTCTGGACCGTGGACCTCTTCCTCGCCGAACTGGACAATCTGCTCGGCGAGCTGGGTGTCGCCGACAACTACGTCCTCTTCGGCCAGTCGTGGGGCGGGCTCCTGGTGGCGGAGCACGCTGCCCGGAAGCCCGCCGGGCTGCGCGGGCTGGTCATCGCCAACGCGCCGGCCTCCTACCCGCTGTGGCTCCAGGAGATGGAGGTCCTGCGGGCCCAGCTGCCGCCGGGCGTCAACGAGACGCTCCTGCGGCACGAGGCGGCGGGGACCACCGGGACCAACGAGTACTACGAGGCCATGGGCCCCTTCTACGACCGTCATGTCTGCCGCATCAAGCCCTGGCCGCGGGACTACCAGGCGTCGTTCTACGAGGTGTACAACGACCCCACGGTCTACTTCACGATGAACGGACCCAGCGAGTTCCACGTCATCGGCACCCTGCGCGACTGGGGCGTGGAGGACCGCCTTACCGACATCGAGGTGCCGACCCTCGTACTCTCCGGCCGCCACGACGAGGCGACGCCCACCACGGTGCGGCCCTACGCGGAGCTGATCCCGCAGGCGCGCTGGGAGATCTTCGAGGACTCCAGCCACCTGCCCCACCTCGAGGAGCCCGAGCGGTTCGTCGAGGTAATGCTCGGCTATCTGCGCGAGCGAGGCTGACCGCGGGTTCGCCCAAGGCCCTGATCACGGTCCGGTACGAGACGGCCAGGCCCCGGGTCGGTACGAGGACCTGGCCCCCGGCCGGTACGAAGACCTGGCGCGGGGCCGGTACGAAGACCTGGCGCGGGGCCGGTACGAAGCCACGACCCATCGGTGCACGGGCCGGGGTGTGACAACGGGGACCGCCGATCGGCGGTCCCCGTCCCCACACCCCGGCCCGTACGTGCCGTCAGGCGCCGAACAGTGCCGTGGCGCGCGTGGTGAGGGCCTTGCGGTCGATCTTGCGGTTGGAGTTGAGGGGGAACTCTCCGAGGTGCTCGTACCGGCGCGGGATCATTCCGGCGGGCAGGATCTCCCGCAGGACCCGGGCCAGCGCCGCCGGAGAGGTGCGTGTGCCGGTGTAGAAGACCACCAGCTCGGTGCCGCCCTCCACCTGCTGGACCACCGTGAGGGCGTCCTCCACCCCGGGGCACGAGCGTACGGCGTGGTCGACCTCGGCCAGCTCCACGCGCCAGCCCTGGAGCTGCACCTGCGAGTCGAGCCGTCCGAGGTAGATCAGCTCGTCGCTGCCCGGCAGCCTGCGCACTCGGTCCCCGGTGCGGTACCAGCGGCGGCCGTCGCGTTCCAGGAAGCGGCCCTCGTCGTCCGCGGGGTCGAGGTAGCCGACGGTCATCTGCGGTCCGGTGACGCAGAGTTCACCCTCTTCGTCGGCGAGAGAACCGTCGTCCGCGAGCAGCAGGTGGTCATGGCCCGCGTGGACCGCGCCGACGGGGACCAGGCCGTTGACGCCGTGCTCGGCCGAGGCCACCGGGTCCCAGCGATGGCCGGTGATGGTGATCGTCAGCTCGGTGGGTCCGTAGATGTTCTCCAGCAGCGAGCCCGAGGCGGCCTCGTGCCAGTCGGCGGCGTCCTTGCAGTGCAGCGCCTCGCCCGCGAAGAAGCTCCACCGCAGTGTGGGCAGTGAGCCGGGGGACAGCTGTCCCGTGCGGCGGACGAGGGAGATCGCGCTGGGCGTGGAGAACCACACCGTGATGCCCTCCTCGCGCAGGTGGTCGGGGAGCCGGCGGTAACTGTGCGGGGGGATGGCGGCGACGGTGGCGCCGGCCCCCCAGGCGCAGAACAGATCGAACATCGCGCAGTCGAAGTTGAGGTCGAAGGTCTGCGAGAAGACGTCCTGCGCCGTGAAGTCGTACCGTTCGTCCAGGAGCTGGAAGTAGTGGTACGTGCTGCCGTGGCTGATCGGCACCCCCTTGGGGTTGCCGGTGGAGCCGGAGGTGAACAGCATGTAGGCCGTGTCCTCGGCGGAGACCGTACGAGGGGCGCTCAGCGCCGCCGCGGGGTCCACGACGACCCGTGGCCAGGGCGCCACCGCCTCTGCGTCGGTCAGGACGGTGCCGTCCGCCGAGGCCGCGAGCACTGCCGCGCCGGGTGGGAAGCCGGGGTCCGTTCCGGCGGCTCGGAGCTGGAGCCTCGAGAGTGCTGCCGCGCCCTCCTCGTCCACGACGATCGCCTCGACCCCGGAGAGTTCCAGCATCCGGCGGGTGCGCTCCGCGGGGAAGTCAGGGTTGAGCGGCACCACGGTGGCGCCCGTGTAGAGCCCGGCGAGGAGGCCGACGTACGCGGGCACGGTCTTGCCCGCCAGCACTCCGACCGCGCGGGGCCGGGTGCCGCCCGCACACAGTGCGCCGGCCCAGGTGAGGGCGAGGCGGTGGGTCTCGCGGTAGCTGAGTGCGGACGTGCCGCCGAGCCGAAGCGCCGTGCCGTCAGGGGATATCTCCAGGCCGCGCAGAAAGCGGGCATGGAGTGAGTGCTCGACGGTGCCGGACATACTTCCTCCTGTGGGTGGTCGTTTCCCGCAGGCCGCGCATTACCGTGATCCCGGTTGCCCGGCCCACGGACAGGGGTCTTGCTGGACGCGTTAAGCGGGACAGGGGTTGGTAGCGGTTGTTCGGGTTCTCCGAGGGCGATTAGCGTCACCACCCATTAGGCAGGTCCGCTGTTAAAGCCGGAACCGGAATGGGGCCCGAACACATGAGTACGTGGGACAAGGAATTCGAAGAAATCATCCGCAGCTATCTGCCGTTCCTTTCGGCGGACGAGCCGCTGGAGGAAGATGCCGGACTGCGGGATCTCGGCCTGGACTCGATGGGAACCGTTGAGCTGCTCAGCGCGCTCGAGAATTCCTATGGTGTCCGCTTCGTCGACGAGGCACTGAGCATGCAGACCTTCGCGACGCCCGGCGTGCTCTGGACCAAGATGTCGGAGCTGGTGCAGGTCACGCACGGCTGACCGGAGTCGGCCGTGCGTGTGCGGCGGGGTTCGCCGGGGCTTCGCCTCAGCGGGTCCCGCCGCGGCGTCGCGGGCGCAGTGCCAGTCGCGGATCGACCGCCGTGACCTCGAAGTTGCGGGTGGCGACGGACACGCGTCCGAACAGCGCGTCCTGGCCGGCGACGAACAGGCGGCCGACACCGCGCTCGCGGAGCGCGGTCAGGGCGTCCGGCCAGTGGACCGCCCGGACGCAGCCGTCGAGGATCAGCTCACGCACCTCGGCCCCGGTGGTCAGCAGCTTCCCGTCGTGGTCGGAGACCACCGGCAGCCGTGGATCACTGAACCGCAGCCCTGCCAGCGCCTCCTCCTCCATGCGGCGGCGCAGCCCGGCGAAGGCCGGAGAGTGCATGGGCGGGTGCATCACGTACAGCGGCAGCCCGCCCAGGGCACGCAGCCGCAGCTGGAGCCACTCCAGGCGGGACCGCGACAGCGTCAGCATGGCGAAGTCGTCGTCGACCTGGCAGGTGATGTCGTGCCACTCGCCCATCGAGTCCAGCTCGTCGCGCACGGTGCGCAGCGACTCGGGCGGGGTCCGGGCGAAGGAGAGCGTGACCGCTTCGCGGTGTTCCGTCGCGAAGTAGTCGTCCAGCACCCGGGCGAAGCGCGAGGTCATCGTCACGCCGTCGGCGAAGTCGAGAGCCCCGGAGTGGACGGCTGCCGCCTTGTTGCCGAAGCTCGGCCCCACGCATACGGTGGCCTCGCAGCCGAGCGTGGCCTCGGCCCACCGGGCGAGCGCCAGACTGTTGACGAAGAAGGCGACTTGGGCGTACTCCGAGTAGTCGCCCTCCGTGTCGCGAAAGCGGTCGATGAGGGAGTAGCCGAGCCGTTCGTCTGCGGCGGCCACCAGCTTCCGGGCCTGCGGGTTGATCACCATGAATCGGGCCACGTCCTCGAACCGGGTGGGTCCCATCCCCGGGAAGACCACGGCATGGCCCGTGCGAGTCTCCTTGTCCATGGCGACAGTGTTGGCGTTGAGGGCGAGGACACAGCACCCCTAGCCGCCCCTAAGGCGCAGGACGGGAGGCATCCTGCGTGTGTCCCGCCGTTCAGGCCGTGGCCCCTTCGAGTACCAGGACCGCGTTGTGCCCGCCGAACCCGAACGTCGTGGACATCCCGACGGGGCGCCGGCCCGGAGCTGCGGTCAGCGGCACGGCGTGCAGGACGTGCCGCAGCGTCCCGAGCGAGGGGTCCGGCCGCCGCAGTCCCACGGTGGGTGGCGCGACCCCCGCGTTCAGCGCCATCAGCGTGGCGATGGCCTCGACCGCGCCGGCCGCTCCCATCAGATGGCCCGTGGCGGACTTGGTGGACGACAACGGCAGGGTCTCCAGGGCGTCGGCGAGCACACCGCGCATCGCGGCGACCTCCAGGCGGTCGTCGCGCGCGCTGCCGGTGGCGTGTGCGTTGAGATAGCTCAGCGCGTCGGGACCGACGCCCGCGTCGTCGAGGGCGTACCGGACGGCGCCCATGGCGGCGACCCCGTCCTCGGCGGGGGAGAGCACGTGGAACGCGTCGCAACTGGAGCCGTAGCCCAGGATCTCGCCGAGGACCGGCCGCCCGCGCCGTTCGGCGCTCTCCGCGGACTCCAGGACCAGCACGCCCGCGCCCTCACCCATCAGGAAGCCGTCACGTCCCTCGTCGAACGGCACGGAGATCCCGGTGGGGGACATGACCCCGGCGTTCAGGTAGGCGGAGCGCATGAAATTGGTCAGCGGCGCGTCCGCTCCACCCACCACCGCGGCGTCCGCCGCGCCGCTGCGGATGGCCCGGACACCCAGGCCGATGGCCTGCGTTCCGGAGGCGCAGCCGGAAGTGACGCAGTACGTCTCACCGCGCAGCCGGTGCCGGACGGCGATCTGGACAGCGGCCGAATGAGAAGCCATCATCGGCACGGCGTGCCGTGAGACGGCATCGGTTCCGTTGCGCCGCATGGTGGTCAGCTGTTCCTCGAAGGTCAGCACGCCGCCGGCGGCGGAACCGATGACGCACATGACGCGTTCCGGGGCGTAGGGCAGGCCGTCGGACCAGCCGGCCTGCCGGATCGCTTCCTCGGCGGCGACGAGTGCGAGCTGGCTGAAGCGGTCGGTGGCATGGATCCCCTTGCGGCTCAGCACCGCGTGCGGGTCGAACGTCTGACAGTGGCCCTCCCCGTCGGTCAGCCCGGACTCCCCGTTCACCACCCGGTTGTGGAGAGCGGCCACTCCCTCGCCCAACGGGGTGACCGCACCGGTTCCGGTGACCATGACGCGGTGCCGGAAGGGCGGCGGATGGCGGTCGTCGGTTTTCATTTGTCCTCCGGGAATTGTGCGACGCATTCGGCGCGGGCGGATATTCTCCATGACTTCGGCGGCGTCATCTCTGGCCCATCACACATACCCTTCGATTCCTGACGCTTGGCCACGAGCCTGGGGACTCCGGGCCTACGAGCATGGTGCACGTGCGCTGGTTCCGGATGCGCGACGGCCCTGCAACCGGCCTGCACACAGTGTTACCAGGGCATTACCTGCTCACCTATCGCCGGCCAAGAATAGGGGGGTATCACGGGAGTTCAGGGGTGGTCGATTCTGGCCACTTCGAAAGGGCCGAGGGCATACTCGTGGCGTCAGCGCGCGGCTTCCGTCGCAACGGTCCACGCCCGAGAGGAATCCGACTGCCATGACCGCAGCACCGGCGCAATCCAATGTCTGGGCACGGCGGTACCACCCCGCCCCGGACGCCGGCGTACGACTGGTCTGCTTCCCGCACGCCGGTGGGTCCGCCACGTTCTACTTCCCCGTGGCCCGGGCCCTGAGCCCGGGCCTGGACGTCCTGGCGGTGCAGTATCCGGGCCGTCAGGACCGGCACACGGAACCGCCGGTGGACTCCATCCACGCCCTCGCGGACGTGGTGACGGACGAACTGCTGGCAGGCTGGGCCGACCGGCCGCTGGTCCTGTTCGGCCACAGCATGGGGGCCATGGTCGCCTACGAGGTGGCCACCCGGCTCCAGGAGCGCGGGGCGCCCGCGGCGGGCCTTCTCGCCTCAGGCCGTCGTGCGCCCTCCACCTATCGCGACGAGAACGTCCACGCCGCCGACGACGAGGGCATCGTCGCGGAGATGAAGCGCATGCAGGGCACGGACGACCAGGTCTTCGCGGACGAGGAGGTCCTGCGCATGATCCTCCCCGCGGTGCGCAGCGACTACCGGGCTGTGGAGACGTACCAGCACCGTCCGGGCCCACCGCTGAAGTGCCCGGTCACCGTACTCGTCGGCGGGGACGACCCGCAGGTGACACCGGAGGAGGCACAGGCCTGGGAGCGCCACACCGACGCCTCGTTCCGGCTCCGCACCTACCCCGGCGGCCACTTCTATCTCGTCGCCCAGGCCCCCGAAGTCCTGCGCGAGATACGCGCGTTCACCGACACCGTGAAGCCCGCGGACGGAGGCGCCGCGCTCCCCCTGCGATGAGCGGGTGGCCGCGGAGAACGACGTACGGCGACGCCCTCCGGGCGGCCGGAGTCGGCTCGCAAGGCGGGCCCGACGGTCCGAAGCGTGACACCGAGGTTCTGGAGGCCCTCATGGTCGCCGAGAAGACTGCTCCGAACACCCGGTCCGCCCCGAGCGGGACCGTATCCCTGTCGACTGTCGCCGCGGAGCGCCGCTCCCGCCGGTCGGCCGGGCGCGGCGGGGCGGCCTCGACGGCTGGGAGGGCCTCCCGCCCGGCGCCGCACCCGCTGTCCGACGACGGGGTGGCACGCGTACCCCGCGCGCCGGACCCCGCCTTCGCCGACCTTCCCGAGCTCCCGACCCTGCCGATGCTTCTCGGCTTCGGCTTCTGGGTGCCCGGAGCCGAGAAGCCAGCCCCCGCAGACGAGGGCACCGGCTCCGGCCCGCACGGCCGGGCGCCTTCGCCCGCCCGGCAGGGCGAGGGCCGCCCGCTGCCGGGTGCCTCGTCCTCCACCTGAGAACCCTGCCCCGCCGGATGACCGCGCGGGGGGCGTCGCTCCACGGATCGCTCACCACGGGCACGGAGTGAGCGATCCTCCGGCATGCGCCGTGACCGGCTCGGGGACGGCAACGGCAGAGCGCAACGCCCGGCGCCCCGCCACCCCCGGCTCCCCCTGCGTACGGACATCACCGGTGCGGACGGGCGGGCGCTCCCGGGCGCGCGGCTTCCGCCTCGCCACTCCTGTGCTGTTCTCAGCCGCACGCGACGAAACAGGTCCCGTCAGCCGTACGGCGAAACGGGACCTGAAGGGTGTGGACACGCGGCCAGGGGCTCAGCCCTGCGCCCGGCCCTCCATCGCACCACGCCGGTCGGCCAGGTGGGTGGGCAGATTGCTGCGCCTGGTCACCCCGAGCTTGCGGTAGATACGGGTCAGATGCTGCTCGACCGTGCTCACCGTGATGAACAGCTGCCCGCTGATCTCCCGGTTGGTGAGACCGCGTGCGGCGAGGGTGGCGACCCTGTGCTCCGCCTCGCTCAGCTGCTCGCGCACCGATGAAGCGGCGACCCTCGGGCCCGGCACCGTCGGGTCCGGCTCAGGGCTCTCCCGCTCCGTCGGCTCCTCGCTCCCGGTGCGGCAGATCCGTGCCTCCTGCGCCGCCCGACGGGCGGTGGAACGCGCCTGCTCGTTCTGACCCGACTGCTGCAGTACGCGGCTCATCGCCTTGAGGGCCCGAGACAGTTCGAGCCGGTCCTCGGACCGCTCCAGATGGTCGATGGCGCGTTCCAGGAGAACCTGGCGTCGGCTCGGATCGCTGCACGACGCCAGCAGCCGCAGGGCGACACCCTTGGCGCGGACGTCCAGTCGGGGGTGCTCCAGTTCCTCGGTGAGCAGCCGATGGGCGAGGACCGTGCGGCCGAGCCGCATGTTGGCCAGGGCGAGGTCTCCCCGCCAGGGGAAGAGCGCGGGGAAGTCCAGATCCAGCCGTTCGGAGAGGCCCCCGGCCGCCCGGAAGTCGCTGACGGCGGACAACGCCCGGTCGGTGGCCAGGAAGTGATGGCCGCGAGCCCGCAGGTAGTGGGCCCCCCACACGGTGGCGAACATGGCCTCCGGCACGACCTGGCGCAGGTGCTCCGCCACCGTCTCGTGGTTGTCGAGAGCTGTGTCGACCATCATCAGGATGCTCAGCGGGTAGCCGATGAACACGCCCCAGGCGGAGGCGGGAAGACGTTCGTAGCCGGTGGCGGCCAGTTTCGCCGCGGTGGCCAGGTCGCCGTGCCGCAGGGCGATCGCGGCGCGGAGACACTCCAGCAGCGCGAGCCAGGTGGGGGCGAGCCGGCGAGCGGCCTCCTCACGGAGGAGGTCGCACCAGCTCACCGCGGCCTCGGTCTCGCCGTCGTGCATCAGGGCGAGGATCGCCGCGACGACCGTCTCCAGTGAGACGTCGTCGAGTGCGCAGTTCTCCAGCACACGACGGGCTTTGGCGGCGGCGTGGTCCGCGCCGGTGCGGGTGGACAGTGCGGCGAGATCCCATACGGCATGCGCACAGCTGGAGGACCCACCGCCGGTCGGCTCCGCGCTGTGCTCGGGTCTGGTGTCGGGGCGGCGCCATTCCTCCACCGTCGGTCCGTAGACCCATCGTTCGGCCAGCCGGAGGCAGGCGATCGTGCTGTCGTCGACGGCTCCACCGGATGCCTCGAGCACCTTCAGCCCCACCGCGGCGGTCTCGGTGTCGCCCTGCCACAGGGCGTGCCGGACGAGTGTCGCGGTGTCCCTGCGGTTGAGCGTCTCCACGTCGGGGCCCTCCGGAAGCAGGGCCAGGTGCAGGGCGGAGACCGCAGGGCTGGTACGCCAGGAGGCGTGGACCAGGGCGAGCCGCGCGCTGTTGTGTTCGGTACCCGGCGTGCTGGCGTTCATCACCAGTTCGAGGTACTGGACGGCGGTGCCGGAGTCGTCGTGGGCGAGCGCCTGTTCCGCTGCGGCCCGCAGGACACCTGCGGCCCAGCTCTCCACCACGATGCCGGCCTCGGCGAGGTGCCGGGCGACAGGTCTGGGGCCGACGCCCTGCTGATGCAGGAGCTTGGCCGCCTGGAGATGCAGACGGGTGCGCTCGGTCGTGGACAGGCTGTTGAGCAGCGTCTTGGCGATCGCCGGATGACGGAACCGGTAGTTGCCCGGCGTCGGACCCGAGGTCAGGAGTGCCTCCGCGACCAGGGTGTGCAGCACCTGTTCCGTGGTGTCCACACTGAGACCGCTGAGCCGGCTCAGCGGACCGGCGGCGCCCTCGTCGCCGAGGACGGCCAACGCCTCGGCGACTTCCAGGAGTTGGGGATTCCAGCGGTAGAGACAGGCGAGCACCGCCTGCTGATAGTGGCTCCCGACCGCCGCCGGCCCCGCCGGGCCGAATCCCGGGGACTCGACGTCCCCCGTCCGCTGGTCCTCCAGCAGAGCGTCGACCAACTTGGGGTTGCCGCCCGTCAGTTCGTAGTAGGCCGCGACCAGTCCGGGGTCGGGCTGCACCCCGGTGCGCTGAGTGATCAGCTCGGCGATACCGTGCTCGGAGAGCGGCACCAGCCGGATCAGGCCATGGGGGAGCC
Source organism: Streptomyces sp. NPDC005494 (assembly GCF_042872025.1). Lineage (NCBI taxonomy): Bacteria > Bacillati > Actinomycetota > Actinomycetes > Kitasatosporales > Streptomycetaceae > Streptomyces > Streptomyces sp. NPDC005494. The sequence continues at coordinate 27,888 of NZ_JBIAJR010000007.1, forward strand.
GGGTGACCTCGGCGTAGAAGCGCGGCAGAGTGGGCTGGGCCCAGTCCCACTTGCTCAGCACGATCATGATCCGGGCCGACTCCATGCGGCGGCTCAGGTAGAGCAGCAGCTGGAGGGAGAACGCGTCGGCGAACTGCACGTCGTCGACACCGATGACCAACGGGCGCTCCCGGGAGAGCTGCAGCAGTTCGGCACAGGTGTCGCGCACGGCTCGTGCGCCGCTTCCGGATAAGGACTCCAGGTCCGGGCTTCCGGGCTGAGCGGCGACCACAGCCGGACTGAGCAAGGCCGAGACGTGCTCGGTGGTCTCGGCGGGAAGCCCCCGGGAATGGAACAACTGGTCGACGACATCGGCCTGCAGCGACTGGAGGCCGCGTGCGGCGGTCGCGGTCAGACAGAGTGCGCCCACACGGTCCGCCCGTGCCGCGAACTCCTGCAGGAGTTCGGCCTTACCACTCGTCAGCCCGCCGTTGACGATGAGCAGACGTCCCCTCCCCGCCGCGGTATCCGTGAGTTGGTCGCCGAGATGGCGCAGTGCGTCGACGTACTCGAGAAGCATCGGTGGTACCCCCGTTCCACACCCGAGCTCTGATAAGTCTCACCGGGCTGCTGCCTATCGCCTTCACCATTGACTGAAATGGTTCGCACACGAGGTTCTGTGCTGCGCTGAGCAAGGACTGTCCGTCAGTTCGAGTAACGGCCCCCCGGCACTCAGCGGCCGACGATAGCACCACATTCGGTGCTGGAGTACGACAGCAAAGTGAAGGCCACGTTACGCTTGATGGCTACCGGGCCCAATCGGTTCCGCGGCGCGCAAGGTCTCTTGCGGTGGGGGATATTCGGCTCTTCCGGGGTGCGCGGTGGCTCTGCGGTGACGAGCGAGTTCCGGCCCGCCGGAGGCCGGTCGTCGGAGTGGTCCCGGTGTCTCGATCGGACGGGTCAAGCGGTCCCCGTACGTATACGACTCAAGCGGTCCCCGTACGTATACGACCTGCCGTTCCGGCACCGGCGTGAAGTCGCTCGTGCCGGGCCCCGCGTGATTGTTCCCTCGCGTGGTGGCCCGGGGCCGTCACCGCGACACGTCCCAGGTCGGAGGGCTGTTCGCCGTCCGGGCGCGATCCGGCCGGCTGGCGCCGAGCGTCGGGTGAGTGACCCGTTCCCCGACAGGGCCAGATTCCTTCCGGACATCCCGTGGCCATGGGCGGCCACCCTCTCGTGGCGCGCCCCGGACGGCGCGGAGAGTGGCCGGATCGCGCATGCTGGCCGAAAGTGCCGGGGTGTAACCAATGGGATTCCGGTGGAATTTCTCGAATCGGACGCCGACTGCCAGCCAAATTACGTTTGTTTTCGGCCGTCGGGCATGTCGCGCAATGACGCAAAGGGCGCACGGGCGCTTTGCGGGGGACAGGCGATGCGGTGGTTCGGGAACTCGCGGCTACGGCAAGCCGGGCATTCCGGGAACTCTGTCCTACCATGCCCCTAGGGGGCCCTAGGGGTGTCGGGCCGTGGGTGCGGACGAGACGATTGCCGTACCGTTTTCATCAGGAAGGTACAGCGATGACGACCGAGCCTGCCCTCGCAGGACGCAAAGAATGGCTGGCGCTCGCCGTCCTGGCGCTGCCACTGTTGCTGGTGTCGATGGACATCTCCATCCTCTTCTTCGCCGTACCGGCGATCAGCGCCGACTTGTCGCCCACCGGCACTCAACTGCTCTGGGTCTTCGACATCTACGCCTTCGTCCTGGCCGGGCTCCTCATCACGATGGGGTCGGTCGGCGACCGGATGGGCCGGCGCAAGCTGCTCATGGCGGGCACGGTCTTCTTCGGTGGCGCCTCGCTGATCGCCGCCTACGCCTCCAGCGCGGGCATGCTGATCGGCGCCCGCGCCCTCCTCGGCGTCGGTGGTGCCTGCCTGCTCCCGTCCACGCTCTCGCTGATCCGCAGCATCTTCACCGACGCGACCCAGCGGGCCAAGGCCCTCGGGGTCTGGTCGGCCGTGCTGATCTCCGGTGTCTCCCTGGGCCCGGTGCTCTCCGGGGTGATGCTGGAGTTCTTCTGGTGGGGATCGGTCTTCCTCATCAACGCTCCGGTGATGGTGCTCCTCCTGGTCCTGGCGCCGCGCCTCCTGCCGGAGTTCAAGGACCCGCAGCCGGGACCGTTCGACGCGCTCGGCTGTCTGCTGTCGCTGGGCGCGATCCTTCCGGTCATCTACGGGATCAAGGAGCTCGGGACGGACGGCTTCGAGGTCGTGCCTGTGGTGGCGATCGTGGTGGGCCTGGTCGTCGCCGCCCTCTTCGTCGTGCGCCAACGCGCGGCCGCCGCACCGTTGCTGGACCTGTCGTTGCTGCGGACCCGCGCCTTCCGCGGCGGCGTGGTCTTCGCGATGATCGCCTCCTGGGTGATGATCGGCTTCGCGATCTTCACCACTCAGTACCTGCAGTCGGTCCAGGGGATGTCGGCGCTGGAGGCCTCTTTGTGGAGTCTCACCCCGTCGGTCGGAATCTTCCTCGCGACCGGGGTGTCCACGGGGCTGGCGCAGCGCGTGGACCACGCGTTCATCGTGGGTGGCGCGTTCGTCCTCACCGCCGGCGGTCTTCTCTTCCTCACCCAGGTCCGTGCGGACTCCCCGCTGTGGATGGTGCTGGTCGGCGCGGGCGGCCTGTCCGCCGGGGTCGCCGCCACGATGCCCCTGCTCACCGGCATGGTGGTCGGCTCCGCCCCGGCGGAGAAGGCGGGTATCGCCTCCGCCACGCTCCAGACCGGACAGGAACTGGGCGGCGCGGTGGGTCTGGCGACCCTCGGCACGCTCGGCAGCGCGGTGTACCGCAACAATCTGGAGGGCTCGGTGCCCGAGGGCCTGCCCGCCGTGGCGGAGGACGCCGCGCGGGAGACCCTCGCGGCGGCCGTCATGGTCGCCGGCGAACTCCCCGGAGCCACGGGAGACGCGCTGCTGACCGCGGCACGCGAGGCCTTCACCGACGGCCTGAACGCGGCGGCGCTCGCCGGCGCGGGCGTCCTGCTGCTCGCGTCCCTGCTGGTCGTGCTGCTGCTGCGGGGCGCCGCGGGACCGGCCGTGGCGGGGACTTCCGAGGCCGCGGACGAGCCGGACGGGCCGGTCGTCGCTCCCGAGACCGCGAACCCCTTGGGAACCAAGAGCTGAGAAGACGAGCCGGCTTTGCGGCCGCTGCCCCACCGACTGTGGGGCAGCGGCCGTCTTTCATGGGCGCGGACTGTATGCAACTGACCCGTGGGCGGACGCGGGCGGTCGCGGGCGGCGCCAGCGGGGGTAGCCGCCTCCACCCTGGCCAAGACCGTCCTGACCGGCGCCGCCCTGGCCGCCACGTCCCATGGCCGGATGCTGGGCAAGAAGATCGAGCTCGCCTCGTCGACGGACCCGCAGGAGGCCGAGGAGGCGGCCGGCTCCTTCGACGCCGGCAGGCGGACCGGCGCCCTGCCTACCCGCAGTGGCTGGTACCGGCGGTGACCGGCCGCCTGCTGATCCTGGGCGTCATCGTCCGGGAGCAGGTTGTCCTGTGCTTGACGGCTGTGAGGCGTCGGTGAGACTGGCGCCGTGGGCGGCGTCGCGCTCGGAGTTGGCGACGCCGTGCCAGTCCAGGCACATGACGGTCGCGTCGTCGTTGAGGTGGCCGTGGCCGACGTCGACGATCGCTTTGATGAGGGTGCGGGCGGCTTCGCGGGGGTGCAGGGCGCGGCTGCGGATGATCAGGTCCGACAGGTCGACGTTCTCGGCGCTGCGCTCGAGCATGCCGTCGGTCAGCATGACCAGACGGTCACCCGGGCGGAGGTCCAGCGTCTGCACGCGGTAGGTGTTGGCCTGCGATGCCTGGGCCCTGAGGCCGAAGGGGAGATCGACTTTCGGGACGATCTCCTGGACTTCTCCGTCGCGCATCCGCAGCGGCCAGGGGTGCCCTGCGTTGACGAACTCCGTCTCGCCGTCGATCAGGCTGATGCGCAGCAGCTGGCCGGTGACGTAGCCCCTGCGGCCGTGATCACGCATGGCCCGGTCGGCCTGGCGGGCCTGTTCCGCGAGGTCGGCACCCGCCCGCCGCGCCCGCCGTAGGGCGCCCACCACCAGGGTGGCCAGCAGCGCGGCATCGACGTCGTGCCCCATGGCGTCGGTGACGGAGAGCTGGACCGTATCCCGGTCGATCACGTAGTCGAAGGTGTCGCCCCCCACGTGGTCGGCGGGTTCCAGAGCTCCGGCGACCGCGAACTGTGCCGCCTCGCACGCCAGCGACGCCGGGAGCAGCCGGTGCTGGATCTCCGCGGCCAGACTCAGCGGCTTGGTGCGTCGGCCCCACTGGTACACATCGGTGTGGGACCGGTTCGCGATCACGATGTATGCCAGCGCATGCGCGGTCTCGCCGATCTCCCGCATCACCTCCGCGCTCGGTGCCGCGGGCAGGAACAGCTCCAGGAGCCCGAGGGCATCCCCACGGTTGGTCACCGGGGCGACGACCCGCACCAGCTCTCTCCCGTCCCTGTCCTCCACACTCGGCCGCTGGCTGCGGATCACGTCGTCGTACGGGGTGCCCCGCAGCCAAATGCGCTGGGCCGGCTCACCAGTCTCGACGCTGCCCGCAGCGCCCAGCCGCACGACCGAACTGCCGGAGAAGTCAGTGATCAGGAACGACACCGACGCGGCCCCGAGGCGCTCCTTGAGCATGCGCGCGACCACGTCGAGCGACTCCACCGGTGCCGCGGCCTCGGCCGCTTCCAACGTCCCCGCCAAAGTCATTGCCCTGCCCCGCTGACTTCCGCCCACGGGAGGGCGAGAGGCTTGCCCGTCGTCCGGCTCTCCTGCGGTCATAGCGACCCCTTGCTACTTGCTGCCGACCGGGACTCCGCCCCGGACGCGCGAAGATCCGCGCCGAGGCGGCACCGTACAGATCTCATTGCACCACGCCCCCGCAGGCGACTCCCAGCCTGCACGTCATCAGCCCCAGGACAGGAACCGGTTGCCGGTCATGGGCCACGCGGTTCGACGTGTACCGCGGGCGCGGCTCCGCACGACGACAGCGGAGGACTGGGCGCCGCTTCGAGAGAGAGCCCGGGGGCCCGGCAGGACCGCCGGCAGCTGCTGCGCTGTGCCGACGGCCGCAGGCAGCATCTGCTCGCGGGGGGCCTCTATGTCGTTCGTCAATCCCGAGCTGTCGGTTTTGGGGGTGTCGCTCCTGTTCATGCGGCGAGGGTGACGGTGGGGGTTCGGGACTCGTAGAAGGTGTCGTCGCGAAGCATGGCGAACAGGACGCTGATGCGTTGGCGGGCGAGGCGGAGGAGAGCCTGGGTGTGGGTCTTCCCGCGGGCTCGTTGCTTGTCGTAGTAGGCCCGGGAGGCGGGATCGGCGTTCATGCAGGCGAAAGCGGCCAGGAACATCGCTCGCTCGAGCTGCCGGTTTCCGCCTCGGGGTGCGTGTTCGCCGCGGATCGAGGTTCCCGATGACTTCGTTGTCGGGGCGAGGCCCGCGTAGGAGGCGAGGTGGGCGGCGGTGGGGAAGCTGGTGCCGTCGCCGACGGTGGTCAGCAGAACTGCGGCGGTCCTGACGCCGACTCCCGGCATCGAGGTCAGGACCTGGGAAAGAGGGTGGTCTCCTCCAGCAGGGTCTTGATCTGGGCTTCCAGAGCTCGGCGCTGTTCGTGGACGGCGGCGAGCGAGCGGGCCGGGGAGGGCACGACGATGTCGAGGGTGCCGGTCCCGGGAACGATGACGCTCTGCTCGTTCAGGGCGTCGAAGACGTCGTCGATCAGCCGGGCGGCCATGCGCGGGGCTCTGGGGCGGATGAGGTCGACAAGTCTGCGGCGGCCGGCTTTCCGCAGGGCGGCCGGGGATCCGTGACGTTCCCTGCCCGGCATTGCGCCGGACCGGACGGTGGCCGACCTCTGATCAGCGTCTCCGACGAACACCCCCGGGCCCGGTGACACCACCCCCCAGGTCATGCCTTCGACAGGGGGACACAGCCATGCCGGACCCGGAGGCCAGCGGCCCCGTTGCAGGACCGCGAAAAAGATAACGGGGGCAGCTTTCTCCGCTGCTGCTGTGCCCCTCCCGGACGGGCGGATACGGTGAGCGAACATCGCCCGGCTCTCCCGGAAGATGGCCCTGGATCCCTACGCAGGGGTCGTGAGGGGTCGCGCAGGGCAACGGCTTCGGTGACGCATCGGCTTTGGTGTCCTCTGCGGACTTGACGGTTACCTGCGCCGCCGACGCGGACGGCTTGTTTCGTCGTCCTCGTACTCCTCGTCCACCGCGTCGTCGGCTTCCCCAGGGGGCTTCTCTTCATCCTCCTCGGGCTCGTCGTCCTCCTCTGCTCGTTCGTCCTCGCCCTCGTATTCGTCTTCTTCCTCGTCCGTGTCCTCGTCTTCCGCTTTGGCTTCGTCTTCAAGTGCCTCTTCGTGGGTGCGGACCACTTCGCCGTCACGGATCTCGCCGCGCCAGCCTTCCGCCTCGTCGGTCGCGAGCGAGATGTGCCTAAGGAAATGCTTGAGGTCCAAGCGGAGGCGTCGGCCTTGGGCGCGCCACAGGTTGCCGGTCTTTTCGAAGAATCCGGAAGGGTAGTACTCGACGACCGCGACGATGCGGGTCAGTGTCGGAGCGAGCTCGTGGAAGCTGACACAGCCGCGGGTGGTTCCCTTGGGCCCTTCGGAGGTCCATACGATCCGCTCATCGGGTACCTGCTCCTGCACGGTGGCCTTCCAGCCGCGTGTCGACGGTCCGACCTTGACTTTCCAGTCGCTGGTGGTGTCATCGTTGCGGGAGACGTCGCGCACACCCTTGGCGAAGCCGCTGAAGTCCTCGTATTGCGTCCAGTGGTCGTACACAGTGCGCAGTGGCAGGCCCACGTCGATGAACTCGACGATGTTGACGACTTTGCCGCCGCTCTTGCGGCCCTTCTGGCCGAACAGCTGGGAGGCGGCATCGGTCAACTTGTCCTTTATGCTGCTGAAACCTTGGCCCATCATGGCTTTGAAGGGTGAGTCGCCCTGCAGCATCCGCCCCCCGAATCCGGCGATGTCGGACAGCCTTCCGTTGCCTTGCACGACGTCCTGGAGCTGGTCGGTCAATCCCCCCAGCTTGTCCGAGGCCTTGTCCGCGAGCCTCCCGGCTTGCGCTCCCAGGAACGTGGTCAGCTCTTTGAGCAGCTGGTCAAACCCTGACTGGGGCCCTTGCGCGCTGGTGCGGTCCGACTGTGCCATGACCTACCTCCGCGTGGACGGCTCGCGGCCTGGCGTCTTCTTCGCCGCGTTCTTCTTGGCTGCCTTTTTGGGTGCGGGAGTGCGCGCTGCGCTCTTCTTGGCGGCTGCCTTGCGTGCCGGAGCGCGCGTTGCGGTCTTCTTCGCCGGTGCCTGCTTCGCCGTCTTCTCGGCAACGGGCTCGGCCGGCGCGGTCTTCTTCGCAACCGCCGACTTTGACGGGGACTTCGCCGTCGGCTCGTCCTCTTTTTCCTCGGATTGCTCTTCCTCCTCATCCGCCACGGGCTCCTCGTAGCCCTCCTCGTCCTCGCCTTCGGCTTCGTACTCGTCCTCGTCTTCGGTCGTCTCGGCGCTGCCCAGCCGGGAGGTCCGCTGGTGCAGCGAGCCGGCGAGGTCGGCCAGTTTGTGGTCGGCGGCTGCTCCCAGAGCCTTCTTGCCCGCATCCAGGGCTTCGCTGCGGAGCTGGTCGGTGATCTCGGCGAACTGAGGCGTCTCCTTGAGCTTCGTGAGGCCCTGCGCCATCAGCTGGCCGGGATCGAGACCGAAACGTCGTCCGGCGAGGTAAGTCGCCACTGTGAACGCGAGGCGGCCATTCTTCGTCCGTCCTAGGACATAGCCCCCGGCCACGGCGGCCGCGAGCGCGATCTTGGTCGTGTTCCGCATGAGCTGCTGTCCCTTCACCAGGGCACTTGCGAGCTGTGCGACGCTGCCCAGGAACACCGCCTGGGTCTGCGGATCTGCCGGCTGCTGTCCTCGATTCCGCCGACCGGAGGACGTCCCGCTCGGGCGGCACGCCGCGCGTCCCCTGTCGGGGGTGGGCAGCATGCCGCGCGTCCCGGCAGGGGACATACTTTCCTTGTCAAGACAATTGTAGTTTTCGCGAGTGGTGCCCCCAGCGGAGTGATGGTCGATGGCCGCACAACCGGCCCGACCGCGCAGAGCCGGTCCGGGGCCATTCGAAGCGGACGACGAGATGCAGGACGGGACTCCATCACGCCGCGCCTCCGTCAGCGGAATGCCGAAGTTCCCGGAGCGGCTGCGGCGATGCGCTCGTCGTCGCGGTTTCCGCCGGTCAGCGACACGTGCCCGGCGACCGCTGGCACTTGCTCGCAGGGGCTTCGCCTCAGCGGCATGTCGGCCAGGCCGGCGTCCGGTGGCCGGGAGTGGGAGCGGAACGGCGGACCGAGGCGTACGTCAGTTCCGGGATTCCGGGTATGCGCAGTACTGGGAGTTCACTCACATGCCAAGTGAAGTCCGGATAAGGCATGCGTCATGTCGTGCCGCCTGACGATTACGGAAAGCGACTTCTGATCATGAACTTCTCGCAGACGGTACGTCCCCCTCCCGTGCGGGCGAGTACGGGCAGCGACTTTGCCCGGCTCTCCCGGAAGATCCAGGATGCTGGTCTGATGGACCGGCGCCCCGGGTACTACACCCTGCGCATCACGGTCGTGACGGCCATGTACGCCGCCGGGTGGACGGCCTTCGTCCTGATCGGTGACACGTGGTGGACGCTGCTGACAGCCGGTTTCCTCGCCTTCGTGTTCGGACAAGTGGCTCTGCTCGCGCACGACCTCGCCCACCGGCAGGTCTTCCGGCTGCGCAAGGCCAGCGAGGTGTCCGGGCGCGTCGCCGGAAACCTCGGCATCGGCATGGGATACGGCTGGTGGCAGGACAAGCACACCCGCCACCACGCCAACCCCAACCACGAGGACCTCGATCCCGACCTCGAACCGGACATTCTCGTCTGGACGCAGGACCAGGCCCGTGCGGCCAGGGGACTGCCGCGGCTGCTCGGCCGCTCGCAGGCGTTCGTCTTCTTTCCCCTGCTCACCCTGGAGGGGTTCAACCTGCACGTGTCCGGGGTGCGATCGCTGTTCGACGGCTCGCTCAAGCACCGCGCGTGGGAAGGGTCCCTGCTCATTGCGCACCTCGCCGCCTACCTCGGCGCGCTGTTCCTGGTGCTGCCGCCCGGCAAGGCGGTCGTGTTCCTCCTCGTCCACCAGGCCCTCTTCGGCGTCTACCTCGGATCGATCTTCGCCCCGAACCACAAAGGCATGCCGATCCTGCGAGGCGCCGACCGTCCCGACTTCCTGAGGCGCCAGGTCCTGACCTCCCGCAACGTGCGCGGAGGCCGGTTGACCGACATCGTCCTCGGCGGTCTCAACTACCAGATCGAGCACCATCTCTTCCCGAGCATGCCCAGCCCGCACCTGCGCAGAGCCCGGACCATCGTCCGCGAGTACTGCCAGGAGATCGGGGTCGGCTACCTGGAGACCAGCCTTGTCGAGTCCTACCGGCAGACCCTCGCGAGTCTCCACACGGCGGGAGCCCCCCTGAGAAGGGCGAACACCACCTGACGCCACGCCCGGCAGCCGGCACGTGGATGGTCCACGACGAAGGCCGACCGGTTCAAGCCGACGGCTACGACGTCGACCGGCCAGGGCAAGGCATCATCCCGCCACGTGCCGAGGGGGCGAAAGCCTGGCAGTGGGCGGTGGCCCCGAAGGACGGTTTCCAGGTGCTTCGGGGCCGCCGCCTCGATCATGTGGGAAGCCGGAGAGCCCGGTGTGAACCTGGCTGGGACAGTCTTCGCCGGCGATCACCCTCGGTTACTATGCTCACTTCATGCCGGAAGCTGGCAGCAAGGGGCACGGCACCGTCGACGGTCTGCTTGGGAAGCGGGGAGACCGGTTCGCCGGCCGAAACTCCCCAGGTCCTCCTCAGCACTGTTGACCCGTGATTCCCGCCTCTACGCTCCGGAGAAGTCGTCCGTGGTTTGTGAGGCTGAAAAGATGGGTGGCCTGGGAAAGTGCTAGAAGAGGTCGTAGCGACCCGCTATGTCACGCCTTTGCGTGAGGGTGGCTCGCTCCCCGGGATCGTCGAGGCCGACGACCTGGGCACGTACGTCATGAAGTTCACCGGAGCGGGGCAGGGCCGCAAGACCCTGGTAGCCGAAGTCATCTGCGGCGAGCTCGGCCGGCGGCTGGGGCTGCGGGTGCCGGAGCTGGTGACCATCCAGCTCGACCCCGTCATCGGCCTCGCCGAGCCGGACCAGGAGGTCCAGGAGCTGCTCAAGGGCAGCGCCGGGCTCAACCTGGGAATGGACTACCTTCCCGGTTCGCTCGGCTTCGATCCGCTCGCCTACGAGGTCGGGTCGGCGGAGGCGGGCAAGATCGTGTGGTTCGACGCGCTGATCAACAACGTGGACCGCTCGTGGCGCAACCCCAACATGCTCGTCTGGCACGGTGACCTGTGGCTGATCGATCACGGGGCGACGATGATCTGGCACCACAACTGGCCGGGTGCGCAGGCCTCCGCCGCCAAGCCCTACAACGCCTCCGACCACGTCCTCGCCCCGTTCGGCCCGGACATCGCGGCTGCCGCCGCCGAGCTGGCCCCGTTCGTCACGGAGGAACTCCTCACCGAGGTGGCCGCCGCCGTCCCCGACGAGTGGCTGGCGGGTGAACCCGGTTTCGAGACCACGGACCAGCTGCGCCGGGCCTACGTGGAACCTTTGCTGGCGCGCGCCGAGGGCATCCACGAGCGGATCGTCATGGAAGCACCCACCACGACCCGGCCCTCCCAGGCGCCGGGCTGGCTCACCGAGCACCTCACGGCGTGGCCCCACCCGACGAAGAAGGACCGCGCCGCCCAGGCGGACGCCGGGCGCGGCGCCGAGGAGGGTGGCCGATGAGCAGGCGGGACGTCTTCGAGTACGCGGTCCTGCGCGTCGTTCCACGTGTCGAGCGCGGTGAGTGCTTCAACGCGGGCGTGCTGGTCTACTGCCGCGCCCAGTCCTTCGTGGCCGCGCGGACCCATCTGGACGAGCACAAGCTGAAGGCCCTCGACCCGCAGGCGGACGTGCTCGGGGTACGTGCCGCGCTGCGTGCGGTGGAAGGGGTCTGCACGGGCGGTACAGCGGCGGGCCAGGCGGCCGGCGACGACCCCGGACGGCGCTTCCGCTGGCTGATCGCTCCCCGCTCGACGGTCGTCCAGCCGGGTGCCGTGCACAGCGGTCTGACCGCCGACCCGGCTGCCGAGGTCGAGCGACTGCTCGACCTGCTGGTGCGCTGATCTCCCGGACGGCGCCGCCGCTCGCGACGCGCGGGCCGCGGCGCCGTCCGGTGTGACATGCGCCCGTGCCCCCGTGTGCCGTTGACACCGGGTGCCAGGGCTTCTAGCGTCTCGTCTGCTGAAGGTACTAAGCGGTTGCTCAGTCATCGGGAACTTCCTGACGTCCGCTGAGCCGCTATCCAAGGGCGAGGAGAACCAAGCATGTCCACCACCGAGCAGCGCGTCGCCATCGTGACGGGAGCGGCACGGGGCATCGGCGCCGCCACCGCCGTACGCCTGGCGGCCGAGGGCCGCGCCGTCGCCGTACTCGACCTCGACGAGGCAGCGTGCAAGGACACGGTCGAGAAGATCACCGATGCCGGCGGCAAGGCCCTCGCCGTCGGCTGTGATGTGTCGGACAGCGCCCAGGTGGAAGCCGCCGTCGCGCGCGTCGCCGCCGAGCTCGGCGCCCCGACCATCCTCGTCAACAACGCGGGTGTGCTCCGCGACAACCTGCTCTTCAAGATGAGCGAGTCCGACTGGGACCTCGTGATGAACGTGCACCTCAAGGGCGCGTTCCTGATGGCGAAGGCCGTCCAGTCGCACATGGTGGAGGCCAAGTTCGGCCGCATCGTCTCGCTCTCCTCCTCCTCGGCGCTCGGTAACCGCGGCCAGGCCAACTACTCCGCTGTGAAGGCCGGCCTCCAGGGCTTCACCAAGACGCTCGCCAAGGAGCTCGGCAAGTTCGGCGTCACCGCCAACGCCGTGGCTCCCGGCTTCATCGTCACCGAGATGACCGCCCAGACGGCGGCCCGGGTCGGCATGGGCTTCGAGGAGTTCCAGGCCGCCGCGGCGACGCAGATCCCGGTGCAGCGAGTGGGGCGTCCCGAGGACATCGCCAACGCCATCGCCTTCTTCACCGGGGAGGACGCGGGATTCGTGTCCGGTCAGGTCATGTACGTCGCAGGCGGACCGCTCAACTGACCCCGGAAGGGCAACGGAGAACATGACTGTGCAGGACAGTGGCAAGGTCGCGCTCATCACGGGCGCGAGCCGGGGTATCGGCTACGGCATCGCCGAGGCGCTCGTCGCCCGGGGCGACAGGGTCGTCATCACGGGACGCGGCGAGGACGCGCTGAAGGAGGCCGTCGAGAAGCTCGGCGCCGACCGCGCGGTCGCCATCGCGGGCAAGGCGCACGACGTGGCGCACCAGGCGGCTGCCGTCGAGCGCGCGATGGAGGCGTTCGGCCGGGTCGACTACCTGATCAACAACGCCGGTACGAACCCCGTCTTCGGGCCCATGGCCGAGCTCGACCTCGACGTGGCCCGCAAGGTGTACGAGACCAACGTGATCTCCGCGCTCGGTTTCGCCCAGCAGACCTGGAAGGCCTGGCAGAAGGAGAACGGCGGGGCGATCGTCAACATCGCCTCGGTCGCGGGTGTCTCCGCGTCGCCGTTCATCGGCGCCTACGGGATGAGCAAGGCGGCCATGGTCAACCTGACCCTCCAGCTGGCGCACGAGTTCGCGCCGGTGGTCAGGGTCAACGCGATCGCCCCGGCCGTGGTGAAGACCAAGTTCGCGGAGGCGCTGTACGAGGGCCGTGAGGCCGAGGCCGCCGCCGCCTATCCGCTCGGCCGGCTGGGCGTCCCGCAGGACATCGGTGGGGCCGCGGCCTTCCTCACGTCCGCGCAGTCCGACTGGGTCACGGGGCAGACGCTCGTGGTCGACGGCGGCATTTTCCTGAATGCGGGCGTGGCCTGAGGTAGGCCTGCGCCAGTTTGGCCCTGATTGACTCAAGTGCCCCGCCGGACCGACGGATTGATCCGGTGGGGCGCTGCGGTATGGTCTGCCGACCCCAAGGCTGATCGAGGAGCGTGCACGTGTTCTACCGGGCCAGTCTGCAGGCTGCTGCAGCCCTTGCTTCCCTTTCTGTGCTGGCCGGCTGCGGACTGCTGTCCGACAGCAGTTCCGAGACGGACCAGCACATATCGGTCGGAACGACGAGTTCGCCCTCGACCCTTGACCCCGCGGCGGCGTGGGACGGCTCCTGGGAGCTGATGAGGAACGTCTTCCAGACCCTGGTGAGCTTCCCGACCGGCAGCACCAGCCCCGAGCCCGACGCGGCCGAGGAGTGCCGTTTCACGGACGCCACGAGCATGGCCTACCGGTGCACCCTGCGGTCCGGCCTGAAGTTCTCGAACGGGGAGAGCATCGACGCCGAGGCCGTCAAGTACTCCATCGACAGGATCGCGAAGATCAAGGTCAAGGGTGGCCCGGCCGGTCTGCTCGGATCTCTCGACCGGGTGGAGACCAAGGGCGACGACACGGTCATTTTCCACCTCTCCAAGGCGGACGCGACCTTCCCGTTCATCCTGGCCACTCCCGCCATGTCGATCGTCCCCGCGAGTGAGTACCCGGCGGACAGCATCCGCGACGACGGCAAGGTCACCGGCTCGGGGCCGTACGTCCTCGACTCGTACGAACCGGGGAGCAAGGCGGAGCTCACCAAGAACCCCGCCTACAAGGGCTTCGCCGACCGTAAGAACGACGCCGTCACGATCCGGTACTTCGACGACTCCGCCCCCATGGTGGAGGCGCTGAAGGACAAGAAGATCGACGCGACCTACCGCGGTCTGACCGCGGACGAGGTCATCGGCCTCGAGGACAACAAGAAGGACAACAACGGTCTGCAGATCGTCGAGACGGTCGGTGCCGACATCCGCTTCCTCGTCTTCAACCCGAAGGACCCGGCCTCCGGGAAGCTCGCCGTCCGTCAGGCCATCGCTCAGGTGGTGGACCGCGACGCCCTCGTGGCCAAGGTCTACCAGGGGACGGCGGAACCCCTGTACTCGATGGTCCCCAAGGGTATCGCCGGGCACACCACCAGCTTCTTCGACTCCTACGGTGACCCTGACACGGCCAAGGCCAAGAAGATCCTCGCCGATGCGGGGATCACCGAGCCCGTCGAGATGACCTTCTGGTACACCACGGACCGCTACGGCTCCTCCACCGCTCCGGAGTTCGCCGAGCTCAAGCGCCAGCTGGAGGCGTCCGGCATGTTCCGGATCACGCTGAAGAGCGCGCCGTGGAAGACGTTCCAGGAAGGCTTCACCAAGGGCGACTACCCGGTCTTCGGCCGAGGCTGGTTCCCCGACTTCCCGGACCCCGACAACTTCATCGCCCCCTTCGTGGGGCAGGACAGTGTCACCGGCACCCCCTACCTGACCGACGAGATCACCAAGGACCTGCTGCCCTCCTCCCGCAAGGAGAGCGACCGCGGTGCCGTGTCCCAGCAGTTCCGGCGGGCCCAGGAGATCCTCGTCAAGGACGTGCGGCTGCTGCCGCTGTGGCAGGGCAAGCTGTACGTGGCGGCGGGTGAGGACATCGGCGGCGGAGAGCGCGCGCTCGACCCGCAGACCGTCATGCAGATGTGGGAGCTGTACCGCAAGACCAGCTGGTAGGCGGGCGGCGGCAGGCTCGGCGGGGGCGTTGTCAGTGGCTGCCGGTAGGTTCTGTGGTCAAGAACCGATTGCTTACCGGAGGTTGTGGACGTGACCGACACCGACCTGCTGCCCGAGTCCTGGCGCGGCGTCCTCGGCGAAGAGCTGCAGAAGCCCTACTTCAAGGAGCTCATGGACTTCGTCGAGGAGGAGCGGGCCAGGGGGCCGGTGTATCCGCCGCGCGAGCAGGTCTTCGCCGCCCTGGAGGCCACGCCGTACGACCGTGTGAAGGTGCTCGTCCTCGGCCAGGACCCGTACCACGGCGAGGGCCAGGGGCACGGCCTGTGCTTCTCGGTCAGGCCCGGCGTCAAGACGCCCCCCTCGCTGCGCAACATCTACAAGGAGATGAACGACGAGCTCGGCCTGCCGGTCCCGGACAACGGATATCTGATGCCGTGGGCCGAGCAGGGCGTCCTGCTGCTCAACGCGGTGCTGACGGTCCGCGGAGGCGAGGCCAACTCGCACAAGGCCAAGGGCTGGGAGAAGGTCACCGACGCCGTGATCCGCGCCGTCGCGGAGCGGCCCGACCCGGCCGTCTTCGTCCTCTGGGGCAACTACGCCCAGAAGAAGATCCCGCTGATCGACCAGGAGCGTCACGTAGTGGTCAAGGGTGCGCACCCCTCGCCGCTCTCCGCCAAGAAGTGGTTCGGCTCCCGCCCCTTCACCCAGATCAACGAGGCCGTCGCGGCGCAGGGCCACGAGCCCATCGACTGGCGCATCCCGGACCTGGGCCTCCAGGCGAACCGGCCGGCGGCTCAGGCCCGCGCCTGAGCGGGTTTGCCGGTGGCTGCGGCTAGCGTCTGAGCGACCGGAACAGGCCGGCGGTGATCAGGGAGACCTCTGTCGTGGAGCAGCGGGAAGCGTCGGGGGACGTCGTCATGACCAGGATCGGCCAGGCGATCATGCTGCTTCACGCAGGTGACAGGGAAGAGGCCCGCAATCGTTTCGGGGTCATCTGGTCGGAGATCGGGGAAGACGGTGACGCCCTGCACCGCTGCACCCTCGCGCACTACATGGCCGACACCCAGGATGATCCCGGGGACGAGCTCGCCTGGGACCTCCGGGCGCTGACGGCCGCGGAGGGGCTGGGTGAGGGGGCGGCCCCGGAGCCGGCCGGAGAGCATCCCGACGCGTCCGCGGTGCGGGCCTTCTTCCCCTCGCTGCACCTGAACCTCGCGGCGGACTACCTCAAGCTCCAGCGCTTCGAGGCGGCCCGGCTCCATCTTGACCGGGCGTGGGACGCGGCCGGAGTGCTGGAGCGGGACGACTACGGCGGATCGGTCCGCGCGGCCATCGGGCGTATGGAGCAGCGGCTGCGAGGCGGCGCTGCGGGGCCCTGAAGGGCAGTGTGCGGGGCCCCGGGTACTGAGGGACCGGCGATCCCGACCTGACAGGGCGGCCCCGCGGGTCAGGGGTTCAGGCTGGGGCCCGCGTGGCGGGGGGAGCGGGCCCGGACGGCCTCGTGCCCCCGTCCCGGGGCGCCCACCCGCCACGGGCGCTCACGCGGCCCGGGCGCTCACGCGGCCCGGGCGCTCACGCGGCCCGGGGCCGGCCCTACTCTCCGGTCGCGCCGTCGATCCGTTCCCGTACGAGGTCGGCGTGACCGTTGTGCCGGGCGTACTCCTCGATCATGTGCGTGTAGATCCACCGCAGGCTGAACGGCTTGCCCTGCCTGCCCACGCCGACCGACAGGCCGTCGAGTTCTACCTTCGCGGCGTTGGCCCTGGCCGCCTCGATCTCCGCGAGCCACGTCGCCCTGGCCTCGTCCCAGGTGTCCGCCTCGGTCAGGTGGAACTCCCCGTCGGGGTCCTCGTCCGTCCCGTAGATCGGGGGCAGGTCCTCGCCGGCCAGCACCTCGCGGAACCAGCCGCGCTCGTTCTCCGCCAGGTGACGTACGAGACCGAGCAGGGTGAATTCCGACGGAGGTACGGAGGCCTCCCGCAGCTGCGCGTCGGTGAGTCCCTCGCACTTCATGGCCAGAGTCGCGCGGTGGTAGTCGAGCCAGCCTTCGAGCATCTGCCGCTCGGCCGCGTCGAGCGCGGGCGCGGAGCGTTCTTCTGTCGTCATACGGGTCATCCTCGCGCAGTGACGAACAGCGCCACCAGCGTTCAGCCGGGCGTTCCGCCGAGCATCCCGCGCAGCAGTTCGGCGCAGCCCGTGCGCAACTCCGCCTCGGTCGGCACGGCCCGATGGTACGAACCCACAGCGCAGGCGAACATCATTCCCTCCGCCCACGCCACGACCGACAGCGCGTGCCGCTCCGGGTCGGCCGAACCCGCCGCTGCCATCAGAGCCGTCAGGGGTTCGCGGAAGCGTCTGCCCGCATCGTCGTAGAACGCCCGCAGGGCGGGGCGGCGGGTGGCCTCCAGGGCGAGTTCGTAGCGGCAGACGACGAGTTCGGGCCTGCCGGTCAGATACCGGTGCAGAGCTGCCGCCAGCCCCGCGGCGGCCCCGTCCGGATCACCGCTCGCAAGGAGTTCCCCGGGGGCGAGCACCCGTGCCTCCAGCTCCGCGAGCCGCCGCACGGCGGCCTCCAGCAGGGCCTCGCGGGTGCGGGCGTGGTTGGACGTCGACCCCTGGGGGAGTCCGGCCCTCTCGTCCACCGCCCGGTGCGTGAGGCCGCGCATGCCGCGCTCGGCGAGGAGCGCGAGCGCGGCGTCGGCGATCAGCTCGGTGCGGGAGGAGGCGGAGGGCCTGGTGGCGGCCCCTGGGGCGGAGCGCGTCGGAGTGGGGCGCGTGGACATGGGAACAATCTACCGCGCCCCACTACATCTGTAGTAACGTGAAGGTGCTACTACAGATGTAGTCCGGAGGAGGGTTCAGTCATGGCGACGTCCCGAGCAGTGGTCATCGGCAGCGGAATCGGCGGGCTCACCGTCGCCGCGGCGCTGCACCGGAGCGGGTGGCACGTCACCGTGCTCGAACGCGCGTCCTCACTGGAGCCCATCGGGGCGGGCATCAGCCTCGCCCCCAACTCCCAGCGCGCCCTCGACGCCATCGGGGCCGGCGACGAGGTCAGATCCCTCGCGGCCTGGCAGGGCGACGGGGGCATGCGCACGCCCTCCGGGCGGTGGCTCGCCCGCACCGACAGCGCCGCCGCGGCCGAACGCTTCGGAGGGCCGCTCGTCCTCCTGCGCCGCTCCGCGCTCATCGATCTGCTCCGCGCCCGGTTCCCGGAGTCCACCGTGCGTACCGGCGCCGCGGCGCAGCTCGTCGATCCGGGCCGCGTGGGCGGAAGCCCGGCCGTGGTCAGGACGCCGGCCGGGGACATCGAGGGCGATCTGGTCGTCGGCGCCGACGGAATCGGCTCGTCGGTCCGTACCGCGCTCTTCCCTCGGCACCCCGGACCGTCGTACAGCGGATTCACCACCTGGCGCGTCCTCGCACCTCCGCTCGGACGGACCTTCACCTCTCACGAGACCTGGGGCCGGGGCTCGCTGTGGGGCAGCCACCCGCTGAAGGACGGCTGGACCTACGCCTATGCCGCGGCCACCGCCCCGGCCGGAGCGCGTGCCGCGGACGACGAGAAGGCCGAACTGCTGCGCCGGTTCGGCGACTGGCACGACCCGGTGCCGGCCATCATCGGGGCGGTCGAGCCCGCCCAGGTCCTGCGCCACGACGTGCACCAGATGACCGATCCCCTGCCCGCCTACCACCGGGGCCGCACCGCGCTCCTCGGCGACGCCGCCCACGCCATGGCGCCCACACTGGGCCAGGGCGGCAACCAGGCCATCGAGGACGCGATCGTGCTCGCCCACCACGTGACACCGGACGCCGACCTCGGTGCCGGACTCGCCGCGTACAGTGCCGCACGGCAGCCGCGCACCACCGCCATCGTCCGCAAGGCGGCACGGCTCTCCCGCATGATGCAGCTGTCCGGCGCCCCGGCGGTCGCCCTCCGCGACGGGCTGATGTCCACCGTCTCCCGCCTCGGTCCCGGGCTCGTGCTCCGCACCTTCGACGGTATCGCCGACTGGCAGCCGCCCCGTCGCCCGTATGCTGCCGGAACCAGGGAGGGACAGACGACGCGACCGTGACGGTGCCCTGGTCGAAGCGACAGGGAGAACCTCGTGAAGGTCGGCTGCATCGGGCTCGGCGACATCGCGCAGAAGGCGTATCTGCCGGTACTGACGACCCTGCCCGGCGTCGAACTGCATCTGCAGACCCGGACCCCCGCCACCCTGGCGGCCGTCGCGGCCGCCCACCGCATCCCCGCGGACCGGTGCCACGAGGACCTGGACTCGCTCCTGGCCCAAGGGCTGGACGCCGCATTCGTGCACGCGCCCACCTCGGCACACGCGGAGATCACCCGCCGGCTGCTCGAAGCAGGCGTCCCCACCTACGTGGACAAGCCCCTCGCCTACGAGATCGCCGACTCCGAGCGGCTGGTGGCCCTCGCCGAGGAGCTCGGCGTCACGCTCACGGTCGGGTTCAACCGCCGGCTCGCCCCGTCGTACGCCCAGTGCGCCGAGCACCCGCGCGAGCTGATCCTCCTGCAGAAGAACCGGGTGGGCCTGCCCGAGGACCCGCGCACCATGGTGCTGGACGACTTCATCCATGTCGTCGACACCCTGCGCTTCCTGGTGCCCGGCCCCGTCTCGCACGTCACCGTCCGGGCACGGATCGCCGAGGGGCTCATGCACCACGTGGTGCTCCAGCTGTCCGGAGACGGATTCACCGCCATCGGCATGATGAACCGGCTCAACGGATCGACCGAGGAGATCCTCGAGGTCTCGGGCCAGGACACCAAACGGCAGGTGCTCAACCTCGCCGACGTCATCGACCACAAGGGCCAGCCGACCCTGAGGCGACGCGGCGACTGGGTGCCGGTGGCCCGCCAGCGGGGCATCGAGCAGAGCGTGGTGTCCTTCCTGGACGCCGTCAGGTCCGGCGTGCTGCTCAGCGCCCGGGACGCTCTGGAGACCCACCGGCTGTGCGAGCGCGTGGTTCTGGACTCTCTGGAGCAGGCGTCCTGAGGGACCGCACTCCCGCCGCGCCGAAGAAAGCGGCCAGCACCGCGAGCGCGCCGTACACGGGCCAGGCGCCCAGCCGCACGAAGAGCGTGGTGCCCCGGGCGAGCGGGACGTCGTAGACGACGGCCTCGCTCGCGTCCGTACCGAGCGGGGCGCCCAGGCGCGCGCCATCGGCGCCGTACACCGCGCTCACGCCGGTGAGCGTCGCGTGCACCAGCGGGCGGCCCGTCTCAGCCGCGCGCAGCGCGCCCAGCGAGGCGTGTTGCTCAGGAGCCCAGCTGTGCTGGAACGTCGAGGTGGACGACTGGGCCACCAGCAGCTGGGCCCCGTCCTTCGTCAGCTGCCGGCTCATGTCGGGAAAGGCCGACTCGAAGCAGACCAGCGGTCCCAGCCGCAGCCCGTCCGGCAGCTCCATCACCACGGGTTCGCTGCCGCGCAGCCGGTCCTCGCCCGCCGCCTTGCCCACCGAGGTGGCCCAGCCCAGCAGCGCACGCGCCGGAACGTACTCACCGAACGGCACCAGGCGCATCTTGTCGTAGCGGTCCCCGGTCGGGCCGTCCGGTCCGACCAGCACAGCGGACTTGTAGATCCCGGCCCGCGCGGGACCGTCCGTGCGCCGGGCGTCCATGTTGACCAGCACATCGGCCCCGACCAGGCGCGAAACCGCGGCGACACGGTCCGCCGCCTCCGGGTGCCGGGAGAGGTCCACCCCCACGCTGCTCTCGCCCCAGACCACCAGGTCCACGTCACGGCCGGCCAGGCCACGGGTGAGCTCCTCGCCGCGCGTCAACCGGCGTTCGATGCTGCCGGGCCCCTCGACGACACCCGGCTGCACCACGGCGACCCGGACCGGTCCGCTCTCCTCGGGCCGCGGCGCCCACGCCACCGTCGCCCCCACGGCCACCGCACCCGCCACCAGACACGCCCCGGCCGCTCTGCGAGCCGAAGGAACGGCGAACAGCAGGACCAGCGCCGTGTTCGTGGCCACCACTCCCAGACTGACCAGCCACACGCCTCCCACCGAAGCGACCCGAAGCGCCGGCGGAACCTCCCACTGGCTGGCGCCCAGCAGCCCCCAAGGGCCGCCGAGCCCTTCCCAGGAACGGACGAGTTCGATCATCAGCCATCCGGAGGGCACCACCGCCACAGCGGCCACGGAGCGCGGGACGGACGGCGACCCGCCGAGGAGCCGGGCCACCAGCACACCCCACGGCGCCCACAGCAGCCCCAGCAGGGCCGCGAGCACCACGATGAACACATGGAGGCTCGGCATCAGCCACTGGTGCACCGCGAGCATGAATCCCATGCCCCCGACCCAGCCGTCGGCAGCCGCACGGCGCCAGGTGGCCGCCGACCGGATCAGCAGCATCCAGGGCACCAGCGCGACGTAGGCGAACCACCAGAGCGAGGGCGCGGGAAACGCCAGCGCGGGCAGGGCGCCCGCGCACAGCGCCGCGACGCCCCGGGCGGTGCGCGAGTTCAGCAGCCGCTCGCCAGGCCGTACGCCTCCCTCGCCCCGCCGTCCGTCCGCAAGCCGCCCGACCCGCATCGGCACGCATCTCCTTCTCGCCGGTTCTGCGCCTGGTCCCCAGTGTGGTGCAGAAGATCAGCGGCGCCCAGAGGGCGTGCCGGGCCGCCGGGGCGGGCAACGCCTCCCCAGGGTCGCGCGGCGGGCGGTGGATCAGCCCGCGGTGGCCGCCCCGGGCGCGTACCGCCACTTGCGGAGCGCGGAGAGGGACAGGAGCCGCCAGCCCGCTTCCGTACGCCGCAGGTCGAAGACGTAGCGACCCCCGGTGACCACGGTGGGGACGCTCCCGCCGTCACCTGTCTCCGGGCCCATCGGGCTCAGGTAGTCGGCCCGGACCTGGGCCAGGTCGCCGGGGTAGCCGCCCAGATCCTGGAGCTCCAGGCAGCGGTTGACGATCAGGTGCTGGCGGGCGGGAAAGGGCCGCAGGCTCTCCGACAGCCACCGCACGGCCTCGGTGGCCGGCCCCTCGGGCCCGCCCGCCCCCCGGTAGTCGGCGCGCCCGTCCGGTGTGAACAGGGCGCCCAGGTCGTCCCAGGCGCCGTCGTCCACCGCGGCGGCGTAATCGGTGATCACTGCATCGATGGAGATCCGGTCCATCACCGTCGCGAGAGCC
This sequence comes from Streptomyces sp. NPDC005494, assembly GCF_042872025.1. Lineage (NCBI taxonomy): Bacteria > Bacillati > Actinomycetota > Actinomycetes > Kitasatosporales > Streptomycetaceae > Streptomyces > Streptomyces sp. NPDC005494. Next base: position 49,769 of record NZ_JBIAJR010000007.1, read on the forward strand.
ACGCGCTGTGTCATCGCCCAAGTCTCGTCCCGTGGGAGCGGCAGGCCAAGAGCCGCGCACGGCCCGCTCCTCGCGCGCACAGTCCACGCCCCGCACCGGCACGCCGTACGCCGGCACTCCCCGCACCGGCACTCCCCACACCGGCAACGGAATCGGGCCCGGGACCGGCCTCCCGCGGCACGCTCAGGTGGGAATGACGGCCACAGGGCCCAGGGCGTGCGTCACCGTCGTCTGCGCGACGGGGGAGAGCCCGAGGCCGAGGGACTCACCGCCCCTGCGCCGCCCGACCACGGTCAGCGCCGCTGTGGCCGACGCCGTGACCAGCGTGCGCGAGGCCGAGCCCCGCACCGGTTCACGCACGACGTCGAGCTGTGGGTACCTCTCGCGCCGGCCCGCCGTGAGCTCCGCCAGGGCCCGCCCCGCCGAGGCCGCTGCCGCGTCGGTGTCGAACACCGGGCCACCGGACAGCATCGACGAGAACATCGTCCACCCGTGGACCAGGCGCAGCCGCGCACCCGGTCTCCTCGCGGCGGTCTCGAAGGCGAAGTCCAGGACCGCCCCACTGCTCTCGTCGGCGGCCACCCCCGCGACGATGTCGGGGAAGCTCTCCGCCGCGTCGCCCTCGCTCTCGTCGGTCCGGCCGGTGTGCACGACCACGACCGGACACCGCGCCATCGAGGCGGTGGCCAGGCTGTTGGAGCCGATCATGAGCGACCGGAACCCGCCCAGCCCCCGCGAGCCGACGACCACCATCGACGCGTCCCGGCTCAGCGAGATCAGCGCGGCCGAAGGGAAGTCCAGCGGGGTCAGCGTCGAGGTGCGCAGTCCGGGCGCCAGCCGCGAGGCCCGCAGCACACCCTGCGCGAGCAGCTCCTCGGCCTCCCGCAGCACGCCCTCCTCGTCCTTGCGCCGAGTGGGTGGCCGCACGTGCACGATCAGGAGCGGCAGACCGCGGAGCACGGCCTCGGCAGCGGCCCAGTCGAGCGCCTCCCAGCTGTGCGCGGAACCGTCCACCGCTGCGATCACGGGAAGGGCGTCGGCGGTCATGAATCCTCCACGGAGGTCGGAGATCTCCCGGGCCGGGGCGGGCCGGCCCGCCATCGCGATTATGGCCCGGCCACGGGGGCCCGGCGCGGCGGGCCTCACCGGCGGCTCCTGGCCGCTGTGCAAGGGACGTAACCACGCTTGATCGTCCGGCGTGACACCCGGGAAACGGACGTTTCGTACGGTCGCGGTGTCAGCGTCCCCCATGAAAGGCCGTCCATGAGCGTGCCGAACCCGCAGCCGGACACCCCCGCCCAGGTGCGGACGGTCTGCTCGTACTGCGGTGTCGGCTGCGGGATCGTCCTGGACATCGGCAAGGGGCCGGACGGACGGCGCACCGTCCTGAAGGCCGCAGGCGACAAGGCCCACCCCACGAACGGCGGGCGGCTCTGCACCAAGGGGGCGACGAGCGCCGAGATGCTGGCCGCTCCCGGCCGGCTCACGACGGCGCTGGTGCGTGCGGACCGCAGCGAGGAACCGGCGCCGCTGCCCATGGAGGCCGCGATATCACGGACCGCGCGGCGGCTGCGCGCGATCGTCGACGAGCACGGGCCGGACGCGCTGGCCCTCTACGTCTCCGGGCAGATGACGCTGGAGGCGCAGTACCTCGCGAACAAGCTGGCCAAGGGCTTCGTCCGCACCAGCTGGATCGAATCGAACTCCCGGCTCTGCATGGCCGGCGCCGGCACCGGCTACAAACTCTCCCTGGGCGCCGACGGCCCGCCGGGCTCGTACGACGACTTCGAGCACGCCGACACCTTCTTCGTCATCGGCTCGAACATGGCGGACTGCCACCCCATCCTCTTCCTCCGCCTCATGGAACGGGTGAAGGCCGGCGCGAAGCTCATCGTCGTCGACCCCCGGCGCAACGCCACCGCCGACAAGGCCGACCTGTTCCTGCGGATACGCCCGGGGACCGATCTCGCGCTGCTCAACGGCGTCATGCACCTCCTCGTCGAGAACGGCCACACCGACCCGGAGTTCATCGCCGAACACACCGAGGGCTGGGAGGCGATGCCCGGCTTCCTGCGGGACTACACGCCCGCCGCCGTCGCGGAGATCACCGGCATCCCCGAGGACGACATCCGTCTCGCCGCCCGCTGGATCGGCGAGGCGGGCGAGTGGATGAGCTGCTGGACCATGGGCCTCAACCAGAGCACCCACGGCACCTGGAACACCAACGCCCTGATCAACCTCCACCTGGCCACCGGCGCCATCTGCCGGCCCGGCAGCGGCCCCTTCTCGCTCACCGGCCAGCCCAACGCCATGGGCGGTCGCGAGATGGGCTACATGGGCCCCGGACTGCCCGGACAGCGCGCCCTGCAGTCCGACGACGAACGGTCCCAGGTCGAGGAGCTGTGGGACCTCGCACCCGGAACCCTGCGGACCGACACCGCGGGCGCCGGGACCGTCGAGATGTTCCGGAGGATGGCCGACGGGCAGATCAAGGCCTGCTGGATCATCTGCACCAACCCGGTGGCATCCGTGGCCAACCGGCGAACCGTCATCGAGGGCCTTGAGGCGGCGGAGTTCGTCGTCACTCAGGACGTGTTCGCCGACACCGAGACCAACGCCTACGCCGATGTCTCCCTGCCCGCCGCGCTCTGGGGCGAGGCCGAGGGCGTCATGGTCAACTCGGAACGCAGCCTCACCCTCGCCCGGCAGGCCGTCGACGCGCCGGGAGAAGCCTGGCCGGACTGGCGGATCATCGCCAGGATCGCCTGCGAGATGGGGTACGAGGAGGCCTTCGACTACAGCGAAGCGGAGGAGATCTTCGAGGAGATCAAGCGCGCCCACAACCCGCGCACGGGCTACGACCTGCGCGGGGTCAGTTACGAGAGGCTGCGACGGACACCCGTCCAGTGGCCCAGTGCCGACCCGGACGGCCCCGCCCGCAATCCGGTCCGCTACATCAACGACGGGGTCAGCCAGTCCCTCACGGTCCGCCCGGACGGGAGCGTGCCCCGGCTGGCCTTCCCCACGCCGAGCGGGCGCGCGGTGTTCCACGCCCGGCCGCACATGCCGGCCGCCGAGATGCCCGACGACGACTTCCCTTACGTGCTCAACACCGGCCGTCTGCAGCACCAGTGGCACACCCTCACCAAGACCGGCAAGGTCGCCAAGCTCAACCGGCTGAACCCCGGCCCCTTCGTGGAGATCAGCCCGCAGGACGCCGAAGCCCTCGGGATCGGGGAGGGCGACTCGGTCGAGGTCGCCTCGCGGCGTGGCCGGGCCGTCCTGCCCGCCGTCGTGACCGACCGTGTGCGGCCCGGTGACTGCTTCGCGCCCTTCCACTGGAACGACCTCTTCGGGGAGTACCTCAGTGTCAACGCGGTCACCAACGACGCCGTCGACCCGATCTCCCTCCAGCCCGAGTTCAAGGTCTGCGCCGTGACCCTGGCGAAGGTCGCCGCCGTGGCCCCCACGCCGTCGAAGGCCGCCGCCGTGGTCCCCGCGCCCGTGGGGGTGCCCGCCGTTCTCGCGGGGGAGCCCGGGGCCGCCGCCCCCTCGTCGAGCGCCCTCGCCGGAGTCTTCGGTGTCGCCGAGACGGCCCCTCCCGTACTGGCCGAGCACGAACGCCGCTACCTGTCGGGGTTCCTGGCCGGGCTCTCCACGAGGACCGGAGGAACTCCCGTGCTGCCCGCGCACGCGCCGTTCGCCCCTGAGCACGCCCTGTGGGTCAACGGGGTGCTGGCCGGCATGTTCTCGCGGATCCCGGCCGACGCGGCCGACGAGCACACCCCTGCCGTCCCCGCCCCGGATGCCGCACCCGGCCGGCAGATCGTGGTCCTGTGGGCGTCGCAGACCGGCAACGCCGAGGAGGTAGCCGCGGCGACAGCCCGGCGGCTGACCGCCGAGGGCCGGGCGGCGACCCTCGTGGGGATGGACGACAGCCCTTTGGACACACTCCCGCGGACCGCCGATCTGCTCGTCGTGACCAGCACCTTCGGTGACGGGGACGCGCCGGACAACGGCTCCGGCTTCTGGGAGTCCCTCAACGCGCCCGGGACCCCTCGCCTGGACGGCGTGCGGTACGCCGTACTCGCCCTGGGGGATTCCTCGTACGACGACTTCTGCGGGCACGGCAGACGGCTCGACGAGCGCTTCGGCGAACTGGGCGCCGTACGCCTCGTACCGCGCACGGACTGCGAGCCCGACTACGAGGAGCCGGCGGACCGGTGGCTCGACGACGTGTCCGCCGCCCTGAGCGCCCCCGCGGCGCCCGATGTCCTCGGAGCCCCCGAGGTGCGGGCGACCCCCTCCGCGTCTGCCGTCGCTCCGGTGACCGCCCGCTCCGCCAGGACCGCCGTCGGGCGGTTGGCCGGCAACACCCTGCTCAGCCTCCCAGGGGCCGCCAAGGAGGTACGCCAGTTCACCTTCGACACACGAGAGAGCCCCGTGCCTCTCACGTACGAGGCGGGGGACGCACTCGGGGTCGAACCGCTGAACTGTCCGGAACTCGTGGCGGAATGGCTCGCCGTCACCGGCCTGGACCCGGCGGAGGCGGTCGAGGTGGCGGGCATCGGGTCCGTCCCGCTCGGCGAGGCACTCCACCGCCACCTGGACATCGCCCGGATCACGCCGGGCCTGCTGCGCCTGGTCTGCGACCGTACGCAGGACCGCACCCTCAAGAAGCTCCTGCGCCCCGACAACAAGGGCGAACTCGCCCAGTGGACCTGGGGACGACAGGCCGTCGACGTCATCGCCGAGCACTCCGCCCGCGCCACGGCGGCCGAGTGGGCCGGCGTCCTCAAGCGACTCAGGCCGAGGCTCTACTCCATATCCTCCAGCCCTCTCACCGACCCCGGCCTCGTCCGGCTGACCGTCTCGGTGGTCCGGTACGAGAACCGGCACGGGCACCTGCGCAAGGGCGTGGCGTCCACCTTCCTCGCCGACGCACCGGAAGGCAGCTCCGTCCCGCTCTTCGTCCAGCGCGCCCCTCACTTCCGTCCGCCCGCCGATCCCGCCACCCCCATGGTGATGGTCGGCCCCGGCACGGGTGTCGCCCCGTTCGTCGGATTCCTCGACGAACGGCGGGCCCTCGGCCACCGGGCCCCCAACTGGCTGTTCTTCGGCGAGCAGCGCAAGGACACCGACTTCTACTACCGGGACGAACTCGACTCCCTCCGCCGGGAGGGAACCCTGACCCGCCTCGACACCGCGTTCTCCCGGGACCAGCGAGCCAAGATCTACGTCCAGGACCGGATGCGCGAGCACGGCGCCCAGCTCTGGTCCTGGCTCCAGGACGGCGCCCACTTCTACGTCTGCGGCGACGCCTCTCGGATGGCGAAGGACGTGGACCGGGCGCTGCGGGACATCGCCGTGGCCCACGGGGGACTCCAGGAGGACGCCGCCGCCGTCTACGTCAAGCAGCTCGCCGCCGACAAGCGATACGTGCGCGACGTGTACTGAACCCGGCTGCCGGGCTGCCCGCCCCTCGGCACCACGCGAGGTCTCAGGCCCTCGGCACGGCGCGAGGTCTCAGGCCCTCGGCACCGTGCGAGGATTCAGGCCCCGGCATGGCGCGAGGACTCAGGCCCTCGGCACCGCGCGAGGTCTCAGGCCCCGGCATGGCGCGAGGACTCAGGCCCTCGGCACCGCGCGAGGTCTCAGGCCCCCGGCACGGCCGCCGTGAAGGCCGGCAGGTACGCGGAGGCGTGGCCCTCGGCCGTCGGGTGGACGTTCGTGCTGCTGATCCACGCGTCGCCGGTGCAGATCTCGTGCCCGTCGAAGGCCGGGCGGCCGTCGGCGAACGCGAATCCCGCCGCCGCGGCGCGCGCCGCGATGGTCTCGTTGAGCAGGTCCGAACCCTTGTTTATCGCCGTGCGCTTGGCCGAGCTGAGCCCGCCCAGGCAGAGGCCGCCCTCCTTGTAGAGGTGCGGGTATCCGATGACGACGACGTCGGCGCGGGGTGCCTCGGCGCGGACCGTCGCGTAGAGGCTGTCCAGTTCACCGGGCAGCTCGTTCACGACGTACTGCCCGGCCGTAGCCAGCGCCCGTTCGCAGGCCGACTGGGTGGAGTACTGACAGCTCAGCATCGTCGACGCGAACCCGGAGTCGTTGCCGCCGATGCTCAGGCTGACCAGGGTGGTGTCCTCGTCCAGAGCGCTCACCTGGTCGTCGAGGACATCGGGGATCTTCGCACCGCCGCAGGCGACGAAGGAGAACGAGGCCGGGTCGTTGGCCTCGGCCCACAGCGCCGGGTAGGCGTTACGGCTGCGTGTGCACAGGGCGTCGGAGTAGTTCCCGGCTCCGGTCCCGGAGGCGTACGAGTCACCGAGGGCCACGTAGTTCACCTCGTCGGCCGCCGTCGTGGCCTGCGCCGCGGTCACGGGGACCGAGGCGAGAGCGAGGGCGAGGAGAGCGGCGCCGGCAGGGCGGGTCAGCTGCATGGGTTCTCCCAGGGCTGGGGCGGAAGGGGCGGGTGCACGGCCGCCGCGCGACCGCGGTGACCGTGTCCAACCTGGCGCCGCCGGGGTTCCCACGTCATCGGCGAAATGACCGACTCCCGGACCGGGCACGGCCGGGAGCCGGTGGTCGGCCTCCCCACCCGTTGCCTCTTGGTCGCTATTCAGCGGGCCTCCGGAGGGGACGGCGGGGGAATGGCGCGCCTCAGGAGTGCCATGCCTCTCGGTGCCGCGGGGGAGCCCTCCGGAAGCCCTCCCGCGGAGCCGGGGACACCCGGCGGGGAGCTCTCTCTGCTCCGGGGTGGGCTGGGGGCCACCGCCTGCGGCCGTCGTCACGGCCGCGGGCGGGCCACCTCTGACGCGAGGCGGGCAGATCCGCCTCCCGGGGGACCGTCAGCCGGCGGACTCGCCCGCGTGCGGGCTCAGCACACCGGCTCCGATCAGCACGAACAGCAGGATGCCGAGCAGCACACGGTAGATGACGAACGGCATGAAGCTCTTCGTCGTGATGAACTTCATGAACCAGGCGATGACGGCGTATCCGACCGCGAAGGCGATCACGGTCGCGAAGATCGTCGGCCCCCAGGAGACGTGCCCCTCGCCCGCGTCCTTCAGCTCGAAGGCGCCCGACGCGAGCACCGCGGGGATGGCCAGCAGGAAGGAGTAGCGGGCCGCGGCCTCGCGGGTGTAGCCCATGAGCAGACCACCGCTGATGGTGGCACCCGAGCGCGAGACGCCCGGGATCAAGGCCATCGCCTGGCAGAAGCCGAAGATCAGCCCGTCCCTGACACCCAGTTCCCGCAGCGACTTCCGCTCCCGCACCACACGGTGCTTCCCGCCGGTCTCGTCGCGTGCGGCGAGACGGTCCGCGATGCCGAGGACGATGCCGAGCACGATCAGAGTCGTCGCGATCAGGCGCAGGTCGCGGAACGGACCCTCGATCTGGTCCTTGAACGTCACGCCGAGCACACCGATGGGGATCGAGCCGATGATGACCAGCCACCCCATCTGGGCGTCGTGGTCGGACCGCATCGAGGAGTCGGTCAGCGAACGGCACCAGGCCGAGATGATCCGGGCGATGTCCTTGCGGAAGTAGATGAGGACCGCTGCCTCCGTACCGATCTGGGTGATCGCCGTGAACGCGGCTCCCGGGTCGTGCCAGCCCGCGAACGCCGCGGTCAGCCGCAGATGCGCGCTGGAGGAGATCGGAAGGAACTCGGTCAGTCCCTGAACGAGGCCCAGGACGAATGATTCGAACCAGCTCATGGGGCTTTGGCCATCCCGGAGGTGCTCATGCAACGGCCGACGGTCGAGAAGACCGTCGGCTGTGTGCGGATGTGGTCAGAAAAGGGGGACGGGACGTCACGGCCCCAACATCCTCTGTCGGTCGCGCGCAGCGTATCGCCTGCAGGTGAACGGACCTGCGCTGCCCCCGGCTCAGGGGCGGCTCCCTCAGGAACCGCCGCCCAGCCGATGCCGCCTGCGCCAAGCGACCAGTGCCCCGCCCACGCCGGACAGCACGATGAAGCCCATGGCCGCCAGGAACGCGGGCGATGTCGGTGAGGTGGCCTGGCTGCCGGCGACGACGTACGCCGCAGTGTTGGGGATGGACCCGAGCCCGGTCGCCAGCAGGAACGGCGGGTACCCCATGCGTGAGGTAGCCGCGCAGTAGTTGGCCGCGGCGAACGGAACGCCGGGGAACAGCCGTATCGCGAGCATGGAGCGGAATCCGTGCCGGCTCAGCAGGCCGTCCGCGGCCTTCAGCCACTTCCCCCGGAGCAGTGTGCGCAGCGCGTCCTGGCCCAGCACCCGGCCCAGCATGAAGGAGACGCCCGCGCCGAGCACCGTGCCCGCCAGAGCAGCCACCAGGCCCGTCTGGGAGCCGAAGAGCGCGCCGGCGGCGAGATTGAGCAGCGGACGCGGCACGAAAGCCACGGTGCACACGCCGTACGCCAGGCCGAACAGCATCGCGGCGCCCGAACCCGTCAGCCCGGAGGGCCAGCCGGAGGCGAGAAGCCGCTGTGGTTCGAACAGCAGCATGGTGAACGCCGCGGCCAGCAGTACCGCCACGAGCAGGGACAGACGGGACCAGGGGGACAGCAGTGCCCTCGTACAGCGCACTGCGAGGCCACCGGAAGGCCGTGTTGCGGGGACGGGGTCGAACATCTGGGGAGCGTAACCGAAATGGGTGTGTGATCGCCGTAATGTGCGTGCGGCAAGCATGCAACAGCCGTACGACAGGCGCGTGACGGCCGGGGGGACGCGGCGGGCGAGCGGAGTCGCCGCTGGTCGCGCTGCCTGCCGTGCGGCATCGCCGGTGGCGTGTGGCGGCGCCGGCGGCCCCGCTGCCCGCCGGCCGTTCTCCCGTGGGCCCCGGCCGTCCGCTCGCCCACGCCGATGAGGTACGAAGTCCGATGTGGAGAATCAGACCCAGCCCGCCGCCACCGTCCGCGTGTTCATCGCCCTCGCCCCGCCCGACCACGCGAAGGACGAACTGGCCCGGGAGCTACGCCACGCCTACGGCACACACCCGCGCATGCGGTGGAACCGCATCGAGGACTGGCACATCACCCTGGCCTTTCTCGGTGAGCTGCCGGCCGGCACCGTGCCGCTCCTGCGCGCGCCTCTCGCCGGCCTCGCGGCGGACCGCCGGCCTGTCCGCCTCGCCTTGCGCGGCAGCGGAGTCTTCGACGACCGGGTGCTGTGGAGCGGCGTCGACGGAGAGCTCGACGAGCTGAACATGCTGGCGGCGGAGGTACGCACGGTGGTCAAGGACTGCGGCATCGCCTTCGAGGACCGGCCCCTGCGCCCGCATCTGACGCTGGCTCGTGCCCGCCGGGGGGACCGGTCCTCGGCAGCGGAGATCGCCGAAGGGCTCGCCGGGTTCTCCGGCAGCGGATGGCCCGCCGAGCGGCTGCACCTGGTCGGCAGCAACTTCGGTCGCAGCCGGGGACCGATCCACTACCGCGACATCGAGGCATGGGCCTTCGGCGAGGGGAACGGCACCGGCTCCTGAACCGTTCGATCCGGGCCGGGCCTCGCGCTCGGCCCGCTCGATCCAGCCCGTGCCACGAGCCCGGGTCCGGTGCAGGGACGGGCGCCACAAAAACCGTTCGACGGTGCCGCGCGGCTCGGACATGATCAGGGGCATGTTCCGGTACGCCTTCCTCGCAGCGCAGTCCGCAGTCGCGGACACGCCGAAGGCTGCCGTGAGCCCTGCGGTCGCAGCCGCAGCAGCAGCAGTTGACGCAGCGTTCACCGCTGCGGCGGCGCCCTTCGGCGGCGCCCGAAGCTGACCCTCCCCCGACAGTCCGGCGGACCCCGCAAGGGGAGGGTCGGCGGGGCCCTGGGGTCTTCTCTCTCAGCTTCGAACACCAAGGAAAGCAGCCATGCCCAAGACGGCATACGTGCGCACCAAGCCGCACCTCAACATCGGCACCATGGGCCACGTCGACCACGGCAAGACCACCCTCACCGCCGCCATCACCAAGGTGCTCAGCGACCGCGGCAGCGGCACGTTCGTGCCGTTCGACCGGATCGACCGGGCGCCGGAGGAGGCGCAGCGGGGGATCACCATCAACATCGCGCACGTCGAGTACGAGACCGACACCCGGCACTACGCGCACGTCGACATGCCCGGACACGCGGACTACATCAAGAACATGGTCACCGGAGCGGCGCAGCTCGACGGGGCGATCCTCGTCGTCTCCGCGCTCGACGGCATCATGCCGCAGACCGCGGAGCACGTGCTGCTGGCCCGTCAGGTCGGCGTCGACCACATCGTCGTCGCCCTCAACAAGGCCGACGCCGGTGACCCCGAGCTCACCGACCTGGTCGAGCTGGAGGTCCGCGAGCTGCTCTCCGCACACGGATACGGCGGGGACACCGTGCCCGTCGTACGGGTGTCGGGGCTCGGCGCGCTGCAAGGCGACCCACGCTGGACGGCGTCCGTCGAAGGGTTGCTCGACGCCGTCGACACGTACGTACCGATGCCGGTCCGCTACACCGACGCGCCGTTCCTGCTGTCCGTGGAGAACGTGCTCACGATCACCGGTCGCGGCACCGTCGTCACCGGGGCCGTGGAGCGCGGCACGGTGCGTGTCGGCGACCGGGTGTCGGTGCTCGGCGCGGACGTGGAGACCGTCGTCACCGGTCTGGAGACCTTCGGCAAGCCGATGGAGTCCGCGGAGGCGGGCGACAACGTCGCGCTGCTGCTGCGTGGTGTCGAGCGCGACAGGGTCCGCCGTGGCCACGTGGTGGCGGCCCCCGGCAGCGTCACTCCCAGCCGGCGCTTCACGGCGCAGGTGTACGTCCTGTCGGCCCGTGAGGGCGGGAGGACCACCCCGGTCACCACGGGGTACCGCCCGCAGTTCTACATCCGTACGGCCGACGTGGTCGGCGACGTCGACCTCGGGGAGGTGGCGGTGGCCCGGCCCGGGGACACGGTCACGATGACCGTCGAGCTCGGCCGTGACGTGCCGCTGGAGTCCGGCCTCGGCTTCGCGATCCGCGAGGGCGGGCGCACGGTCGGCGCCGGCACGGTGACCGGCCTGCTCTGACGGCTGCTGCACGGCGCGCCTGCCCGGCCCCGGTCAGGCGCGCCGTGAGCCGTGCAGCAGACTGGGGTCCATGGCAGACACAGCTCTCGTACTGGGTGCCGGAGGCGTCACCGGCACCGCATGGGAAACCGGAATCCTGCACGGACTCGTCAAGGCGGGCGTAGACCTCTCCACCGCCGATCTGATCGTGGGAAGCTCGGCCGGGGCGATCGTCGGGGCACAGCTCGCGTGGGGCACCGTCCCCGTCGGCGAGCTCTACGAGCGCCAGCTCGCCGATCCGCAGACCGAGAAGGAGCCCGTGGCACGGCTCGGCCCCGTCACCGTCCTGCGGTACGCGCGCGCCGTGCTGTCCTCCCGCACGCCCGAGGAGTACGGCCGCAGACTGGGAGCCCTCGCCCGGGACAGCCGTGCCGACGCGACAGCCGCCGAACGCCGGGAGATGATCGGCGGCCGCCTGCCGTCGACGGTGTGGCCCGACCGGCACCTGCTGATCACAGCGGTGGACGCCTCCACCGGGGCCCTGCACACCTTCGACCGGACGGGAACGGTCCCCCTCGCCGACGCGGTCACCGCCAGCTGCGCGGTCCCCGCGGTCTGGCCGGTGGTCGTCGCCGGGGGCGGGAGCTGGATCGACGGCGGCGTGCACTCCCCGGCGAACGCCCATCTCGCCGCGGGGTACGAACGCGTGGTCGTGATCGCCCCCACCGCGGGCGGCAGCAAGGTGATCGCCTCGCCCCGGGCGCAGGCCGCCGAACTGGAGGCGGCGGGAGCCCGCGTCGAGGTCATCACCCCGGACGCGGGGGCGCGGAAGGCCATCGGCCGCAACTCCCTCGACCCGGCCCGGCGTGCTCCCGCGGCGAGAGCCGGCCTGGCCCAGTCCGTGGCGCACACGGAGGCGGTCGCCGCAGTGTGGAACGGCTGACTCCGGCGGGGCGTGCGGGGTCGGAACAGGGGCCGGAGCCCGTCACAATGGGGGAGTGAACGAGCAGATACCCGTCATCCGCGACACCGACTGCGGCACCGCCAGGCTGCTGCCCGACGTCGACCGGGACCGGGCCTGGCTGCTCACGGTCGACGGGGCCCCGCAGTCGTACGTCGACCTCGACGAGCCGGAGCACCTCGAATTCGAGTACGCGCGACGGCTCGGCCACGTCGTGGACCGGGCGGGCGCGCCGGGTGCTCCGCTGGACGCCGTTCATCTCGGCGGCGGGGCGCTCACCCTGCCGCGCTATGTGGCGACGACCCGGCCCGGCTCCAGGCAGCACGTCGTGGAGGCGGACCGGGGACTCGTCCGACTGGTCGGTGAGCACCTGCCGCTGCCCGAGGGCGCCGGGATCGCGGTCCACGGCGCCGATGCCCGGGACTGGCTCGAACAGGCGCCGGAGGGTTCCGCCGACCTCCTGGTCGCCGACGTCTTCGGTGGCGCCCGGGTCCCGGCCCACCTCACGTCCGTCGAGTACGCGCGGACAGCGGGCCGGGTGCTGCGGGCGGACGGGTTCTACGCGGCCAACCTCGCCGACGGTGCGCCCTTCACCTTCCTGCGCTCGCAGATCGCGAACTTCGCCGAGGTGTTCGAGGAGCTCGCGCTCATCGCCGAACCCGCGGTGCTGAGGGGCCGCCGCTTCGGCAACGCCGTGCTCGTCGCCTCCCGCGCACCCCTCGACATCGCCGCGCTGACCAGGCTGTGCGCCGCCGACGTCTTTCCCGCCCGGGTCGAGTACGGTGCGTCGCTCACCCGGCTCGTCGGGAGTGCGAGGCCCGTGCGGGACAGCGAGGCCGTCGCCTCACCCCAGCCTCCCGACGGCGCCTTCAGCATCGGATGACTCCCGGGCCGGCGCGGGGACGGCGGCCCCCTTCACCGTGCTGCGGCGCGTCAGATTCCGTACGTCCGGGACCAGCAGCACGCCCGCGGTCACCAGGACGATCAGTGCGGCGCAGCCCCACAACGCCTCGCTGCGGCCGACGAGCGACTCCACCGGGCCGGCCGCCGCCGTGGCCAGCGGCACCATCGCGACGGAGCCGAACCAGTCGTACGCGGAGACCCGGGACAGCTTCTCCTCCGGGATCTCCTGGTGGAGGGCCGTCATCCAGGAGACGCCGAACACCTCGATCGCCACCCCGGTGACGAACATGACCGCGCACAGGCCGGCCACCGGCAGCGGCACGGCGAGCCCGGCGGACGGCAGCGCCAGCGGGAAGACGCAGAGCGTCCCCGCCAGCAGCAACCGCCGTGGCTTCCAGCGCATCATCAGCAGTGCGCCGCCCAGCGTGCCGACCCCGAACGCGGCCAGCGCGAACCCCCAGGGCCGGGCCCCTCCGAGCTCGTCCCTGGCCACAAGGGGGCCGTACACCGCCTCGGCGGCTCCGACGACGGCCACCACGACCGAGAACTGCAGCACGATCGCCCAGAGCCAGGGGCGCCCGGCGACCTCCTTCCAGCCGTCGTGGAGATCGGCGAGGAGACCGCTGCCGGGTGCGCGCGGGGGGATGTGGCTCACGTCGAGGAAGGCACGGAGCGTACCGGCCACGGCGAACGCCGCGGCGTCGACGGCCAGCACCCATCCCGGGTCCATCGCCGCGATCATGGCGCCGCCGAGCGCCGCACCGCCGATGGCCGCGCCGTGCATCGACATCCGGAAGAACGCGAAGGCCCGGGCCGCCTGCTCCCCGGTCACGCTGGACATCAGCATGCCCTCGGCAGCCGGACTGAAGAAGGCCTGGCCCGTGCCGCAGAGCGCCGTCAGCAGCATCATCTGCCAGAGCTCGGCTCCGCCGGTCAGGACCAGCCAGGCGAACACCGCCTGCGAGACGCAGTTGAGTGTGTTCGCCGCCACCATGACCCTGTGGCGCGGCAGGCGGTCGGCGACCGCCCCGCCGATCAGCAGGAAGAGCACCAGGGGCGCGGTGCGCGCCGCGGCGACCAGGCCGACGTCTCCTCCGTCGCCACCCGATTCCAGAACGGCGAACGCCGCCGCGATCAGTGCGCCGTGGGTACCCAGGCTCGTGATGATCGCGGCGGCGGTCAGCAGACCGAAATTGCGGCCGGCCCGCGCGGGGCCGGAGGCGGGGGAGGGGGCAGAAACGGCGGAAGTCACCAGGGGACTATCCCCGTCCCGGCCCCCTGTCGCCAAATGGACGGCCTCCGCTCCGGCCGCAAGGGGGTCAGGAGGTGCTCTCCGTGCCCTCCGCGAGCCGTACCGTGCTGAGGATCTTCTGGATCGTCGCGTCCGGCAGCTCGTCGTCCACACCGGCGTTGGCGTAGAGGACCCAGGTCGAGTACTCGCCCTTGCCGTTCTTGAAGCTGAACGCCGTCGACTTGCCGTCGGTGTCGCACTTGTTCTTGTTGGCCAGACCGGTGGCGGTGGCCGTCACGACGCTGCCGGAGAGACCCGACTTGGTCGTGTACGGAGCCGCCTTGCCGATCTTGACCTTCTCCTTGGGGTCCTCCTGGGCGTAGGCGGCCCAGACCCAGTTGGCGGCCTCGTTGGTGGCGGCCTCGTCCGTGCTCTTGGCGCCCTGGGCCCCCTTGGTGCCGACGCCCGCGAGGCCGGTGTCCTCCTTGGAACCGTCCTTGTCGGCATCGTCCACGCACCACTTGCTCTTGTAGTACGCCGGAGCGGAGAAGCCGGCGGCCGGCGGACCGGTCGGGTCCTTCGCGTCCTCGAAGCCCGCGAACACGCCGGTGCCCGCGACCTCCCAGTCCCCCGGCACGTCGAACTGCGTGCCCCACTTGGGGTTGGTCACGACCTTCCAGCCGGGAATCGACGGCGCGGCCTCCTCGCCGCCCCGCGGGTTCGCGGCCGGGGACGAAGCGGTGTCGGACGGCTTGGCGGACGGTGACGAGGACGACTTGTCCTCGGCCACGGTCGACCCACCCTTGTCGTCCTTGTTCATGACCACGACACCGGTGACGACAGCGGCGACGACGACCGCGGTGGCCGCGACGACCGCGACGACCGTCGTCTTCTTCTTGTCGTCCGGCTGCGGACCACCGGGCCCGCCGGGCACGGCGTACTGCGGCACGGTCGGCTGCTGGTACGGATTGTGCTGCCAGCCCGGCTGCCCCGGCTGGCCCTGCTGCTGATATCCCGGCTGCTGATAGGGATTCGGCTGTTGGTACCCCGGCTGCTGGTACGGGTTCTGGTTCTGGTCCTGCGGGTTCTGCTCGCCCCCGGGCGGCTGCTGTCCTGGCCACATGGCCAGTAACCATAGAGGGGGGTGGGTACCCGCTGCTACGGCCGCCCCTGTGAGGGGATGGTCAAAGCCTGCTACTCGCTAGTAACATCGCGGCCATGAGCACTGAAGAGATGACGGTCGGCGACATGCTGTCCGCGAGCGTCCCGATGGTCAGGACCCTCGGCATCACCTACCTGGAGACGACCGCGGAGCGTGCTGTCCTCTCGCTTCCCGACCAGGCCGAATACCACAACCACCTCGGCGGACCGCACGCCGGAGCGATGTTCACGCTCGCCGAGTCGGCGAGCGGCGCGATCGTCGTGGCGGCCTTCGGCGACCAGCTGCACCGGGCCGTTCCGCTGCCCGTCACCACCGAGATGTCCTTCAAGAAGGTGGCCAGGGGCGAGCTCACCGCCACGGCGGTGCTGGCCCGCCCGGCCGCCGAGGTCGTCGCCGAGCTCGACGAGGGCAAGCGTCCGGAGTTCCCGGTGAAGGTCGAGATCCGCCGCGCCGACGGCGACGTCACGAGCGAGATGAGCGTGGTCTGGACCCTGCGCCCCAACAGCTGATCCGGGCCCGGATCCCGGCCTGGACCCGGCCCGGTCCCGCGGGCGCCGACTGGGGCCCGCCGCGTCCCCGCGTACCGGGCGGAGGGACGGTGACCCCGGCGGGGAACCCGCCGCGGCCACCCGGACCGTGCGGACCGGTAGGCTGCCGCCGGGCACCATCGTCGTGCCCGGCGGCAGACTTCTTACCGGAGGGACCGGCGTTGCACGTCCAGGAGTGGCTCGAGACCGTACCGGCGGTCAGTATTTACCTCCTGGTGGGGGTCGTCATCGGACTCGAGAGTCTGGGGATCCCGCTGCCCGGGGAGATCATCCTCGTGAGTTCCGCCCTCCTCGCCTCCCAGCACGGCGAAGTCGACCCTGTGGTGCTCGGCGCCTGCGCGTCGGCCGGGGCGATCATCGGTGACTCGATCGGGTACGCGATCGGCCGCAAGGGCGGGCGGCCGATGCTCGCCTGGCTCGGCGGCAAGTTCCCGAAGCACTTCGGGGCGCCCCAGATCGCCATGGCGGAGCGGTCCTTCGAGAAGTGGGGCGTGTGGGCGGTCTTCTTCGGCCGCTTCGTCGCGCTGCTCCGCATCTTCGCCGGACCGCTGGCCGGTGTCCTGCGCATGCCCTACTGGAAGTTCCTCATCGCCAACGTGCTCGGCGGAATCGTCTGGGCCGGCGGCACCACCGCCGTCGTCTACTCGGTCGGAGTCGTCGCCGAGGCGTGGCTCAAGCGCTTCTCGTGGCTGGGGCTGCTGGCCGCCGTGCTCATCGGGCTCGTCTCGATGCTCGTACTGAAGAACCGGGCCAAGAAGGCTGCGGAGCAGGGGGGCCACGCGGCGGCGCCGGCCGAGCCGGACGCGGTCGCCGCGACCGACTGATCCCGGCGCGGAAGCGGTCCACCCCCCGCGCCGGTCCTCCCGGGGCGGCCCGGCGCCGCTGCTGCAGGGCCTCCCGGCAGCGGGCCGTCAGCCCTCGTGCGCCGCGCGGTGGGCCTTCGCCAGCTCGACGTAGCCTGCCGCGTTGAAGGCGATGCCCTCGCGCTCCTCGGGGGTGAGTTCCCGCTTGACCTTGGCGGGCACGCCGGCCACGAGGGAACCCGGCGGCACCCGCATTCCCTGCGGCACCAGTGCCTGCGCCGCGATCAGTGAACCCGCTCCGATGTGCGCGCCGTTGAGCACGGTGGCGCCCATGCCCACCAGGACGTCGTCCTCGATGACGCAGCCGTGCAGGACGGCGTTGTGCCCGACCGAGACACGTGCGCCCACGGTCAGCGGGAAGCCGGGGTCGGTGTGCACGCTGCAGTTGTCCTGGATGTTGCTGTCGGGACCCACGGAGATCGGGCCGCAGTCGGCGCGCAGCACGGCCTGGTACCAGACGCTCGAGCCGGCGGCCAGCGAGACCTCACCGATGACGACGGACGTCGGCGCGAGAAAGGCGTCCGGATCGACGTCCGGCTCCTTGCCGCCGATGCCGGTGACCAATGCCTGCTCTGCCATCGCCTGCTCCTCCGGTGTGGTGTGGTGCGCGGCGTCCCGCGCTCCGGACGAACCTAATCGACCGTCCACCGGGCCCAGCCGGGTGGGGTGAACATCACAGCCGGCCGCGCGGACCCGTCGTGACGGGGCCGACTACCGTGAGCGGGTGCCGAAGAACCGAAACATGTTCTCCTCCCTGACCCTCCGGCGGCGTGGTGTCATGTCCCGCGCCGTCCACCGTGTGTGGGCCTGGGTGCAGGAGACCGGGGCCGTCACCGCACAGCATCCGGGGCGTCTGCGATTCGGCCGTATCGGCACCGGGACCCGGCTCGCCTTCCCGCAGGGCACCGTGTTCGGGGAGCCGTGGATCGAGCTGGGCGACCACTGCATCATCGGGGAGCAGGTCACCCTCACGGCAGGCCTGATGCCCGATCTGGACCTCGGTTCCGAGCCCATCCTGACCCTGGGCGACGGGGTGGTGCTCGGAAGGGGCAGCCATGTCATCGCCGACACGACGGTGACGATCGGCTCGAACACGTACTGCGGTCCGTACGTCTACATCACGTCGACCAACCACAGTTATGACGATCCGCACGAGCCGGTCGGCAAACAATGGCCCCGCATGGAGCCCGTGGTGATCGGACCCGGGTGCTGGATCGGCACCGGTGCCGTGATCCTCCCAGGGGCCACGCTCGGCCGTAACGTCGTGGTCGCGGCAGGGGCCGTCGTGCGTGGCGAGGTACCCGACCACGCGGTGGTGGCGGGGGCGCCGGCCCGCGTCGTGCGCAGCTGGGACCCGGAGGAGGGCTGGCAGCCGCCGCTGCGGACGCCCGCCCCCGTACCGATTCCCGAAGGGGTCACGCCGGAACAACTGGCCGCCGTGGCGCTGCTGGCGGAGGACCCGGCCGACAGGGCCTGAGGGCCCGCGTCCGCCGTGGCGCTGCTGGCGGAGGACCCGGCCGACAGGGCTGAGGGCCCGCGCCCGCCGTGGCGCTGCTCCCGGAGGAGCCGACCGACAGGGCCTCAGGGCCCGCGCCCAGTGAGCGGTGGGAGGCAGTCCTCAGCCCGTCGCGAGCAGGACCGTGCCGAGCAGGGCCAGCCCGGCGCCCGCCGCCTGGATCCCGCGCATCCGCTCGCCCAGCACGCCCCGCGCCGCCAGCGCCGTCACCACCGGATACAGCGACGCCAGGACGGCGGCGACGGTGACAGGGCCGTGCTGCGCGGCCACCGCGTACATGCCGTTGGCCGCCACGTCGGCGAGGCCCACGAAGGCGAGTGCGGGCAGCGCTGCCCGCACGGCGCGGGCCCCTCCCTCCTCGGGAAGAGCGTGGCCGCCCCGGCGCACCGAGAGGTACAGCGCTGTTCCGCCCACCGCGATGTTCGTGACGCGCTGGACGAACAGGGCGAGGAAGAGCCCCGTCACCGTCGTGGACGCCTCCGCGATCAGGGCCATGACAGCCCCGAACCCGAAGGCGGCCAGCAGGGTCAGCACGACCGCCTGGCGCTGTACCGGCGCTCCGCGCAACTGCGGCCCGCCGGCCAGTACGACGCCGAGGACGGCGACCGCCACCCCCGCGGCCTGCAGCAGGCCCGGCCGCTCGCCCACGATCAGGCCCACGCCGACGGGGACGGCGACCCCTAGCGAACCGAGGGGGGAGATGACGCCCATCGGGCCGAGGGCCAGGGCCTTGTAGAAGCTGAGCATCGCCACCGGTCCTACGGCGCCGGCCGCCACCGCGAACCAGAGCCGTCCGCCGGCCTCGCTCCATCCGCCGGTCGCGATCACTACGGCACCCAGCACCACCGCGGCGATGCACTGCGACACGACCACGACGGTGAGCGCGGGCACCCGCCGGGTGAGCACTCCGCCCCCGAAATCGGCCAGGCCCCACAGGAGGCTCGTGGCCAGGGCGAACAGTGCCGTCATCGGGGCCTCGCAGTACAGTCGGGTGCTCGGGTGGGTACACCGCACCCTAGTGCAATATTTTGAACCCTGTCATCCATGATATTGGACGGAATGTGTCGGACCTCGATCAGCTCACCCAGTCGCTCGCGCGTAACCTCAAGCGCTGGCGGGGCGAGCGCGGCTTCACTCTGGACGCGCTCGCAGCCCGGGCGGGCGTGAGCCGGGGCATGATCATCCAGATCGAACAGGCGCGTACGAACCCGAGTGTCGGCACCACCGTCAAGCTCGCCGACGCTCTGGGCATCAGCATCACCACCCTGCTCGACTTCGAGCAGGGCCCCCAGGTGCGGCTGGTGCCCGAGAGCCAGGCGGTTCGCCTGTGGTCGACGGAGGCCGGCAGCTCCACCACGCTCCTCGTCGGCACGGAGGCCCGGGGACCGATCGAACTCTGGTCCTGGCGCCTGATGCCCGGCGACAGCAGCGCCTCCGACCCCCACCCCGTGGGGACGGTGGAACTCCTCCACGTCACCGCTGGTGAACTGACCCTGGTCGTCGACGGCGAGGCCCACGAGGTCCCGGCAGGTACCTCCGCGACGTTCGAGGCGCACGTGCCGCACATCTACCGCAACGACGGCACCGAACCGGCCGAAATGACCATGGCCGTATCGGTACCGCCCGTGCGCGGAGAGGGCAAGTGAGCTGTGGCCGGAGGCTGTTAGCGTGACGGCATGCACGCACCCCTGGGCACCTTCACCGACGCCTCTCCCGCTGCCGAGCGGCTCGATCTCCTCCCCGCGCCCGTCGCGAAGGCCGTGGCGGAGGGCTGGGGCGGCGTTCCCGCCGAGTCGCTCGTCCACGTCGACACCGACCCGGAGTGGGCCGACACGGCCGTCTTCGCCGAGCACTACGGCCCCGAACTGCTGAACCGGTCGGCCAACTGCGTGGTGGTCGCGGGCAAGCGCGGGTCCGACGTCACGCTCGCCGCGTGCGTGGTGCTCTCACGCGCCCGCGTGGACGTGAACGGGGCGGTGCGCAGGCATCTCGGCGCCCGCAAGGCGTCCTTCGCCTCGATGGACGTGGCGATCGGCGAGACCGGTATGGAGTACGGCGGGATCACCCCGGTGGGCCTCCCCGCAGCCTGGCCGCTGCTGCTCGACCCCGTCGTGGCCGACGAGGAATGGGTTCTCATCGGCAGTGGCCGCCGCCGCGGCAAGCTCATCGTCCCGGGCAAGGCTCTGGCGGCCCTGCCGGGAGCGGTCCTGGTGGAGGGCCTCGGGGTCTGAGCCAGGCCTGTCGCACGCTGAGGGCGCGGTGGTCGGGCCTGTCGTGGGGCCCGCCCTTTGGAACAGGCCCGGCCCGCCGTCCGGAGCGGACCAGGTCCGCCGCGCGGAGTACGGCACGGGCAGGGTGGCGGCCACATCGCCGTGAGGGGCTGCTCAACTACCGCCGGGCCGATGGTCCTTGAACCATCCCGTTGCGAAGTCCACCGCAGCGCGGAAGCCGAACAGCCGGCTCGGCGCCGAAGCCACCGGACCCGTGCGTACCGATCCCGCGGGCATGCTGCGGACGAAGTCGGTTCCCAGGGCGGCGAAGTCGCCGTCGTCCAGCTCGATGTCCTCGTACTCCCACCAGCGGCGCCCGCCCTCCGACGCCACAACGCAGCGGTAATGACGCCGGGCCGGGGCGGGAACGCGGTACTCCGCCAGGTGGAAGGCCGTGCAGCTCTCGAAACCGGTGCCCAGCAGCAGGACCTGCGCGTCGGCTTCGTACAGCCGGGCCAGCGGGGAATCCTCGCCCAGGTGGCAGTCGTGGCGATGGTGGCGGAGCAGCGCCCGGGCCGCCGGGCCGATCGCGGCGAAGGAGGTCTGCGGGTGGCCGCTGCGGAGCGCGCCCGGCGTCCGCCGCACCGTCTCGGCGAGCACACCCATCGCGCGCGCGGGCGACGTCGCCGCGTCGAACGGGGGCATCGCCGCCCGCACGGCCGCGCGTGCCTGCTCACTCAGGCCCCGGACACGGTCGAGGTAGGAGCGGGAGGTGTCCGAATTCTCCGGGGTGAAGGCCGGGACGACCAAGGTCCCGTCCGGCCCCAGAGCCCGCCGGAGCGCGGCGGCCAGGTCGTCGGCGTCACCACCCGCGGAACGCATCGAGGCATGCACCAGCAGGACGCCGCCCCGCCGAACACCCAGGTCGTCCAGCTGGGAGACGGTGCGCGCACCGGGCCGAAGGAGATGCTGTGTCACAGCGCACATTCTCCCTGCCGGCGAGGCGCCGTGACACCACTCCTTCAGGACAGGGTGCGGGGGTGACGCGGAGGGTGGCCCGCCGGGGCCGGCCCGCTCCCTCCGGTCAGGCGCGGCTGCCCAGCCGGGGGATCTCGATCGCCGGGCAGCGGTCCATGACCATGTCGAGTCCCGCCCCACGGGTGCGCGCGTACGCCTCCTCGTCGATCACTCCGAGCTGGAACCAGACGGCTTTGGCCCCGGCCGCCACCGCCTCGTCCGCCACGCCCCCCGCCAGGGCGCTGTTCACGAAGACGTCCACCACGTCGACGGGGAAGGGTATGTCCGCCAGAGAGGCGTAACCCTGCTCGCCGTGGACCGTCTCCGCCTTGGGGTGGACCGGCACCACCTTCTTGCCGAAGGCTTTGAGCACCCCGGCCACCCCGTAGGCCGCGCGGGAGCGATTGCCCGACAGGCCGACCACCGCCCAGGTGTCGCCCGAGTCCAGAAGAATCCTGCGGACCGTCTCGTCGTCTGCGTACATGCCCGGACAACGGACGGCCCGCCCGGCACATTCCCCACGGGAGGGTGAACGTGCCGTCGGACCGGCGCATAGGCTGGGGCGATGCAGGAGCAGTACCGGACAGTCGCCCGCGCGGGCGTGCACGAGACCGAGGTCAACCGATCACGCTTCCTCTGCGCGCTGGCCCCCGCCGCTACCGAGCAGGAGGCGCAGGACTTCGTCGCCCGTGTCCGCAAGGAGCACCCCACCGCAAACCACAACTGTTTCGCCTATGTGATCGGCGCCGACGCCTCCGTGCAGAAGGCCGGGGACGACGGGGAGCCCGGCGGCACGGCGGGTGTCCCCATGCTCCAGATGCTCCTGCGCCGCGAGACGCGGTACGTCGTCGCCGTCGTCACCCGCTATTTCGGGGGCGTCAAGCTCGGAGCCGGCGGCCTGATCAGGGCGTACGGCGGAGCGGTCGGGGAGGCGCTGGACGCGCTGGGCACGACCACCCGCAGGCGCTTCAGGCTCGCCACCGTCACCGTCGACCACCAGCGGGCGGGCAAGCTGGAGAACGATCTGCGTGCCACCGGTGTCGATGTGCGTGAGGTGTCGTACGCCGAGGCCGTGACCATCGGGATCGGGTTGCCGGACGCCGACGTGGACGGGTTCAGGAGCTGGCTGGCGGACGCCACGGCGGGTGCCGCGACACTCGAACTGGGTGGCGAGGCGTACGGGGACGTCCGAGGCCGATGAGGGATCCGGGGCCCCGCGGCATTAGCGTGGTCCGGTCCGCAGCGCAATCCGGGGCGGGCGGAGTGCCGGACCTGTGGGGTCCTGGGGGCGGAGGAAGTGGAACATGCCGGTCGTAGCCGTCGGAGTGATGTCGTGAGGATTCTGCACACCTCGGACTGGCACCTGGGGCGGTCCTTCCATCGCGTCGCCATGCTCGACGCCCAGGCCGCCTATCTCGACCACCTCGTGGAGACGGTGCGGGAGCAGGCGGTCGACGTGGTCGTCGTGGCCGGCGACGTCTACGACCGGGCCGTGCCCCCGCTGTCGGCCGTCCAGCTGTTTGACGACGCACTGCACCGGCTCGCAGCGGCCGGGGTTCCGACCGTCATGATCTCCGGGAACCACGACTCGGCCCGCAGGCTGGGCGTCGGTGCCGGGCTGATCGCACGGGCAGGTATCCATCTGCGTACCGACCCCGAGGACTGCGCCACCCCGGTCGTGCTGGACGACACCCACGGTGACGTGGTCTTCTACGGGCTGCCCTACCTCGAGCCGGCCCTCGTCAAGGACACCCTGGGCGCGTCGAAGGCGGGGCACGAGGCGGTCCTCACGGCGGCCATGGACCGGGTGCGTGCCGATCTCGGCTCCCGCTCCGGAGGCACCCGCTCGGTGGTCCTCGCCCATGCGTTCGTGGCCGGCGGTGAACCCAGCGACAGCGAGCGCGACATCACCGTCGGCGGCGTCGCGGCCGTCCCCGCCGGAGTCTTCGACGGCGTCGACTACGTGGCGCTCGGCCATCTGCACGGCTGCCAGACGGTCACGGAACGCGTCCGCTACTCGGGCTCCCCGCTCGCCTACTCCTTCTCCGAGCACACCCACCGCAAGACCATG
The DNA here is from genome assembly GCF_042872025.1 of Streptomyces sp. NPDC005494. NCBI lineage: Bacteria > Bacillati > Actinomycetota > Actinomycetes > Kitasatosporales > Streptomycetaceae > Streptomyces > Streptomyces sp. NPDC005494. The sequence goes on from NZ_JBIAJR010000007.1 coordinate 73,241, forward strand.
TGGCTGATCGACCTCGGCGCGGGCGGCGACCTCGTGGCCGAACGCGTCGACTGCCCGGTACCGCGTCCGCTCGCGCGCCTCCGGGGACGTCTCGGCACGCTGCTGGAGGATCCCGCCGCCGAACGTCACCGGGACTCCTGGGTCGAGGCGACCCTCACCGACCCCGTCCGGCCGGACGATCCGATGGCCCGGCTGCTCGAACGCTTCCCCCACACCCTGAGCCTGGTCTTCGAGCCCGAGCGCGCCCCCGAGGACCCCTCCGCCTCGTACGCCCAGCGGCTCAAGGGCAGGGACGACCACCAGATCGCGGAGGACTTCGTGGCCCATGTACGCGGTGGAAGCGGCCCCAGCGCACAGGAGCGGGCGGTGCTGCGTGCCGCCTTCGACGACGTACGCGTCGACGACGCGGTGGACGAGGTGTCCCGTTGAGGCTGCACAAGCTCACCCTGACCGCGTTCGGGCCCTTCGGCGGCACCCAGGAGGTCGACTTCGACGCGCTCTCCTCGGCCGGGATCTTCCTGCTGCACGGACCTACGGGCGCGGGCAAGACCTCGGTGCTCGACGCCGTCTGCTACGGCCTGTACGGAGCCGTGCCCGGCGCGCGGCAGAGCCCCGGCACCTCTCTGCGCAGTGACCACGCCGCCGTGGACCGGCCGACCGAGGTGTGCCTGGAGCTGACCGTGGGGGGACGCAGGCTGGAGATCACCAGGCGGCCCGCCCAGCCCCGGCCCAAGAAGCGGGGCGGCGGCTTCACCACGGAGAAGGCGCAGAGCTGGCTGCGCGAGTACGACCCGGAACACGGCTGGAAGGCACTGAGCCGCTCCCACCAGGAGATCGGTGAGGAGATCGGTGGCCTCATCGGCATGAGCCGGGACCAGTTCTGTCAGGTGGTGCTGCTGCCGCAGGGTGACTTCGCGCGATTCCTGCGCGCCGACGCCGAGGCGCGCGGCAAGCTGCTCGGCAGGCTCTTCGACACCCGCAGGTTCGCCGCCGTCGAGGAACGCCTCGCCGAGCTGCGCCGGACCGCGGAGGCCCGCGTCAAAGCGGCGGACGAGCAGATCCTCGCGCTCGCCCAGCGCATCGCGCAGGCAGCCGGCCCGGCGGCGGACGAGATGCCGCAACCCGGGGAGCGCCCCGGCGAGCCCGGGCTGGCCGACGGGGTCCTGCGGTGGGCGGCCGTCGCCCGCAGCGGAGCCCGCGAGCGGCTCGACATCGCGCAGTGCGTCCTGGCCGAGGCCGAGGGCCGGAACGCCGTCGCCCGCCACGCCGTCGAAGCCGAGCGCGAACTCGCCCGGCTCCAGCAGCGGTACGAGGAGACCCGGCGCCGTGCCGCAGGCCTGGAGGAGCGCCGTGCGGAACGCGACCGGTGCCACGAGCAACTGGCCCGCGCGCGCAAGGCGGATCTGGTCGCTCCCGCACTCGACCTGCGGGACGAGGCGGAGCGCGCCCACCGCACGGCCCTCGTCGCCCGCGAGCGATCCCGCGCCGAACTGCCGCCCGAGCTGGCGGACGCGGGATACGAGCAGCTGGCGGAGAGGGAACGGGCGCTCAGGGCGGAACTGGGCGCCCTCGACGCCGCGCGCCGCGCGGAACAGCGCAGCAAGGACATCGACGCCGAACGGGCCGGTCTGGACAGGCAGTCACGCGCCGACGACGAGCTGATCCAGGAGACGGAGACCTGGCTGGCGGGCTGGGACGCGACACACCGCGGACTGAGGGCGCGTATCGAGGCGGCGCAGGACGCGGCGACCCTGGCGGAGCAGCTGGCCGGCCGGCTCGGCCCGGCGCGCAGGAGGCTGGACGCGGCGCGGCGGCGCGACGCCCTCTCCGCGCAGGAGGAGGCCGCCGCCGCGGGGTTGACCGCCGCGCGTGAACGCGCGGCAGCCGCACACGAGAAGTGGCTGGGGCTGCGGGAGCAGCGGCTGCGCGGCATCGCGGCGGAACTGGCCGGTGCCCTGGTCGACGGCGTCGCCTGCACGGTGTGCGGCTCCGCCGAGCACCCGGAGCCCGCCCGGGCCGGCGACGGCCATGTGGACCGGGCCACCGAGGAGGCGGCCCTCGCCGCCCATCAGCGAGCAGGCCAGGCCCGCGCGGAGGCCGAGGCGGAACTCGTTGTGCTGCGGGAGCGTCTGGCGGCGGCCCGTGCCGAGGCCGAGGACCCGCAGGAGCACGGAGGCGTGCCCGGACCGGGCGGCGCGGAGGACGGCGCCGCTGCGCGTGCCCCGGAGGGCCACGGACTCGCTTCGGTGGCCTCGCTCCAGGAGATCGCCGACCGGCTGACCCGGGAGCACGCCGAAGCGCATCGCCTCGCCGCCGGTACACACGCGGCCAGGGAAGCACTCGCCGTCGCCGAGCGTGAGCACCTCGGCCGGATCGAGGACCGGCAGCAGGCGGAGCGGCGGGCGGCTGCGCGTACCTCGCAGCGCGAAGCGCTCGACCGCGAGCAGGCGGCACTGGAGGCTGAACTCGCGAAGGCACGCGGCGCCGGCGGGTCCGTCGCCGCGCACGCGCGTCTGCTGGAACGGCGGGCCGGGCTGCTGGCGGGCGCGGCGGAGGCGCTGCGGGACGAGCAGAGCGCCGCCCGGCGGCTCAAGGAGGCCGACGGCAGGCTGGCGGACGCCGCCTTCCGGGCCGGATTCGACACTCCGCAGGCCGCGGCGGCGAAGCTCCTCGGCGAGACGGCACAGCGGGAGCTCCAGCACCGGATCGACGCCTGGCAGACGGAGGCCGCCACCGTCGCCGACCGGCTGGCCGAGGCCGACGCCAGGGACGCGGCAGGCCGCCCGCCCGCCACGCCGGACGCCGCACAGGCGGCGTACGAGCAGTCCGTGCGGCTGCTGCGCGACAGTGCTGCCGCGCACTCGGCCGCGCGTGAGCGCGGCGCGGAGCTCGACCGGCTGTCCCGCCGAGTCGAGGACGACGTACACGCACTCGGGCCACTGCGCCAGGAGTACGAGAGGGTGGCCCGCCTCGCCGGTCTGACCGCAGGGACCTCGGCCGACAACGAGCGCAGGATGAGGCTGGAAGCGTACGTACTGGCGGCCAGGCTCGAACAGGTCGCCGCCGCCGCGACGGCCCGCCTCCAGCGGATGTCCTCGGGCCGCTACACCCTGGTCCACTCGGACGAGCGCAGCGGAGGACGCAGGGCGGGCCTCGGCCTGCACGTCGTCGACTCCTGGACGGGCCGCGAACGCGACACGGCCACCCTCTCCGGCGGCGAGACCTTCTTCGCCTCCCTGGCACTGGCACTCGGTCTCGCCGACGTGGTGACGGACGAGGCGGGCGGCGTACGCCTGGACACCCTGTTCATCGACGAGGGATTCGGGAGCCTCGACGACCAGACGCTGGACGAGGTCCTCGATGTCCTGGACTCACTGCGCGAACGCGACCGCAGCGTCGGCATCGTCAGCCACGTCGGCGATCTGCGCCGGCGCATCCCCGCCCAGCTGGAAGTGGTGAAGGAGCGTCACGGCTCCGCGGTCCGCCATCGGGTCTCCGGCACGCTCAGCGGCTGACCGAGCGGCGCGGGAGGGGCCCCCGGGCTGCAACCGGGGGCCCGCCCCGCGCTCGCACTCACCGAACTCGGCCACAGGTGAAGGAGATGCCGGGCGGATTCGGCTTGATCGGTGCGCGCGGGCCTCGCCTTCGAGACCCGGCAGGGCCGGAGCGGCTCAGACGACCCCGCCGCCGACGAGCGCGTCGAAGAGAACCCGGCCGTCGTCCCCCGCGGGCAGGCCGCTGACCTGACCGTCGCCCACCTCCACCACGCGCCACGCCCCGTCCTCGCGCAACGCCATGTCGGTGGTCACCCAGCGGCAGCCGAGGCGGCGCACGGCCTCGCCGACCTCGTCGAGACCGGGCGCCGGCACCTGGCCAGGGCTGTCCGGGTGGGCCGTCACCAGCACCGGGTCGCCGTCCACCCACCACACCCGCGCCTCACCTCCCGCGACGAAGGGCTCGTAGGCACGCAACACCACCCCGCCCGACAGGAATTCGCCCTGCAGTCCGACGAACCTGCCGACGACGGAGGCGAGCCGCTCCACATCCGTCAGCTCGGGGACGAAGCACGCCTCGTGCCATTCGTGCTTACGGGACTTCACGAAGTCCTTCACGATGCCCGGACCCGCGCCGAGACCTGAGGCCAGGCCCGCCCAGACCGACGGGTCCGGCAGCGGGTCTTCCGGGGAAAGGGCGAGCCAGACGCTACGAGGCGTGAGGCCGGCGAACGCCGCGTACCAGCCGGGCAGTTCATGGGCCGAGCGGTACGCGGCGGCGTCCGTGACCAGAGCACAGTCACGGGCGGCGAGAGCCCGCTCCAGTTCCTCGTAACGGGCGGCGGGCACCATCCAGCCCCGGTACCGGTAGGCCCCCGAGCCGCGCGGCACCCGCTCCACGGCGGCCCCCGCGTCCCCGGCGAGCAACGCGTCGTGGTCGACCAGCACCACACGCGCACCGGCCCGCCGCAGCACGGCCGCCTCGGGCGCGAACTGGGGATCCGCACCGCCGGGCCGCAGGGGGTCGCGGCAGAACAGGAAACCGGGCGTGGTCATGCGGGACTCGTCCTTCGGGCCGGAGGCGGGCGGGCGTGTGAGGGGCGAACCGGGGACCGGTGGGCGCCCACCGGTCCCCGGCACCCCGGGATCAGAGCCTGGACAGCTCGTCCACCAGGTCGTCCAGGCCGAGCGAACCCTGGGACAGGGCGGCCATGTGCCACGCCTTCAGGTCGAACGCGTCACCGTGCGCCTTACGGGCGTTCTCCCGGCCCAGCAGCCAGGCCCGCTCGCCCAGCTTGTAGCCGATGGCCTGCCCCGGCATCGACATGTAGCGGGTCAGCTCGCTCTCCACGAAGTCGGCGGGCCGGCCGCTGTGGTTGCCGAAGAACTCCTCGGCCAGATCCGTCGTCCACCGCTCGCCGGGATGGAAGGGCGAGTCCGCGGGGATCTTCAGCTCCAGGTGCATGCCGATGTCGACGATGACCCGGCAGGCACGCATCATCTGCGCGTCCAGATAGCCGAGCCGGCGCTCCGCGTCGGGCAGGAAGCCCAGCTCGTCCATCAGCCGCTCGGCGTACAGTGCCCAGCCCTCGGCGTTGGCACTGACGTGTCCGATGGACGCCTGGTAGCGCGAGAGGCTGTCGGCGACATGGGTCCACTGCGCGATCTGCAGATGGTGGCCCGGCACGCCCTCGTGGTACCAGGTCGACACCAGGTCGTACACCGGGAAGCGGGTTTCGCCCATCGTGGGCAGCCACGTGCGGCCGGGGCGCGAGAAGTCCTCCGACGGCCCGGTGTAGTACGGAGCGGCGGCGCCACCCGCCGGGGCGATGCGGGACTCCACCTTCCGCACACGCTCGGCGAGTTCGAAGTGGGTGCCGTCGAGCGCCTCGATCGCCTCGTCCATCAGGCCCTGCAGCCAGACCCTCACCTCGTCCACGCCCTCGATGTGCTTGCCGTGCACATCGAGGTGGGCGAGCGCCTCCCACGGTCCGGCGCCCGGAAGGATCTTCTCCGCCTCGGTCCTCATCTCGGCCAGCAGCCGGTGGTATTCGGACCAGCCGTACGCGTACGCCTCGTCCAGATCCAGATCCGTACCGTTGAACTGGCGCGACCAGCGGGCGTAGCGCTCGCGACCCACGGTGTCGGGGGAGCCCTCGACGGCGGGGGCGTACACGTCCCTCATCCAGTCACGCAGCGCCAGGAGGCTGGCGGCCGCCTGTGCGGCGGCTTCGTCCAGCTCCGTGCGGAGCGAGTCCGGCCCCTCGGCCACGAAGTCCTGGAAGAACCCCGGACCGCCGTCCTCGCCCTCTGCCCAGGTGCCCAGCTGTCCGACGAACGTCGCCGTCGGGCGCGGGCCGGCGTAAAGCCTGCGCTCCAGCCCGAGAGCGAGCGAGGCGCGATATCCCTCCAGCGCGGCGGGTACGGCACGCAAGCGGTCCACGACCGCCGACCAGTCCTCGTCCGTCGCGGTCGGTGTCGCGGTGAACACCTCCCGGATGCTGTGGGCCGGGGAGTGGATGTTGGAAACGGCTCGCAGGCCCTCATCGGCTTCGTGGATGGCGAGTTCGGCCGTCAGGCGTTCCCGCAGCAGCCTCGCGCACCGCTTCTCCTCCTCGGCCTCCGCCCCCGGCACCTTCTCCGCGGCGTCGAGCTCCACGAGGGTGCGGCGGATGAGGTCGGCCGACGCGGCCTGACCGGAGGGCGAGAAATCGGGCAGCCGGCGGGAGCTTTCCGCGACACCGAGGTAGGTACCGGTGATGGGGTCGAGTTCGATGTATGCGTCGACGTACGCGTCGGCGACCTGGCGCGGCAGTGCGCTGCTCGAAGTGTCTGACATATGGACATCCTCGTACGGCGACGGCCTGTTCGTCACGGGGAATCGACTTCCCGTCAGGGCCGGGGCCGTTACGGCGCCGGGGGACCGGGTGGCGGCTCCGGGGCCCCGACCTGCGTCCGCGCCTCCGCCGAGGGCGGCAGGAGCGGGCCGCATTCCCACTGCTGGAAGATCAGCCGCGTCTCCACGCGCGCTACCTCCCGGCGGGACGTGAACTCGTCCAGCACCAGACGCTGCAGATCCGCCGGTCCGGCCACGGCCACATGCACCAGATAGTCGTCGGGCCCCGTGAGGTGGAAGAACGCCCGGGACTCTGGCAGCGCCCGGATCCGCTCGACGAACGGACCGATCAGCTCCCTGCGGTGCGGGCGGACCTGCACCAGCAGCAGCGCCTCCAGACCGCGCCCGATCTTCGCCGGGTCGAGCCTCAGCCGGTGCCCGAGGATCACCCCCGAGCGACGCAGCCGCGCCACCCGGTCCAGGCAGGTCGAGGGGGCCACCCCGACCTCGGCGGCGAGCTCCCGGTACGTCGTCCGGGCATCGTTCTGGAGCAATCGCAGAATGTGCAGATCGACCGGATCGAGAGCGACGGATTCAGGCATTCGGCGAACGTAGCACGGCATGAGGGCATGGACGCCCGGTCGATGTTCAAGCTGGCTGCCATGGACACCGAAGCCAGCTCACCGACACCCCCGGCACCCTTCCGGTCCAGGGCGCTCGCCACCGAAGCCGTGCACGCGGGACGCGACGACCTCGCCTCTCTCGGGCTGCACGCCGCGCCGATCGATCTGTCCACCACCTACCCCTCGTACGACTCGCAGGGCGAGGCCGCGCGTATCGACGCCTTCGCCACCACCGGAGCCAGGCCGGACGGCCCGCCGGTCTACGCACGGCTGGACAACCCGACGACGGCTCGCTTCGAGACGGCCCTCGCCCGCTTGGAGGGCACCGCGAGCGCCGTCGCCTTCGCCAGCGGAATGGCGGCGCTCACCGCGGTGCTGCTGGCCCGCGCGAGCCTGGGCCTGCGGCATGTCGTCGCGGTGCGCCCCCTCTACGGGTGCAGCGACCACCTTCTGGGCGCCGGGCTGCTGGGTACCGAGGTGACCTGGACGGACCCGGCGGGCATCGCCGAGGCGATCCGGCCCGACACCGGTCTGGTGATGGTCGAGACGCCCGCCAATCCGACGCTGGCCGAGATCGACATCCGAGCCGTCGCGCACTCCTGCGGATCCGTGCCGCTGCTGGTGGACAGCACCTTCGCGACACCCGTGCTCCAGCGGCCCGTCGAACACGGCGCCCGGATCGTGCTGCACAGCGCCACCAAGTACCTCGGTGGCCACGGGGATGTCATGGGCGGAGTCGTCGCCTGCGATGAGGAGTTCGCCGCCACCCTGCGGCAGGTGCGCTTCGCGACCGGGGGCGTCCTGCATCCGATGGCCGGTTACCTGCTGCTGCGCGGCCTGTCCACGCTGCCGGTACGGATGCGGGCCGCCTCGGCCTCCGCCGCGGAACTGGCCCGCAGGCTCTCCGCCGATCCCCGCATCGCCCGGGTCCACTACCCGGAGGTGGGGGGCGCGATGGTGTCCTTCGAGGTCTTCGGGGACCCCCACAGGATCATCTCCGCCGTCCGGCTGATCACTCCCGCCGTGAGCCTCGGCAGCGTGGACACGCTCATCCAGCACCCGGCCTCCATCAGCCACCGCATCGTGGCTGAAGGAGACCGGCGGGCCGCGGGGGTCGGCGACCGTCTGCTGCGTATGTCGGTCGGCCTGGAGGACGTCGAGGACCTCTGGACCGACCTGTGCCAGGCGCTCAGCGACGAAGCTGCTGTGCCTGTCCGGCCTGCGGCTGCGGCAGGGACACCGGCGCCACGGACCCGTCCGCCGGCTGCGAGGCCGACGGGTTCAGCCGGGCGGTGATGACGAGGGTGCCCTCCTCGATCTGGTAGTCGAGCGGCAGCGAGAGCGCCCGCATGGCCGCGACCATGCCGGTGTTGTGGGCCTGCGTCACGGCGTACACGCTGTCGCAACCGGCCTCGACAGCCAGAGTGACCAGCCTGCCGAGGAGCTCGGAGCCGATACCACGGCGCTGCCAGTCGTCCTCCACGAGCAGGGCGACCTCGGTCTCGTCCCCGTCCCAGAGCAGGTGGCCGAGCGCGACCAGCCGGCCGGAGGCCGTCTGCACGGCGAGTGTGCGGCCGAAGCGCGGGCTCAGCAGGTGGTCCAGATAGCGGTCGGCGTCCCGGACCGGACCGTGGTAGCGGAGACCGAGGGTGCGGTCGGAGCAGCGGTCGTGCATGGCGCGGGCGGCACCGAGATCGGTACGGTCCGCGCGGCGGACGGTGATCTCGTTGCCCTCGGGGAGCGTGAGTACGTCCTCGCTGCGCGGGACGCGCGGACCGAGCCGGGTGTCGAGCTCGACCAGGGCACGGGCGCGGGCGAACTCGGTCGGGGTGAAGGGAAGATACGGCCGCTCCACGGTGATCACGCCGCCCGAGGGGTCGCGCAGCCGCATCACCGTGTCCTCCAGGACGCCTTCCACCGGCGCGCTCTCCCCGGTGGGGCGTCCGGTCACGGAGAGGGCCGGCAACGAGTGGATGGTGCACCGGCCGAGGAGCTGACGCAGCGCGAGGGGGAGCTCGGCGGCGTCGAGCGCGGTCCGTGTGGCGAGGCCGAGGACCCGGGTGGGCGTGTCCACCAGGTCGTGGGCGTCCGCGCGCTCGATCCAGGTCGAGGAGCCGCCCGCGGCGGAGATCTCCCGGGTCAGCTGCTGGGCCGGCAGCGTCGCCGGGGCACGCAGCAGGAATTCGTCGACGGTGCCTTCCGCCAGCGGGTGGGTCTGCAGAGTCAGGATGTCGATCCGGTGGCGGGCGAGGGCGATGCACAGGGCGGCCAGAGTGCCGGGGGCGTCCCGTACGGTCGTCCGCATCCGCCACAGCACCGTTTCGCTCACCTCATCGGCACCGGCGTCGGCGGACGGGGACCCGCCCTCCGTACCGGCGCCGGTATCCGGCGGCGGGGCGTGACTGTGCCTGCGTGCCCACCATGTGTGGAACGCGGCCGTGGCCACCAGGGCCACGGCCGAGGCACCGAGGAGATAGGGGCCGTCGGGCTGGTGCCCGATCAGATTGGCGATCGCGTCGGCCACGGCCACGGCCGTGAACAGTGCCGCCAGCTCGATCAGGTCCCGCCGCCAGTGGTGCGGACGGCGGGCACTCTTCGCGGATGTCACATCAGTCATGTCCCTACTGTGACCGAGCGGTGTTGCCTGATCACGAACGGATTGTGACCGATGGGTTACGTGTGGGTCTGGTCGTCTTCAATGCTTTTTTCGCCTGTGCCCGAGGCCGCCGGCTCGGTCCGGAGCCGTCCGGCCTCGCCGTGTACGCCCTTCCGGTCACGGGGTGTGAGCCGATCCGGTCAGGTGTGGGGCAGGACGGGGCGGCGCTGTGGGACCGCCTGCGGTCACTGTCCGGTACGCCCCGGCTGTAGCACCTTGGAGAACAGGACCGTGCCGCCCTGGGCCCTCAGCCGCACGGTCAGTTCGCCGCTCCCGCCGTCGATGTCCACCTCCCCGAAGAACTGAGGCTGTTCCATCGGGGACACGTTCGCCCGGTCCGGTGCCCGGACGAAGACACGCTCGGGCCCGAACGTCCCGTCCAGCGCGTTGGCCGGGAAGCCTCCGGCGGCGAGCGGCCCGGACACGAACTCCCAGAACGGTGCGAAGTCCTTGAACGCCGCGCGCTCGGGGGCGTAGTGCTGAGCCGAGGTGTAGTGCACATCGGCGGTCAGCCAGACCGTGCCGGTGATCCGCTGGTGCTTGATGTGGCGCAGCAGTTCGGCGATTTGCAGCTCCCGTCCGAGCGGCGCGCCCGGATCGCCCTGCGCGATCGCCTCGAAGTCCGTGGCACCGTCGGGGACCACCAGCCCGATCGGCATGTCGGCGGCGATCACCTTCCACACCGCACGCGATCGCGAGAGCTCGCGCTTGAGCCAGCGCAGCTGCTCGGCACCGAGGATGCCCGTGGTGTCGTCGGGCTGCCGGTTGGGGGAGTTGGCGTCGCGGAACGACCGCATGTCCAGGACGAACACGTCCAGCAGCGGCCCGTGGCGCACGACGCGGTGCATACGCCTGTCCTCCGGCGAGCCCTGCAGCGTCGGAACCGGGAAGTACTCGCGGAAGGCCCGCATCGAACGCGCGGCCAGCAGGTCGATGTTCTTCTCCGTGTACCGGGCGTCGTCGAGGATCTGCCCGGGATACCAGTTGTTCCGTACCTCGTGGTCGTCCCACTGGATGATGGAGGGGACCTGCGCGTTGAACGCCCGCAGATTGTCGTCGAGCAGGTTGTACCGGAAGTTCCCGCGGTACTCGTCCAGCGTCTCGGCGACCTTCGACTTCTCCGGCGTCGTGATGTTGCGCCAGATCCGCCCGTCGGGCAGGGCCACGCTGGGTTCGAGCACCCCGTCCGCGTAGATGTTGTCGCCACTGCAGAGGAAGAAGTCCGGGTCCAGGCGGCGCATCTCGTCGTAGACCCGGTAGCCGCCGATGTCCGGGTTGATGCCCCATCCCTGGCCCGCGATGTCGCCGGACCAGAGGAACCGCACCCCGTCCCGACGGGTGGCCGGAGCGGTGCGGAAGGTGCCGTGGACCGGTTTGCCGGTACGGCGGGGGTCGTGCGGGTCCTCGAGGATGACGCGGTAGTGCACCTGCTCGCCGGCCGGCAGCCCGTACAGCGGGGTCGTGCCGGTGAAGTCCGTGAGAGCGCCGATCAGCGGGCCGTGCCACCTGCGGGCGCGGCGGAAGGAGCCGGTCGCGGACGTCTCGACCACCATTCGGGCGGGGCGGTCGGAACGTACCCACACCAGGGCGGACGAGGCCGTCACGTCACCGACCTGTACGCCCCACGACGCGCTCGGGCGGCCGGACAGCGCGAACGCGGGCGCGCTGGTGAGCGTCGCGGGCACGACGGTCGCGGCCGAGGCCAGGAGCGAGCCGCGCAGCACGGTGCGGCGGCCCGGGGCCGGGATGCGGGGACGGTTCGACATCGATGCGCCTCCAAGGGCGAGCGTGGCTGCCGGAACGGCGTTTCCGTACAGGCTTCTTGCGCACCCATACCTAGTCGCCGGTGGCAGCGGCCACCCCAACCGGAGGTGAACAACGGTCGCGCCGCCCCTGCGCCTGGACCGCGTCCGCCAGAAGGCGCACGCCGCGCTCGATGGCGGAGGGGGCCAGATGCGCGTATCCGAGTACCAGCCGGACCGTGCCGGTCCCTGCGTCCTGGTCGCCGCTGCCGGTGACCGGGGTTCCCGTGGTTCCCGCGGTTCCTGTGGCGCCTCGCGCGGCTGGGGTGCCTGTGGGCCCTTCGGTCCCGCTGGTGCCTTCGGTCCCGCCGGGAGCTGCTGCCGCGTACGAGTCCAGCGATCGCAGCGCGACACCCGCCTCGGCCGCCCGGCGCAGGAAGACGTCCTGCGGGCCGTACCGCCGGGGCAACCGGGCGATGATGTGCAGGCCGGCGGAGATCCCGCTGACCTCGGCCCCCGGGAAGTGCGCGGCGAGCGCAGCCGTCAAGGCGTCCCGGCGTTCCCTGTACGCGCGCTGACAACGACGCAGTTGACGGTCGTACCCTCCGCCGGTGACGAAGTCGGCGAGCACCGCCTGGTCGAGGGAGGGATTGCCGAGGTCCATCGTCCGCTTGCGCGCGACGATCTCGTCGGTCATCGACGCCGGTGCGACGAGCCAGCCGAGCCGCAGGCCGGGCGCGAGGGACTTGCTGACCGAGCCGGTGTACACCACGTGTTCCGGGTCCAGACCCTGCAGCGCCCCCACCGGTGCCCGGTCGTAGCGGAAGTCGCCGTCGTAGTCGTCCTCCATGATCACCCCCGACGTCTCCCGGGCCCAGTCGAGCAGCGCGCCGCGTCGCTCGGCGGAGTAGGCGAGGCCGGTGGGGAACTGATGAGCCGGTGTGGTGACCACGGCGCGGACGCCGGAACTCAGCAGTGGTCCCATGGCGAGACCGTCGCCGTCGAGCGGGAGCGCGGCCGTGGTCAGTCCGGTGGAGCCGAACAGGGAGGCGTGCTCAGGGCTTCCGGGGTCCTCGACGCCGACCGCTGTCTCACCGCGTCCGCGCAGGACGAAGCCGAGCAGTGTCGTCGCCTGGGCCACTCCCGAACACACCACCACCCGTTCCGGATCGGCCACCACCCCGCGGCGCCTGGTCAGCAGGGAGGCGAGCGCCGTGCGCAGTTCCGGGAGGCCTCGCGGGTCCGGGTAACCGAGAGCGCCGTGCGGCATCCGGTCCAGGGCGGCGCGGTGCCCCGAGGCCCAGGCGCTCCGCGGGAAGAGCGACAGATCCGGGGTGCCCGGACGGAAGTCCACCCGCGTGCCGGGCGCACGCGGTGAAAGGTTCCGCGCCCTCCCGGCGGAGGGGCGCACGGCGTCGCTCACCCAGGTGCCCGCGCCCCGGCCTGCGCGCAGGTAACTCTCCGCTGTGAGCTGCTCGTAGGCCTCGGTCACCAGTCCGCGGGACACCCCGAGATCGGCGGCGAGTTCCCGGCTCGCGGGCAGACGCGTTCCGGCCGGGAGCCGCCCCGAACGCACGGCCTCGCGCAGGGCCGACTGCAAGGCCCGACCACGTCGGCGTGGGGGCGCGGACACGGCGGGGAGCAGCAGCTCCCATGCGGCCGACGCGGGCGGGCCGTCCCCCGTCGCGGGAGTGCTGGGCTGCGAATTGGTCCCCGTAGACGTCATGGAAGTGGACCTTAAGCGGGTCCGCCGGGAAATCTAGCGTCGTCCGCATGAACGCAACTTCCTTGCGCGGATCCCTGCTCGCCGCTCTCGCCTGCACCCTGGTCGGAGCCTCCTTCACCGCCAACAGCGTGCTCGGCGACTATCCGTACGCCGGTGGCCAGGCACTGCGGTACGGCCTCGCGGCCCTGCTGCTCCTGCCGTTCCTCGACCGGGGAGACAGAGGGGGGACGATTGCTCCGCGGGCGCTCACAGGCCGGGAGTGGGGCAGGCTGGGAGCTCTCGCGGCCATCGGGATGGTCGGGTTCAATCTGGCCGTCCTGGCTGCCGAACGTACGGCGGAGCCGGCGGTTCCGGGGGTCTTCGTCGGATGCGCGCCCATCGTCGTGGGAGTCCTCGTGCCCGCCATGGAAGGGCGCAGGCCGACCGCCGGGGTTCTCCGGGCCGCCGGCCTTGTCGCCGCCGGAGCGTTCACGGTCCAGGGGTGGGGCCGGACCGACCCGGCAGGCATCCTCTACTCGGTGGGTGCGCTGGCGGGAGAGGTCGGCTTCGCGGTCCTGGCCGTGCCGTTGCTGCGCCGTCTCGGGCCGAAGTCGCTGTCCGCGGCCGTGTGCGCCGTCGCAGCCGTGCAGTCCGCGCTACTGGGCGTACTGCTCGACGGGGGAGGCTTTCTGCGGGTCCCCACGCCCACGGAAGCGGTCGCGTTGTTCTGGCAGGCGGCCGTGGTCACGGTGATCGGTTTCGTGTGCTGGTACAGCGGGATGCGGCGTATCGGTGCCGAGCGCGCCGCACTCTTCTCGGGGCTCATCCCCGTGTCGGCCGCGCTGACCGCGCCCCTGGTGGGCACAGGGACGTACGGCATCGGCCAGGGCGCGGGGAGCCTCTTGGTGGGTCTGGGGGTCGTGCTCGGATCAGGCGTCCTCGGGCGGAAGCGCCCCGCCTCGTGGACGACTGGTGTCAAGGACGACCCGGGCCACGGCGGCCGGGTCGTCGTTCATCGGAACGTGGCCGCAGCCGGGCAGGCGCACGAGGCGGGCCCCCGGAATGGTGTGCTTGGCCCGGACACCCTGGCGGCGGAGGAGCAGACGGTCCTTGGTACCCCAGGCGACCGTGACGGGAATCTCGGGCACGTCGTCGGTGAACGCGACGGACAGACCGGCCTCCAGTGTCTGGCGGAAACCGGTGGCTTCGCGGAGGGCGACGGTCTCCGACACGACCGCGCCGGGTGAACGGCGGCCGGGCCGGGCGTAGATGGTGCTCGTCAGCGCTGTACGCCCGGGAGCGCTCTTCGAGAGCTGCTGGATCAGGGGCATCGGCATCGTGAGCGCCGCTCCGCGCATCGCACGCAGCACCCCGAAGGCGTAGCGGCGCTCGCCCTGTGTCCAGAACCCGGCGGGCGAGAGGGCAGTCACCGAACGAACCAGGCTTCGCCGGCCCAACTCCAGCGCGATCAGCCCTCCCAGCGAGTTGCCTGCGACATGCGGGCGAACCAGGCCGAGCGTCTCGAAGAACGAGCCGAGGAGCGGGACCAGGGTGTGCAGGTCGTACCCGAGACCGTCCGGCAGTGCCGGCGAGGCGCCGAACCCGGGGAGATCCACGGCTATGACGTCCCGCTCGGCCGCCAGGATGCGCAGGACGGGCTCCCACGCCTGATGGTGATGACCGATGCCGTGCAGCAGCACCAACGGCTCACCGGAGCCGCGGCGTTCGTACGCGACTCTGACGACGCGACGGCCGGCGGGCGAGTCGACTGCGAACGAGACCGTGGTGGGCATGCTGCTCCTCGGGACGATCTGTGGGCCGGACAAGGAGAGAACGGGACTGTCCGTCGACAATGATTACCGCCGAGTAGCTTGCAGTTCAAGGGGTGAGTACCTCGGAGCGTTCCCGGGTCAGGGGGAGCGCGATTCCGCTGGACACCATGGGGTGCGTCGGCTGGGATGGGGCGGTGACTGCCGACACCGTGACCGACGTCTTCGAAGAACACCGTTCCGTCCTCACCGGGGTCGCCTACCGCATGCTCGGCCGTGTCGCCGACGCCGAGGACGTCGTGCAGGAGGCGTGGCTGCGCTGGTCGTCCGCGGACCGGGGGGACGTGCGGGAGCCGCGGGCCTTCCTCGTGCGGACCACCACGCGCCTGGCCATCGACCGGCTGCGCCACCTGCGGTCCCGCCGCGAGGCGTACGTGGGGCCGTGGCTGCCGGAACCCGTGGTCACCGATTTCGGCACGACGGTGCCGGACTCGGCGGAGCGTGTGGTGCTCGCCGAGTCCGTGTCCCTCGCCGTGCTCGTCGTGCTGGAGTCACTATCCCCGCTGGAGCGTGCCGTCTTCGTCCTGCGCGAGGCCTTCGGCTTCCCCTATGCGGAGATCGCCGCCACCCTGGACCGGTCGGAGGCGGCGGTGCGCCAGCTGGCCGGTCGGGCGAAGCGCCATGTGGAGGAGCGCAAGCCGCGGTACGACGTGGATCCTGCCGTCCGGCGCGATCTCACGGAGCGCTTCCTGTCCGCAGCGGCCGGGGGAGACCTGGAGCAGATGCTGAGCCTGCTGGCACCCGATGTGCGGCTGGTCAGTGACAGCGGGGGCAACGCGAAGGCACCCCGGCGGGTCATCGAGACCGCGCGCAAGGTGGGCCGCTTCCTCGTCGCCGTCGGGCAGGACTGGCGCGGGACGCTGGACGTCCGGATGCTGGAGGTCAACGGCGCCCCGGCGCTGGTCTTCAGCGTGGACGGCAAGGCGGACACGGTCGTGCAGGCGGAGATCGACGGCGGGATCATCCAGTGCGTCTACATCCTCCGTAACCCGGAGAAACTGGGTGCGCTGGCGGTCGACTGATGGCGGGTGGCGCCGTCCGTGCGATTCTGCGGGGGTTCGGGCCGGTTCTGCTCGGTTCGGGCTGGTTCTGCGTGGTTCGGTCCCTGCCTGAGCCCCTGCCTCCGGTCTTCCTCCTCGTCCGGTGCGGTGGTTCGGCCGCGCCTCCGACTACGGGACCACTCGCCCCACTGCCCTTCGTCCACCTGCCGGACCGGCTGCCCGCCCACCCACCTGCGGGCATCCGCCCGCATGCCGGCCCGGACATCCGTCACGTCGTAGCGGCGTCCGGGCGCCCACGTCCGGCCGGCTACGACGAGGCGGCTTTCGCCAGGACGTCGGCGAGCTCCCGGGGGCGGGTGAACATCGGCCAGTGGCCCGACTCGAGGTCCACGTACTCGACGTGGGTGGCGCGGGCGAGTTCGGGACTCTCGCCGCCGGCCACCCACTCCTCTGCCTGGGCGGGAGTGAACTCAGGGCAGACCACCACCACGGGGAGGCCGAAGCGGCGCTCGTCCGTCAGTCGCACGACTCCCCGTGCGACGCCCTCGGGGACGGGAATGGCGGCGGACGAGAAGCGGTCCCGGGCCTGCTGGTCCAGGTCGGCGGCGTCCGCGCCCTCGAAGGGAGCCCAGCCCGGAAACGGCATGGCATCGCCCTCGATCGCGAAGTGATCGGCGTACGCCTGCCCATCGGTGGAGGGAAAGCCGCCGATCAAGGCGACCTTGGCCACCTTCTCCGGTCGTGCGTCGGCGGCCATCCAGGCCAGGGTGGCCGCTGCGGAGTGCCCTGCCACCAGCGGCTTCTGAGGCGCGGCGTCCACTGCGGCGAGTACTGCCGAAAGCTGGTCGTCGAGTGTCGCGGAACTGTTGCCGTCGCCCTGGCCCGGGAGGGTGAGCGCCACGGGGCGGTGGCCGAGCGCGGTCAGTTCGGGTACGACGTCGCGCCAGACGGATCTGTCGAGCCACAGGCCGGCGATGAGCAGGATGTCCACGGTGCTGCTCCTGGAGGAGAGTCGGATCGGGGTCGCCCGCACGCTACCGGGAGGCCCTGACAGAGGGGCGGTGTGCTCGTCACCGGGAAGCCGACCGTGGGCCGCGACGGTTCGGTGTTGCCTGGCCTCACGGGCGCACGAACGTCCCGTGAACGCTCTGCGGCAGTGAGCCGTTCCGCTCTGTCACGGGTGAGGATTGGTCTTGACCAAGGTCCTGCGCCGTCCTATGGTCTGAACGTTAAGGCAGGAACCTTTAATAAATAACGTCGCGGAAAAGCCGCCGAGCGATTGCGAGGACAGGGTGGGGACCACGCAGCTGGAATCGGTGCAGGAGCCGAAGTACTGGCACCTCAAGACCGTGCTCAGTGAGGCACTCGACTCGGACTTCGCGGTCGGAGAGATTCTGCCCAACGAACGCGAACTCGCCGCGCGCTTCGGCGTCGCCCGCGCGACGCTTCGCCAGGCTCTGGAACAGCTGGAGCTCGAAGGCCGGCTGCAGCGACGCCGGGGCGTCGGTACGACCGTGGCCCCTCCGCGCGTCGGAGTGGCCGTTGCCACGGCTCAGCACGGCTGGGCGGGCGGGGAGTCGGACGAGGCATGGCAGCCCGTCGAGTGCGTCAGCGCCACCGCCCCGGCATCGGTTGCCGCTGTTCTCGACGTGGACGCCGACGAACTGGTGCACGTCGTACGCCGTATCCGGGTCACCCATGGACAGCCTGTGGCGGCCGAACTGTTGTATGTTCCCGCAGCGTCCGTGCCCGAACTGTCGGCGATCGACGCGCCGTCCGGGCCCGCCCGGGCCCGGAGCGTCATGCGTGAGCTGCACCGCCGTGGCCTCGAAGGCCAGGACCGCTCGGTGGAGCTCGGGTCGGCGCGCGCTGACGACGCCAAGGAGCTCGACAGGCTTCCGGGGGCACCGGTACTCGTGGTCACGACCCGGTACTTCGCCGCCGCCGGAACGGCCGCTGTCTCCGTCGCCACCTACCGGGCCGACACCTGCCGTCTCACGTTCGGTGACTCCGGAGCACTGGAGATCAGCCACGAGGAGCAGGAGCGCCAGGCCTCCTGAAGCCGGTACACGCGCGACTGCGCAGCTGACGTCGGAGGACGGCACACGCGCGGCTCGCACGTGAGGTGGGACCTGCGCAGCGAGATACTCCAGTACTGTCCTTCCGCTCTCAGACCGAGCCGCTGGACAGTTTGGGCCTGCCGGCGTGACAGCTTCAGACCGGCCCGTGGGGCGGCTCTGAGGCCTGGACGTGTGGTTCCGTGCCCAGGGCACCCAGGTGAGCTGCGCAGCAACGTCCTTCGGACCGTGGGCACTCAGGTGAAGTTGCGGCGTAGACACGCGTGTCCGGGCCTGCCTCAGGTGTTCGCGTAAGCACGCCGACGTCTTCAGCAGCCGGCAGCCCGTGGCCGTGCTGCCGCTCGTCGCCCCGTCCCCGCCCCGCCCGCAGCTCGTGACCCCCGTCGTTCATCGACGGGTGGTCACCGTTCCCTCCACGGCGAAGAGCTGTTCCTCGACGTGATCCAGCGCCAAGCGGAGTGCTCCTGTGGCGACGGCGGCCTCTCCCAGGAGCGACAGGGCCACCCGAGGGGGACGCAGGCAGTAGCGGGCGAGTTCGTCGCGGAGCGGATCGAGGACACCGTCCAGGCCGGCGGCCCACCCTCCGACCACGACGAGCTCCGGGTCGAGCGCCAGCGCCAGAGCGGCCACATCGTGCACCAGCCGCTGGATGAACCTAGCGACCGCGGCCTGTGCCCCGGCGTCCCCGTGCTTGGCCTTGGCGAACACGGCGGCCACGGCCTGCTCGTCCAGAGGGTCCAGCGGGGTGTCCGTCGTCGAGAGCAGATGTTCCGGAGTGACATCGCGGCCGAGCAGGTGCAGCGCGCCGATCTCCCCGGCCGCACCGCCGAACCCGCGGTGCAGCCGCCCGCCGATCAGCGATCCGGCGCCCGGACTGAGACCCGCCAGGACGAAGACGATGTCGTCGGACTCGGTAGCGGCTCCCTTCCAGTGCTCGGCCACCGCTGCCGCGTTGGCGTCGTTCTCCACCAGGACCGGACATCGGAAGGACCGCCGCAGTCTGTCGCCGAGCGCGAGGCCGGTCCAGTCCGGCAGCGCGGTACCGAGCCGGACGGTCCCGTCCGCCTCGACGATGCCCGGACTGCCCACCCCGACCGCCCGCAGGCTGCTCCGCTGCACCCCGGCGCGACGCAGCACATCGGCGATCATGGCTCGGACCGAGTCGAGCCGGTCGTCCGCGCAGGCCGTCTCGGAGACGTCACGCGACCCCGCGCCGATGATCCGGCCGTCCAGCCCGGACAGGAGAGCGGAGACCCGGTGCGGGCCGATCTCGACGCCCAGGAGATAGCCGGCCTCCGCACGAAACCTGAACCGCCGGGCGGGACGCCCCTGCCGCCGGGTGCCGCTCTCGTCGGGCAGAGCCTCGACCACCAGACCGGCGGCGAAGAGCCCTTCCACGACGCCTTCGACCGTGGGGCGCGACAGACCTGTGATCCGGGTCAGGTCGGTGAGCGTGGGTGAGTCAGCCCCTCGCAGGGCGTGCAGCACCACAGCGGAATTGATCCGCCGCAGCAGAGACGGGTCCCCACCGGTCAGCCGACTCACGGTGTGTCCTCCCAGGTCGTGCGCGTGTCTGCCGGATCGTACTCGCTGGTCCCCACTGCGGCGACCGGCCCCCGCACAATGGCAAGCGGAGCGAGCCATGGCGCCGTGTGGGGCCTCGGCTCAGCGGGGAGCCACGAAGCCGGACTCATAGGCGGCGATGACCGCCTGCGTGCGGTCCCGGGCTCCCAACTTCGCCAGCACCGCTCTGACATGGGTCTTCACCGTCTCCACGCCGACGACGAGCTGCGCGGCGATCTCCGCGTTGGACAGCCCTTGCGCCATCAGACGCAGCACCCCCGCTTCACGCTCCGTGAGCGCAGCTCGGTCCATCGCTGCCCGCGCCTCGGTCGTGCCGTAATCCGCGGCAAGCTGCCGGACCGCAGCGGGGAACAACAGCGACTCGCCCTCCGCCACCAGCCGCACCGCATGCACGATCTCGGTCGGCCGGGCCCGCTTGAGCAGAAATCCGTCCGCACCGGCGCGCAGGGCCTCGTAGACGTATTCGTCGTTCTCGAACGTCGTCACCACCAGGATCTTCGGTGGGTCGGTCACGGTGCGCAGAACCGCCCTGGTCGCTTCGATGCCGTCCATGAGGGGCATGCGCACATCCATCGCCACGACGTCGGGGCGCAGTTGGCGCACCAGGGGGATCACCGCAGCACCGTCGGCGGCCTCACCCACCACCTCGATGTCGGGCTGCGCCTCCAGGACCGCGCGCAGTCCAGCACGCACGAGGGGTTCGTCGTCGACGAGAAGAACGGTAACCGGCATCCGGTCAGCGTATGTGGTCCATCGGTAGGCTCACGTGCACCCTCCATTCCCCTTCGTACGGTCCGGTCACGGCTTCGCCGCCCAGTAGCGCGGCCCGCTCCCGTATGCCTCTCAGCCCGCTGCCGCCGCCCCTGCTGTGCGGGGACCCGCCGAGAGGGTTGGTCACCTCCAGCTCCAGCCGTTCGCGCACCACGGCGAGCCTCACCCGTACGGGAACAGCGCCGGCATGACGGAGCACATTGGTCAGCGACTCCTGCAGGATTCGGTACCCCTCCCGGGAGACGGGGCCGGGCACCAGCTCCAGCGGGCCCGTCATCGCGACGTCGATCTTCGCCCCGGAACCGCGGGCCGATTCCAGTAGCCGATCAGCCTCGACCAGGGTCGGACGCCTGCTGGCGGCGGGGCCCGATTCCCGCAACACCCCCAGGACACGTTCGAGATCGTCCAGGGCGTTGCGCCCCGTCTCCTCGATGGCGGCGAGTGCGCGCGCGGTGAAATCCGGATCGCCCGCGGTCCGGGCGGCCCCTGCCTGCACCACCGCGACCGTCAGGGCATGCCCGATCGAATCGTGCAGTTCGCGCGCTATCCGGTTGCGTTCCAGCAACTGCTCCGTGCGCTCCTCCAACGCGGTGAGCCGCTCGGCCGGTGACGGCCCCAGCAGCCCTCGGGCCGCAGCCGTGGCCACTTCACCGCACAGGACGATCAACCCGAGCAGTACCAGGACCGGAAGCGGCGCGACCGGCCAGTACAGCCATCGGGCCGGAAACAGGCCGGCCACCCAGTCCATGTCTGTGCCTGCCCCCGCCGCGGCGCAGACCAGGTCGAAGGTCGTCGCAGGCAGCCATACGGTCGCGAACCCGGCTGCTGTGGCGAGCAGCAGCCGCACCTGGAGCCAGGCCACGGTGCGCCAGCGCTCCGCCCACGTGGCGCTGGGTGCGGCGGAGATCGAGGCATCGGGACGGCCACGCTCCGCGGGGGTGAGGAGTAGTTGCGCCTGTACTCCCTCGGCCAGGCGGAACACCGGCAACAGCCCGGCCGGCACAGCAAGGACGAAGGGCACCCACGGGGTGTCCATGGAAATGAACAACCACACGCTGACGACGGCACCCGGGATGAGCAGATGCAGCCAGCGGCTGTAGGTGACAGGCGCTGCGATCGGTCCGAGAAAGTGGCGCATGACCGCCATCGTGTCAGCGTCCGGCGGTGAGCGGCTCCCTCCTCCGAGGGAGACGATCCCCTCGGAGGAGGGAGGCCACGGGTGCGGGGCGAGAGCCATGCTCGATTCATGACCAGCATCGACGTACAGGCACTCACCAAGGATTACGGCCGCACACGTGCCGTGGACAGGCTCACCTTCACCGTGAGGCCTGGACGGGTCACGGGCTTTCTGGGCCCCAACGGCGCGGGCAAGTCGAGCACCATGCGGCTCGTGCTCGGACTGGACAGACCCACAGCCGGCACAGCCACGATCGCGGGCCGGCCCTACACATCGCTGGCCGACCCGCTGCGCCGCGTCGGTGCTCTGCTCGACGCCCGTGCGGCACACGGCTCGCGCACCGCTCGCGATCACTTGCTGGCGCTCGCCACGAGCAACGGCATAGCGAGCCGCAGGGTCGAGGCGGTTCTCGAGGAAACGGGCCTCGCGGACGTCGGGCGACGCCGGATCAAGTCGTTCTCGCTCGGAATGCGGCAACGGCTCGGCATCGCAGCAGCCTTGCTCGGTGAGCCGGACGTGGTGATGCTGGACGAACCGTCGAACGGACTGGACCCGGAAGGGATCATCTGGATCCGCGAGCTGATGCGCAGCATGGCGCGCGACGGCCGGACCGTCCTGGTCTCCAGTCACCTGATGAACGAGACCGCTTCCTTCGCCGATCACCTGATCGTCCTCGGCAGAGGCCGGCTCCTCGCCGACCTCCCTATGCAGGATTTCCTCGACTCCCGCAGCCGGCCGTCCGTTCGCCTGCGGACCAGCGAAGCCACGCGGTTGCGGAACGTCCTGGTCCGCAGGGGCTACGCGCCCGAGGAGAGCGAGGACGGACGTTGGACCGTCGAAGGGGCCACCGCGGAGGAGATCGGGACCACCGCGGCGACGGAGGGAATCCCGCTCCTGGAACTCAGCGACATACGGCCGAGCTTGGAAGAGGCCTATCTCGATCTGACCACGAACTCTGCGCAGTTCGCGGCGATGCCCTCGCCGACCAGCCACAAGGAGGCCTGAGCGCTGTGACCCTGACGAAAACGGCAGTGGTGCGGTCCGAATGGATCAAAATCAAATCGTTGAGGTCGGTCACGGGTGCGCTTGCGGCGGTTTTCGCCGTCACGCTCGCCGTCACCGTTCTCGTGTTCGCCACCGTAGGACAGTCAGAGGCGCGTGAAGCGGACAGTGATCCCCTCTTCTCCGCCTTCTACGGACTCAACTTCGGTCAGATCGCGGCGATAGGATTCGGCGCCACCGCGGTGTCGACGGAATTCCTGAACGGCGCGTTGCGGACATCGCTGGCGGCTGTTCCGGTTCGAGGCCTCTTGTACACGGCCAAGATGGCCGTGATCGGCGGACTGGCTCTGGTCGTCGGGTTGGTCACCAGCTTCGCCGCGCTCGTGGTGGGGCAGATGTTCATGGGGGAGTACGCGATCGGTCCGGGTGATCCCGGAGTGCTGCGCGCTGCATTCGGCGGCGGTGTCTATCTCGCGCTGATGGCGCTGTTCGCGGCAGGACTTACGACGGTGCTGCGCAGCGCGGTCGCGGTGCTCAGTCTGCTCATCCCCTTCATCCTGATCGTCTCCTTCGTGATCGGAGACATAGCAGGAGGCGCAGCCGAGTATCTACCCGACCGTGCGGGGCAGTTGATTCTCCATGGGCAGCATCCGGGAAGCCTCGGGCCGTGGACCGGGCTCGCGGTGACCTCCGGGTGGACATGCACGGCCCTGGTCGCCGGCTGGTGGACCCTTCGGAAACGCGACGCCTGAATGGCCTTCGGGGGAGGGCGTCTCAGCGGGGCCAGACACCGAGACACCGGCCGACGGAGTTCCAGGAACGCGGGGTACGGCCTGCGGGAGGCCATGTGTCAGTGGGGGACGGTTTACTGACGGTATGACCACCGCACATCACCTCCGCCTCATCGACGGGATGCGCACCAAGGACTTTCCCCTTGAGCGCCTTCCGTCGGGCTCGGGAGTCAGCGGACCCGGCTACCACACCGCAATCCTCCACGGCGAGGACGGCCAAGAGGAAGGAGACGAGGCGGACCGTGCCGAACACCGGGCGCGGTGCCTGGCCGAACACGACGCCCTGCTCACACTGCTCACACTGCGATGGGGCGAACCGCAGGTCGTCAGCTTGTGGAGCGCACAGGAACGGATGATGGCCGGCGAGGCGATAGCCGAACCCTGGAGTGAAGCGGTCGCGAGCTGCGAGTACCTCCAGCTGTGGCGTGCGGAGGACCGATGGATAGCAGTGGTGCTCCACACGGAGGACGAGGGGACGGGATGCGAGTTGGGAGTTCTGGTGACGGTGGTCGACCCGCCCTGAGCGGTCCGGACGCCTCAACCCTCGATGCGGCAGACACAGGGGTGTCCCGCTGCAACAGGCTCGGGCTAGCCTCGGGAAGTCGTGGGGCTCGTCCAGGCGGAGGAGTCATGGCCGACCGCCACCAACAGCCGGGCGTACTCGTCCGCCATGGTGCTCACCGTCCAGTGGGCGTTCAGGCCACTCGGGTTGGGCAGAGCCCAGACCCTCGCCCCGCCGATGACGCGGTCCTGCGGCCCTATCGGGGCACGGCGTTCACCGAAGGCGGTGCGGTACGCAGTGACGCCGACGACTGCGAGCCACCGCGGGCGGAGTGCCTCCACCTTGGCCGACAGCAGCCTGCCGCCCTCACGGAACTCGTCCGGGTGCAGCTCATCCGCCCGCGCCGTCGCCCTCGCCACCACGTTGGTGATGCCCAGGCCGTATCGCAGCAGCTCGTCCTGTTCCGACGGTTTCAGCTGCCTGGGCGTGAAACCTGACCGATGCAGCACCGGCCAGAAGCGATTGCCCGGGTGGGCGAAGTGGTGCCCCGTGACCGCGGTCATGAGGCTGGGATTGATCCCGCAGAACAACACGCGCAGGCCGCCCGCGGCCACGTCGGGTACGACGCGGCCGCGAGCGGCCTGGAGTTCCTCGGGCGTCATCCGCAAAGGGAGAACTCCGTCAGAGGATGGAGCCGGGGGTGTAACCGGCGGCTTCGGGGTGCTGCTTGGCGATCTCTTCGATCCGGGCCACCAGGGAGGTGACCTGATCGCCCGCCGCGCCGGTGAAGGACAGCTTGTCGGCCATCAGAGCGTCGAGCTCCGCCCGGTCGAGGGGGATGCGCTCGTCGGCGGCCAGTTTGTCCAGCAGCTCGTTGCGCTCCGCGCCCTGCTCCCGCATGGCGAGTGCCGAGGCGACCGCGTTCTCCTTGATGGCCTCGTGGGCGACTTCACGGCCGACCCCGGCCCGCACCGCGCCCATCAGCACCTTCGTGGTGGCGAGGAAGGGCAGGTAGCGGTCCAGCTCGCGCGCCACGACCGCGGGGAACGCGCCGAACTCGTCGAGGACGGTGAGGAAGGTCTCCAGCAGACCGTCGAACGCGAAGAAGGCGTCAGGCAGCGCGACACGGCGAACCACGGAACAGGACACGTCGCCCTCGTTCCACTGGTCGCCTGCCAGCTCGCCGGTCATCGAGGCGTAACCGCGCAGGATCACCATCAGGCCGTTGACCCGCTCGCAGGAGCGCGTGTTCATCTTGTGCGGCATGGCCGAGGAGCCGACCTGTCCCGGCTTGAAGCCCTCGGTCACCAGCTCGTGTCCGGCCATCAGCCGGATCGTCTTGGCGACCGACGACGGTGCGGCGGCCAGTTGCACCAGCGCCGTCACCACGTCGTAGTCGAGGGAGCGGGGGTAGACCTGACCGACAGAGGTGAAGGCGTGGGCGAAGCCGAGGTGACCGGCGATGCGCTGTTCCAGCTCGGCGAGCTTGCCCGCGTCGCCGCCGAGCAGGTCGAGCATGTCCTGCGCCGTGCCGACGGGCCCCTTGATGCCGCGCAGCGGGTACCGGCCGAGGAGGTCCTCCAGTCGCCCGTACGCCACCAGCAGCTCGTCCGCCGCGGTCGCGAAGCGCTTGCCGAGTGTCGTCGCCTGAGCGGCGACATTGTGTGAACGGCCTGCGATGACCAGCTCGCGGTACTCCGCCGACAGCTTGCCGAGCCGCGCCAGAACGGCCACGGTGCGGTCGCGCATCAGCTCCAGCGAGAGCCGGATCTGCAACTGCTCGACGTTCTCGGTCAGGTCCCGGGAGGTCATGCCCTTGTGGACCTGCTCGTGGCCGGCGAGGGCGTTGAACTCCTCGATCCGGGCCTTCACGTCGTGCCGGGTGACCTTCTCGCGCTCCGCGATGGAAGCAAGGTCGACCTGGTCGATCACACGCTCGTAGTCGGCCAGCGCGGCGTCGGGCACCTCGATGCCGAGGTCCTTCTGAGCGCGCAGCACCGCCAGCCACAGCTGACGTTCCAGCTTCACCTTCTGCTCGGGGGACCAGAGGACGGCCAGCTCCGTAGAGGCATAGCGGCCGGCCAGGACATTGGGGATGCGAGGCTTCGCAGACACAGCAGTCACGTGTCCGGATTCTACTGGCGGTTTCTGCAGGTCCGCGCCGCGGGCCGGTCTGTGCGTTCCTACAAGCCCTGGTCAGCCCTGATCGCAAGCCCTGGTCCGCCCTGGTCGCAGGCCCGGGGCTGCTCTGGTCCGCACGCTGGTCCCGTCCGTTCCGCACGCTGGTCCCGCCCGTTCCGCACGCCGGTCCCGCCCGGTCCGCGCAGTGCCGCCGGGCATGAAGCGCCGGTCGTGGAACGACCGGCTCAGGCCTACCGGCGGAGCGAAAGGCCCGGCCGGACGGCCGACAGCAAGCAGCGGCAGTGAGCCGCAGGCGGCAGTAGTGAGAACAGTCGTCGGCGGCCGGCGGCCGGTTCCCGCGCGCTGTCGGCGAGGGCTCGCGACCGGGTCGGCGTCAGCTGTCCAGCCGACGCCAGCCCGTCACCGGCCCGGGAGCCGTCGCGTCCCCGGGGGTGATCCAGAAAGCCTTTCCGAGGGCCGCGTCGAACTGCGCTCCGGCGCGCCCGTCACCGGACGAGCGCCCGGTGAGCCGCCGCGCGATCCAGGGCACCAGGTGCTGCCGGGCGAAGCGGATGTCCTCGACCCGTCGCTGAGCCCACCGCGCGGGCGGGGTCACGGGCATGGGAACCCGCCAGTCGTCCTCCGCCGGCAGCCCCAGCGTCTGCCAGACGGCCTCGGCGACCCTGCGATGCCCCTCGGCCGTCAGGTGCAGCCGGTCGACGTCCCACATCCGTGGGTCGCCCAGCGAGGGCACGCCGTACAGGTCGGCCACCAGCGCGCCGTGGCGCTCGGCCAGATCGCCCACCAGCGAGAACAGCTCCTCCATGCGCGGGCGGAAGCGCTCCATCACAGGGCCGTTCCTGCCAGGGCTGCGCATCAGCACCAAGGTCTTGCAGGACGGAGCCAGCCGCTCCACGGCCTCCTCCAGCCGGTCCCGCACCATGCCCATGTCGCACTTGGGCCGAAGCGTGTCGTTCAGCCCGCCGACGAGCGTGATCACATCCGGCTGCAGAGCCGCTGCGACGGCGACCTGCTCGTCCACGATCTGGCTGATGAGCTTTCCCCGCACGGCAAGGTTGGCGTACCGGAATCCCGGTGTGCGGGCCGCGAGCCGGGAGGCGAGGACATCGGCCCACCCGCGGTAGGAACCGTCGGGCAGCAGGTCCGACATGCCCTCGGTGAACGAGTCGCCGACCGCGACGAGACTGGTGTAGGAGGCATTCAATTCCATGTCGCTGCCGATCGTACCGCGACGGGCCCCGAGGCCCATACGTGAAGGGACCGGCTCGGGGCAGAGGCCGTCGGCGGGTGGGGTCACCTGAGGGTCATCCGGGCATGACGGCTCGACGGAGGGCCAGGATGGGGGACCGCTGGGATAACCGCGCCCTCGCAGACGACGGGAAAACCGCGCTCTCGCAGACGGCGGGGAAACCGCGCTCTCGCAGACGACCGGAAAGCCGCCGCCCTCGCAGACGACGGGAAACCGCTGCCCTCGCAGACGATGGAGAGGGACGCGACCGCGGCCGCGCCCCTCTCCGTCGTCACGCCGCTAGTCAGCGGTTCTGGGGCCTGCCCACCAGCTCACGCAGGACGTCCTCCATCGTGATCATGCCGGCCAGGCGGCCGTCCTCGTCCAGCACGGCCGCGAGATGCGTACGGCTCCGCCGCAGAGCGGTCAGCACGTCGTCCAGCGGCGTTGCCGCGCGTACCCGTGCGATCGGCCGCAGAGCGGTCACCGGGAACGGGAGATCGCGGGGCGCAGCGTCCAGGGCGTCCTTCACATGCAGGTAGCCGATGATCCGCTGCTCGCTGTCCATCACCGGGAAGCGGGAGAAGCCGGACTCGTGCGAGAGCCGCTCCAACTCCTCCGGAGTCGTCCCGACCCTGGTGTAGAGCACCCGGTCGACCGGCAGGAGCACGTCCCTGACCGGTCGGCGGCCCAGTTCCAGCGCATGGCGCAGCCGGTCCGCCGAGCGGTCGTCGACGAGCCCCGAGTCCTCGGCGTCCTTGACGAGCCGTGCCAGTTCGTCGTCGGAGAACGTCGCAGCGACCTCGTCCTTCGTCTCCACCCGCAGGAGCTTGAGCAGGGTGTTCGCGAAGGCGTTGATCGTGAAGATCACCGGCCGCAGCGCCCTGGCCAGGGTCACCAGAGGCGGACCCAGCAGCAACGCCGTCCGGACGGGTTCGGCGAGCGCGATGTTCTTCGGCACCATCTCGCCCAGCAGCATGTGCAGATACGTCGCCGCCGTGAGGGCGATGACGAACGAGATCGGATGCACCAGACCGTGCGGCACGCCCACCGAGTCGAACAGGGGCTCCAGCAGATGGGCGATCGCGGGCTCGGCCACGATGCCCAGCACCAGCGTGCAGAGCGTGATGCCCAGCTGTGCGGCGGCGAGGAGCGCCGAGACGTGCTCGAGGCCCCAGATGACGCTGCGCGCCCGTCGGTTCCCCGCCTCTGCCTCAGGTTCGATCTGACTGCGCCGTACGGAGATCAGTGCGAACTCCGCGCCGACGAAGAACGCGTTGACCACCAGGGTCAGGAGGCCGATGAAGAGCTGGATCGCGATCATCGCTCAGCCTCCGCCGACTCTTCGTCCACCGCGACCGGTGCGTGCAGCAACGCGCGCGCCGCGCGATGACCCGAGGCGTCCACCACGTCGATCCGCCAGTCCGTGAGCTCGATGGTGTCGCCGACCACAGGGATGCGCCCGACCTCCGTCGCGATCAGACCTGCCAGGGTCTCGTACGGCCCGTCCGGGACGCGCAGCCCGATGGTGCGGAGCTGGTCCGTGCGGGCGGCTCCGTCGGCGGACCACAGGGTTCGGCCGTCGGCGTCCTCACCGGCGGGTGCCAGGTCGGGGGTCTCGTGCGGGTCGTGTTCGTCCCGCACCTCGCCGACCACTTCCTCCACGATGTCCTCCAGCGTCACGACTCCCGCCGTGCCGCCGTACTCGTCGATGACGACCGCCATGGCGAGCTTGCCGGAGAGGCGGTCCAGCAACCGGTCCACAGTCAGCGTCTCGGGTACGAGCAGCGGCTCTCGCAGCATCTCCGACACGCGCTTACGGGGTCGCTCGTCAGCCGGAATGGCCAGTACGTCCTTGATGTGCGCGACACCGACCACCGTGTCCAGGCTTCCCCGGTAGACGGGGAAGCGGGAGAGACCGGTCGCCCGGGTGGCGTTCGCGACGTCCTCGGCGGTGGCCTGCACCTCCAGGGCCGTGACCTGGACGCGGGGTGTCATCACGTTCTCCGCGGTCAGCTCGGACAGGTTGAGGGTGCGGACGAAGAGCTCGGCCGTGTCGGCCTCGAGCGCGCCCTCCTTCGCGGAATGACGTGCCAGGGCCACCAGCTCCTGAGGGCTGCGCGCCGAGGCGAGCTCCTCGGCCGGTTCGAGGCCGAAACGGCGCACGATCCGGTTGGCGGTGTTGTTGAGGTGGCTGATGAACGGCCGGAAGACGGCCGTGAACATCCGCTGCGGTGTGGCGACCACCTTCGCGACCGCCAGCGGGGAGGAGATCGCCCAGTTCTTCGGGACGAGTTCACCGACCACCATCAGGACCACGGTGGACAGGGCGGTGCCGATCACCAGTGCCACTGAGGAGGACACACCGGGCGACAGCCCGATCGCCTCGACGGGTCCCCGGATCAGCTTGGCGATGGACGGCTCGGAGAGCATGCCGACCACCAGGTTGGTGACCGTGATGCCGAGCTGTGCGCCCGAGAGCTGGTAGGTCAGGCTGCGTACGGCCTTGAGGGCCCCCGCCGCACCCCGCTCGCCCCGTTCGACGGCCCGTTCCAGGTCGCTGCGCTCGAGCGTGGTCAAGGAGAATTCGGCCGCCACGAAGGCGCCGCAGGCGAGGGAGAGCAGTACCGCCACGAGAAGCAGAAGCACTTCGGTCATCGGTTCACCTCCGTCCCATGATCGGGCAGGGACAGGAGGCTCGCGCGGTGTCGGCGGTATCTACTACTGGGGGGCTCGCCCATGGGCGGACGCTCACACCTTTCGAAGGGGTCGGACGGTCGAGATCACATAGTAAAGGACCGGCAAAATCCGGCTTGCCGCAGAGGTCGAGCGGCTGGTCAACGGCCTCTGGCAGCTCCTTACCCGCTCAGAGGGACTTGACCCAGCGCCGCCAGTGGTCTTCGCGATGGTAGCCACCGGCTGTCCATGTGTGATGGGCCTGAGTGTTGACCTCGAGGACCATGGCGTCCACCCGCCGCCCGCCGAGGGCGAGGAAACGCCGCTCCGCGGCATCCATCAGCTCCCGGGCGATGCCCTGCCGGCGGAACTCGGGATGCACGGCGAGCCGGTAGGCCGAACAGCGCCATCCGTCGTACCCCGCTATGACCGTCCCGGCGAGCCGGCCGTCGCATACGGCGAGGAGCAGGGCTTCGGGGTCCCGGTCGATGAGCCCGGCGACTCCGTCGCGGTCGTCCGTGATGCTGATTCCCTCCGCGGCTTCGCGCCAGAACCGCAGCACGGCGTCGATGTCCGAAAGGGTGGCGTGGCGGATTTCGAGGTCGGTCATGGCCAGAGCCAACCAGACCGCGTGAGGAGAACGGTACGCGCCTCCGCTCCTCTTGCGGGTGCTAGCGCGCACGCGCTAGCGTGAGGGCGTGCCCAAGACTCAGCTGAACGTTCGAGTGGACGAGGCCACCGCCGAGGCCGCGCGACAGCGTGCCCTCCAGCGGGGGATGAGCGTGAACCGTTACATAGAGGAGCTCGTCAAACAGGATGCGGGCGAAGTGGGACACACCTTCGTCGAGGCCGCGGCCGACTTCATGAAGCAGTACGAGTCGGTGTTCGCCGAGGAGTTCGGCACGGAGCGCAAAGGCACCCGTTGAACCTGCAGATCGACCTTTCCTGGCTGCTCATGGTCGCCGAGCACAAGACGCCCGGTGATCCACAGGTCGTCGACTGGGGCGCGCTGGTCGCCGCTGTCAGCCGGCACGAGGCAGAGATCTTCGGCAGCCCCGTCTACAGCGACCCGCACTCCCGGGCGGCTGCCCTGTTGCAGCTGCTTCTCCACGTGCCCGCGCTCGAACACTCGAACGCGATGTTCGCCTCCGCCGTCGCCTACGGCTATCTCGTCGCCTCAGGACTGAAGATCATCACCTCGCCCGAGCAGGTCCGCGATCTCGCGCGGCTCGTGAAGGAGGGAAAGGCGGATGTCAGGGCCATCGCGGACGAACTCCGCCGCTGGAGCCTGTGACGGAGCCCGCACCGTCTGGAGCCTGTGACGGTGCCCGCACCGCTCTGACGGGCACCCGTGAGGGCGGCCGCAAGGCATCCGCCGAGGGAGCCCGACCCTCGCTCTAGTGGGTCGGGTCCGACCGGTCCACCACTGCGGACCGCCTGGCCACGCCCAGCACGCACGGGGTGGTCGGCAGCTGCACGCCGTGCTCGGGGATGCGGAACCTGCGGTACATCCCCAGCTCGAAGCCCGCCTCCTCCAGAGCCGTGATCGTGTCGCGTGACGTGTGGCAGCCCCCGAAGAACAGGGGCCAGAAAGTGCGGTCCACCGCGCGCTGTGCCGTCGCCAGCGCCCGGCCCTCCGCCAGGGTGTGCTCGAAGAAGCGCAGCTCGCCCCCCGGCCTGAGCACCCGCTTGATCTCCGCCAGGGCCCGGGGGAGGTCCCGTACGGTGCACAGGACCAGCGATGCCACCGCCGCGTCGAAGGCCTCGCTCTTGACCGGCAGCGCCTCCGCGGTGCCAGGCACCACATCGACCGGCACCTCCGCACGCAGCGCGGCGTCCGCCGCCAGCCGGCGCAGGTTCCGCTCGGGCTCGATCGCCACCACTTCCGATACGGCACCCGAGTAGTGCGCGAAGTTGAGGCCGTTGCCCGCGCCGATCTCGATGACCCGTCCGGAGAGACCGGAGAGGAGCTCCTCACGATGAGCCGCGATGCCGCCCTTGAGGTCGGCGGCCACGCTCATCCTGGCGTAGAAGCGGGCGAACACGGGGTGGTGCACCGCGTCCCGCGGGGTTCTCGTGTTGCGCCGGCTCATGAGGGGCCTCCTTCACGCAGGGGGATACCGCTCCTCCTGCATTCTCCCCCGTACGGGCCCGCTCAGCCGCTCATCCACCGACCCGGTTTCCGCCGAGTTCGGGCGCGAGCCAACTCGCCGCTCTCGCACGGAAGTCGGCGGGGGCCAGCGCGCCTGCTCCGGCCGGAACCGCACCCAGGAGCGGCACACCCGCCGCCACCGGCAGGTCCTCGACATTGCACCGTGACGCCAGGTCGGGCTCGGCCGGCATGCTGCCCACCACCACGCCGGGGCAGACGAGTCCGCGCGCCCGCAGGGCCTCCGTCGTCAGAGCCGTGGCGTTGAGTGTGCCCAGGCCCGCAGGGGCCACGACCAGCACGGGCGCGGCCATCAGCCGTGCGGCGTCCGCGAGCGTGGCCCCCTGTTCGTCGAAGCGCACCAGCAACCCGCCCGCGCCCTCGACCAGCACCAGATCGTGCTCGGTCGCCAGCTTCTGCGCGGCATCTGCGATCTCGTACGGGCGTACGGGGGCGAGGCCGGCGCGGCGCGCTGCGGTCTCGGGTGCCAACGGCTCGGGGAACCGGGCCAGTTCGACCGCTGTCACATGGGCCCCGGCCAGCCGGGCCACCTCCGCGGCATCGCCCGCCTCGCCCGGACCGAGCCCGGTCTGGGCGGGCTTGAGCACCGCGACACGGCGGTCCCGGCCGGCCGCTGCCAGCGCCGCCGTCACGATCGTCTTGCCGATCTCGGTGCCCGTACCGGTCACCACCAGGATCGTCATCTCAGCCTTCCTTCGCCGCCGCGCACACGGCCCGGCAGATTCGTGCCACATCGTCGTCACCGGTCACATAGGGCGGCATCGTGTACACGAGATCGCGGAACGGGCGCAGCCACACGCCCTCCCGCACCGCCGCCCGGGTGGCCGCCGCCATGTCCACCTCGTGGTCCAGCTGTACGACCCCGATCGCGCCCAGCACCCGGACGTCCTGCACGCCCGGCAGTTCCACGGCCTCGGCCAGGCCGCGCCGCAGGCCGCCGCCGATCCGCTCCACCTCCCGCTCCCAGTCCTGACCCAGGAGGAGGTCGACGGAGGCGCAGGCCACCGCCGACGCCAGCGGGTTCCCCATGAACGTGGGCCCGTGCGCCAGTACCGGCACCTCTCCGCTCGATATGCCCTCTGCCACCCGCGACGTACACAGCGTCGCCGCAAGCGTCAGATAGCCACCGGTCAGAGCCTTGCCGACACACATCACGTCCGGCGAGACCCCGGCGTGCCCGGCGGCGAACAGCTTGCCGGTGCGGCCGAAGCCCGTCGCGATCTCGTCGAACACGAGCAGGACGTCGTGGGCGTCGCAGACCTCGCGGAGCACCCGCAGATAGGCGGGCGAGTGGAAGCGCATCCCGCCCGCACCCTGGACCACCGGCTCCACGATCACCGCCGCCAGTTCGTCGGCGTGGGCGGCCACCAGCTCGCGCAGGTGCGTCACGTACGCGACGTCCGGCTCGGCGTCGAAACCGTCCGGTGGCGCGTCCGCGAAGACCTGCCGGGGGAGGGCGCCGGACCACAGCTCGTGCATCCCGCCCTCGGGGTCACACACCGACATCGGCTGCCAGGTGTCCCCGTGGTAGCCGCCGCGCCAGGTCAGCAGCCGGTGCTTGCCCGGCCGGCCTATCGAACGCCAGTACTGCAGGCACATCTTCACCGCGACCTCGACCGCGACGGAGCCGGAGTCGGCGAGGAAGACGTGCCGCAGCGGCTCCGGGGTGATCTCCACCAGCCGGGTCGCGAGCCGGACGGCGGGCTCGTGGGTGAGCCCGCCGAACATCACGTGGCTCATCCGGTCCAGCTGCCCGCGGGCCGCCTCGTTGAGGACCGGATGGTTGTAACCATGGACCGCCGACCACCAGGAGGACATACCGTCCACCAATTCCGCCTGCCCCTCCGCGGC
The DNA here is from genome assembly GCF_042872025.1 of Streptomyces sp. NPDC005494. Classification (NCBI taxonomy): domain Bacteria; kingdom Bacillati; phylum Actinomycetota; class Actinomycetes; order Kitasatosporales; family Streptomycetaceae; genus Streptomyces; species Streptomyces sp. NPDC005494. The sequence continues at coordinate 107,099 of NZ_JBIAJR010000007.1, forward strand.
TTCGGCGAGCCGGAGGCGGACACCGGACGCGGACTCCACGACCAGCGGCTCCTGCCGCCCGGGCATCGGGCCGTAGGGGTGCCAGACATGGGCCCGGTCCAGGGCGAGGAGGTCGGCGGGGCGGAGCGGATCAGGCATTGGGGGCGAGATCCGTCCCCGCACCACGACGGCGTACCGCCACCAGGTCCGTGCGTGCAGCGACGGCTTCCGTCGCCTGAGCCGCAGGCACCCCCACCGTCTCCGATGTGGCCGGAACGCTCCCCGCCGCGTCACCGCACGGAGCGCAGCCCCCGTCGTGTGATCCGCAGCCGCCGGCCGGCTGCGCGCGGTGCTCGGGCAGCGTGGTCGTCCCCGCGCCCTCCACCTCGAACCCGGCGTCCGCGATCATGTCGAGGTCGGTCTGGCCGGACTGTCCCTCACTGGTCAGATAGTCACCCAGGAAGATGGAGTTGACCAGGTTCAGGGCGAGCGGCTGCATCGAGCGCAGGTGGACCTCGCGCCCGCCCGCGAGCCGTACCTCGACGTCAGGACAGACGAACCTGACCATCGCCAGGATGCGCAGGCACCGCTGGGGCGTGAGGTGCCACTTCTTCGCGAGCGGTGTCCCCTCCATGGGGATCAGGAAGTTCACCGGCACCGAATCGGGGTCGAGCGCGCGCAGCGAGAAGACGACGTCCACCAGATCGGCGTCGGACTCGCCCATCCCGGCGATCAGACCGGAACAGGCCGACAGACCGGCAGCCTGGGCCTGCTGCACGGTGTCCACCCGGTCGGCGTACGTGTGGGTGGTCGTGATGTCCCCGTACGTCCCCTCCGAGGTGTTGAGGTTGTGGTTGTACGCGTCGGCGCCCGCCGACCGGAGCCGGTCGGCCTGGCCCTCCGACAGCAGACCGAGGCAGGCGCACACCTCGACGCCTTCGTGCTGCTCCTTGATGGCTTCGATCGTCCGAGACACCCGGTCCACGTCCCGGTCGGTCGGCCCACGGCCGCTCGCCACCAGGCAGACCCGCTTCGCGCCGCCCGCCACACCAGCGGCGGCGGCCTTCGTCGCCTGGTCCGGTTTCAGCCAGGTGTACTTGAGGATCTCGGCCTTGGAGCCGAGCCGCTGCGAGCAGTAGGAGCAGTCCTCCGGGCAGAGCCCGGACTTCAGGTTCACCAGGTAGTTCAGCTTGACGCGGCGCCCGAACCACTGGCGTCGCACCTTTCCGGCCGCGGCCACCACGTCGAGCAGTTCGTCGTCGGAGGTCGCCAGCACGGCGAGAGCCTCGTCACGGGTCGGCAGTTCGCGCCGCAGCCCCTTGTCCACCAGCGTGTTCAGCAGGTCCATGGGCTTGATCCTGACGTACGGCACCGCCATCGGCCAAGGAGGAACCGGACAGGAGAGCCGGCCGATGCTGTGTGTATTGCCACACCCTGGCCTGTTGCGCACCCGGTTAGGGTCTGTGAGCTGCCTACAAAAGGGACCCGCTCATGTCCTACGCCCCATTCGACTGGATCGACGACGCGGCGCGCCGCCGTGCCGACGCCGGACTCGTCCGGTCCCTGCGCCCCAGGCCGTCCGGGACGGATGTGCTGGACCTCGCCGGCAACGACTATCTGGGGCTCACCCGGCACCCCGAGGTCACCTCGGCCGCCGGCGAGGCCGCCCGTGAGTGGGGTGCGGGCTCCACCGGTTCGAGGCTGGTCACCGGGTCCACCGCACTCCACGCCGAATTGGAGCGGGAGCTCGCCGACTTCTGCGGGTTCGAAGCGGCCCTCGTGTTCTCCTCGGGTTACGCGGCCAATCTGGCGGCTCTCACCGCGCTGACCGGACAGGATTCACTGATCGTCTCCGACGCGGGCAACCACGCCTCGATCGTCGACGGCTGCCGCCTCTCCCGGGCGGCCGTCGCCGTCGTGCCGCACGCGGATCCCGAGGCCGTACGCAAGGCGCTCCGCGCACACGGTGGACGGGCGCTGGCCGTGACCGACTCGGTCTTCTCGGTGGACGGCGACGCAGCCCCCCTGCCCGCCCTCGCGGACGTCTGCCGCGAAGCGGGCGCGGCCCTCCTGGTGGATGACGCGCACGGGCTGGGCGTCCTGGGTGAGGGCGGGCGAGGCGGCCTCGCCGCCGCCGGGCTCGCGGGCGGCGAGGGGATCGTCGCCACGCTGACCCTGTCGAAGTCGCTGGGCAGTCAGGGCGGTGCGATCCTCGGCCCGGCCCGCGTCATCGGTCATCTCGTCAACACCGCCCGTACGTTCATCTTCGACACCGGGCTCGCGCCGGCGGCGGTGGGTGGAGCACTGGGCGCCCTGCGGCTGCTGCGCCGGGAGCCCGGACGCGCGGCCGCGGCCGGGAGGGTCGCGGCCGAGCTGTACGGGCGGCTCACCGCCGCCGGGCTCACCGCCGTACGCCCCGACGCCGCCGTCGTGTCCGTCCGCGCGCCCTCGGCGGAGGCCGCCGTGCGCTGGGCGGCCGACTGCCGCGGTGCGGGCCTGGCGGTGGGATGCTTCCGGCCGCCGTCGGTGCCGGACGGGATCTCGCGGCTCAGGCTGACGGCGCGTGCGGACCTCACGGAGAAACAGATCGCTTTCGCCGTAGGGACGGTCCTCGCGACGGCGCCCGTGCCCGTCAGCTGATCAGCGGCCCGTGCAGTCCGGCCACGAAGGTCGTCCAGGCTCCCGCCGAGAAGCGCAGCGGTGGCAGGGTCACGTCCTTGGAGTCCCTTACCGCCAGCCGGTCCTCGCCGAGCCGTGCGGCTTCCACGCAGTTGTTCATCCCGGTGCTGCGGCTGCTGCGCCGCCACCTGGGGCCGGGCTGTGCGGGACGGTCGGACATCGTGCCCCCCTCGGGCAGTCTGAAGGTTCCGCCTGACCGCCGTGGCCTACTGCGGCGATGAGGTCCAGCGAACGCTCCGGCGACAGCGCGTGAGCCTGCATGGAGCGGAAGGCCGAGCTGTACGCCGCAAGGTCTTCTTTCCGCTCCAGATAGAGGCTACTCGTCAAATGGTCAAGAACGACCACATCCAGATCGGAAGTGTTCGGAAAAGAGAAGATAACGAAAGGCCCTGTGAGCCCGATGTAGCTCCCGGCCTCGAACGGAAGTAACTGGATTGTCACGTGGGGCAGTTGTGCCGAGTGCGCAAGGTGGCGCAGCTGTTCCCGCATCACGCCGGGGCCGCCGACCCGCCGCCGGAGGACGGCCTCGTCGATCACGGCGCTGAGCCGCAGAGGGGTGGAGTCGTACAGAACGCTCTGCCGGGCCAGCCTGATCTCCACCAGGGAGTCGAGCTGTGCGGGCGGAAGCCCGTCCAGCGTGGACCGGGTCACCGCTCGCGCGTAGTCGGCGGTCTGGAGCAGCCCCGGCACCACCGAGGTCTCCAGAGTCCGGGCCGCACCGGCCTGGGACTCCAGGCTGATGAAGTCCCGGTACTGAGGCGGGATGAGACCGCGGTAGGCGTGCCACCAGCCGCTTCCGCCGCCACCGGCCGAGCCGGCCAGTTGCTGGAGCAGTGAGCGCAGTTGCCCGTCGTCCACGCCGTAGACGTCCAGAAGGCGGCTCACATCACCCTCGGTCACCCCGCTCGTGCCCGTCTCGATCCGGCTCACTTTCGACTGATTCCAGCCCAGCCTGTCCGCGGCCTCCCGGCTGGTGAGCCCGGAAACCTGGCGCAGGCCGCGCAGCTCCTCCCCGAGTTTGCGTCGGCGTACCGCCGGACCGTGGCGCATGTCGGCTCCTCTCCTCCTGCGGGGAGCCGCCTGCGGCGGCGGCCCGGAAAGTGGCCAGTGTGACGCTTGTGTACGGCTACGGGTGAGAGTTCACCGGAATGGGCGACAGATATATGCATATCTTGGCGGATGGCCGTCACCGAGGGCCGTATCGGTGGCACTCTGGCGCGAAGCACAATCCAGGCCGATCGCGGGTCGGTCAGGCGGGAAAGGGACGGCGTCGCCATGGCAGACCAGCAAGAAGCAACTGTCACCCTGCCGAGCGACCCGGTCTCGGTGTCCCGGGCCCGGAGACACGTGGCGCGCGTACTCGCCGAGTGGGGTCTCGCGGACGGGAGCGAGACCGCTGACGCCATCCAGCTGATCGTCTCGGAACTCGCGACGAACGCGGTCCAGCACACCTTCGGGCAGTCACCCACCTTCACCGTGGACCTGCGCCTCGACCGTGACGTCGAGTTGTATCTGGGAGTCACGGACAGCCACCCCCGCTGGCCCCAGCGCCTGCCCGCGGCCGTACGGCAGGACAACGGCCGCGGCATGGTGATCGTCCGGGCGCTCGCCAAGGAAAGCGGTGGCCGACTCAGCGTCAGCCCGACTCCGGACGGGGGCAAGACCGTGTCGATCGAGCTCCCATGGGCCGTTCCCACGCAGGCCTGAACCCCCACGGGCGGGCCGCCGCATCGGACCGGGCGAGCGCTTGCCCTACGGCTACGACGTGGTGGCACGGCCGAATCCGCTGCGCAGCAGCGCCGTCAGCGTCTCCGCGGCCGCCAGGTTCCGGGGCCCCCGGTGCACCACCGAGATTGTTCGCCGGAACGCAGCCGGCTCCAGGCGCCGCACGGCGAGTGGTGCCGGCGACATCGCCGCGACCATCTCCGGCACGACCGCCGCGCCGAGGCCCGCACTGACCAGCGCGCACACCAGGGCGTAGCCGGGCGACTCGCACACCACGGCGGGCGTCGCCCCCGCCTCGGCGAGCGCACGCTCCACCCCGCGCCTCGGCGGGTGCTCCGGCGCGCTGCTGATCAGTGGCCGGCCCGACAGTTCGGACACGGGCAGCGGGCCGCTGCCCTCGGACAGCATCTGGCCGACGGCGGTCACGAGCACCAGCTCCTCGACGAGCAACGGCTCCGAGAACACTCCCGCAGGCAATGGATCAGGGGCCGCCGGCTCGTACGCGTGGGTCAACGCGAGATCCACGTCGCCCGCCGCCACCGCTGCGACCCCGGCCGGCGGCTCGTAGTCCGTGACGGCCAGCTCAACGTCAGGGTGGGCACGGCGGAACGCGGTGAGCACCGGGGGCAGCAGGTGGATCCCGGCGGTGACGAAGGTGCCCACCCGCAGCCGGCCCCCCGAAAGCCCGGCGAGTCGGGCAAGCTCGTGCCGCGCCTGGTCCATCTCGTCCAGGACGCGCCTGGCACGCCCCGCCAGCAGCTCGCCGGCCACCGTGAGCCGTGCGCCACGGTGGTGCCTCACCAGCAGGGCCGCCCCGGCCTCCCGCTCCAGCTTGGCCAACTGCTGCGAGAGCGCGGGCGCGGTGTAACCCAGCCGAGCCGCTGCCCGGGTGATCGAGCCGGCCTCGGCCACCGCCACCAGCGCGGCCAGCCGTGTGGGGTCGTACATTAAGCATTCCTTTTGGCGGACCCAGGAGATTGCAAGTACACGCTAAAGGCTTCGGGCGTTCAAGGTGGACCCATGGACGCACAACTGCTCGCTTTCGTCGCCGTGGCCGCGGGTATGGTCGCGCTGCCCGGCGCGGACTTCACCGTCGTCGTACGCAACGCGCTCGCCTCTCGGCGGTCCGGTCTGGCCTCGGCGGTGGGGGTGGCCGGAGGGCTGCTGGTGCACACCGCGCTCGCCGTCGCCGGGCTCGCCGCCGTGCTCGTGACCATGCCGGTCCTGTTCCGTACCGTTCAGCTGCTCGGCGGCGCCTATGTGCTCTGGCTCGGGCTCAGCGGCCTGTACGCGCTGCGGCGGAACGTGGTCCGGGGAGAAGCGGCCGAGGAAGGGCCGGGTGGCGGAACGCCGACGACGTGGGCCCGCTCCCTGCGCCAGGGCTTCCTGACGAACGCCCTCAACCCGAAGGCACCCGTCCTCTTCCTCAGTCTGCTGCCCCAGTTCGTTCCCGACGGCTCGCCGCCACTCCCCAGGACCTTGCTGCTGGCCTCGGTGGTCGTGCTGCTCGCGCTCGTCTGGTTCCCCGCCGTGGCGCTGCTGGTGGACCGCCTGGGCCGGTGGCTGCGCCGGCCGCGTACCGCCCGTGCGATCGAGGGCGGCAGCGGCACGGCGCTCACCGCGCTGGGACTCGTACTGGTGACCGGGCCCCTGCTGCGCTGACCCGGAGGGGGAGAGCTCTCAGCGGACCCTCCCGTACCAGACGCTGTTGGACCAGATCCGCTCCAGCCGGACCACGGCCCCGGTCTTCGGTGAGTGCCACATCTTTCCGTTGCCGGCGTAGATACCGACGTGGTAGACGCTGCGACCCGCGTGAAAAAAGACCAGGTCGCCGCGTTTCCGCTGCGACCTGGAGATATGGCGGGTCTTGTTGTACTGCTGCTGGGCCGTGCGGGGGAGTTTCTTGCCCGCTTTCTTGAACGCGTAGAGCGTGAGGCCGGAACAGTCGAACCTGTGGGGGCCGGTGGCCCCCCATCTGTACGGCGCACCCTTCTTGGAGGCCGCGATGTCGAGCGCCCTCGTCGAATGGCCTGCGGCCTCGGCCTCGTTCACGAGACCGGGGGCCAGCATCGTGGTGCCGACGGCGAATGTGAGAACCGAGGCCGTACCGACCCGGGCGATGAGAGACGGGACATGAACCTGCGCAGGCATGCGCAACCCTTCGTCAGCCGCCTGTGAAGGATGACCTGTCGGGTTCGGGCTGGCGAAGTTGCCCGGCCGCGCGAAGCGGCTTCACCCCGAGGGCTGTCCGGATGTCCGGTCGGCCCGTTGTGCTCGGGTCCTCCACTCCTGCCGATCCACTCCTGTCGACCAGGCATCCGGACGGCGGCAGGACTCGGCGTCCGCCCGGACCGCCCCGCCGCGGTGGCGGGGGCTTGTCGTCCCAGGGATCTTTACGCACGCACCGCCCCTTTTCCTCGTCGAAGTTCCGATATGTGAGAGTCGTCACCACTGATCCGTTCGGGTGGACGGGGCCTGCCCGAGGACCGGGCGCTGCTGCCGGACCAGCCGCGTACCAGCGACGGAACGATGGATTCCGCTCAGCGTCCGCATCCGCTGCGCAAGTTGGGTCGTCCCTCGGGCGGGGGAGCCCCTGAGCCGAACGAGCGAGGAAAACTCATCACCTGGCCGGGCGTGTCGGGTGAGGGGGCCGAAAGGCGGGCCGGACGCCGGAGTCGGGCGTGCTCCGCGGTCAACTCGACGCGGCCGGGGGCAGTGCGACGCGGCCGGCGCGCCGCTCCCCGTCCAGGAGTCGCAGTGCCCGGGCCAGCGTGGCCGCGTGGATCTGTGACTCGCCCCGCTCGTGCATCAGCGCGAGTGCGTCGCGGAGGGCGGTGGCGCGGGAGGCGAGCGCCTGTGCGGCGCGAAGCGCTCCATAGGTGTCGCTGCCGCGCGCGGGGTTGATGCGGCCGAGCTGGTCGAGGGTCTCCAGGTAGCAGTCGATGAACTCGGCCTCGGCGCGGGTCAGTGCGGGGAGCGGCGGGAACTGGGGCGAAAGCATCGGGCGTTCACCTCGCGGGATGCGGCGGCAGGGACGGCATGCGGTTCTCCACGACGTGGTCCACCAGCCCGAACGCCAGGGCGGCGGGCGCGTCGAGAACGGTGTCCCGGTCGATGTCGGCGCTGATCTCCTGTACGGAACGCCCCGTGTGACGCGCCAGCATGGCCGTGAGCAACTCGCGCTCGCGCAGCAACTCGGAGGCCGCGATCTCGAGATCGGAGGGCTGCCCCCGCAACGGCTCGTCCAGGGCGGGTTGCTGGATGACTACCCGGGAGCCGGGCAGGGCATGTCGGCGTCCGGGCGCACCGGCCGCGAGGAGTACCGCGGCGCTCGATCCCGCCTGTCCGAGACAGAAGGTCTCCACCTCGCACGCCAGGTAGCGCATGGTGTCGTAGATCGCTGTCATGGCGTTGAAGGAGCCACCGGGCGAGTTGATGTAGAGGGACAGCGGACGGTCCGGATCCGCGTGCTCCAGGTACATGAACTGAGCGATCAGATCGGTCGCCGCCGTGTCGTCGACCGGCGTGCCGAGAAAGACGATGCGCTCGGACAGGAGCTTCGCGTACGGATCCGTCGTCCGGGGCCCGTAAGCGGTGCGCTCGGTGAACTCGGGCAGGACGTGGCGGTCGGCGGGACGGAACATGGCGGACCCTCTCCTCTGATTTCCCACAGGTGGAACCGGCCCGTACGAGCAGTACGTAAAAAATGTACAGGACGTACAGACGGTTATGATGGGAACCATGGCCTACGAGATTCCGGTGACGCAAGCCCGCGCAGAGCTCGCCGAGCTGATCAACCGTGTTGTGTACGGCGGCGAGAGGGTGGTCGTGACGCGCCATGGCAAGCCGCTCGTGGCGCTGGTTTCCGCCGCTGATCTGCAACGACTCGAGAACGAGGAGCAGCCGGCCGAGGAGCAGGTGATCCGTTCGGTCTCGTCGATCCACTCGACGTCATCCGCTGAGGGCGAACGGCGCCGCTTCGGTATCGCCGCGGAACACCGCGGTCACGGCCAGGACGACTGACCGGGCGCAGAGCGGGTGGAGTGAAGGCCGGGCGGCGGCGACCACTGGAGCGCCGCCCGGACGCCAAGCGGCCGCGCACTCCCTCGCGGGGAGCGCGCGGCCTGTTTCGGGTGCGGGCGGGTCAGTGGGCGAGCGCCGCGTCCGGAGCGCTGCTCACGGAGGCCGTGGGGGTGACGGACTTCGGGCGCGTGCGGCCCGCGATCAGTACGGCGGCCAGGCCCAGGAGCGCCCACAGGGTGAGGGCGAGCGCGGGCCTGCCTCCCGCGTTCCCGTCGAAGAAGGCGACGGAGCGCAGCAGGGAGCCCCCGGCGCCCGGCGGCAGCCACTGGCCGATCGCCCCGACCGGTGAGGGCAGCAGTTCGGGCGCGCTGGTGACGCCGGAGAACGGATTGCCCAGCAGCACGATCAGCAGCGCCCCTACGCCTATGCCCCGCGTCCCGATCAGGGCGGCGAATCCCGCTACCGTCGCACCCGCCGCCAGCGTGGTCAGCGCGATGACGCCCGCCTCGGTCCACCAGTCGCCCGTGATCACTCCGAGCCAGCTGTGGGCCAGGGCGGTGGCGGCGACGCCGACCAGTGCCGCCGCGCCCGTCAGGGCCGCTCCCGCCCGGGCGCCGCGCAGATGCAGCAGGGTCACGAGGGCTCCCGCGGCTACTCCCGCGAGGGTCAGCGGCAGCACGCTCGCCCCGAGCGCTCCGCCGCGAGGATCGGTGTCGGGGGCGGCGACGACGTCCGTGACCGGTACCGCGGTTCCGCCGGGTGCCGCCTTCGCGACCGCCTCGGTGAGCAACTGCGCGACGACGGGACTCGCGGCCGAGGCGGTGAGCAGGCGGGGGCCCTCGGCCGTGACCACGACCGCGCCGTATACGGCCCGGTCCTCGATCGCGGTGCGGGCGGCGTCCGCGTCTGCGTACCGGTGGACCTCGAAGGCGCCGTCCCGGCTCTCGAACTGCTTCTCCAGCCGCTCCGCGGCCGGTGCCGCGCCGGCCACTCCCACGGGCAGGTCCCGCGGGGCGATCCGCGCGGCGGGCCAGGCGAAGGCCCAGAGTGCCAGCGTCACGATGAGCGGAACGAGCAGAGTGACCGCCACCGCACGGTGGTTCGGTGCAGCAGGCATGACGAGCGCCTCGTTTCAGAGAGAAGGATCGTTCGTTTTAGATGTGCGTCCACTGTCACGCCGGTGGGGGAGCTTGTCAAGAATGAATGTTCGTTTTAGGTTTGCGCCATGGCACGCGTATCCCAGGAGCACCTCGACGCCCGCCGCCGGCAGATCCTCGCGGGCGCCGCGCGCTGCTTCGCCCGCAGCGGCTTCCACGGCACGTCCATGCAGGACGTGCTGAAGGAGGTCGGGCTGTCGGCCGGAGCCGTCTACCGCTACTTCGCCGGCAAGGGGGACCTGATCGCGGCCATCGCCGACGACGCGTTCCGGATCATCCGCAAGGCGTTCGAGGAGGCGGTGGACCTCGTTCCGCCGCCGACCCCCGACGTGCTGCTGGGGAGGGTGATGCGCGGCGTCCTCGAAGGGCGGATCTTCGACCTGGAGCGCCGCGAGTGTGCCGCGCTCATGGTCCAGGTGTGGGCAGAGACCCTGCGGGACGACCGGCTGGCGCAGACCCTCGGGGAGGGCTTCGCGGGCATGCGGGAGGCCTGGACGAAGCTGGTGGAGGCCTATCGCGCCGCCGGTCTCATGCCGCCCGGTGTGCCTGCCGACGACGTCGCCCGCACCATGATCGCGACCGCGCAGGGCTTCCTGGCGCAGGAGGCACTGTTCGGCGGGGCCGAGCCCGAGGTCCTGGAGAGCGGGCTGCGCGGGCTGATGTCCATGGTTCCGCAAAAGATCAGTTAACGCGCCGGAAAAACTTCCGCCCTAACGTGCAATACCTGGCCGCGGAATCCTCTTCATCGTTCAACAGAGTGTTGAAGGCGGGATAGGGTCCCGCTGCGCCCGGGGCAGGTACCGGGCGGAAGACGAAGAGGGTGGAAGCGTGCAACTGACTCCGCACGAACAGGAACGCCTGCTCATCCATGTGGCGGCCGATGTCGCAGAGAAGCGCCGGGCACGTGGGTTGCGGCTGAATCACCCCGAGGCGATCGCGCTGATCACTTCCCACCTGCTGGAAGGGGCGCGCGACGGCCGCACCGTGGCCGAACTGATGGCCTCCGGCAGGAAGGTGCTCACCCGGCAGGACGTCATGGACGGCATCCCCGAGATGATCCACGACGTCCAGGTCGAGGCCACCTTCCCGGACGGCACCAAGCTCGTCACCGTCCACGACCCGATCGTCTGACGGGGGATCGGCCGATGATTCCCGGAGAGATCCTGTACGCGGACGGTCCGGTGCCCCTCAACGACGGGCGCCCCGTCACCCGCCTCACCGTCCTCAACGCCGCCGACCGGCCCGTGCAGGTCGGCTCCCACTACCACTTCGCCGAGGCCAACCCGGGCCTGGACTTCGACCGCGGTGCCGCCCACGGGCTGCGGCTGAACATCGCCGCCGGGACCGCCGTGCGCTTCGAGCCCGGCATTCCCGTCGACGTCGAACTCGTCCCGCTCGCAGGACTGCGCATCGTCCCCGGACTGCGCGGCGACACCGGAGGTCCGCTCGATGCCTGAACTCAGCCGCCCCGTGTACGCCGACCTGTTCGGGCCCACCACCGGCGACCGCATCCGGCTCGCGGACACCGATCTCGTTGTCGAGATCGAGGAGGACAGGTCAGGCGGCCCCGGACGTGCGGGTGACGAGGCCGTGTTCGGCGGGGGCAAGGTGATCCGTGAGTCGATGGGCCAGGCGCGCACCACGCGTGCGGAAGGCGCGCCCGACACCGTCGTCACCGGCGCCGTCATCATCGACCACTGGGGCATCGTCAAGGCCGACATCGGCATCCGCGACGGCCGTATCACCGGCATCGGGAAGGCCGGAAACCCCGACACCATGGACGGTGTCCACCCGGACCTGGTCATCGGACCCGAGACGGAGATCATCGCGGGCAACGGCAAGTTCATCACCGCCGGAGCCATCGACGCACACGTCCACTTCATCTCGCCGACCCTCGTCGACCAGGCCCTGGCCTCCGGCATCACCACGCTCGTCGGCGGCGGCACCGGGCCGGCGGAGGGAACCAAGGCGACGACGATCACCCCCGGCCCCTGGCACCTCGCCCGGATGTTCGAGGCGCTCGAGGGCTACCCCGTCAACATCGGACTGCTCGGCAAGGGCAACACGATGTCCCGCGAGGCCATGCGTTCCCAGCTGCGCGCCGGTGCGCTGGGATTCAAGATCCACGAGGACTGGGGTGCCACTCCCGCGGTCATCGACGCCTGTCTGAGCGTCTGCGAGGAGACCGGCGCCCAACTCGCCATCCACACCGACACGCTCAACGAGGCCGGCTTCGTCGCCGACACCCTGGCCGCCATCGCGGGGCGCTCCATCCACGCGTACCACACGGAAGGCGCGGGGGGAGGGCACGCGCCCGACATCATCAGCGTGGTCTCGGAGCCGTACGTACTGCCCAGCTCCACCAACCCGACCCGGCCGCACACCCTCAACACCATCGACGAACACCTCGACATGCTGATGGTCTGCCACCACCTGAATCCCACGGTGCCGGAGGACCTGGCCTTCGCGGAGTCCCGGATCCGGCCCTCGACCATCGCGGCCGAGGACATCCTCCACGACCTCGGAGCCATCTCGATCATCTCCTCCGACTCGCAGGCCATGGGGCGCATCGGTGAAGTGATCCTGCGGACCTGGCAGACAGCTCACGTGATGAAGCGGCGCCGCGGCGCCCTGCCGGGCGACGGCCGCGCCGACAACCACCGTGCACGTCGCTATGTCGCCAAATACACGATCAACCCGGCTGTGGCCCAAGGGCTCGACCGGGAGATCGGATCCGTCGAGACCGGCAAACTCGCCGACCTGGTCCTGTGGGACCCGGCCTTCTTCGGGGTCAAGCCGCAGACAGTGATCAAGGGAGGCCAGATCGCGTACGCGCAGATGGGCGACGCGAACGCCTCGATCCCCACCCCGCAGCCGGTCATGCCCCGCCCGATGTTCGGAGCCGTGGGCAGGGCGCCCGCAGCCAACTCCCTGAACTTCGTCTCCGCATCGGCCGTCGAGGACGGGCTCCCGGAACGTCTGGGTCTGGGCAAGGCGTTCGTACCGATCAGCAGCACCCGAGGCGTCACCAAGGCGGACATGCGCGAGAACGACGCCCTGCCCCGGGTCGAGGTCGACCCCGACAGCTTCGCCGTGACCATCGACGGCGATCCGGTCGAACCCGCCCCCGCCGCCGAACTGCCCATGGCGCAGCGGTACTTCCTCTTCTGAGGGCAGGACAGCACTTCATGACGAAACGCGCAGCCCTGCTCGTCCTCGCCGACGGCCGGTTCCCCGCCGGAGGTCACGCCCACTCCGGTGGCGCCGAACCGGCCGTCAAGGCAGGACACATCCGCAACGCCCAGGACCTGGCGGCCTTCTGCCTGGGCCGGCTCCACACCACCGGGCTCACCTCCGCGGCACTCGCAGCCGCGGCGGCCCACGGTCTCGACCCGCTCGCGCTCGACGAGGCCGCCGACGCCCGGACCCCCTCACCCGCACTCAGGAACGTCGCGCGCAAGCTCGGACGCCAGCTGATGAGGGCCGCCCGGGCCACCTGGCCCAGCCCTGAACTCACTGCGCTGGCCGAAGCCCGGCCACGCGGTGCCCACCAGCCCGTCGTCCTCGGCCTCACGGCCCGGGCGGCGGGTCTCGGCCCCGAGGACGCCGCGCACTGCGTCGCCTACGAGACGGTCAGCGGCCCCGCCACCGCGGTGGTCCGGCTGCTCTCCCTCGACCCCTTCGAGGCCACCGCCGTCCTCGCCCGGCTCGCCCCCGCACTCGACCAGGTCGCCGAGCAGGCAGCGGAAGCCGCACGGAAGGGCATCGAGGCCCTGCCCGCCGCGTCAGCTCCGATGCTCGACATCTCGGCCGAGGCCCACGCGGCCTGGCCGGTCCGCCTGTTCGCGTCCTGAATCCAGCCCTCCGACCGCACCAGACGACACCAGGAGCCGCATTCCATGCACCTCGACCATGCCCACAGCGGGCCCGCAGCCGTCAGCGCCGACGCCGCACGTCCCGACGGCACCCGGCGAGCCCTGCGCATCGGCCTCGGCGGGCCGGTCGGTTCCGGCAAGACCGCGACCGTCGCCGCACTCTGCCGAGCCCTGCGCGACCGGATCTCCATCGCCGTCGTCACCAACGACATCTACACCCGTGAGGACGCCGCCTTCCTGCTGCGCAACGCCGTACTGCCCCCCGAGCGCATCCAGGCCGTCGAGACCGGCGCCTGTCCGCACACCGCCATCCGGGACGACATCTCCGCCAACCTCGAAGCGGTCGAGGACCTCGAGGACTCCGTCGGGCCGCTGGACCTGATCCTCGTCGAATCCGGCGGCGACAACCTCACCGCCACCTTCTCCAGGGGCCTCGTCGACGCCCAGATCTTCGTGATCGACGTCGCGGGCGGAGACGACATCCCGCGCAAGGGCGGACCCGGCGTCACCACCGCCGACCTGCTCGTCGTCAACAAGACCGACCTCGCTCCCTATGTCGGTTCCGACCTGGAACGCATGGCCGAGGACGCCGCGGCGCAACGGGGCGAACTTCCCGTGGTGTTCACCTCCCTGACCGGTGCCGACGGTGTCGCGCCCGTCGCCGACTGGGTGCGGGCACAGCTCGCCGCCTGGGCCGCATGAGCGTCGAGGCCACCGCCCGGATCACCGCCGTGGCAGGCGGGCCGGGCGGCACGGTGCTGCCCGTGCTGGAGAGCGCCGGCCCCCTTGCAGTGCGCCGCACCAGATCCCCCGACACCGCGTACGCGCGCGTCACCGTGGTCGGCGCGATGAGTGCCCCCCTGGGTGGCGACCGGCTCGCCGTCGAGGTGCGGGCCGAGGACGGCGCGCGGCTGAGCGTGGACTCCGCCGCCGCGACCGTCGCCCTGCCGGGAGCCGACCCGGACGCGGGACCGGCCACGTACGACGTGCGGCTGAGCGTGGGGGAGGAGGCGGAGCTGCGCTGGCTCCCCGAACCGCTCGTCTCCGCGCACGGCAGTGACCTCGACATGACCACCCGCGCTGAACTCGCGCCCACCGCCCGTCTGGTGCTCCGGGAGGAACAGGTCCTGGGGCGCCACGGCGAATCCACCGGCAGGCTCTCCACCCGCCTGATCGTCCGCAGGGCCGGCCGTCCGCTGCTCGACCAGCAGCTGACGTACGGCCCGGGGGCACCCGGAGGCTGGGACGGTGCGGCCGTCCTCGGCGGCCATCGGGCAGTAGGACAACTGCTCGTCGTCGACCCCGCGTTCGGCGAAGGACCTCCCGCACCCCGCGTCCTCGGTCCCACCGCCGTGCTGGCGCCACTGGCCGGCCCCGCCGTCCTCGTGACGGCGCTCGCTGCCGACGCGCGGCTGCTCCGTGCGGTGCTGGACGGGGCCCTGGAGGGCCTTCTGAAGGAGACAAGGGCCCACGGAAGGGCCTGAGTTCGCTCAGCGGGACAGTGACACCGGTTATTGGTTCGGTAAAGAAACACGTGTACGCCCTGTTCTCAGCAGGCTCACAGGCGAAAGGATCCACGGGACGAACGAACGAAGCGCCGCCACCGGCGGCGCATCACACAGGGGGAGGTTCCACTTGAGACGCACAGCGGTGCTCGGTTCGGCCGGCACTCTGATCGCGGGCACGCTCATAGCAGGGGCGATAGCCGCACCGGCCGCAGGCGCCGACAGCCGTCACCACGGCGACCGGGAGGCGCGCGGAGTCCAGACCGCCGCGGCCCGGGCGGAGAAGAAGGGAATCGACTGGACGGACTGTCCGGCCGACTGGGCGATCGCCGCGCCCATCCAGTGCGGCTGGGTGACGGTGCCGCTCGACTACAGCAAGCCCGACGGCAAGCAGATCAAGCTCGCCGTCGACCGGCACGTCAGCACGGGCACGAAGGACGAGCGCCAGGGCGCGCTCGTCTACAACCCCGGGGGCCCCGGCGGCTCGGGTATGGCGTTCCCGAAGCGCATCGTCAACAAGAACCCGCTGTGGGCGAAGACCGCGAAGGCATACGACTTCGTCGGCTTCGACCCGCGAGGTGTCGGCCACTCGGCGCCGATCTCCTGCATCGATCCGCAGGAGTTCGTGAAGGCCCCGAAGGCGGACCCGGTCCCCGACAGCGAGGCCGACAAGCGTGCTCAGCGCAAGCTCGCCGCCGAGTACGCCGACGGCTGCGCCGAGCGCAGCGGCGAGATGCTGCCGCACATGACCACGCCCAACACCGCACGCGACCTGGACGTCATCAGGGCCGCGCTCGGCGAGAAGAAGCTCAACTTCCTGGGCGTCTCCTACGGCACCTACCTGGGCGCGGTCTACGGCACGCTCTTCCCGTCGCACGTCCGCCGCATGGTCGTCGACAGCGTGGTCAACCCCGCGAAGGACAACATCTGGTACGAGGCCAACCTCAACCAGGACATCGCCTTCCAGACACGCTGGGACGACTGGAAGGCATGGGTCGCAGCGAACGACGCCGCCTACCACATCGGTGACACGCCGGAGAAGGTCGAGCAGGCGTGGCTGACCCTGCGCGCGGCGGCCAAGAAGAACCCGATCGGTGGCGTCGTCGGACCCGCCGAGCTCATCGGATTCTTCCAGGGCGCGCCGTACTACGACTCCGCCTGGGCGCCCACCGCCCAGATCTGGAGCGACTACCTGGGCGGCGACACCCAG
This sequence comes from Streptomyces sp. NPDC005494, assembly GCF_042872025.1. Taxonomy (NCBI): domain Bacteria; kingdom Bacillati; phylum Actinomycetota; class Actinomycetes; order Kitasatosporales; family Streptomycetaceae; genus Streptomyces; species Streptomyces sp. NPDC005494. The sequence goes on from NZ_JBIAJR010000007.1 coordinate 123,252, forward strand.
GCGCTGATCGACGCCGCGGCACCCGACCTGTCGGACACCGCGGGCAACATCAGCTCGGAGAACGGCAACGCCGTCTACACCGCAGTGGAGTGCGCGGACGCCAAGTGGCCCACGAGCTGGCGCAAGTGGGACCGCGACAACACCCGGCTGCACCAGGAGTACCCGTTCATGACCTGGGCGAACGCCTGGATGAACCTGCCCTGTGCGACCTGGCCGTCCAAGCAGCAGACGCCGCTGGACGTGCGCACCGGCAAGGGACTCCCTCCCGTGCTGATCGTGCAGTCCACGCGTGATGCCGCCACGCCGTACGAAGGCGCTGTCGAGCTCCACAAGCGCTTCAAGGGCTCCCGCCTCATCACCGAGGAGGGCGCCGGCTCGCACGGTGTCACCGGCCTGGTCAACCCCTGCATCAACGAGCGGGTGGACACCTACCTGCTCACCGGGAAGACCGACCGGCGCGATGTGACGTGCACCCCGCACGCCACGCCGAAGCCGTAAGGACCCCGTGAGGGGAGCGGGCGGCCGGGATTCTCAGGGCCGCCCGCTCTCGCGTCCACGGTCGTACCGCTCGAGCCAGGCGTCCTCGGCCGTGTAGTCGAAGAGGCCTTCGCCGTAGCTGCGCACCATCTTCGGGAAGGCATGCCTCCAGTCCCGGCCACGCAGTTGTGCCGCGAGCCACTCGACGGTCCCGGGGAGCGATTCTGCGTAACCCGTCACCGGGCGGTAGCCGAGCTCCCGCTCGGCGAGCGACATGTCGTAGACCACGGGACGGGCACCCGACCACGGGGTCTGTCCGACACCTCCCTCGGGCGGAGGACCGGCCACCAGTACCGTCTCGGTACGCACGCCGAGTACGCCGTCGACGGCGGCGGCGATCTCCGCGACCGTCGGCGCCTGCGGATCACCCGCGTTGAGCACCCGGGAGCCCGGACGGCGGGCGGCGAGACGTATCAGTTCGGCAAGGTTGGTCACATGCACCGGGTGGAAGCGGCTCTGCCCGTCGTAGGCGAGAACCCGTCGTGCACGGCCGTCGAGCAGGCGCTTGACGAAGTACAGCTCGCGCGGCGTGCGGCAGTGCTCGCCGTGGATCGCGCCCGCCCGGAGCAGCGTCACCGGCAGCCGCTCACCGGCCGCGAGCAGTTCCTCTTCGAGTGCGGCCTTCCGCGTCCCGTACGTCGCTTCCCCCGGGTCCACAGTGCGCTGCGACTCCGGGATGGGAACCGGATACGACGGAAAGCCGTCCGGCTCGTCCTGGGTGTCGAAACTCCGGCCCCGGTCGTCCGCGTACACCGCGCCGCTGGAGATGACGACCGCGGAACCGATCCGGTCCGCGAGCCCCGACAACTGGGCTGCGTGATCCCGGCCGAAGGCGACCATGTCCACCAGGACGTCGCAGCCGTCGCCCAGCGCCGCCGCGAGCGCCCCCTCCTCCTCCCGGTCGAGTGCGAGGGCGCGCACTCCACCGCTCCATGCGGCGTCCCGGCCACCTCCGCGTGAGGCCGCCGTGATCTCCCAGCCGTCCTCGGTCAGGGCCCGCACCACGGCCCGGCCGACCTGTCCTGTCGCGCCCAGCACGAACGCTCGTCCTCCGGTCATGCACCGAACGCTACGGCCGCGGCACGCCCCGGGACCAGGCGAATCTGCCGTCGGCAGAGTCCACGCTCAGCGTGACCGTCGCGGGAACTTCCTGGGCTGCTCGGCCTGTGCAGCCTTCGCCTTGACGGCGTACTCGTCGACGTACTCCTGCCCCGAGAGCCCGAGGATGGCGTACATGATCTCGTCCGTCACCGCGCGGATCGCCGCCTTCTCGTTCTCCAAGCCCGCGTAGCGGGAGAAGTCCATCGGCTCCCCGAAGCGGATCGTGACCCGCTTGATCCGGGGCACCTTCTGCCCCGGCGGCTGGATCTCGAACGTACCGACCATCGCGCAGGGGACGACGGGGACCCCTGCCTTGATCGCCATCACGGCGACCCCGACCTTGCCCTTGTACAGCCGCCCGTCGTGCGAGCGGGTGCCTTCCGGGTAGATGCCGAGCAGCTCACCCCTGCCCAGCACCCCCAGCCCCTCGCGGATCGCCGCCTGCCCGGCCTCCTTGCCGGAACGGTCCACGGGGATCTGACCGATGCTGTGGAAGAAGGCGGCCGTCAGCTTGCCCTTGATCCCGGGGCCGGTGAAGTACTCGGCCTTCGCGAGGAACGTGATGCGGCGCTTGATGATCGCGGGCATCAGGAAGTGGTCGGAGAAGGACAGATGATTGCCCGCGACGATGGCCGCACCCTCGTCGGGAACGTGCTCCAGCCCTTCGATGCGGGGACGGAACACCAGCCGGAGCAGGGGGCCCAGGACGACGTACTTCAGGACGTAATAGAACACAGCTTCTCTCCTAGCCTTCTGACCGGGCTGGTTGCCGCGTTCTGCCGGATCACACATGACGGTGTCGCTCTTGACCGACTTACCTGACGCGCCATCAGTCGGCAGACCGTTCGAACTCGGTACTACTCCTGAACGATCGATCGTAGCCCCGTTTCGGGCGCCCACCCAGGGTCCGGAGCGGCGCACGTCGGGTCGGGCCCCTCCGGATCGCCGAACCGGCCCCGATGCCGCCGTTCCCTGGTGCGCCGCGAACGGCGGGAACGACAGCGGCACACACCGCCCGGCCGGGCGCCGAATGCCGCGGCCCCGCAGCCCTGCGGCCCCGGGCCCCCGGGCCCCCGTGACCCCGGGCCCCCGGGCCCCCGTGACCCCGGGCAAGATGGAGGCATGACTGGGGACGCGGGAGACGTGGGCGAGATCGTTCTGAGCAAGCAGGATCTCCGTGAGGTCGCCGCATTCGCCGGCGCTTGCGCGGAGGCTGTGCTCGCGATCTTCGAGGCGGACCGGCCGGACGACGCGCGGCCCCGGGACGCCGTCGGTGCCGCATGGGACTTCGCCCGGGGCGGGGAGCGGGGGAGGGCTCTGCGCGACACCGCGTCGGCGGCCCTGAAGGCGGCCAAGAGCGCGGAGACCGCGGCCGCGCACGAGGCGGCATGGGCAGCCATGTCCGCGGCAGGCTCCGCCTACCTGCATCCGCTGGCCAAGGCCACCCAGGTCAAGCACATCCTCGGCGCCGGCGCCTACGCCGCCCGAGCGGTGGAACTCGCCGCCGGCGACGACCGGAGCATCGGTGCGGAGCATGTCCAGCAGGTGGTGAGCCGCGCGACTCCGGCCGTCGTCGACGTGCTCCGGCGCTTCCCGGCGGCGCCGAGCGGCGGCGGACGGGTCGGTGAGCTGATCCGGCTGCTGGACGACGGTCTCCGCGCGCTCGCCCTCCCCGCCTGATGTTCATGGCCGTCCGGCGCCCGGGAGGGCGCGGCCTCATCCCGTCGTCCAGCCTGCGGCTCCACCCCGACGGGCGGGTTGGAGTTCTCCCGTGCCGTTCAGGTGTGTCGGGGAGGAGGACGATGCCGTCGCCATCGGCGGCAGGTCGTCACCAGGGCTGAAGGCGAGGCCGCCGAAATCGACCGGGACGCCGACCGCTCCGGGAGCATCCTCGGGGCTGAGCACCGGTGTCCTCGTGGCAGGACACGGTGGGGAGAGGGCCGGCGAAACCGCGGTGCGCGCCGAACTGGCGAAAGTGCAGGTCACCGACGCGCAGCGCGTTGTCGTGCCGATCGGCCAGCTCGGCGGCGGGGACAGGGCCGCCCTCGCCGTCCTGCCCCCGGGTCCCGCTCGCACCCCCGGATGTGCCACCGGCCCGGCCCCGCGAAGTGAGGCGGACCCGGCCCCGAGCGGGCCGGGTCCGCCTGCTGGTGCGCACCGGGCGGCGCGGGTGTAGAGAGAAGGGGTGGTGCATCGGTTCGTGGGACATCGACGCTCGGGGCCAGGAAGCCGGGCGATGCTGGCCGTCCCGATCGCGCTGATGACGGCGATCGTCGTGATCGACGTCCTCGCTCCTCCCGACATCCACCTGGGTCCCCTGCTGGTCGCCGCCCCGGCGATCACCGCGTCGTTCGCCGGCCCGTGGGGGACGGGGCTGGTCGCGGCACTCGCGGTCGTGGCTCAGGGCGTCATCGCCGTGCTCCGTGATCGCGACGACCTGTTCTCGGCGAACCACGAGGCACAGATGGCCGGGCTGATCCTGGTCGGAGCGAGCCTCGTGGTCTTCTGCGTACTGCGGGAGCGCCGCGCGAACGAACTGACGCAGGTGAGATACGTGGCCGAGACCGCCCAGCGCGTGGTCCTGAGGCCGCTGCCCCGGCGGATCGGAGGGCTGCGGGTCGCGTCGCTCTACCTTGCCGCCGAGGCCGAGGCGCAGATCGGCGGTGACCTGTACGCGGCCGTACGCGCCAGCTCCTGCACCCGGCTGATCATCGGCGACGTACGGGGCAAAGGTATGACCGCCGTGGGTGACGCGGCCCTGCTGCTCGGCGCGTTCCGGGCCGCGGCCCACCGGGAGGCGACCCTGACCGAGCTGGTGACGTACCTCGACGGCAGTGTGTGCTGGGGCATGACCGAACCAGGGGAGACGGACCGGTCCGCAGAGAGCTTCATCACCGCCGCCGTCCTGGACATCCCCGACGAGGGCTCCATGGTGCACATGATCGACTGCGGGCACCCGCCCCCGGTCCTGCTGCGCGACGGCTGCGCCTCGACGATCGAAGCCTCCCGGCCCGCTCCTCCGCTGGGCCTGGGCGACCTCGCCCGCCCGCAGTACCACATCGACACGTTCACTTTCGAGGCGGGAGACCTCCTGCTGCTCTACACGGACGGCGTCATCGAGGCCCGCGGTCCTTCGGGCTCGTTCTACCCGCTCACCGAGCGGATCGCGGGCTGGACCGAGAACGACCCCGACGCGTTCCTGCGCCGGCTCAGGCGGGATCTCCTGGACCACGCCGGCGGCCGGCTGGGCGACGACGCGGCCATGATCGCGATCGGCCGCCCGGCCACGTAGAAACGCGGGCTACGCCACGCCGCCCGGCTGCGGCGGCACCCCGGGCCCCGCCTCCTCCGACGCCGAGCCGAGCGCGGGACGGGTCCTCTTCGAGGCCCCGTCCCGCCGTCGGCTCAGGTGTCGCGGGTGGCGGCCATCCCCAGGGTGGCCAACCCCAGCACCACCCAGCCGAACCACAGCCAGCCGTTGCTCCCCAGCGCCACCGTGTACGCCGTCACCGCGACCAGGGTGCCGACGGTGAGCACCCCCATGGTCTTCGTGGATCCAGGCATGAGCACACGCTCCTCACCCGGCCGCACGGCCGTTGGAGCCATGGTCACCCCTGAGGCGCGCCCACCGCTACTGCCCGCGTGTCTGCAATGAGGCGAGGTAGGCGTTGTACGCCTTCAGCTCCTGGTCGCCGTCGCGGTCCGCCGCGCGGTCGGAGCGCTTCGCGGACCGCTGGTCGGAGCGGTACCACTGGAAGACGAGAGCGATCAGCACCAGCACGGACGGGATCTCGCTGAACGCCCAGGCGATGCCTCCCGCCACGGACTGGTCGCTCAGCGCGTCGACACCCAGGGAGGCCGGGGGGTTCTCGTACGCCTTCACCATCGGCTGGCTCGCCATCATCAGCGCGATCCCGAAGAAGGCGTGGAACGGCATTCCCGCGAAGAGCTCCAGCATCCGCATCACGTAGCCGGGCCGGTGAGGGCCGGGGTCGACGCCCATGATCGGCCAGAAGAACACCAGACCGACCGCCAGGAAGTGCACCATCATCGCGATGTGGCCGGGCTTCGAGCCCATCAGGAAGTCGAACAGCGGGGTGAAGTAGAGCGCGTAGAGGCTCGCGATGAACAGCGGGATCGTGAACGCCGGGTGCGTGATGATCCGCAGGTAGCGGCTGTGGAGCAGCTGGAGCAGCAGCTCGCGCGGGCCCGTACGGTCCCGGCCCGCCACCGGCAGCGCTCGCAGAGCGAGCGTGACGGGGGCACCCAGCAGCAGCAGGATCGGAGAGACCATGCTGATCACCATGTGCTGCACCATGTGCACGCTGAACATGACCATGCCGTAGTCGTTGAGACCGGTGCACATCACCAGGGCGATGGTCAGCACGCCCAGGACGAAGAAGACGATCCGGTTGACCGGCCAGCTGTCGCCCCGGCCGCGCAGTCGGGCGACCGCGTAGCCGTACAGGACGAGGGCGGCGACGCAGCCGACCAGGAAGAACGGGTCCGCGGAGAATTCGAGTCCGCGTCCCAGCGTGAACGGCGGCAGATCCATGTTCATGCCGTGCCCGCTGTGATCCATCTGTTCACTCCCGCCGGGGACGTCCCCGATTCGTGCCGGTTGTCCGGACCAGAGTAGAACCGCCCCCGGCCGCGAGTGCGGCCGGGGGCGGTTCAGCGGAAGGTGTGGCGGGTCAGAGGACGACCTGCGCCTCGGCGTAGCGCTCGGCGGGCACCGTCTTCAGGGTCTCCACCGCCGCCGCCAGCGGCACCATCGTGATGTCCGTACCGCGCAGTGCCGTCATCATGCCGAACTCACCGCGGTGCGCCGCCTCGACGGCGTGCCAGCCGAAGCGGGTGGCGAGGACGCGGTCGTACGCGGTCGGGGTGCCGCCGCGCTGCACATGGCCGAGGATCACCGGGCGGGCCTCCTTGCCCAGGCGCTGCTCCAGCTCACCGGAGAGCTGCGTCGCCACCCCCGCGAAGCGCTCGTGGCCGTAGATGTCCTTCTTGCCCTGGTTGAACTCCATGGAGCCCTCCCGCGGCTTCGCGCCCTCGGCCACGACGACGATCGCGAACTTCTTGCCGTCGGAGAAGCGCCGGCCGACCACTTCGGTCAGCTCGTCGATGTCGAAGGGACGCTCCGGTACGACGATGGCGTGCGCGCCGGCCGCCATGCCGGAGTGAAGCGCGATCCACCCGGTGTGACGGCCCATGACCTCGACGATCAGCACCCGCTGGTGCGACTCGGCCGTGGTCTTCAGCCGGTCGAGCGCCTCGGTCGCGACTCCGACAGCGGTGTCGAAGCCGAACGTCACGTCCGTGGAGGCGATGTCGTTGTCGATGGTCTTGGGCACCCCGACGATGGGCAGGCCGGCCTCGGAGAGCAGGTTGGCGGCCTTCAGCGTGCCTTCGCCGCCGATCGGGATGATCGCGTCCAGGCCGAGGTCGGCGACATGGCCCCTGGCCCGCTCGACGCCGTCACGCAGATGCGCGGGCTGGACGCGGGAGGAGCCGAGAATGGTGCCGCCACGAGCGAGGATGCCGCCGACCGCGTCGAGGTCGAGCTTGCGGTAGTCGCACTCGAGGAGGCCCCTCCAGCCGTCGTGGAAGCCGATGACCTCGTCGCCGTGGTCGACCACCGCACGGTGCACGACGGAACGGATGACGGCGTTGAGGCCGGGGCAGTCGCCGCCGGAGGTGAGCACACCAATTCGCATTGCCCGGGAAACCTTTGCAACGTGGGCCGACGCCGGACCACGTCGTCCGGTTGGATCCCCGCCACCCTACCGGCGCGGGGTGACGGGACCGAACCCACTGTCCGACTGCTGGACGTCCACCGGACGTACACCGGCCGCTCACACCTGCGGACCGGCCCGTGGGACGGGCCGGTCCGCAGGAAATACGTCAGGCGGGCTGGGTCGCCGCGGCGATCCGTTCGGCGCGCAGCGCCTCGTACCACCGGTCGTCGCTCGGCGGCAGCGCGTTCACGTCCAGGGCCAGCTTGAGCAGGTGGTCCGCGATGAGCGGGTTCCGCGCGAGCACGGGCCCGTGCATGTACGTACCGAAGACGGTGTCGTTGTACGCGCCCTCCGTGCCGTCACCCGTGCCGTTGCCCCGGCCGAGCCGGACCCGCGCGAACGGGCGGGCCGTCGGGCCGAGGTGGGTGACGCCCTGGTGGTTCTCGAAGCCGGTCAGCGGCGGCAGCCCCAGGTTCGGGTCGATGTCGCCGAGCACGTCACCGACGCACCGGTCGCCCTCGCCCCGGGTGGAGACGACGTCCAGCAGCCCGAGACCGGGCTCCCGCTCCCCGAGGTCGTTGATGAACTCGTGGCCGAGGATCTGGTAGCCGGCGCAGACCGAGAAGATGATCGCGCCGTTCGACGCGGCCCTGCTCAGTCCGCCGTCCCGGCGCAGCCGCTCCGCTGCGAGCCGCTGGGGCCGGTCCTCCCCGCCGCCGATCAGATAGATGTCGCCCGACGTCGGGATGGGCTGGTCGCTGCGCACGTCGACACGCGACACGTCCAGGCCGCGCTGGCGTGCCCGGCGCTCCACCACCAGGGCGTTGCCCTGGTCGCCGTAGGTGCTGAGGAGGTCGGGATAGACCCACACCAGCCGCAGGCTGTTGTTGCTCATGCTTCGTCCTCTCCGGGGGTTGCCCGCGCGGGGGTCAGTTGCCGACACGACGGCGCAGATCCTGGAAGGCGGTGTAGTTGGCGATGACCTCGATACGGCCGGGCGGAGCCATCTGGACCGCCTCGTCGAGGTTCTCGCAGACACGGAAGTCCAGTCCGGCCACCTCGAGCCGGACCGCGAGGTCCAGCTTGCGGTCGCCGAGCACGAAGATCGGGTGCCCGTAGAGCTGCGTGTAGTCGACGTCCCACAGCCAGGAGGTGTCCGTGCCGTCGGCGCCGCGTGCGTTCACCGAGAGGATCACGGGCGTCGGCGGCGGATCGATCAGGGAGAACGTCTCGAGCCAGCCCGCCGGGTTCTTCGCCAGCAGGAGCCGCAGCTCGCGGCCGAGGAAGGAGACGACGTCGTAGCGGCCGGCCACCGCCTGCACCTGGTACATGCGCTCCAGCGCGACCTGCGGCGGCACACCGAAGACGGCGGCCACGGCGGCCGAGCTGGTGGCGTTGGCCTTGTTGGCACGGCCCGGCAGCTGGAGGTGGATCGGCCACGCCGAACCGTGCGGGTCCAGGACGTAGTCGCCGTTCAGCGCCCAGCTCGGCGCGGGGCGGCGGAAGCCGCACTCGCCGCAGAACCAGTCGTCGCCCGGCCGCTGCATCACACCGCCGCAGGACGGGCAGGACCAGGCGTCGTCCTTCCACGCCTGTCCGGCGGCGACCCACACCACGTTGGGGGAGGAGGAAGCCGCCCAGACGATCAGCGGGTCGTCGGCGTTGGCCACGATCACGGCCTTGGAGCCGGACAGCCCCTCACGCCACTTCTCCGCCAGCATCCGGGTCTCCGCCGCGCGGTCCAGCTGGTCGCGGGAGAGGTTGAGCAGCGCGATCACCTTGGGGGTCGTGTCGCGTGCCACACCGGCGAGGTACTTCTCGTCCACCTCGATCACGCCGTACCGCGCGTCCGAGCCGCCCGCCAGCGCGGAGGTGATCCCCGCGGGCATGTTGGCCCCGAGCGCGTTGGACACCACGGGCCCGGCGGCCCGCAGTGCCTCGGCGATCAGCCGGGTGGTGGTCGTCTTGCCGTTCGTCGCGGACACGAGGATCACGTCCAGGTGCTGCGCCAGCCGCCCGAGCAGGTCGGGGTCGAGCTTGAGCGCCACCCGGCCGCCGATCACCGATCCGCTGCCGCGCCCCGCAGCGCGCGACACCGCCGCCGCGGCCTTGCCCGCCGTCACGGCGAGCTTGGCCCGCGGCGACAACGGCTCCGTGTTGCCTGCCATCGTCCTAGATCCTCCTTGCGTAAGTCCGCGCCCAGCCTATCGATGTCCGGCGCGGCGACCGCACCTCGGCACCACGGGGAAGGTGGAGGTCACGTGGAACGTACGCTTCTCCCCATGCGAAACCGCCCGATCCCCGGCAGTTCCGGACGCGTCCGTGCCATGAGCCTGTTCGGTGACCCGGTGCTGCACGCTCCCTGTGACGACGTCACCGACTTCGGACCTTCCCTCGCCCGCCTGGTCGAGGACATGTTCGCCACGATGTACGCCGCGAACGGCGTGGGACTCGCCGCGAACCAGATCGGCGTACCGCTCAAGGTCTTCGTGTACGACTGTCCGGACGACGACGAGGTCCGGCACGTGGGCCACATCGTCAACCCCGTCCTCGTCGAGGCCGACGGGATCACCGTACGCGGACCGGAGGGCTGCCTTTCACTTCCGGGCCTGGAAGCAGGCACCCCGCGCTTCGACCACGCGGTCGTCGAGGGCCGGTCCGTCACCGGGGAGCCGGTGCGGATCACGGGCACCGGCTGGTTCGCCCGCTGCCTGCAGCACGAGTGCGACCACCTCGAAGGCCGGATCTACACGGACCGCCTGACGGGCCTGCGGCGTGCCAGGGCGCTCCGTGCCGCCCGGCGGGCCCCCTGGGGACGCACGGTCACCGCCTGAGCCCGGCCGAGGGGCCTGGGAACGCGCGGCCCCGGGCCGGGCGTGCGCGGCGGCGATCGCGGCCCGGCGGGCGCTCAGAACCCCGGGCCGCCCGGCAGGTCGCCCGCCTCGGCGAGCCTGCCCCACAGGAGGTCGGCGAGACTGCGTACGAGCGTCTCGCGCGAACACGGCCGGTCACCGAGCCACCAGTCCCCTGCGGCGTGCATCATGCCGACGATGCCGTGGCCCCAGATGCGTGCCATCTGCTCGCCGTCCGGGCCGAGGTCCACCCGCTCCACGATCACCTTGCCGAGCTCCTCGCCCAGCCGGCGCAGCAGTGGGGCCGAGTGGCGGCCGACGTCGAAGCCCTGCTCGGGTGAGGGGGCCGCGTCGTCCGAGGGGTGCATCAGGAAGCGGTAGACCTGCGGACGTGCCTCGATCGCGGCGAGGTACGTGTCGAGCGTCGACTCGACCCGTGCGCGCCGCTCGGAGGGCGCGTCGAGCGCGGCCCGCAGGGCGCTGAGCAGCGCATCGGTGTGGCGCTTGGCGAGCGCGCGGTAGAGGCCGCCCTTGTCGCCGAAGTGCCGGTAGAGGATGGGCTTGGTGATCCCGGCCTCCGCGGCGATCGCGTTCATCGAGGCCTTGGGGCCGTCCCTGAGCACCACTCGGTCCGCGGCTTCCAGCAGCTCCCGACGGCGTCTCTCGGCCGCCGTCCGCTGCCGTTCGGCCCCTCGTGCGGTCTCCATCGTCTTCTCTCCCGCCCCACCCAGCTGTCCTGCGATCTCGTCACGCCCGGGCAACGTAACACCCTGCTCCGCCACGCGCGGATCCCCAGCTGACCGGTTGACACAGGCTACTTGCTGGTAACAGACTGTTGTTACCGCTAGTAACGGGTTTTCCTGAAGTGCATGGAGGGAACATGGCCGAGTTCACGCTCGAGCTCAACGACGACCAGAAGCAGGTCCGTGACTGGCTGCACGGATTCGCCGCCGAGGTGATCCGGCCGGCCGCTTCGGAGTGGGACGAGCGTGAGGAAACGCCCTGGCCCGTCATCCAGGAGGCGGCCAAGGTAGGCATCTACTCCCTCGACTTCTATGCCCAGCAGTTCTTCGACCCTACGGGTCTGGGGATCCCCATGGCGATGGAGGAGCTCTTCTGGGGTGACGCGGGCATCGCCCTGTCGATCGTCGGTACGGGGCTCGCGGCGGTCGGTGTGCTGGCCAACGGTACCGAGGAGCAGATCGGCACCTGGATTCCGCAGATGTACGGCGACGCGTCCGACGTGAAGGTCGCCGCCTTCTGCTCCTCCGAACCGGACGCCGGCTCGGACGTCGCCTCGATGCGTACGCGCGCCGTGTACGACGAGGCCAAGGATGAGTGGGTGCTCAACGGCACCAAGACCTGGGCGACCAACGGCGGCATCGCCAACGTCCACGTCGTCGTCGCCGTGGTCGACCCGGAGCTGGGCTCGAAGGGGCACGCCTCCTTCATCGTCCCGCCCGCCACGCCCGGCCTCTCCCAGGGGCAGAAGTTCAAGAAGCACGGCATCCGTGCCTCGCACACGGCCGAGGTCGTCCTGGAGGACGTCCGGATTCCCGGTCACTGCCTGCTCGGCGGCAAGGAGAAGCTCGACGAGCGCCTTGCCCGGGCCCGCGAGCGCGCCAGGTCCGGCGGCGAGCGCGTCAAGAACGCGGCGATGGCCACCTTCGAGGCGTCCCGCCCCGCCGTCGGCGCCATGGCGGTCGGCACCGCGCGCGCGGCGTACGAGGTCGCCCTGGACTACGCGAAGACCCGCAGTCAGTTCGGCCGCCCCATCATCGACAACCAGGGCGTCGCCTTCCAGCTGGCGGACATGCGCACGCAGATCGATGCCGCGCGGCTCCTGGTCTGGCGCGCCTCCTGGATGGCGAGCGCCGGTAAGCCCTTCACCGCGGCGGAGGGCTCGATGTCCAAGCTCTTCGCCAGCGAGACGGCGAAGTCGGTCACCGCCCAGGCCGTCCAGATCCTCGGCGGCAACGGCTTCACGCGCGAGTACCCGGTCGAGCGCATGCACCGGGACGCCGCGATCTACACCATCTTCGAGGGCACGAGCGAGATCCAGCGCCTGGTGATCGCCCGCACCTTGTCGGGCATGCCGATCCGCTGAGGCCGCTCGTCCGGGGCGCGTGCCGGGCCCTCGGGGCTCCCCGGATCAAGGGCCGGCGGTGAGGCGGGGCCGGACCGTGTGGCGGTCCGGCCCCGCGTGCCCTCGTACCGCTTCCGGCTACCGCGGAAGCTGCGCCTCGATGGCCGCCACGACCTCCGGGTCCTCCGGCTCGGTCCGGGGGCGGATCCGGGCGACCGGCTCGCCGGCCGGGGAGATAAGGAACTTCTCGAAGTTCCACTGGACGTCACCTGCCGCGCCCTCGGAGTCGCTGACCTTCGTCAGCTCGGCGTAGAGCGGGTGGCGGTCCTCGCCGTTCACGTCGATCTTCTCCAGCAGGGGGAAGCTGACGCCGTACGTCGTCGAGCAGAACGTCTGGATCTCCTCGGCGCTGCCCGGCTCCTGGCCCGCGAACTGGTTGCAGGGCACGCCGAGCACGGTGAACCCGCGGTCCCCGTACTCCTTCTGCAGCCGCTCCAGGCCGGCGTACTGGGGCGTGAGCCCGCACTTGGAGGCGACGTTGACCAGGAGGACGGCCGAGCCCTCGTAGGCCCCCAGCGTCGTCGGCTCGCCGGCGAGGGTGTGGAGCGGGATGTCGTGCAGCGTCATGCGTGATCTCCTCGGTCGTAGGGCGTCACAGTCATTGTGACGCGCCCGCCTCGCCCGCAGCGGGGCGGGCGAGCTCCTTGTAGAAGAGGGTCGTTCCCCTGAGTGCGCCGGAGGGGTCCGCCGCGTACCGGGGGATGGAGCCGCAGGCCGTCCAGCCCGCCGCGGCGTACAGCCGCTCGGCGAGGCTGTCCGTCTCCGTGTCCAGGACCAGCAGCGTCAGCCCTACCCCGGCGGCCCACTCCTCGACGGCCGTGAGCAGTGCGCGGCCGACCCCCCGGCCGCGGGCGGAGGGCCTGACGATCAGCTTGGCCACCTCCGCGCGGTGGCCTGCGTTGGGCAGGGGTGCCTTGACCAGGCCGACCGTGCCCTCCAGCCGCTCGCCGTCGCGGGCGATCCAGACCTGCTGGCTCCCGGCGTCGACCGCGGCGGCCCGCTCCCGCCACCACGCGGCCGCGTCAGCCCGGTCCAGCGGCGCGAGGAACCCCACGGACGCCCCGCCTTCCACGGCCTCGATCAGCAGGGCTGCGAGTTCATCGGCGTAGGTGACCAGTTCGGGGCCGGACACGGGGACGATCTCGGTCATGGAGCGGGGTCCTTTCACATTCACGGCAGGACGATCATCAGTGCGTAGCGGACCGGGTGAGGGCCCGGGCAGTGGAAATGGGACGGGCCGCGCAGCCTGAAGCGCAGGCAGTCGCCCTGGTGCACGGTGTGCACCCTGCCGTCGACGGTGATCTCGACCGTGCCTTCGAGTACCCAGATGTGCTGCTCGACACCGGGTACGGGCGCGTTCTCGTACGCGATGTCGGTGCCCGCGTCGAGTGTGCCCTCGATGATCTCCGCACGCAGTCCGGGGTGCGGGGGTGAGACGGAGCGGCGGACGAATCCGGAGCGCGCGTCACGCCACACGGGCTGCCGCGCGGCGGGAACCAGATGCGGCGGCTCCGCCTCCACCTCCATGAGCAGGCGCGACATCGTCCGCCCGTACACCGTGCAGAGCTGACTCAGCACGGTGGTGGTGGGGCTCAGCTCGCCGCGCTCCAGCCGGGACAGCGTCGAGCGGCTGACGCCGGCGCGACGCGACAGCTCGTCGAGCGACCAGCCGTGCTCGGTGCGGAGCAGCCCCAGCCGGGCCGCCAGCCTGGCGTCCACGGAGTCCGGTGTCTCCACGTCTCTCATATGCGGGATTCTATCTCAATGCAGAGAAGGGGGTCGAGGGTCGTCCGGTGTGCCGATCAGATGATGCCGTGTCAGGCTGATAAATAGTATATAAGCCGCATAGCGGCTCGCCCGAGCCGCCGATCGGCTGGAATTCGAGGAGGCCGACATGGCTGGAAGTGTGAGCGGGACCCGAGAGGGAAAGGGCGCGACGGGCAGAAGTGGGGCTCAGTCGGGCTGGACCGTCTTCGCGGCGGTGATGATGATCTTCGGCGGGGCGATGGCCATCTTCGAGGGCATCGCGGCCATCGCCAAGGACGACGTGTTCGTCGCGACGGACAACTACGTCTTCCAGTTCAGCCTGACCGGCTGGGGCTGGGTGCACCTCATCCTGGGGATCGTGGTCGTCCTCGCCGGCTGTGCACTCTTCAGCGGCGCTCTCTGGGCCCGCGCCGTCGGTGTCCTGCTCGCAGGCCTCCTGGTGATCGCCAACTTCCTCTGGCTCCCCTACTATCCGTTCTGGTCGCTGGTGCTCATCGCCATCAACGTCTTCGTCATCTGGGCGCTGTGCGTGGGGCCGCACCGGGATCGAGCCTGAGCGTCAGGACGTAGGAGACCACCACTGCCACGATGACGAGCGGCATAACGGTGATCCCTTCGGAACCCAGCAGCAGGGTGGCGAGCAGCACCGAGGTCATCGGAAGCTTCAGCATCGCCACGCACATGGCCCCGACGCCCATCGCGAAACCCGACGTGGTGTCCAGTCCGGGCAGATGGGACAGGGCCAGCCCGCCCGCCGCTCCGATGAACATGGAAGGAAAGATGGGCCCGCCTCTGAAGCTGCTCAGCGACGCGCAGTACGCGAGTCCCTTGCACACGACGAGGATCACGAGCGTGGCGACCGAGAGTCCCGCGTCCGTGGCGAGCAGCGGGCCGAGGGCGTCCTGGCCCGAGTAGAGCACCTGGGACGCGTCGTGACCCGTGCTCTCCGCGTACAGGAGGGCCAGCACGCCGACGACCAGACCCATCACGACGGCGGACGACACCGTCCGCCGTCCGGTGTGTTTCTGGAGCGACAGGGAGAGCCGCTTGATCCCCGTGCCGGTGAAGGCCGCCGCGGCTCCCAGGACGATCGCCCAGCCGAACGCGCCCACGGTGGGGTCGTCCGCGTGCGGAACGCCCGGCAGGGTCAGGGAGTACGTTCCCAGCCCCGTCCACGAACCCAGGCCGATGAAGATGAGCGAGCCGATGCCGGAGGCGAGCAGGCCCGGGACGAGCACCAGTCCGAGCGTCATCCCGGCCAGGCCGGACGTCTCCATCAGCAGGAACGCGCCGAGGAGGGGCGATCCCAGCAGGGTGCTGACGGCTGCGAAGCTCCCGGCCGCCGCGACCATCGCGCCCGCGCTCGGCGCGATGCCGGGCTTGACCAGGCGCACCGCCAGGAGGGCCAGTCCGCCGCCCAGCGCGATGAGCGGCGCCTCCGGCCCGAGCACGGCTCCGAGCCCGAGCGAGGCCAGCGCGGCGAGCGCGATACCGGGCAGCTCCGCCGCCGCCGGCGGCCCCCCGTGCGCCATGCCCTCCGCCGGGTTGTGCCCGCCCGTGCCCGGGAGGTGGCGGATGGTCAGTGCGGTCAGCAGACCGGCCAGGGCGAGCAACGGGACCGGCCACCACGAAGGGGTCGTCCCGAACCCGAGCCCCCGGGGCAGGTCCTCGTAGGTCAGCGTCTGGAGTTCGTGCACGAGGGCCAGGAAGCCGAACGCGAGCGCCGAGATGGGGACCCCGAGGGCCGCCACCATGATCAGCAGGACGGCGTATCCCCTGGTGCGGACCACGGCGAGTGGATCCGGGTGTTCGGGCCCGGGTGCTGCGCCGGGTTCGGCCGACATCGTCATGGTCTCCTCAGCGTCGGGTCCCGGCCGGAACACGCTGTCCCGCCGGGATCCACACGGTGATACCACGATGTGGCGGTATGTCCGCCATGTACCCGCTGTGGAGCTCTGACGTTTCGGTCTCCGTCACCTCGCGCCCGCCTCGGCCGCAGGAAGGCGGCCGGCCGCCACCGCGTCCGTCAACGCCCGGTGGTCCCGCTCGTTCTGGTCGGCGTACAGCTCGGCGAAGGCGGCCAGCGCCCGGTCGAACACGTCGCCGTTCCCCAGGTACGCGGCGATCGCGATCCGGTCCCCGGACCGCGCGTGGGAGCGGGCCAGGGTCGCCCCGCACATCTCGCCGAAGGTGCCCATGCCGCGCGGCAGCATCTGCTCCGGCTCGGCGATGCCCTTCCAGTCGCGCAGCTGCCGTACGTAGAAGTCCCGGCGCCGCCCGTCGATCCCGTCCACCCGCTGCCAGCCGAGGAAGATGTCACCCGCCGCCTGCATCAGGCGCTGGCCGGCCACCACCCGCTCGCCCTGGTTCCGGTACGCGCTCGCTCCCACGTGCGGGGCGAGCACCGAGGTGTCGGCCTCCTTGGCCTGGAGGAACAGCGGATCCCCGCCGTCCCTGCCCAGCAGCAGGATGATCCAGCAGCGGGTCCCGACGCTCCCGACGCCGACGACCTTCCGGGCCATGTCGACGGGCCGGAAGTCGGCGAGCAGGGAACGGCGGTCCGAGGGGAGGGTGCGGCCGTAGCTCCGGAGCAGCTTCCCCAGCTGCGCCTCCATCAGGCCGCGTTCCGGGGCGGGCAGCAGATCCCGCAGCGGGACGAGCAAGGGCGGGTCGGCGGCGATCCGGATACGCCCGTCGGTGACCTCGGTGAGTTTCCCGAAGGCCTGCAGACTGTCCCGGGCGCGGGCCTTCTCGGTCGCCCTGGCCAGCTGTCTGCGCCCGCGAGGGGCCAGCTTGTCCTCGGCCACGGCCCGCAGCTGGTCCACATCCGTCCGCGTGTACCAGACATCGAGATTGCGCATGCCCGCGAACCGGATCATCGACTCCCGGTACGAACGCACCGTGTCACGCACGATGCCCCGCCGCTCCTTGTCCGAGAAACCGTTCGCCCGCCCCGCGATGACGAGACTGGCTGCGAGCCGCTTCACGTCCCACTCCCAGGGGCCGGGCAGCGTCTCGTCGAAGTCGTTGATGTCGAAGAGCAGATGGCGCTCGGGGGAGGCGAGCAGCCTGAAGTTCAGCAGGTGGGCGTCACCGCACAACTGCGCACGGATTCCGCTGGCCGGAGTCCCGGCCAGATCGGACGCCATGATCGCCGCGGCGCCCCGGTAGAACCGGAACGGTGACTCCGTCATCCGCCCGTAGCGGATCGGCACCAGCTCGGGGACCCTGGCCGCCGACTGCGCCTCCAGGACCGCCAGCGGATCGGGCCGGTCGCCCGGTGGGTCGTACACGCAATGGCTGGAGCGGGGGGCCTGCCGGCGAGCCGCTCTGCCGAGCGCGGCCCGCTCCTCGGGTGTCGAACCGGGTACGGCACGGAGCGGGGAAGGGGCGTCCTGGGCCATCGTGGACCCTCCTGACTGCCGGGGCTGCCGGCATGTGGGCCTGCCTTCCCATCATTACGGCTCCGCCACCGTCCGGCCCGTCGCCGGCGGGTTCGGGAGCTCAGGTCTGCCGCGACCGGCGCAGGGCCACCTTCCGCCAGAGCGCCCGCTGACATCGCAGCGCCGCCGCTCCCACGACGATGAGCACCGCGATGTTGACCAGCAGCTGGATGAGGGAACCCCGCGCCTCGGACCAGCTGGCGAAGGCCGTGGAGACGCTGATGGCGGCCGCCGCCGGGATGGTGGTGACCGAGATGAACACCCCGAGCAGGGCGCTGGTGCGGGCCTCGGTGAGCGACACGATGCCCACGACACCGGCCAGCGCGGCGACCGCGACGGAGAAGAAGTTGGGGGTGTTGATCAGGTCGGACACCGGCCGCAGCCCCTTCTGGAAGGCCGTCGACTCGAGACCGAACCCCCGGATGACCAGGCTGAAGAGGAAGGTGACCACGATCGTCAGCAGGAGGCCCGCCCCCAGTGCGGTCAGTCCCCTGCGGATCATGGTCCGCTCACCCCGGTCGATACCCAGTGCCACCGCGACGATGGCACCGTACTCGGGGCCGACGACCATCGCCCCGACGATCAGGATCTGCGAGTTGGTCACGATGCCGACCGACCCGATGAGACCGGCGATGACGAGGTAGAGGTAGAAGCTCGGCGCATACCTGCCCTCGGACCTGATGCGCGCCTCCACCTGGTCCCAGACCGGGGCGTTCGCCAGTGCGCCGAGCCGGCGAACCGCACG
Organism: Streptomyces sp. NPDC005494; assembly: GCF_042872025.1. NCBI lineage: Bacteria > Bacillati > Actinomycetota > Actinomycetes > Kitasatosporales > Streptomycetaceae > Streptomyces > Streptomyces sp. NPDC005494. The sequence continues at coordinate 141,584 of NZ_JBIAJR010000007.1, forward strand.
CTCCGAGGCCTGCCCGGTGAAGGCCATGTCGACCGGCTCGACGACCATCGTTCCCCGTGCGTCGACCCCGAGGCCCCGCAGACCACGCAGCACCTCGTTCGCGGCGCCGCCGACCACGTCGCAGGCGACGGCGTCCCCGTCGGGGTTGCGTGCCGCGCCCCGCTGCACGATCAGGTTCAGGACATAGGGGCTGCCGGCCAGGATCCCCTCGACCTGGTCGGTGAGGTCCGCAGGGCTGACGACGCGGACGTGGATCATGTCCATCCGGCGCCCCTGCCCGGCCGGGTGGGCGGCGCGCCCGGGGGTGACGAAAAGCGGCTTCCATGGGGGTATGACAGTGATCGGACGGTCATGGACCGTTACCTTCCCACAGCGGCGCGCGGTCCGGGGCGTAAGACGCCCGCCGGGCCGGCCGTCAGTCCTTCCTGTCGTCCCACTCCGTGCCGAGCAGCCAGCTGTCGAACGTGCCCAGCACCGCCACGAGCGCGGCCCCCAGCCGCCAGTCGTAGTCCGGCGCGTGCACGAGCACCGCGTCGTCCTTCGCCCTGAACTCCAGCGGAGCCTGACCGCCCGCGCGCCACACGATGCGACGCGGGCCGCGTGCCGCGTCGCCGTCACCGCTCAGCAGACTCAGCACGACGACCAGCAGCTGCAGCGGGGACAGCAGCCACCACACGTACCACCAGCAGATCCGGCCCTTGAAACCCACCGCCGCCGGACCGCCCGCCGGCATCACCGTCCAGCGGGTACGCAGGCCCTTGCCGCGCAGCGCCTTCTCGCGGACGACCGTGCCTATGAGCTCGCCGTGCGCCCCGATCACCTGGTAGCGCGCGACTCCGCTCCCGGCCGACACCGTCACCAGGGTGGCCAGCCGTTCCCCGCGCTGCTCGTCCGCCCACAGCGCGAACGAGCGGGTCCCGTCACCCCGTGTCGCCCGGTAGGCGGAAATCCCGCCCGGCGGCAGTTCACGTTCCACGTACGCCACCACGCGGTCGCTCCCCCCGTCGTCCGAGAGCCGCACCACATCGCGCACCGGAGCGGGCGCTCCGGCCCCGGGCGCCGGCCCGGGGTCCCGGGGTGCGGGCCCCATCCTCAGTACGCTCCCCGCCGCCGTACCCCACATGCCTTCGCCTCCCAGCGCACCGGCTTGAGAAGATCCTCCTGTGGAGTCCCCCGAGCCCTTTCCCGACTTTCCCGAACCACCGGCCCGGCCGGAGCCGCCGGCGAGCCGCCGGCCGGTCCGTTGCGCCCTGTGCGGGCGGCCCCTCACCGGCGCCGACTCACGCCGCGCCGGACTCGGCCCCGCCTGCGACGCCAAACTGCATCCGCCGGGCCCGGACATCCGCACCCGCCGCCACGAGGTGGAACAGGACCCGATCCCGGGCACCTGAACCAACCTCCGAGGGCTACGCGCCGTCGAGCCTGCGGAACAGTCCCTCCTGCACCACGGAGACCAGCAACTGCCCCTGGCGGTCGTAGATCCTGCCCCTGGCCAGTCCACGGCCACCCGTGGCGATCGGTGACTCCTGGTCGTACAGGAACCACTCGTCCGCCCGGAACGGCCGGTGGAACCACATGGCGTGGTCCAGCGAGGCCATGTCGAAGCCACGCGGCCCCCACAGAGGCTCCACGGGGATCCGTACCGCGTCCAGGAGCGTCATGTCGCTCGCGTACGTCAGCGCGCAGGTGTGCACCAGCGGGTCGTCGCCCAGCGGGCCGACCGCGCGCATCCACACCGCACTGCGCGGGTCCGCGTCCTTGATCTCCTCCTGCGTCCAGCGCAGCCGGTCGACGTAGCGGATGTCGAAGGGCTGACGTCGCGCCATCCGCTCCAGCGCCTCGGGCAGGCCGCCCAGGTGCTCGCGCACCTCGTCGGCGACCGTCGGCAGCTCGTCGGGATCGGGCACGACACGGGCCGGCGGCAGCTGGTGCTCGAAACCGGCCTCCTCCGGACGGTGGAAGGACGCCGTCAGATTGAAGATCGTGCGGCCCTGCTGCACGGCCGTGACCCGGCGCGTCGTGAAGGACCGGCCGTCCCGGACCCGCTCCACGTCGTACACGATCGGCACGCCTGGCCGCCCGGGCCGCAGGAAGTAGGCGTGCAGCGAATGGACGGGGCGGTCCCCGTCCGTCGTGCGGCCGGCAGCGACCAGCGCCTGCCCCGCGACCTGCCCGCCGAAGACCCGTTGCAGGGACTCCTCGGGGCTGCGGCCACGGAAGATGTTGACCTCGATCCGCTCCAGGTCGAGCAGGTCGACCAGGCTGTCGGCGGGGTTCGTCATGCGGTTCTTCTCCACTCTCCTGGCCGGCGCGCCGTCACAGCCGGCCCACGGCCGTGACCCGGACGACTGCCCGGCCCTCCTCGTCGGAGGCCGCGAGATCGACCTCCGCACGAATTCCCCAGTCGTGGTCCCCGGCCGGGTCGGCGAAGGCCTGCCACACCCGCCACAGACCGTGCTCCGGGTCCTCGTCGATCTTCAACAGCTTCGGTCCGCGCGCGTCCGGGCCCGTTCCCAGGTCGTCGTGCGCGTCCCAGTAGTCGTCCATCGCCTCGCCCCACGCGTCCTCGTCCCAGCCCGCGTCGGCGTCCAGCTCACCCAGGTCGCGCACCCGGTCCAGGGCGGCGAGCTCCACCCTGCGGAACATCGCGTTGCGCACCAGGACCCGGAAGGCGCGGGCGTTGGCCGTGACCGGCTTGACCTCGTCGGCCCGCTCCTGCGCCTGCTCGGCGGTCTCCACCTCCGGATTCGCCAGCTGCTCCCACTCGTCCAGCAGACTGGAGTCCACCTGACGCACCATCTCGCCCAGCCAGGAGATCAGGTCCTCCAGGTCCTCGGACTTCAGGTCGTCGGGGATGGTGTGCTCGAGGGCCTTGTACGCGCTCGCCAGATACCGCAGGACGATGCCCTCGGTGCGGGCCAGCTCGTAGTTCGAGGTGAACTCCGTGAAGGTCATGGCCCGTTCGTACATGTCCCGGATCACCGACTTCGGCGAGACCGGGTGGTCGCCGACCCACGGGTGGCTGGTGCGGTAGACGTCGTAGGCGTGCCACAGCAGCTCGCTCAGCGGCTTCGGATACGTGACCTCCTGGAGCCGCTCCATCCGCTCCTCGTACTCGACGCCGTCCGCCTTCATCTGCCCGACGGCCTCGCCCCGCGCCTTGTTCTGCTGGGCCGCCAGGATCTGCCGCGGGTCGTCCAGCGTCGACTCGACGACCGAGACCATGTCCAGGGCGTACGAGGGCGACTCGGCGTCCAGCAGGTCGAAGGCGGCCAGTGCGAAGGTGGACAGCGGCTGGTTGAGGGCGAAGTCCTGCTGGAGATCGACCGTCAGCCGTACGATCCGGCCCTCCGCGTCGGGGGTGTCGAGCTGTTCCACGACACCGCCGTCCAGGAGCGAGCGGTAGATCGCGATGGCCCGCCTGATGTGCCGCAGCTGTGCCTTGCGCGGCTCGTGGTTGTCCTCGAGCAGATGACGCATCGCCGCGAAGGCGTTCCCGGGGCGGGCGATCACCGAGAGCAGCATCGTGTGCGTGACGCGGAAGCGGGAGGTCAGAGGCTCGGGTTCGGACTGGATCAGCTTGTCGAAGGTGGTCTCGGACCAGGCGACGAAGCCCTCCGGCGCCTTCTTGCGGACCACCTTGCGCTTCTTCTTGGGGTCGTCGCCCGCCTTCTTGACGGCCTTCTCGTTCTCGATGACGTGCTCGGGCGCCTGGGCCACGACGAAGCCCGCCGTGTCGAATCCGGCCCGCCCTGCGCGCCCCGCGATCTGGTGGAACTCGCGGGCGCGCAGCGTGCGGACCCGGGTGCCGTCGTACTTGGTCAGGGCGGTGAACAGCACCGTGCGGATGGGGACGTTGACGCCGACGCCGAGCGTGTCCGTCCCGCAGATCACCTTCAGCAGACCCGCCTGGGCGAGCTTCTCCACGAGGCGGCGGTACTTGGGGAGCATGCCCGCGTGGTGCACCCCGATCCCGTGGCGCACGTAGCGGGAGAGGTTCTGGCCGAACTTGGTGGTGAAGCGGAAGCTGCCGATCAGGTCGGCGATCTTCTCCTTCTCCTCCTTCGTGCACATGTTGATGCTCATCAGCGACTGCGCCCGCTCCACGGCCGCCGCCTGGGTGAAGTGCACGATGTAGACGGGCGACTGCCGGGTGTCCAGGAGCTCGGTGAGGGTCTCGGTGATCGGCGTCAGCCGGTACTCGTAGCTCAGTGGCACCGGCCGGGTCGCGGAACGCACGACGGAGGTCGGGCGGCCGGTGCGGCGGGTCAGATCCTTCTCGAACATCGAGACGTCGCCCAGCGTCGCCGACATCAGCACGAACTGAGCCTGCGGGAGCTCCAGCAGCGGGATCTGCCAGGCCCACCCGCGGTCGGGTTCCGCGTAGAAGTGGAACTCGTCCATCACGACCTGGCCGATGTCGGCGTACTTGCCGTCACGCAGCGCGATCGAGGCGAGCACCTCGGCGGTGCAGCAGATGACCGGGGCGTCGGCGTTGACCGAGGCGTCCCCGGTCAGCATGCCGACGTTCTCCGTGCCGAACAGCTTGCAGAGGTCGAAGAACTTCTCCGACACCAGTGCCTTGATCGGCGCGGTGTAGAACGTGACCTTGTCCTGGGCCAGCGCCGTGAAGTGCGCACCCGCCGCCACCAGGCTCTTTCCGGAGCCGGTGGGGGTGGAAAGGATCACGTTGGCCCCGGAGACCACCTCGATCAGCGCCTCCTCCTGAGCCGGATAGAGGGTGATGCCCTGCGATTCGGTCCATGACGAGAAGGACTCGAAGAGGGCGTCCGGGTCGGCGGTCGGGGGCAGCTGATCGATAAGGGTCACGCCCCCATCTTGCCTGCCTCCTGCCCGGATGCGGGAACCGGAGGACCAGGGGAAGATCACGGACGATACGCTGCCCACTCAACTCGGCTGTCGCGCACAGGCAATGGCGGCCAGGTCGCACGCGCGGCCGAATCACGATGGGGGCGGGAACAGCCATGATGGGACCGGCACACTCTCTGTCAGGGGCGGCGGCCTGGCTGGGGGTGGGCGCCGCGGCGGCCGCCGCGGGCCACACCATGCCCTGGCCCGTCCTGGTCGTCGGGGCGCTGATCACCGCGGGAGCCGCGCTGGCCCCCGACCTGGACCACAAGTCGGCCACCATCTCGCGCGCGTTCGGACCGGTCTCCAAGGCTGTCTGCGAGATCGTCGACAAGCTCTCCTACGCGGTCTACAAGGCGACAAAGGGACCCGGTGACCCGCGCAGGACCGGCGGTCACCGCACCCTGACGCACACCTGGCTCTGGGCGGTGCTGACCGGGGGAGCCGCCTCCGTGGCGGCGGTCACCGGTGGCCGGTGGGCGGTCCTGGCCATCCTCTTCGTCCACCTCGTCCTCGCCGTCGAGGGCCTGCTGTGGCGGGCGGCGAGGGTCTCCAGCGACGTGCTCGTCTGGCTGCTCGGCGCGACCAGCGCCTGGATCCTGGCCGGCGTCCTGGACCAGCCGGGCAACGGCTCGGACTGGCTGTTCGCCGCGCCCGGCCAGGAGTACCTCTGGCTCGGGCTCCCGATCGTGCTCGGCGCCCTCGTCCACGACATCGGCGACGCGCTGACTGTCTCGGGCTGCCCGATCCTGTGGCCCATCCCGCTGGGGCGCAAGCGCTGGTATCCGCTGGGGCCGCCGAAGGCCATGCGCTTCCGGGCGGGCAGCTGGGTGGAGCTCAAGGTGCTGATGCCCGCCTTCATGATTCTCGGGGGCCTGGGCGGGGCGGCGGCGCTCAACGTCATATGACGCCCTGGGCCCGGACGGCGGCCGACGTCGTACGACGCCCAGGGACCGTCCGACGGGCGGGACCGTAGGACGCCGGAGGTCGTACGGCGGTCGGGACTGGGTGAAGGCCGGGCGCTCTCCGGGGGGCGGCGAGCCCGCCGCCGTAGCACCATGGCGGCATGTTGCTCGCCCGGCTCGCCCACGTGTCCCTGGAAGTCGCCGCGACGACGGCCCGGACCCGGAAGACCGCCCTGCTCGCCGGACTCTTCCGGGAGGCGGAACCGGACGACGTCCCGGTCGTGATTCCCTATCTGGCCGGCCGGCTCCCGCAGGGCCGCCTCGGCATCGGATGGAGCGCCCTGCGCGTTCCGGTGACACCGGCCGAAAAACCCACGCTGACCGTGGTGGAGACGAACGCGGAGCTGACCGCCATCGGCGCTCTGTCCGGTCCCGGCTCGCAGGCCGCCCGCAAGGAGCGCCTGTCCCGGCTGCTCGGCGCGGCCACCGCTGACGAGCAGTACTTCCTGCGCGGACTGCTCACCGGAGAGGTACGCCAGGGAGCCCTGGACGCTCTCGCCGTCGACGCACTCGCGGACGCCGCCGGGGCGCCGCGTCCGGAGGTGCGGCGGGCCGTGATGCTCGCCGGGTCGCTCGGGCCCGTAGCCCATGCGCTCCTCGCGGAGGGCCCGGGGGCCCTGGCTGACTTCCGGCTCACCGTCGGCCGGCCGGTCCAGCCCATGCTCGCCCACACCGCACGCTCGGTGACCGAAGCGATCGAACGGCTCGGCGGACCCTGCGTCGTCGAGGAGAAACTGGACGGCATCCGCGTCCAGGTGCACAGGGACGGGCCGCGGGTCAGCGTCTACACCCGCACGCTCGACGACATCACCGACAGGCTCCCCGAACTGGCCTCGGCGGTCACCGGCTTCCCCGCCGGACAGTTCATCCTCGACGGCGAGGTGATCGCCCTCGGGCCCGACGGGAGGCCCCGGCCGTTCCAGGAGACCGCCGGCCGGGTGGGGTCCCGGCGCGATGTCGCCACCGCGGCGGATGCCGTCCCCGTGGTCCCCGTTTTCTTCGACGCGCTGTCCGTGGACGGACGTGACCTCCTCGACCTCTCCTTCGCCGAACGCCACCGGGAGCTGGCCGATCTCGTTCCCGAACCGATGCGCGTGCGCCGTCACGTCGTGGACGACCCCCGGGACGAGACCGCGCGGGCGGCCGCGGTGGCGTTCTCCGAGGAGACCCTGGCCCGCGGTCACGAGGGTGTCGTGGTCAAGGGAACCGCGTCCGCCTACAGCGCCGGCCGGCGCGGCGCCGCCTGGCTGAAGGTGAAACCCGTACACACCCTGGACCTCGTCGTGCTGGCCGCCGAATGGGGCCACGGCAGACGCACCGGGCGGCTCTCCAACCTGCACCTGGGGGCGCGCAGGGACGACGGCACGTTCGCGATGCTGGGCAAGACCTTCAAGGGGCTCACGGACACCATGCTCGCCTGGCAGACCGATCGCCTCCGTGAGCTCGCCACCGCCGACGACGGACACGTGGTGAGAGTGCGCCCGGAACTGGTCGTGGAGATCGCCTACGACGGGCTCCAGAGCTCCACGCGCTACCCGGAGGGCGTCACACTGAGGTTCGCCCGCGTCCTGCGCTACCGCGAGGACAAGCGGGCCGACGAGGCGGACACGGTCGAGACGGTGCTCTCCCGCCGGACGTGACGATCGATCCCGCTCGGCACGCCTCCGGCCCCCGCCCGCGCGGCGGATGCCGGGGGAGAGGGCCGGGAGAGGAGGGCCGGGGAGGCAAGCTCAGCCGCGGGCGTCCGCGCCCGCGGTGTGCGCCCGGATCTCCTCCGGCGTCAGATAGGCGTCGGTGTACTCGAAGTCGCGCAGGGTGGCCTGCTTGCGTGCCTGGAATCCCGTGCGGACGAAGTCGTCGCCGGCGATCGCGTTCAGCAGCCAGTTGGTCATGACCCTGGTCTTGGCGACATTGGTCCGCAGCGCCGCCCAGTGGTAGCCCCGCGCCGCGGCCTGGGCCGGCAGGCCCTTCAGCTCGATGCCCAGCGGCTTGGAGACCGCGTCCCGCCCGCCGAGGTCCACGACGAGCCCGAGGTCCTTGTGGACGTACGGACGCAGCGGACGGCCGCGCAGCCGCGCGATGATGTTGTCCGCCAGCGCCCGGCCCTGGCGCATCGCGTGCTGTGCGGTGGGCGGGCAGATCGCCCCGTCCCCCTTGGCCAGGTCGGGCACGGCCGCCGCGTCGCCGAGCGCGAACACACTGTCGTTCCCGGGCACTGACATCTCCGGCGTCACGGCGAGCCGCCCGCGTACCGTCTCGGCCCCCAGCGTGGCGACGAGCGGACTCGCCGCGACACCGGCGGTCCAGATCAGCGTCCGGCAGGGCAGCACCCGGCCGTCCGTGAACGTCACCTTGTCCGGGCCCGCCTCGGCCACCGAGACACCCAGGGAGACCTCGATGCCGCGCTTGCGCAGGATCTCGAGGGCGCTGGTGCCGAGCTTGTCACCCAGCTCCGGCATCAGCTTGGGCGCGATGTCGATCAGATGCCACTTGATCAGCTTGGGGTCCAGCCGGGGATAGTGCTTGACGGCGTTGGTGGTGAGCAGTTGCAGGCACGCGGCCGTCTCCGTGCCGGCGTACCCACCGCCCACCACCACGAACTGCAGCCGGGAAGCCCGCTCCTCCTCGTCGTGGGACGCGTCCGCGAGATCGAGCTGCGAGATGACGTGGTCCCTGATGTAGGCGGCCTCGGCCAGTGTCTTCATGCCCCGGGCGTTCTCGACCAGCCCGGGAATGTCGAAGGTCCGCGTGACGCTGCCGGCGGCCAGCACGATGTAGTCGTACGGCTCGTTCACGATCTCGTCGGTGATCTTGCGGACCACACAGACCTTCGCCTTCGTGTCCACCCCGATCGCCCCGCCCGGCACGATCCGGGTGCGGTGACGCCGGCTTCGGCGCAGGGAGACGGCGACCGACTGGGGCGTGAGCACCCCCGAGGCGACCTGGGGCAGCAGCGGCAGGTAGAGCTGGTACGAGAACGGGGTGACGAGCGCGATGTCCGCCTCACCGGGGGCGAGGCTGCGTTCCAGCCGGCGCACGCACTCGACCCCGGCAAAGCCGGCGCCGACAACGAGAATCCTGGGTCGTGCCACGGTGTGCGTCCCTTCTCGGGCTTACGCGGTCATCGCTCGCCTGCCCCGGATCCGGGGCCAGTCACTCCTCATCCTCACCGGAGGTCACGGACTTCGCCTCTTGTGCGGTGGACGCCACCACCCGACCGGGCCCGCCGCGCGAGCCGCGCCGGACAGCAGGAGCAGCGTCGTCGCCGACCGCGGCGGCACCGCGATCGACGGCAACGGCGTCGCGGCCGACGACACCTGGCAGAGCGTCGGACCCACCTGGCCGGAGGTCGCCGCCGTCCGGTACGCCGAGGAGCCCGCCCAGCGCTCCGGACCGGCCGTCCGGTGCCATGACGGCACATCGGACCACTGCCGACCAGCCGCCCGCCGCGCCTCCGGCCTCGACGAACGGCTCGCTGAGCTGGACCGGAGTACCGGCTCACCACCTGCCGCGCTGTACACCCCCCGTCAGGCCCGGTGCCCTGTACTCAGCCGTGCCAGGAGCGCCACAGCGCCGCGTACGCGCCGTCCGCGGCCACCAGCTCGTCATGGCTGCCCAGTTCGCTGATCCGCCCGTCCTCGACGACCGCGATCACATCGGCGTCGTGCGCGGTGTGCAGCCTGTGGGCGATCGCCACCACCGTACGGCCGTCCAGCACCCGCGCCAGCGAACGCTCCAGGTGACGGGCCGCGCGCGGGTCGAGCAGCGAGGTCGCCTCGTCCAGTACCAGCGTGTGCGGATCCGCCAGGACCAGGCGCGCCAGGGCGATCTGCTGCGCCTGCGCGGGGGTGAGGGCCAGACCGCCCGAGCCGACCTCCGTCTCCAGCCCCTCGTCCAGTGCCTTCGCCCAGCCGTCCGCGTCCACCGCGGCGAGGGACGCCCAGAGCTCCGCGTCCTCGGCATCCGTGCGCGCCAGCAGGAGGTTGTCCCGGAGCGAGCCCACGAACACGTGGTGCTCCTGGTTGACGAGGGCCACATGGGTGCGCACCCGCTCCGCAGGCATACGGGACAGCTGGGCACCTCCCAGGGTCACCGAACCCGAGCGGGGAGCGTAGATCCCCGCCAGCAGTCTTCCCAGTGTCGACTTGCCGGCACCGGACGGGCCGACCAGGGCCAGCCGTGTCCCCGGCGCCACGTCCAGCGACACCTCGTGCAGGACGTCCACCCCTGCCCGGTAGCCGAAGCGCACGTCGTCGGCCCGGACCTCGCGGCCGTCGGGGCCGAGCAGGTCGTCGCCCGGCTCGGGCTCGATCTCCCGTACGCCGACGAGCCTGGCCAACGAGACCTGCGCGACCTGCAGTTCGTCGTACCAGCGGAGGATCAGGCCGATCGGGTCCACCATCATCTGTGCGAGCAGTGCCCCCGTGGTCAGCTGCCCGACCGTGATCCAGTCCTCCATCACGAACCAGCCGCCGAGCAGCAGGACCGCGCCGAGGATCGTCACGTAGGTGGCGTTGATGACGGGGAAGAGCACCGAGCGGAGGAAGAGGGTGTACCGCTCCCACGCGGTCCACTGCTCCACCCGCCGGTCCGACAGCGCGATCCTGCGGTCGCCCAGCCGGTGGGCCTCCACGGTCCGTCCGGCGTCCACCGTCTCGGCGAGGACCGCCGCGACCGCCGCGTAGCCTGCCGACTCCGAGCGGTACGCCGAGGGCGCCCGCCGGAAGTACCAGCGGCAGCCGATGATCAGCACGGGAAGCGCGATCAGCGCGGCGAGGGCCAGGGGAGGGGCGGTGACGGTGAGCGCGCCGAGGAGCAGTCCGGCCCAGACCACGCCGATCGCCAGCTGGGGCACCGCCTCACGCATCGCGTTGGCCAGCCGGTCGATGTCCGTGGTGATCCTGGACAGCAGATCGCCGGTGCCGGCCCGCTCCAGTACACCGGGCGGCAGACCGACCGACCGTACGAGGAAGTCCTCGCGCAGGTCGGCGAGCATCTCCTCGCCGAGCATGGCTCCGCGCACACGCATGGTCCGTGTGAACACGGTCTGCACGATCAGCGCCACGGCGAACACGGCGGCCGTGCGCTCCAGATGGAGGTCGGTGACCCCGTTGGACAGGTCCTCGACCAGTCCGCCCAGCAGGTAGGGGCCGGTGATCGACGCGATCACGGCGACCGCGTTGGCCGCGACGAGCACGGCGAACGGCTTGCGGTGGCGCCGTAGCAGTCCGCGCACATAGGCCCGTACGGTCGTCGGCGTTCCTACGGGCAGGGTCGTCGCCGACTCCGGGGCCGCCGGGTCGTACGCCGGGGGTGCCAGGCCGATCATGCCTTCTCCTCGATTTCCTCGTTCGCCCGGGCCGGCGGCAGCCCGTCGACCGCGTCGGCCCCGTCCGTCGCCGCGGTCTCGTCATCGGTGTCACGGGTCACGACCGCCCGGTAGCGCGGTTCGTCCCGCAGCAGCTCGCGGTGGGAGCCCGCCGCCACGACCGTGCCTCCGTGGACGAGCACGACGCGGTCGGCCAGGTCCAGCAGCAACGGGGACGACGCGAACGCCACCGTCGTACGGCCGCGGCGGAGCCGCTGGATGCCTGCGGCGACCCGGGCCTCCGTGTGCGAGTCGACGGCGGACGTCGGCTCGTCGAGCACCAGCGCCTCCGGATCGGTGACCAGCGAACGGGCCAGCGCGAGCCGTTGCCGCTGGCCGCCGGAAAGGGACCTGCCGCGTTCGGTGATCCTGGTGTTCATCGGATCGCCGTCCGCGTCGACGGACGCCTGGGCCAGCGCGTCCAGGACATCACCGCACTGGGCGGCGGCCAGAGCCTCCTCGGCCGTGACGCCGCCCGAGGACGGCACGTCCAGCAGCTCCCGCAGCGTCCCGGACAGCAGTACGGGATCCTTGTCCTGCACCAGCACCGCGGTCCGCGCGGTGTCGAGCGGCAGTTCGTCCAGCGCCACACCGCCGAGCAGCACCGAGGGGGCCGCCGCCGACGGGTCCTCGGGCTCGGCATGGCCGCCCAGCCGTTCCGCGAGGCGGCCCGCCTCGTCGGGATCTCCGCAGACCACGGCGGTGAACCGGCCCTGCGGCGCCATGAGTCCGGTCACCGGGTCGTAGAGGTCGCCGCGAGGGCTTTCGGCGTCGAGCGTCGCGGGGCCCGCGGTACGCCGCAGGGACAGGACCCGTACGGCGCGCTGCGCGGAGGGGCGGGAGAAGGAGTACGCCATGGCGATCTCCTCCACGTTGCGCAGGGGGAACAGCATCAGCGTCGCCGCGCTGTACACGGTGACCAGCTGGCCGATGTCGATCCGGCCGTCGCGGGCGAGTGTCGCGCCGTACAGGACCAGCGAGATCAGCAGAAGTCCCGGCAGCAGCACCTGGATCGCCGAGATGAGCGCCCACATCCGTGCACTGCGGACAGCGGCCTTGCGGACCTCCTGGGAGGCACGCCGGTAGCGGCCGAGGAAGAGCTCCTCGCCGCCGATGCCGCGCAGCACCCGCAGTCCCGCGACGGTGTCGGAGGCCAGCTCGGTGGCGCGGCCCGCCTTCTCCCGCTGGAGGTCCGCCCGGCGGGTGGCCCGGGGGAGGAGGGGCAGGACGGCCAGCGCGAGGACCGGGGTGGCCACGGCGACCAGCACGCCGAGTGAGGGCAGGTAGATCACCAGCCCGACGCAGATCAGCACGAGCGCGGTCGCGGCGGCGACGAAGCGGGAGAGCGCCTCGACGAACCAGCCGATCTTCTCGACATCACCTGTGGATACGGATACCACTTCACCGGCCGCCACCCGGCGGGTCAGGGCCGAGCCCAGCTCGGCGGCCCTGCGGGCCAGCAGCTGCTGGACCCGGGCCGCCGCGGTGATCCAGTTGGTGACGGCCGTGCGGTGGAGCATGGTGTCCCCCACGGCGATGAGGACGCCGAGGAGGACGAGGAGGACACCGGCCAGCACGAGGTCCTGACCGGACCGGTCCACGACGGCCTGCACCGCCAGTCCCACGGCGAGCGGAAGCCCGGCGATCGCGCAGTGGTGGAGCAGCCCCCAGGCAAGGGACTTGAGCTGACCGGTGAGCTGGCTGCGGCCGAGCCAGACCAGGAAACGGGGACCCGAACGGACGTCGGGATCGCCGGGATCCGAGTACGGAAGATCGCGAATCTGCATGACATCCCAAGGATCGGACGGCGGAGATCCATGAGGGATCTCGTGGAACAGGAGGTCCGTGCACGGACCTCGTGGAGCGCGAGATCCGTCGACGGACCTCGTGGAGCGGGTCCGTGGACGGACCTTGTCGTGCGCGAGATCCTTGCGGGCCTCGTGGTGGGGGACCAAACCGTGCAAGGTTCGCGTCCCGCCCCCCGCGGAGGCAACCGATTATTCGTCTCCCGACCGGCTCAGAGGACGGGCCGGGTCGCCTGTTCCAGCTCGATGAGCGCCGAGTGGTAGTGGTGGCCCGTCGCCCGGTCCATGCCGATCTCGCACGTCCGGTTCGCCGACAGGTACGCGTCGTACTCCCGCGTGTTGACCTCGGCCGCCTCCCTGGCCGTAGCGCTGTCCGGGAGTTCCTTGTGCAGCAGGCCGCGGTCGCCCGCGAATCCGCAGCAGCCGGCGTCGTCCGGCACGACGACCTCGTCGGCACAGGCCTCGGCCACCGTACGCAGACGGCCGACGTCACCCAGATGCTCCATCGAGCAGGTGGGGTGCAGTACGGCGGATCCGGTCCTTCGGAACACCGTCAGGTGGGGGAGGAGTTCGTCGGCGGCCCAGACGAGTGAGTCGACGAACGTCATCTCGCGGTGCAGTCCCCGGTTGTCCTCGGTGAGGTACGGCACCACCTCGTGGGCGAGGCCCAGCGTGCACGAGGAGGCGTCGACGACCAGCGGGAGCGCACCACCGGCGGTCCACCCCCAGGCGGCCTCCACGATGCGGTTGGCCATGACCGCGTTGGCGACGTCGTACCCCTTGGAGTGCCAGATCGTCGCGCAGCACGTCCCGGAGACGTCCTCGGGAATCCAGACGGGCCTGCCCGCCCGTGCGGAAAGGGAGACCACGGCCTCGGCGAGCGACAGTGTCCCCGCGTCCGGGGGGCCGGCGAAGATGCGGTTCACACAGGCCGGGTAGTAGACGGCGCTCGCCCGGGTCCGCGAGGTCGGAGGCAGGGTGCGGGACGCGGCCCCGGGGATCTCGGGCAGCCATTCCGGCACCAGGTCCGGTCGCACGGCCTTGCGGGCGAGCCGGGTCAGGGCGGCCGGCAGACGGTCACCGGCCCGGCGGGAGACGGCGTCGGCCACACGGAGCACGATCCGGGCCGAGGCCTCGACCGCTCCGAAGTGCTGGGCCGTCAGCGCCGCCACCCGCTCCTCCCGGGGCGAGTGGCGCAGATGCCGGAAGCTCTTCATCAGCGCCCCGGTGTCGATGCCGACCGGACACGCGAGCTTGCAGGTGGAATCCCCGGCGCAGGTGTCCACGGCGTCGTAGCCGTAGGAGTCGAGCAGGCCGGCCTCCACGGGGGAGCCGCCGGGCTGCCGCATCATCTCCCGCCGCAGCACGATCCGCTGACGGGGGGTGGTGGTGAGGTCCTCGCTGGGGCAGGTCGGTTCGCAGAACCCGCACTCGATGCACGGGTCCGCGACCGGCTCCACCTTGGGGATGGTCTTGAGCCCGCGCAGATGCGCCCGCGGATCGCGGTCGAGGACGATCCGCGGCGCCAGTACGCCGTCAGGGTCGATCGCCTGCTTCGTACGCCACATGAGCGCTGTCGCCTCGGTACCCCACTCCCGCTCGAGGAACGGCGCGATGTTGCGGCCGGTCGCGTGCTCCGCCTTGAGGGACCCGTCGAACCGGTCGACGACCAGCGTGCAGAACTCGTCCATGAACGCGGCGTAGCGGTCGACGTCGGAGGGCTTCGCGGCGTCGAAGGCGAGCAGGAAGTGCAGGTTCCCGTGTGCGGCGTGGCCCGCGACGGCGGCGTCGAAACCGTGGACGGCCTGGAGGGCGAGCAGCGCTTCGCAGGCCTCCGAGAGACGGGACGGCGGGACGGCGAAGTCCTCCGTGATCAGCGTCGTCCCCGAGGGCCGGGAGCCGCCGACGGCGGTCACGAACGCCTTGCGCGCCTTCCAGTACCCGGAGACGGTGGCGGCGTCCCGGGTGAACTCGTTGGTCACGGACACGACCGGTGTCACCAGGTCGAGGCCCGCGACGACGGCGGCGGCCTCCCTCTCGTAGGCCGTGAGGGTGCTTTCGTCGGGTGCGCGGAACTCCACGAGGAGCGCCGTCGTCCCCTCCGGCAGTCCCGCCCAGTCCGCGGGGACGCCCTGGACGCGCACCGAGGCGCGCAGTGTGTTGCCGTCCATCAGCTCGACGGCGACCGCGCCCGCCTCGTTGAATCCCGGGACCGCCGCGGCGGCGGCAGGGAGCGAGGGGAAGAACAGCAACGCGGACGAGACGAGGCGCTCCAGGGGCAGGGTGTCGAAGACGACCTCGGAGATGAAACCGAAGGTGCCCTCGGAGCCGACCATGAGCCCCCGCAGGATCTCCACGGGCGTCGATCCGTCGAGATAGGCGTCGAGGCGGTAGCCGTTGGTGTTCTTGATCTCGTACTTGGCGCGGATCCGGGCGGTGAGCCGCTCGTCCGCCTCGATGGCCGCCTTGATGGCCAGCAGCTCGTCGCACAGACGCGGCTCCGCGTGGCGCAGCAGCTCGTCGGCCTCCGTCTCACCCGTGTCCACCACGGTGCCGCTCGGCAGGACGAACGTCAGGGAGGAGACCGTGCGGTACGAGTTCCGGGTGGTGCCCGCGGTCATCCCGGAGGCGTTGTTCGCGACGACGCCGCCGATGGTGCAAGCGATGGCGCTGGCCGGATCCGGGCCCAGGATCCTGCCGTGCCGGGCCAGTGCGGCGTTGGCCCGCATCACGGTGGTGCCAGGACGGATGCGGGCCCTGGCGCCGCCGTCCAGTACCTCGATCCCCCTCCAGTGGTGGCGCACGTCCACGAGGATGTCCTCGCCCTGTGCCTGGCCGTTGAGGCTCGTGCCGGCGGCCCTGAAGACGACGTCGCGTCCGTTCCCGTGTGCGTACGAGAGGATGGCCGAGATGTCGTCCAGATCCTCGGGGACCAGCACGACCTGCGGCAGGAAGCGGTAGGGGCTGGCATCGGATGCGTACCGCACGAGGTCGGAGATCTTCCACAGCACCTTCTCCGGGCCGAGGAGTGCGGTCAGGGCGGCCCGCAGCTCAGCGGGGGTTCCGGACGACTGCCGGTCGGGCACCCGATCGGGGGACGGCGCCCGCGCCGTGCGGGGGCGCAGGGCCTCGGGCTTGGGCTCCAGCAGCGGCATGTCACAGTCCCCTCGACGGCGCGGTGCGGTGGCCGCACCGCATGCCTCAGCAGCGGCGACGCTCCGGCATTCCGTCGACCAGAGCGGTCAGCAGACCGCCGAGCACTTCGCGCTGATCGGCGGTCAGTGGAGCCAGGATCTCCTCCGCGGCGGCCTTGCGCGCGTCGCGCATCGAACGGAGTACGGAACGGCCCTCCTCGGTGATCTCGATGCGGATCACCCGGCGGTTGGTCGGATCCGGGGCGCGGCGCACCCGGCCCGCGGCCTCCAGGCCGTCCACCAGAGTGGTCACCGCGCGGGGGACGACGTCCAGCCGCTCGGCGAGATCGGCCATCCGTGGCGGGCCGTCGTAGTGCGCGGTCGTGCGCAGGAGACGGAACTGCGCCGGTGTGATGCCTATCGGCTCCAGCTGACGGCTCTGGATGCGCTGGAGGCGGCGTGTGAGCCGCAGCAGCTGTTCGGCGAGCATGCCGTCGGAGTCGGGGGAGTCCATGAGGGAACAATATCAGGATCTCGTTCATTGTGAATAGAGGTAACAATGAGCTAGGCTCTCGATGATCGGCTCACCTGCCGCCTCATACCTCGGCTCCCGGACGCATGCGGGAGCTGCCGCGACCCGCGCCCCCTCCCTCCCGCACGCAGTCGAAGGAGCCCATGAAACCCGACGAACCCACCTGGACACCCCCCTCGGCGGAGGCCGGTCAGCCGCCCGCGGAGCTGCGCCGCATCTTCCGGCTCTTCCGTCCGTACCGCGGCCGACTCGCCGTGGTCGGGCTGCTGGTCGGCGCCGCCTCGCTGGTCACGGTCGCCTCCCCGTTCCTGCTCCGCGAGATCCTGGACACCGCGATTCCGCAGGGGCGCACGGGGCTGCTCACGCTGCTCGCGCTCGGCATGATCCTCACCGCCGTGATGACCAGCGTCTTCGGAGTCCTGCAGACCCTGATCTCCACCACGGTCGGCCAGCGCGTCATGCACGATCTGCGTACCGCCGTCTACACCCAGCTGCAGCGGATGCCGCTCGCCTTCTTCGCCCGCACCCGCACGGGTGAGGTCCAGTCCCGCATCGCCAACGACATCGGCGGGATGCAGGCGACGGTCACCTCCACCGCGACCTCGCTGGTCTCCAACCTCACCTCGGTCGTCGCCACCGTGGTCGCCATGCTCGCGCTGGACTGGCGGCTCACCGTCGTCTCGCTGCTCCTGCTCCCCGTCTTCGTCTGGATCAGCCGTCGTGTCGGCCGGGAGCGCAAGAAGATCACCACCCAGCGCCAGCGTCAGATGGCGGCGATGGCGGCAACGGTCACCGAATCGCTCTCGGTCAGCGGCATCCTGCTCGGCCGGACCATGGGGCGCTCGGACTCCCTGACCAAGACGTTCACGGAGGAGTCGGAGCGCCTGGTCGACCTCGAAGTGCGCTCCAACATGGCCGGACGCTGGCGGATGTCGACCATAGGGATCGTGATGGCCGCGATGCCCGCAGTCATCTACTGGGCTGCGGGACTCACCCTCCAGTCAGGAGTCAGCGCTGTCTCCGTCGGCACGCTCGTCGCCTTCGTCTCGCTCCAGCAGGGGCTGTTCCGGCCGGCTGTGAGCCTGCTCTCCACCGGTGTGCAGATGCAGACGTCCTTGGCCCTGTTCGCGCGCATCTTCGAGTACCTCGACCTCGACGTGGACATCACCGAGCCCGAGAAGCCCGTCCGGCTGGACAAGGTCCGGGGCGAGATCGCCTTCGAGGACGTCGCCTTCAGCTACGACGAGAAGAGCGGCCCGACGCTGAGCGGCATCGACGTGACCGTGCCCGCGGGGAACAGTCTGGCCGTCGTCGGTCCCACAGGATCCGGCAAGTCCACGCTCAGTTATCTGGTGCCGCGGCTCTACGACGTCACCGGCGGCCGGGTCACCCTCGACGGGGTCGACGTGCGGGACCTGGACTTCGACACGCTCGCCCGGGCCGTGGGCGTGGTCTCCCAGGAGACCTACCTCTTCCACGCCTCGGTCGCCGAGAACCTCCGCTTCGCGAAGCCGGACGCCACCGACGAGGAGATCGAGACCGCCGCCCGTGCCGCGCAGATCCACGACCACATCGCCGGCCTGCCCGACGGCTACGACACCCTTGTCGGTGAGCGCGGGTACCGGTTCTCCGGCGGCGAGAAGCAGCGGCTGGCGATCGCGCGCACGATCCTGCGCGACCCGCCCGTGCTGATCCTCGACGAAGCGACCAGCGCTCTCGACACCCGTACGGAACACGCGGTGCAGCAGGCCATCGACGCCCTGTCGAAGGGGCGCACCACGATCACCATCGCCCACCGGCTCTCCACCGTCCGGGACGCGGACGAGATCGTCGTGCTGGACGACGGCAGGGTGGCCGAGCGCGGTACGCACGAGGAGTTGCTCGCCCTGGACGGGCGCTATGCCGCTCTGATCCGCCGCGACAGCGGCGTGGCGGCACCTGCGGCGACCTGAAGGCGGACCGGGCCCCACGGCTGTCGAACGGTGCGGCATGATCACGGCCCATGAGAGCACTGCTCGGGGTCGAACTCCCCGGATTCCGGCCGCTGGACAACAGCGGCCCAGAGCACGGCGACGCCTGGATGAACGACGAAGGCGACGTGCTGTCCCTGCACTGCTTCGCACTGCCGCCGGATCTTCCGGCGGCCTTGGAGGACGGCCCGGCCCTGCGTCACACCCTCACCCACTGGACGGCTCAGGCGGGCGGCGGGCTGATCGAGGCCACGGTGAAACGACTGGGTGAACTGCCCGCCCTGCGGCAGATACTCAAGGTGCCGCTGCCTCAGCAACCCAGCGGGCAGGTCTTCATCGGCAGTTTCACGGTGCCGCGCCAGGGGTGCAGCACCGTGGTCAAGATCCAGGCTCCCGAGCGCGGTATGACGGGGATGCGGGAAGCCGTCGTCATGGCGAAGGTCGGCCCCGACTCGTACTTCCGGCCGCACCCCTACGCACCCGAGGTGCAGGGCGGCCTTCCCTTCCACGCGGCGGACCACGCCCGGTGGGACGCGGAATTCCCCGACCACCCGCTGAGCCGGGTGCGCCGGACGCTGGACGCGCTCGCGGAGGCCGTCACCGTGGACCCCGGTTTCGCGGCTCTGCCGCCGTTCGCCGGGCCGGCAGCCCGAGCGTGACGCGGCGGGCCGGGGCCTGACGCGTCGAGCCACACGGCAGCGCCGCCGCTCCCGTGGGACGGGGAGCGGCGGCGCCGTGGTGCAGCGACGGTCAGACGAGCCAACCCACGAAGTGGACGACACCGGCAAGCAGGTTGGTCAGGAAGTTCATCGGGTTTTCTCCTAGTGCGTGGTGCATCTGTGGGACATGCGCCGTAGCGGTC
The DNA here is from genome assembly GCF_042872025.1 of Streptomyces sp. NPDC005494. Lineage (NCBI taxonomy): Bacteria > Bacillati > Actinomycetota > Actinomycetes > Kitasatosporales > Streptomycetaceae > Streptomyces > Streptomyces sp. NPDC005494. The sequence goes on from NZ_JBIAJR010000007.1 coordinate 161,089, forward strand.
TGCAGCCCGCCGTGTGCGCTCAGTAAGCATCAGCTGCCGAAGGGGTGACGGGCAACCAAAACCGGAACGACCACGCGTTCGAGCGAACACCCGATCCCGTGTTCGTGTGTTCTGGTGATGCGGTGGTTCCTGCGTACGGCCCGGTCGGCCGGGCGGCGGAGCGCGTGGGCCGCCCCGCTCTGATGCCCGGGCCGCTGGACCCGGCCGCCGGTCAGGCCGGCACGCCGTCCAGGTCCAGCAGCCGGCTCACCGAACGCGCGGCCGCCCGGCCGGCACGGTTGGCTCCGATGGTGCTGGCGGACGGTCCGTAGCCGACGAGGTGCACACGCCCGTCGCGTACGGCCCTCGTGTCCTCGATGCGGATGCCCCCTCCGGGCTCGCGGAGTCGCAGCGGCGCCAGGTGGTCGACGGCAGCGCGGAAGCCCGTGGCCCACAGGATCACGTCGGCCTCCACCGACCGGCCGTCGGCCCAGGCCACCCCGTCCGGGGTGAGCCGTTCGAACATCGGGAGCCGGTCGAGGACCCCCTGCTCGCGGGCGCGCCGGACAGCGTCGTTGAGCGGCAGTCCGGTCACACTCACCACGCTCTGCGGCGGGAGTCCACGGCGTACCCGCTCCTCCACCATGGCCACGGCGGCGCGTCCCTGCTCCTCGCCGAACGGTCCCTCGCGGAACACGGGAGGACGCCGTGTCACCCAGTACGTCTCCGCCGCGACCTCGGCGATCTCCATCAAGTGCTGAGTGCCCGAGGCGCCCCCGCCGACCACCACCACCCTCAGGCCGGCGAACTCCCCGGGCCCCGGGTAGTTCGCGGTGTGCAACTGCCTCCCTCTGAAGGTCTCCTGGCCCGGATAGCGCGGCCAGAACGGCCGGTCCCAGGTGCCGGTGGCGCTGATCAGCGCGCGCGAGGAGTAGGTGCCCTCGGAGGTCTCGACGAGCAGCCGGCCCTCCTGGCCCTCGCGCACGGCGCTCACCTCGACGGGACGGTGCACCTGGAGGCCGAAGCGGCGCTCGTACGCCTCGAAGTACGCGCCGATCACCTCGGAGGAGGGGCGGTCGTCGTCGGCGTCCGTCAGCTCCATTCCGGGCAGGGAGTGCATGCCGTGCACCTTGCCGTACGTGAGCGAGGGCCACCGGAACTGCCAGGCTCCGCCCGGCCGGGGTGCGTGGTCCAGGACGACGAAGTTCTCGCCGGGCAGGAGCCCGATGCGCCGCAGATGGTAGGCGGCGGACAGCCCCGCCTGCCCGGCACCGATGACCACCACGTCGAGCTCGCGCGTCCCGAAATCGTTCACGGTTCTACCAACCCGTGAGAAGCTCCGGATCTTCCCGGGCGATCCACCGGGCCGACTGCACAGGCCGATCCGCCGGGCCGACTGCACAGGCCGACGACACAATGGGGTCATGCCCGACACCTTCACCACGCACGTACTGAACGTCACCACGGGACGGACCGAGACGGTCCTGGACCTGACCGACGACTGCACGCAGTTCCTCGCCCGCGCCTCCCACGGCAGGGACGGCCTGCTCAACATCTTCGTGCCCCACGCGACGGCCGGGATCGCCATCCTGGAGACCGGCGCCGGCAGCGACGACGACCTCCTCACCGCCCTGCAGACCCTGCTCCCCGCCGACGACCGCTGGCGCCACCGCCACGGCACCCCGGGCCACGGGCGCGACCACGTCCTGCCCGCGCTGGTACCGCCGCATGCGACGTTGCCGGTGATCGGGGGGCGGCTGGAGCTGGGGACGTGGCAGTCGGTCTGTCTCGTGGACACCAACGTCGACAACAGGGACCGGCAGGTGCGGCTGAGCTTCCTGAGTTAGTGAGTCGCTTCGAAGGAACTGTGGAGGAGAAGTCCGGCCGCGCCAACTGAGTGGTGGGCGCGGCTGCCCGCCGGTCCCCGGGTCGCCGAGTGTGGTTCCACCTCTGGTGGGCGCCCTCCCGGACCGACCCTCTGTTCCGGACGACGCACGTTGTGGAACGCGCGGCGATCGTGCATCGGAGGCCGAGGCCTCGTGACACCTCAACCCCCGCGTGTCCGCAGGAGCCGGGTCGTTGCCTCCGCCACGACGAAGCTGGCGCACAGCACCAGTCGCGCCTCCTTGACCGCCAGCGCCCTTGAGCGCCAGGGCTTCGTCCAGCGACGTGGCGAGGACGATCTTTTCCGCCCCCTACTGAGAGGTCGTCGCCCCATATGGCACCTCCGCGCACTCCTTCGTCCCGGGCTCTCGTCGCCGACGGGTCCCAGCGTGCCGGCGACGAGAGCCGATCGCGTTGTGCGCCCGAGCACTACGGCGAACCCGCAGCGCTGATCTCCGGACCGGGCAGCAGTCCGAGTTGACCGCTTCCTTTCTGGTTCATGCATTTCTGTTGGAGGAAAGTGAAAATTTGAACGCGCCGATCCCGTGCCCTCTCTTCGCTCGGGAGTTCGCCTTCTCTGCGCTCGCCGACTTGACGAAGTAGCGTGCACTTGCCGCCGAATGAGGGGCGTCCCGTCACCGGCCTCCCAGCCCACCCGGAACCGCCTGAACAGCCGCAACGCCGGGCTCTCCGGCCCTGACGCAATTCGGCCGACGGGTCGGCGGGGTGCCCGGGCGCTCTTGTTGACGTCGGAAAACTGCCAGAAGGCGTCTCCTGTCCCTGCTGCAATAGTGCTCACAACCATGTGTGTGGCCCCATAACAGGACGGGATTCGTGTCCACAGCAACGACTACTTCCATCGACCCCGCTGAACTGCCGGCACGGTCGCCACTTGTCTCGTGGCTGGCTGTGATCTCGGTGATGCTGGGAATTTTCTCGATCGTCACCACCGAGATCCTGCCGATCGGATTGCTTACCTCCATCGGGTCGAGTTTCACCATCTCCGATGGAATGGCCGGCCTGATGATGACCATGCCGGGCTTCCTGGCGGCCATCTCGGCACCTCTGGTCACCGTGGCAACGGGGCGCCTCGACCGGCGTCTCATGCTGGGGGCGTTCATCCTCCTGCTGGCGCTGGCGAACTTCCTGGCGGCCGCCGCGTCCAGCTACTGGCTGGTCCTGGTCTCCCGGGTAATGGTGGGCATCACCATCGGAGGGTTCTGGTCGATCGGGGCGGGACTGGCCGGCCGGCTGGTGCCTCCGGAGTCGGTCGGCCGCGCCACCGCCGTGATCTTTTCCGCGGTACCGCTCGGATCTGTGCTCGGCGTACCGATGGGCACGTTCATCGGGGACGTCGCGGGGTGGCGTACAGCCTTCCTGGTGATGGGAGTGCTGACTCTCGCCGTGTTCGTCCTGCTGATCCTGGTGGTCCCGTCCCTGCCCGCGGAGGAGCCCACACGTCTGCGCGTGCTCACCGGCATGCTGAAAAGCGTCAACACCAGGTTCGCGCTGGTGATCACCTTCCTGGTCGTGCTCGCCCACTTCGGGGCCTACACCTACGTCACCGCGTTCCTGGAACAGGTGACGCAGGTGGGCGCCGGGCTCATCACCGTGTTTCTCCTCATCTACGGGGCAGCCGGCATCGCCGGGAACTTCCTGGGCGGATCACTCGTGGGGCGATACCCGAGGGCCACCTTCGCGGCAGCCGCCGCGATGATCGGCGGGGCGACCCTGCTGCTCCCGGTGCTCGGCGGCAGCCGGCTCGGGGCGGTGAGTTTGCTGATCCTGTGGGGTGTCGCGTACGGGGCCGTTCCGGTCTGCTCCCAGACCTGGTTCGCCAAGGCATGTCCCGATTCCGCCGAGGCCTCATCGGTGCTCTTCACGGCGTCGTTCCAGGCCACCATCTCGATGGGCGCCCTGGCCGGAGGCGTGGTGGTCGACCGGTCCTCCCCGTCCATGGTCATGGCACTCGCCGGCACGGCCGCGGTCTTCACCGTGGTGGCCACCGGCGTTCACCACGCCCGAAAGGTCACCTGGCCCGAGCCGGCTCACCAGCCGTAGGGCCACGGCTCCTCACCCAGGGCTCCTGTCCGGCGTTCGGTCCGCCGCAGCCACGCCGCTGCGAAGGGCCGGTACGGGAACGCTCCACGGTCGCACTGTCCGGCGAATCCGCCGACGAACTCTTCGGCAGCTACAGCTGGTTCCACGACCCCGAGGTCCTCACCGCCGAAACTTTCCCCTGGCTGACCACGACTCCGGGACCGTTCCACGACGGCACACCGCTGGTCGACGGCGGCTTGCTGGGAACCCTCGACATTCCCGCATACCGGCGCTCCAGCTGCGGCGACGCCATTGCCGAAGTCCCGGTCCTGGCAGGTGAGACCGGCCTGGAGAAGTTCATGAGCACGCCGACCGTCGGGATGAGGTCGAGCGCCGGGCACCGTTCCGGACGCCCGCCGCAAGCAGTGAGCTCGGCCAGGGCGGCGAGCGTGACCCCGGCGCAGCGCAATGCACGGGTCACCACTTCTTCACCGGCTGGGATGGCGCTGGATGCGGACGGCGTGCTGTTCCCGCCGGTGCGGGTACTGTGCCGGACGTGGTCGCGGTGGGTATCGGGGGACGCAGTTCATGACCACCGTTCAAATTCGACGTCGAGGCGCGTGTCGGTGCGCACTCGGACCTCGCCGTCTGCGGCCTCGGCCGGGGCGTCGACTCGTTCGAGACCGAGGAATTCGATCAGCCTGAGCAGTTCAGCTCGTTCGGCTAGGTCATCGTCGGCACCATGCGAGTCGAAGAAGACGTAGTACTGGTCGCTCGGGTCCACGATCCCCGAATTCGCCCAGATCCGAGCGACTTCTTCGATTGCCGCGGCTTCGGTCGTGATCGTGGCGGCGCGGGCAGCACCGCGAGCCTCCGGTGACGCGTCGAGATCGGCAAGGTCCGAGAACCACTGGCCGAAGTGGTCGAGGCCTGCATATCCGTTCTCGAAGAACAGCATCGCGCTCGGCATGTAGCGATTGGCCATGTCGACCTTGAGGTATTCGGACCGGAGCTGGTCCGCCATTTCGATCCGGGCGATCACGCCTTGACCGGGCATGAGCACCAATTTCTGGCTCGCCGGTACATCTTCGATGGTGTAGGTGTCGGAATCTCGCCCCCGGAAGAACGCGGAGAATGCTACGTACGCTTCCTGAGGGTCACCCACGGAGATTTGCTGGTCGTTGCCGTCACCGACAGCGAAGACGAACTGCTTCGGTCCGGGGTTGTAAGGGCGAGCCATATGCGTCCTTCGTTCACGTTTGACAGCGCCCGAAGCGTAGTCGCATCGGAGCAGACGGACCTGCCGTTCATCGCTGCCGCCAGAAGCGCCGACGGCACCGGAGCCTCAGCCCGGCGCGCGGGTAGCCAGGTCCGCAGGCTACCGCCCCGCTTCCGGTACCTCCCGGGCACGGCGGCGAAGCCGCCGACGTTCCCGTTCTCCCTCCAGCTCTCGTGCACTACAGGCAGACTGGCCGGTAGGCGGCGGGCGACGCTCGCCGGCGGGGCGGTGCCCCGTGAAGGCCGCCGGGCCCGAACCGGCAGTGACGCTGAAGTCCCGGAATCAGTGTGGGAAGACGATTCAGCTCGACGTGAGGGTGCGCCGGTGATGGTCAGCGGCGGCCGGCCGCCAGGACGACGAGGTACTGGCCGCCGCCCGGTTCGACGGCGGCGGTCACCGGCAGCCCCGGTACCAGTCGGGAGAACCGGTCCACCAGCCAGTCCGCCGCCTCTTGGGCGTCCCGCTCGGTCGGACAGCGGCCCACCATCTCGCGGCCCCCCTTGCGCTCCAGCCTCCCGGCAACGGTGATCAGCGGCGCGGGGTCGACCACGTAGAGACTGTCCGGCCAGGGGATGACCACCTTGACGGCGCCCTTGCGGGTGTTGCATCCGCGGTGTGCGAGTCGCTCGGCGACCTTCGCCTTCCGGTCGGCGGTCCGGCTGTCGACGCTGGGCCCTCGCGGGTCGTTCACCGACTCGTCGGGGTCGACTGCTTCGTCACACACCCAGCATCGCCAGCCGTCGCGCTCGGCCACGTCATCAAGGAGACTCATCCGAGCAAAACTAGCCTGCCTGTCCTCCGTCTCCCGCACCAGGGCCCTGGCGGGACCCCCATGCTCACTGCTCGAGCCCGTCCCCACAGAGCACCGGCAGGTGGTGGATCTCGATGCAAGTCAGGGGATCGGACAGACCGGAGCATGTCCTCAGTGCGTGGGCCGTGTCGGCCGCAGGACGAATGCTGTTGCCGGGCAGGTGGCGGAGATCGAGCATGGAGTGCCGCCTCAGAGGGCGAGGTGTGCTGACACCTGCAGAAAGACTTCGATCCGGAAGCGGCTCGGGGCCGGGGGTGTTCATCGAAGACGGGGGTACAGGGATGACAAGTGCCGAGCGAGGGAGGGACGATGACGAAGGACACATCGCTGCGCGCGGTGGGATGGGCTCAGTCGTTTCCGGTCTCGCAAGGTGTGCGGGCCGGCCGCCGTTGGACGCGTGAGCACCTTGCCTCCCTGGAGTGGACAAGGGACGCCCCCGAAACGGTTGACGCGATACTGCTCATTGTTTCCGAGCTGGTCACCAACGCGCACGTGCACGCGCACAGTGACGCCCAGCTGGTTCTGACCTGGGACAGCCACTGCCTGCATGTGAGTGTCCACGACTCCGACCCCTTGCCCCCCGCCAAGAAGCCCGAGGACCTCACGACGACCGGCGGGCGCGGAATGGCCATCGTCGACGCGCTCTCCGACGGCTGGGCCACGCATCCGCAGGCGTCGGGCAAGACCGTCACCGCGTGCTTCGTACCGCCCGGTGCTCCGAAGCCCGGTCATGACGGGGACATCAGCTGAGTTCCGGGCGGAAGCGAACCTCGACTGGAGTACGAGTGACCCGTCCCCATGCGTCGCGCGCCTTGCGCCGGTGTCCGCCTGCCCGGAACGTTCGGAGGCTGACTTGACGGTCGCCCGGGCTGACGTCGGTGGACACCAGTGTTCACCCTGACAACCGTCAGATCGTCTGTGCTTCCAGGGCTGCCAAGGATCGCTCCAAGGGGTCCTGCCGCCACCCCGTCGACATCGCCGAGGAGCCGCTGCGCGCCGAACTGACGAAGGCGACTTCGAGCTGGCCGGCCCGAAGGCATGAGCACCGAGCCGAGGAGGCCGGCCGGTGGCGCCACGTCAGGCCGGGGAATGCACTTCTTCCACCTCGTGGGCGACATCTGCCCCTCCGGCTGTGGCGAGGGTTCTGTCGCGGCGCACGGAGGACCAGAACGATCAGCCGATCAGGGGCACGCCGACGAGGCCGGTGATCAACGCGTTGATCTCGTACCTGATGGTGATCAGGAGGATGACCGACAGGGCGCCGATCGCGTAGGGGGCGCCGTGCCCCAGGTAGAGGACGCCGCGGCCGCCTGAGCACGACCGGGGCACTCGTCAACCCAGCCTCTGGGGCCGCGTTTTCACCCGACGACGGCCGCGTCCGCCCCATGTCGCCACGCGACCACCCGTCATTGCCGCGTCCGGACGCTCAGAGCCTCGATGGACCAGTCGAACACCGGCCCCAGACTTTCCGGGGCCGACCAGCCGTTGACCACTGCGAGCAGCTGGAGGTACCGCTCCCTTCGGGGGTCGCGCACGCTCTCCAGCCAAGTCGCGAGTCGGCGGCGAAGCTCACCGTCGTTGCTGCGGCCGAGGAGGCGCGCGCAGTGCGCCGTGAACGCCGCGACGATCGGAACGGCCTGGGGCGAGGCCGGGTCGATGCCGGCGGTCAGGGCTGGGCCGGCCTGGTCGAGGACGACTGCGGCAATGTCGCGGCGCGGGCCCTTCACGCCGCTTCGGGCGTGCTCGGCTGCCTGGTCCTCGGCCATCCGCCGCATCAGGGCGCGGAAATCCGGGTCCAGGGACAATTCGGCCAACTCCACCCACGCCTGGACCTGCTCCGCCTCCGGGTTGTCGGGTAGCTCAGGGGTCATCGAGCGCATGACCCCCGTGAATGCCGGGACTGCGTCAAGACGGCCGAAGACGGCGTCGAGGAAATCACCGATCAGACGTCGGCGTTCGGCTTCGGACAGCTGGGCCAGCTGGTGCATGAGTTTCGTCTCCTCAGGTGTGGACCCGCGCTCGGCCACCGCCCTCAGCACCGCGCGCCGTAGGCGCAGGGCGCGGATCTGCACTGCCAGTGCTTCGGCGTGCGTCGCGGCGACCCCGGGAAGCGAGAGTTCGCGGTCGACGACCTTGCGGATCGTGGGAAGGTCCAGTCCCAGTTCGCGCAGGGTCCGCACGAGGTCCAGGCGTGCTACGGCGTCGATGTTGTAGAGGCGGTAGCCGGCCGGGCTGCGGTCTGCCGGCGCCACGACTCCGCGATCGGAGTAGAACCGAATGGTCTTGACCGTCAGACCGGTCCGCCGAGCGAGCTCACCGATCGAGTAAAGCGTGTCGCCGTCCATGCCCCCACCTTTGCGTCTCCCCTTACGGGAGACTCAAGTTCTTTCGCCTGCAGGCGGCCGACCATTCCTCATCCACACGTATCGACAATTTCTCCGGACCAAGCTCACGACGTCCCTCACCTCTTGAGATGACCTTGGTGCAGCCCCGTACGCGATCTGTTCGTCGACTGCTCATGCGCCGTTCCCGCTCTCTCCGAACCGGCCCTGCCCCGGCAGCACCTTGCCTGCACCATCCTGCGGGCAGCCCTGCAGCCTCGTGCCAGCCGACGGCCTTCCCCCGGGGCCGGTGGCCCCGCCATCGTTGACGGCACAGACGGAACGCCGCCCGGCCGGGCCCATCGGGGTCCGGGGGGCCCGCGCTGCCGTACGGACCTGTGGCGGGAGCCTCCGGGTGCCGTCCAGGCTGACAAGAGGAGGGAACATGCAGCAGGCCAGAACACCGGGCTGGGCCGCGGTCGGTCCGCTCGACGAGAGAACCGAGGGGCAGGCCTGGCCGCACGGCAACGTCTGGCGGCGGACTGACGACGACTCCGGGACTGTCACCGCTGGGCAGATGCCGAGGCAGCCGAGCAGTGGTCCGCGGCCGGGCAGCGGAAGGACGGCGACCGCAGACCCTGACGTTGCGCGCACGTTCCCGGCCACCAGGGGAGCGCGCCGGGTTCAGGCCCGCCCGCTCGGGCCCGGCCCCGTGCCGGCGGGCCCGCCCACCACCGTGAGCAGGTCCACGACGAAGATCAGCGTCGAGCCCGGCGGGATCAGCGACGAGGGTGACTGTTTGCCGTAACCGAGGCGCGGGGGCACGATGATCTCGCGCCGGCCGCCGGCCTTCATCCCCCTCACCCCCCGGTCCCAGCCCTTGATGACCTTGCCGCCGCCCACGGCGAACTTGTACGGCCGGTCCCGCTCCCAGGAGGAGTCGAACTCCCGCCCGGACGCGAACGTGACCCCCACGTAGTGGACCTGGACGACCCTGCCCGGCTGCGCCTCGGGCCCGTCCCCGACCACGAGGTCCCGGATCGTCAGCTCGGTGGGCGCGTCCCCCTCCGGAACCTCGATTGCGGGCTTCGTCGGTTCGTTCATCACGGTCCCCTCGTTCGCCACCGGAATCCCGCACAGGCAGGCCGGACACATGGACATTCCATGAGGCAGTCGATCACGCTACCCGCAATGCCCCTGCGCCGATCCGGCTGCGGACGACTCGCGTTATTGACAGGGGCATGGCTTTTGCCTAGTTTCCTCAGCGGCTGCGGTGTCGCACCGGACCCCCGCCCCGGGAGGATGCACATGGCCGCATCGTTCGTCACCCATCGCGCGCTCGACGGAGGGACGTACCACCTGGAGGGCGGCATCGACCTCCAGGCCCCGTGCACGTCGGCCGTCGAGGTGGTGGCCGGTGGCAGGCTGGTCGAATTCACCGCCGGGCCGGCCTCTCTGGGGGACGACGTCGCCGCCTCCCTGGGTGTCGGGTCACCCGAATCCGAGCTCACCTTCCAGAAGGGCACCCTGCGCGTCTTCCGGTCGGTCGAACGCGAGCCGCGGTCCGGGCTCGTGGAGCGGCCGTCGCTCGTCGTGTGGCGCGGCGAGCGCCACTCGCTCGTGACCCGGCTGTACGGCCTGGACGTGGCCGCGGTGCTCGGGCTGCTCCGGTCGGTCCGTGTCGCGGAGAGCGAGCACGGGCTCACCCTGCGGCCGGATCCCTCGGCCGGAAGTGCCTTCGCGCGGCCGGCGACGGTGATCAAGGAGGTGCCCGGCCTCGGGCTGCTGGAACTGTCCCGGCGCACGAAGGAACACACCGCCCAGCTCCCGCCCTGGAAGGGAGTGGCGGTCGCGTCCGGCGAGCTGTTCCGCGACACGCTCTCCGACGGCAGCCCGTTCTTCGTGCTCTCCTCCACCGAGGTCTGGGCCACGCTGGTGCCACTCGCGTCGACTCCTGTCGAGCGGGTGCCCGAACTCGTGGGGCGGCTCACCCTGCGGTGCGCCGGGTGAGCCGCCGGTGACCGGCTTCTACGGGGGGCTGACAGCCTCCGTCGTCATCCTGACCCTGCTCCTCGGCGCGGGCTCCCATGCCGCCAGTCCGGCTGCGCTGGGCGATGCGCTGTGGGCGCACGGCGTACTGGGCCCCCGCCTCCGCCGGCCGGCCGCCGTCGTGGTGCCGGTCGCCGAGGGTGCCCTGGGGGTGATCGGCGCGGCGGCGCTCCTGACGGGCCACCAGAGGGCGCTTCAGGCCGTACTGGCCGCCGGGGCCGCGCTCTTCGGGCTCTTCGCCGGCTACACGCGGCACGTTCTCGCCCTCGGCCACGGGGGACCGTGCGGCTGTTCCGGCCGCGATCTGCCCCTGAGCCGTTGGGTCACCCGGCGGGCGGTGGCCCTCGCGGTGCTGGCGACGGCGGGCGCCGTCGTCGCCGGGGCCGGACCCGTACGGCTCTCCACGGTGGAGCTGGTCACGCTGCTGCTCGCCGCTTCCGCCTGCACGGCGCTGCTGTGGTCCCTGCCCGCCGCCATGCACGAGCCGGCCCCAGCCCCCGCCGCCCGCCTGCCGGTCAGGGCGCCTGCCCACGACCGAGCCGAGACCGTCCACCGGACTGCCGAAGGAGTGCCGACGCGATGGACTTCACCACCAGCGCCCTGATCGCCTCGTGGGCCGCGATCGCGCTCCTCGCGCTGGTCGTCTCAGGACTGATCAGGCAGGTGCACCAGTTGTCCCGGACACAGCCGCACCGCCCCGGGCGAGTGGGCCTCACCCCTGGCGCGCGGGCTCCCGGCCTCGACGCGTCCCGGCACGATCCGCCAGGACTCGACGACCTCCTGACACCGGGCCGCGCCGCGCTGCTGCTCTTCCTCGACGCGGACTGCCGGACCTGCGGCCAGGTGCTCGCCGAGGCCGGCGCCTGGACGACCCGCCAGGGCGACGCGGCCACCCCGCAGGTGCTCGGGCTCTACGCGGACGCAGGGCCGAGGGCCGACGCGGACGCCGGGCCGAGTGCGGACGAGGGTGCCGTCCCGGTCAGGGACCACCGTCCGGAGCTGTTCGCGGCCTACGACATCCCCGCCACCCCCTACGCGGTGGTCATCGATCCGGAACGCCGGATCGTGCGTTCCGAGCCGCTCGGTTCCCCCACCGCCCTGCTGCGGCTGCTCGACGACATCGCACCCGCAACGCCGAGGAGCCGTCCATGATCTCGCTCGACGACGTTCCCACGCTGCGCCGCTCCGGTACCGGTGGCCGCCGATCCGGGGCCGGGCGCGGGGCGCTCTCCTCCTTCGCGCCGTCCAGGCGCACCGTGCTGCAGTCGGCGACCGCCTTGGGCTTCGCCGCGCTGGGGGTCTTCTCCGCCGCCAGGGAGGCGTACGCCGACGGATACGACATCTGGACCGGCGCGTGCCCGAGTTACGCCGAGGACCACAACTGCTCCCCGGGCTGCGGGCCCAGCACCGTCTACGCCGACGCGTGCGTGACATCGGGGACGAACACCGGCTTCCACCGGACGGACGGAGTCACCTGGACCCTGCGTCCCAACCAGTGCTACGCCGGTACCTACGACGGCTGGCTGTGGCGTTACAGCGCGGCCTGCGGCAGCTGCGGCTGCGGAATCGAGCGGCGCTGCCACGACGGCTACCGCAACACGGGTTCGGGCTGGGTGAAGTCGATCTGCCGGTGGACCACCGACTGCGACTGCCCTGGTTCCGTCAGCTGGCCGACCGTCACGAACGGCGCCACGGGACCCGATGTCCACACGATCCAGCATCTGCTCACCCACCACGGTCATCCCACGGACGCCGACGGCATCTTCGGGCCTGACACCGAGGCTCAGGTCGAGGCTTTCCAGTCGGCGAACGGACTCGGCACCACGGGCAGCGTCAGCGCGGCCACCTGGCCCGTCCTGGTCGTCACCGTGCGCCAAGGAGGCGTGAACGACGCCGTGCGGGGCGCGCAGCGGCAGCTGAACAAGCACGGCTACGCGCTGACCGTCGACGGCAACTTCGGTTCGCTCACGCGGCAGGCCGTCATCGCGTTCCAGTCCCTGCACGGCCTGACCGCCGACGGAGTGGTCGGCCCGAACACCTGGCTGACACTGACCGGGACGGTCTAGGTGGGCGAGCCCGTCCGTCCCGCGGACCGGCCGAGCGGCGCCCGTGCCGTGCGGGCGCTGCTCACCGATCCCGTTCTGCCCGTGGCGGCCCTGGGGGCCGCGGTGATCGCGGCCGTCCTCCACGCGCCGGTGCTGACGTGGGCGATCACCGGCGGTCTGGCCGGTTACTCGCTCTCCGGATCCGTTTGAACGCGTAACAGCGCATTCGCGCTGGCCTCGCCAGGTTGGCGGGCAACGTACAGACAGGCGCTGGTCCTCGGCGTGTTCACCTGCGGTCTGCTTGCCGGTGGGGTGCTGACGGCCGGGGTGCTGTGGCTCCTGTCCGGTCTCTTCACGCCGCTCCCCGCCGGCGTGCGGCAAGGGCTGATCGTCGCCGTCGCGCTGCTCGCCGTGCTGCGTGACGCGGGCACGCTGTCGCTGAGGCTGCCGCAGAACGCCCGGCAGATACCGCAGGACGTCCTGCGCCGTCATCTGGTGCGCGGAGCAATGCAGTTCGGATTCGAGCTCGGTACGGGCGTGCGCACCTACGTCTCGGCGAGCGCTCCGTACGCGATGGCGGTGGCGGTGCTGCTGTCCGGGGGCTCCTACGCGCCCGCCCTGGCCGCCGGGCTCGGCTTCGGTGCGGGCCGGGCACTCACCCCTGCGCTGCGCAGGCTCTCCGGGAACGGTGAGCGCTGGGACGACCTGCTCGCGGGTCGGCTGCGCGGCGTGACCCTCGTGTGCTCCGTGCTGATCGCCGCTGCCGCCTGCGGGGTCCGGTAGCGGGGCCCCCGCCTCTCCGAGTGACCTCCGGTACCGAATCGCAGCAGGCGAGTCAACGTCCGCTGCCCACAGGGAAGTTGTGCCGGAGGTCTGGTCCTGTGGCAGATGGTGCCGGTGTGGACACGCCGAGGAAGTGGGCGTCAGACTCGCCTCAGCCCTCTAGCGGGGATTCGGGAAGGACTCACAACGGAGGCGCCATGTTGAGGCGTACGATCCAACTCGCTCTGGCATTTGTCATGATCATGGCGACTGCGGTGGGGGGAGTGCTGGCCACGGCCGCCCCGGCCCAGGCGGACGAGTGCTACACCTGGGGCCGCACCCTGTCCGAAGGCATGTCGGGCGCCGACGTGACCCAGCTGCAGATCCGGGTGGCCGGGCATGTCGACTACGGCGAGATCCTCTCCGTCGACGGCAACTTCGGGCCGCGGACCAAGGCCGCGGTCATCAAGTTCCAGCAGGCGTACGGCCTCGGAGCGGACGGCATCGCGGGTTCCCAGACGTTCACCAAGATCTACGCACTGCAGGACCCGGACTGCACCCCGATCCACTTCACCTACGCCGAGCTGAACAACTGCAACTCCGACTGGTCCGGTGGTGCGGTCAGCGCCGCCACGGCCAAGTCCAACGGTCTGCGCACGATGTGGAAGCTGGAGGCCTTGCGGCACGCCATGGGTGACGTGCCCATCGTCGTGTCCAGCGGATTCCGGTCGACGGCCTGCAACAACGCGGCGGGCGGCGCCTCGAACAGCCGGCACCTGTACGGTGACGCCGCCGACCTGGTCGGCAGCCCGTCGTTCTGCGCGCTCGCCCAGCGGGCCCGCTCGCACGGCTTCGGCGGCATCTACGGCCCCGGCTACCCCGACCACAACGACCACACCCACGTCGACGGCCGCACCAGCCGCTCCTGGTCCGCGCCCAACTGCGGCGTCTGACAGTCCACTCACCGGCACAGCAGCCCGCGCTCCCGGGATCCGGCCTCCGGCCCGTGAGCGCGGGCCCGCACGGTCCGTGGCCGAGCAGGTTCCGGCAACGGGCCGCGCCGCGCGTGGCGGACCGACGAGAAGCGCCACGCCGCTCCCGCACCTCCCCCCGCATCCGAGCAGGAGTGAAACCGATGTCGTCCTGGATCCCCTGGCGCGCCCGCGCCGGAACGGCCCTGCTGGCGGTGCTCGCCGGTATCGGCGCGCTCGCCGCCCCCGCCCCCGCACTGGCGGATTCCCCGCCCACGAGCCCGCGGAACGTCACCTACCACGGCTACCGCATCGAGGTGCCGGCCGAATGGCGGGTCGTCGACCTGTCCGAGAATCCGCGTGCGTGCCTCCGGTTCGACAGACCCGCCGTCTACCTGGGCGAGCCCGGCGAGCAGAACGACTGCCCCGCCCGAGTCGTCGGCCGTTCCGCCGGCATCGTGGTGCAGCCCATCACCGCCCGCTCCGCCGGGCAGGTGACAGCGGCGACCGCGCGGCCCCGGCGCGGCACGGCCGTGGCCCCGTCCGCCGCCTCCAGCAACGACACCATCCAGATCGCGGTCGAGGACGCCGGAGTCCTCGTGACCGCCGCCCACACGCCGGACACCGAAAGCCTCGTACGCGGAGTCCTCGCCTCCGCCGAGCTCGCCGAGGGCGCCGAGCGCACCGCGCCGGCCGGCCCGGACCCGCAGCCGGGCCCCGCCCCGCTGGCCGCGGCCGGACCACAGCCCGGCAGCTACCTGGGCAAGGGTTTCGACGCCTGCACCGCGCCCTCGCAGGCCGCCATGAACGCCTGGCAGGCGAGCTCGCCGTACAGCGCGGTCGGTGTCTACATCAGCGGATCCTTCCGCGGCTGCGCCCAGCCGAATCTGACGGCGAGCTGGGTGACCAGCCAGACCGCCGCCGGATGGCGCCTGTTCCCCATCGACGTAGGCCGCCAGGCACCGTGCACCAATTACTCGCTGAAGATGTCCACCGATCCGGCCACGGCCAAGTCCCAGGGCGTCACCGCCGCGGCAGGTGCCGTCACCGCCGCGTCGGGTCTCGGCATCCCCGCGGGCAGCGCCATCTACAGCGACATCGAGGCGTACACCTCCACGGCCTCCTGCAAGGCGTCCGTGCTGTCGTACCTGTCCGGCTGGACCGAACGGCTGCACAGCAGCGGCTACCTGTCGGGCTTCTACTCCAGTGCCGCCTCCGGCATCAAGGACGCCGCCGCCGAGTACGACAACAGCGCCTACACACGGGTCGACCACCTCTTCTACGCCTGGTGGAACGGCGCCGCAGACACCGACACCGGTACGTACGTGCCGTCCTCCTACTGGTCCGGCCACCAGCGGATCCACCAGTACGCGGGCGAGGTCACCGAGTCCTACGGCGGCTACTCGATCAACATCGACCGCGACTACCTGGACGTCGGCAACGGCTCCACGCCCACGCCCACCTGCACCGGGGCGAACCTCGACTTCACCTCGTACACCACCGTGCAGAGCGGCTCGACCGGCGACCGCGTCAAGGCCGCCCAGTGCCTGCTCAAGGCCGCAGGCTTCGACCCGGGCACCCCCGACGGGATCTTCGGCCCCGCCACGACCGCCGCCGCCCGGAACTTCCAGGCCGGCAAGGGGCTCACCGCGGACGGGGTGGTCGGCGCGAAGACCTGGACAGCCCTGCTCTCGCGCGGATCCACCCCGACCGTCCAGAGCGGCTCTACGGGAGAAGCCGTGACCCGGCTCCAGCGCGCCCTGACCGCCGCGCTCGGCCGGACGGTCTCCGTCGACGGTGCCTTCGGCTCGGGCACCGCCCAGGCCGCACGCGACTACCAGTCCTCGCGCGGTCTGAGCGCCGACGGCATCGTCGGCCCCGCCACCTGGGGCGCCCTCCAGGCCGGAAAGTGAGCAGGCGGACGAACAGGGAAGTGAGGCAGGAACCGTGAGACGACTCGCACGCATCATCACGCTGTTCACCGCGTTGGCGGGGCTGCTCCTCGGACTCGGTGTCCCGGCGCAGGCCTTCCCGCAGGCGGCGTTCCCGCTGACCAGCGACGGAAACCGAGGCTCCGACGTCGTCGCGCTGCAGCACCTGCTGGCCGCGCACGGCCGTTCCGTGGCGGTGGACGGCGTCTTCGGCTCCGGAACGCGGAGCGCCGTGGTGGGCTTCCAGCAGTCCAAGGGCCTGACCGCGGACGGCATCGCCGGCCCCGCCACCTGGGGCGCGCTCGTGGTCACCGTCCGGCAGGGCGACAACGGACCGGCGGTGACGGCCCTCCAGTCGCTGCTCAACGCCAAGCGGGGCGCCGGCCTCTCGGCCGACGGGGCCTTCGGGCCCGCCACCGGCACCGCCGTCCGCACCTTCCAGTCCCACGCGGGGATCGGCGCGGACGGCGTCGTCGGGCCGGCCACCTGGCAGAACCTGCTGTGGCACTACGAGAACATCGACTTCGGCGGCAGCACGATGTGCGCGCAGAGTCCCGACGGCAACGCGGGCGCCCACTGGGCGACAGCCGGAGCCGTGGGCCAGCTGGAGGCCGCCGCCGCCACCTTCGCCGCCACCGGGAACGGCAGACTGCCCATCGGCGACGCGGGCTTCGAGCACGGCGGCGACATCCCCGGCCACGGCAGCCACGAAGTCGGTATGGACATCGACGTGTGGCCCGCCCGCACCGACTCGGCGCAGTGCACCGCGGGACGCATCACCTGGCAGTCGAGCACCTACGACCGCGCGGCCACCCGCAGGCTCGTACAGGAGATCCGGGCGAAGGCCCCCGGCCACGTCCAGCTGATCTTCTTCAACGACCCGCAGCTGATCTCGGAAGGGCTGACCACGAGCTACGCGAACCACGACAACCACCTGCACATCCGCTACCGGTAGCGAATCGGCCGCGGGACCCGGCCCCGGCCGCGGGCCCGCGGCCGTACTCCGGGCTCAGCGGATCACCAGCGTGGTGCCGGCCACGGCGGGAACCAGCTCCCCGATGACCGGATGCCCGGGCAGCTCTCCGGCGACCAGCAGGCCGCCGGAGGTCTGCGCGTCCGCGAGCAGCCGCAGCCGGTCCTCGCTCGTCCGTCCCGCGTCGAGGTGCGGGCGCACCCATTCGAGATTGCGCTGGGTGCCGCCGCTGACGTACCCGGCCCGCAGGGACTCCCGGACACCGTCGAGCACGGGGACCGCGGCGGCGTCCACCACGGCCGTGACACCGCTGGCCCGCGCCAGTTTGTGCAGATGTCCGAGCAGCCCGAATCCGGTCACGTCGGTGGCGCACACCGCCCCGGCCTCCAGGGCAGCCGCAGCGGCCTTGTCGTTCAGCGCCGTCATGGACGCGACGGCGTGCGCGAAGACCTCCCCGGTCCGCTTGTGGCGGTTGTTGAGTATCCCGACGCCCAGCGGTTTGGTCAGGGTCAGCGGCACGCCCGGCCGTCCTGCGTCGTTGCGCAGCAGCCGGTCCGGATCCACCAGACCGGTCACCGCCATTCCGTAGAGCGGTTCCGGGCTGTCGATGCTGTGGCCGCCGCCGACGAGACAACCGGCGCGGCCGGCGACTTCGAGCGCACCCGCCAGGACCTCCCGGGCCAGCTCGGCGGGCAGTACGTCACGGGGCCAGCCCAGCAGATTGAGCCCGACGACGGGCCGTCCGCCCATCGCGTATACGTCGGACAGGGCGTTGGCCGCGGCGATCCGTCCCCAGTCGCGGGCGTCGTCGACGACGGGGGTGAAGAAGTCGGCCGTCGACACCAGGGCCTTGCCGTCGCCGGTGAGCACCACCGCGGCATCGTCGCCGTCGTCCAGTCCGACCAGCAGCCGGTCCTCGTCGCTGCCACCGGTCTGCCCGGGGATCCGCTGCGGCAGCAGGCCCGCGACCATGGCCTCCAGTTCCCCCGGAGGGATCTTGCAGGCGCAACCCCCGCCGTGCGCGAACCGGGTCAGCCGCAGGGGCGCGGCAGGCCCGTCGATGGCGCCAACTGTCGTCATACGGCGATCATTTCACCTCTTGCCCCGGCAGTGTGCGGGGACCACAATCTTGCTCCGGAGGCGTTGGGCGGGCTGGTGCCCCTCCCGATCTTCAACATCGGTGTGGTCCGGTATCCGGGCCAGGCGGGTTCGATTCCCGTCCGCCTCCGCAGACTTCGATCGGGGTGGCGCGGGTGACGGACCGGACGGGCGAGCCGCCCGCGGACATCCGGAGGAAGGTGCCGAGCACCACGGTGCTCCTCGGCGACCCCCGGCTGAGCGAGGCATCCGCGCGGCTGGGCAGGCCCGTCGTCAAGGCAGCGGTAGGCGCCGCCCAGCAGCTCGTACGCGACGGCCGGATCGCCCCCGGCGACGCGGTCGGGGCCGCTCTCGCCGCGCTGCCCGCGCACACGGCGGGACTGACGCCCGTGCACAACGCGACCGGCGTGGTGCTGCACACCAATCTGGGACGGGCGCCGCTGTCGCAGCCGGCGCTGGAGGCGATGGCGGCGGCCGCCGGATACACGGACGTCGAGCTCGATCTCCCGACCGGCAGACGGGCGCCGCGCGGCCGCAGTGCCATGGCGGCCCTGCGTGCGGCGGTGCCGGCCGCGGAAGCCGTGCACGTGGTCAACAACGGGGCCGCCGCCCTGGCCCTGGCGGCCGTGACACTGGCCCAGGGGCGCGAGATCCTGCTCAGCCGGGGCGAGTTCGTGGAGATCGGCGACGGCTTCCGGATTCCCGAACTGCTGGTCTCCTGCGGCGCCCGGATACGGGAGGTCGGCACCACCAACCGGACCCGGCTCGGCGACTACGCGGACGCGGCGGGCCCGGACACCGGCTTCATCCTCAAGGTCCACCCCTCGAACTTCACGGTGAGCGGCTTCACCGGGGGAGTGGAGGCCGAGGAGCTGGCCTCCCTGGTTCTGCCCGTCGTCGTCGACATCGGCTCCGGCCTCCTCGCTCCCGACCCGCTGCTGCCGGACGAGCCCGACGCGGCCACGGCCCTGCGCGCCGGAGCCACCCTCGTCACCGCCAGCGGGGACAAGCTGCTCGGCGGGCCGCAGGCGGGGCTGGTCCTCGGCAGCGCCGCCGTCGTGGAACGGATGCGCCGCCACCCGCTGGCCCGCGCCCTGCGCGTGGACAAGTTCACCCTGGCCGCGCTGGAAGCGACCCTGCGCGGTCCCGAGCCACCCGTGCACACGGCCGTGCACATGCCGCTGCCGCACCTGCGCATCCGCACCCTGCGGCTGGCCGAGGACGTCGTGCGCCGAGGGCTCGACGCGCGCGTCGTA
Source organism: Streptomyces sp. NPDC005494 (assembly GCF_042872025.1). Lineage (NCBI taxonomy): Bacteria > Bacillati > Actinomycetota > Actinomycetes > Kitasatosporales > Streptomycetaceae > Streptomyces > Streptomyces sp. NPDC005494. The sequence goes on from NZ_JBIAJR010000007.1 coordinate 180,488, forward strand.
CCTCATGAGGCGGTGGTCGGAGGAGGCGGTGCGCCCGGGACCGCTCTGCCGTCGTGTGCGCTCAGCCTCCCCGCCGACCTGGCGGAACCGCTGCGCAGCGGTGAACCGGCCGTCCTCGGACGGCTGTTGCGCGGCCGGCTGCTGCTGGACCTCCGGTGCGTACCGGAGGCGTGTGACACCGACATCCTCGCGGCGGTGTTGCGCGCGGCCGGCCGGTGATCATGCGGGTCATCGCGACAGCGGGGCATGTCGACCACGGAAAGAGCACGCTGATCCAGGCCCTGACCGGCACCCACCCCGACCGCCTGGCCGAGGAGCGCCGCCGTGGGCTGACCATCGACCTCGGCTTCGCGTGGACGGACCTGCCGTCGGGCGAACGGCTGGCGTTCGTCGACGTACCGGGGCACGAGAGGTTCGTGCCCACCATGCTGGCCGGTGTGGGGCCCGTGCCCGCCGTGCTGTTCGTCGTCGCCGCCGACGAGGGCTGGAAGGCGCAGTCCGCCGAGCACCTCGCCGCCGTGGACGCCCTGGGCGTACGGCACGGACTGCTCGTCGTCACCCGCTGCGACCTGGCCGACCCCGGCCCCGCCACCGCGCAGGCCCTCGCCCGGATCGGGTCCAGCACCCTCGGCGGTGTCGAGGCCGTTGCGGTCAGCGCCCGCACCGGCGAGGGCCTCGCCGAGCTGCGTGCCGCCCTCGGCCGGCTCGCCGAGCGGCTGCCGGACGGCGACGCCGACTCCCCGGTACGGCTGTGGATCGACCGGGCCTTCACCGTGCGCGGCAGTGGGCTGGTGGTCACCGGCACCCTCGGGGCGGGGCGGATCCGCAGGGGCGACGTCCTGGTGACCGCCCGCTCCGGCCGGTCCGTGCGCGTCAGGGCGCTGCACACGCTGGGCGAGGAGACCGGCCTGGTACGGGCCACCGCCCGGGTCGCCGTCAACCTCCGCGGCCTCGACAAGGAGTCGACGGGCCGCGGTGACGCCCTGCTCACCCCCGACAGCTTCCTCCCCTGCCTGCGCTGCGACGTACGGGTGCACGGCGGAGCGCCTGCCGCGGAACTGCCCCGTACCGCTGTCGCCCACATCGGCTCGGCGGCCGTGCCCGTCCGCGTGAGGGCACTCGGCCAGGAGACCGCCCGGCTGACCCTCCCGGCACCCCTGCCGCTGCGCATCGGCGACCGCGCGGTGCTGCGCGATCCGGGCCTGCGGCGGGTGCTCGCCGGTCTGACGGTGCTCGACCCCCAGCCACCCGAACTGCGGCGCCGGGGCGCCGCGGCACGGCGGGCAGCCGAGCTGGGCGCCGCCGACGGTGTCCCGTGCGAGACCTCCGAGCTGCGCCGCCGACTGCTGGTCCGACGCGGGGAGCTGACCGCGATGGGGGTGGCCGTCCACACCGCACCGGTGGCGGGCGACTGGCTCGCCGACCCCGCCCACTGGGCCGCCCTGCGTGTCCGGCTGGCCGAGCTGGTGGCGGCGTACCTCTGCGAGCGGCCGGCGGACGACGGCGTACCGGTGGAGGCCGCTCGGTACCGCCTGGGACTGCCGGCCGTCTCTCTCGTGGAGGCACTGGTCACGCCACCCCTGCGGCTGAGCCGCGGGCGCGTGACCGCCGGAACCGGGGAACCGCCTGTCCCCGTGACGGACGCGGTGCGCCGGCTCACCGCCGAACTCGACGGGCGGCCCTTCGCCGCGCCCCCCGCCCGGAGACTCGCGGAACTCGGCTTCGGTCGCCGTGAACTCGCCACGGCGGTCCATCACGGGGCGGTACTGCGGCTCGCGGAGCACGTGGTGCTGCTGCCGGATGCTCCCCGTCTGGCCGCCGACCGGCTGAGCCGACTCGCCCAGCCGTTCACCGTGGGGGAGGCGAGCCGCGCCCTGGACACCACCCGACGCGTCACCGTCCCCCTGCTGGAGCACTGCGACGGCCAGGGCATCACCCAGGTGCTTCCCGACAAGCGCCGCCGGTGCGCGCCCCGCCGCCGGCCGGCGGCGGTCACCGCAGTGGGCTGAACTCCGTCTCGCGACCACGGCGCTCGGCCGGGAGACGGTGGCGGGCCGCGGGTGCGCCCGCGGCGGCTCGGTCCGCCGGCCGGCCGGTACCCTTTCGGGATGACCCAGCCCCTTGCGCCCGTCGAGCGGCGGCCCGCGAATCACGGGCCGAAGGTGGCTGCCCGCAATCGGGACGCTCTGATCGCTGCCGCGCGGGAGATCTTCGCGTCCGACGGGCTGGACGCTCCGCTCTCCGCGATCGCGCGTCGGGCCGGGGTCGGGCAAGGCGTCCTGTACCGGCACTTCCCCGACAGGGCGGCCGTGGCGATCGCGGTCCTCGAGGAGAACGTGCGGCAGGTCGAACAGGCCGCCGCGGCCGAGGGCGCGCTCCTCTCCGATGTCCTCGGCGTTCTGACCTGGCACCTGACGGAGTCGGCCGCGTTCCTGGGCCTGTTGCACAGCAACGGGGCCACCGGCCACTCGGAGGCGCTCGCGCACGCCCTGGTCCTCTCGGGCCGGGTCGAGTCCGCCCTGCGGCAGCACCTGCCCAGGAGGCACCGCCTGGGCGCGGCGAACGACCTCATGCTGGCCGTCGCCATGGTGTCCGGCGCCACCAGCGGTCCCACACGCGAAGTGCGGGAACGCCGGGCGAAGGCCGCGTGGCGGCTCCTCGGTGTCGAAGTGGGGCCGGTCCAGCCTTTCGAAGGATGAGAGCCGGGGGCGTCAGCCGCCGTTGGACTGCCGGGTGCCCTTGCCGAGTGCGTCGAAGGTGTACAGGTAACCGCCGGCCGGTCCGCTGACGGTCATGTACGCCTTGGTCCCGCCAGGTGTGATCGCCACGTTCGTCGCGGACTCGAGCCCTTCGGTGCGGTCGGGGATCTCGACCGTCGCCAGGCGTTCGCCGTGCTTGCTGTACACGGCCATCGCGGCTCGGCCGTGGAGTGCCTGGTAGAGGTTGCCCTCCGCGTCCACGGCGATCGAATCGGTCTGGGCGATCCCGCCGTCCACGCGGATCGCGGTGTGCCGTGAGGTCACGTCTCCCTCTCCGTCGAGGCGGAGGTAGGAGATCCGGTTCTGCGTGAGTTCACTGACCCACAGCCCCTGGTAGTCCGCGTCGAAGGAGATCCCGTTCGTCGCGGCGAGCCCGCCGGCGAGGACGGCGGACTTCCTGCCGTCCCGCTCGATCCGCACCACACGCCCCTGGGCGTCGCCCGCGGAAAGGCCGCGTGAGTCGCTGACGTACAGGTTGCCCTCCTCGTCGAAGGCGATGTCGTCGGGGTTCATCCGCGCTCCGTCGACCTCCCCGGAGAAGAAGGTCCGCGGGTCACTTCCGTCCGGGGCCAGGCTGACCACCTCGCCGTGGGCGTAGTCGGTCAGGTACAGCCGTCCGTCGTACGGGCTGAACTGCGCCGAGGTGTAGGCCCCTCGGCCGTCCGAGTGGACGGCCTGCGACGTCTTCCTCCTCACGTCGACCCGCATCACCTTCGGCTCTCCCGCCGGTGCGGTGACGTCGACGACGAGCAGTGCGCCGTTCTCGTCGAAGGCCGGGCCCTCGAGCAGGGTCATCCCGGTCTCCTCGTGCACCTCGGTCAGCTGCATGACCCGGTGGGCGCGGATGGTTCCGTCCGCGCCGGCGGCCGGCGCGCCGACGGCGGAGCCGCCGGTCTGCGTGCCGCATCCGGTGAGGGTCAGCGTGCCGACGGTGGCGAGTGCCGCGAGGGACCGGACCGGGAGTCGTCGCATGGGGGGATCACTCTTCCTGTCTGCGGACGTGCCGTCGGGCCACGCCGTTCGCGTGGTCAGGACGGGGAGCGGAGGCGTCCTGCACGCGCGTCATGGTTCACCCGCGCCACAACCGGACAGTGTTGTCCGGTAGTTGCTACCGTAACGGATGCCGCCCGATCCGACGCGGCCGACCGATCGGAATGAGACCCCCACATGACGACCACTCAGGCGACGGACCCCAACGACCTGGGCGCACTCAGGCAGCGCTACAGCCTCGAACGTGAACGGCGGGTACGGCCCGACGGCGCCCGCCAATACCGCCACGCGGAAGCCGAGTTCGGCTACTACGCCGCCGACCCCTACGCGGGGGACGTGGCCGGACGTGAGCCGCTGCTGGACACCGTGGACGTCGCCGTCGTCGGCGGCGGGTTCGGCGGCATCCTCGCCGGGGCGAGGCTGCGGCAGCAGGGCGTGGAACGCGTGCGGATCGTCGAGAAGGGGGGCGACTTCGGCGGCACCTGGTACTGGAACCGCTACCCGGGCATCCACTGCGACATCGAGTCGCACGTCTACCTGCCGATGCTCGACGAGACCGGCTATGTGCCGGAGTGGAAATACGCCCCGGGCGAGGAGATCCGCCGCCACGCGGTGCGCATCGCGGAGAAGTACGACCTCTACGCTGACGCCCTGTTCTCCACCGCGGTCACCTCGCTCACCTGGGACGACGCGTCCGAGACGTGGATCGTCGCCACCGACCGCGGCGACGCCTTCCACGCCACGTACGTCGTCACGTCCACCGGCACCATGTCCGAGCCCAAACTGCCCGGCATACCGGGCATCGAGACCTTCCGGGGCCACACCTTCCACACGTCACGCTGGGACTACTCCTACACCGGCGGCACTCCGGAGGGCGGCATGACCGGCCTCGCCGGCAAGCGGGTGGGCATCGTGGGCACCGGAGCCACCGGTGTCCAGGCCGTCCCGATGCTGGCCGAGGACGCCGGGCACGTCTACGTCTTCCAGCGCACCCCCTCCAGCGTCGACGTGCGCGCCAACCGCCGCACCACCGCCGAGGACGTCGGTGCCGGCCGTGAGGGCTGGGCGCTCGAGCGTCGTCAGAACTTCCTGCGCATCGTCTCCGGCGAGCCGGCCGGCCAGGACCTCGTGGCCGACGGCTGGACCGCCTCGGCGGCTCTCCTCGAAAAGCTCCTGCCCAGCTTCCGTCGCGACGAGCAGGGGCAGTCCTTCGAAGCCGCCTACGAACTCGCCGACGCCGCGAAGATGAACGAACTGCGCGCCCGTGTCGAGCGGACGGTCACCGACCCCGGCACCGCGGAGAAGCTCAAGCCCTGGTACCGGTACGCCTGCAAGCGCCCCACCTTCTCCGACAAGTACTACGCGGCGTTCAACCGCAGCAACGTCACCCTGGTCGACACCGCCGACACGCACGGCATCGAGCGTGTCACCGAGAACGGGGCCGTCGTCGGTGACGACACCTACGAACTCGACTGCCTGATCTTCGCCACGGGATTCTCCGTCGGGGTGTCCGGCATCCTCTCCGGCAAGCTCCCCGTCCACGGCCGGGGCGGCACCCAGCTCCTGCACACCTGGGCGCAGCGGGGCCCGCGGACGCTGCACGGCTTCACCGGCAACGGCTTCCCGAACCTGATCCACATGGGGACCCTGCACAACGCGAGCAGCGTCAACTTCACGCACGTACTCGACGAGCAGGCCGTCCACGCCGCCGCTCTCGTGGCAGCGGCCGAATCCGGTCGCGCCCTCATCGAACCGTCCCCCGAGGCCGAGGACGCCTGGCTGGCCGTTCTGGCCGAGGATGCCGCGGACCACGCGTGGTTCCACGCCGAGTGCACCCCCGGCTACTACAACCGCGAAGGGCTCGGCCGCCCGAACACCGCGAGTGCCTATCCCCACGGCGCCTTCGCGTTCCACGAACTGCTCGAGCAGTGGCGCAAGGAATCCATCGGCGAGGTCCTGCGGCCCAAGGCCGTCCTCAAGGACTGAGGCCGTCCTTCAGGACTCCCGCGGCCGCCTCTGCCCCGTGCCGCACCGGGAGAGGGGCGGTGAGTGACGCCGGTCCGGCCCTCTTCCGGGCCGGACCGGCGTCAGAGCCGGACGTCCGTTGCAGAGCGAGCCGGAACGCCGGCGCCTCCTGAACCGATCCGCTGCGCCGGGAACAGCCGGCCGGGCCCGCATGGTTGCATCGGTCGAGATACCGGCGCCGCTCGGGTGGAGAAGACCTGGATTCCCGGGCCGGTCGCCTCACCAGGACCCGGCTCCGGGATCGCGGTGTTCCAGCCGCGCACCCGGACCAGGACGTTTGCATGCAGGAGGATGGTTCATGACCGAGCGGCCGTTGACGCTCATGGCGGTGCACGCACACCCCGACGACGAGGCCACAGGAACCGGAGGGGTCCTCGCGCGGTACGCGGCGGAAGGAATCCGCACCGTCCTCGTGACATGTACCGACGGCGGTTGCGGCGACGGGCCGGGGGGTGTCAAGCCGGGCGACCCCGGGCACGATCCGGCGGCCGTCGCCTCGATGCGCCGCCAGGAGCTCGAGGACAGCTGCGCCGTTCTGAAGATCAGTGACCTGGAGATGCTGGACTATGCCGACTCCGGAATGATGGGCTGGCCCAGCAACGACGCGCCCGGATCCTTCTGGCGGACCCCCGTGGCGGAAGGTGCTGCCCGGCTCGCGGAACTCATGAGGCACTACCGGCCCGACGTGGTCGTCACCTATGACGAGAACGGCTTCTACGGTCACCCCGACCACATCCAGGCCAACCGCATCACGACGGCGGCACTGGAGCTGACCGGGCTGACCCCGAAGGTGTACTGGACGACGATGCCCCGCTCGATGATGCAGCGGTTCGGCGAGACGATGAGCGAGTTCCAGGAGGACATGCCGGAGCCGGATCCCGCGGAAGCCGCCGCGATGGCCGAGATCGGCCTCCCCGACGATGAGATCACCACATGGGTGGACACCACCGCGTTCAGCGGGCAGAAGTTCGACGCGCTCGCCGCACACGCCAGTCAGGGCGAGAACATCTTCTTCCTCAAGATGGGCAAGGAGAAGTTCGGTGAGCTGATGGGTATGGAGACCTTCCTGCGCGTCAAGGACGCCACCGGCGCTGCCCTGCCGGAGACCGACCTCTTCGCCGGACTGCGCTGACCCCGCGTCCGGCCGGGTTCCGGGCGAGCTCGTGGTCCGGAACAGATCGACGTTCCGTCACACCCAGGAGAGCCGCGCCGTCATCCACGGGCGCGGCTCTCTTCGTGACCTGCATCCTCCCAGGACGGAACACTCCTCAGCGAGAGAGGGGCGGCTGCGGGGAGCGGAGTACGAGCAGGGTGATCTCGCTGGGCGCGAAGACACGGAACGGCGGCCCCCAGAAGCCGGTGCCGCGGCTCGTGTAGAGGAGGGTGCGCGTGCCGTGGCGGCTGAGGCCGGCGAGGGCCGGCTGGTCGAGCCGGACCAGATGATGGAAGGGCCAGATCTGGCCGCCGTGGGTGTGGCCGGAGAGCTGGAGGTCGATGCCCTGGGCTGCCGCGCGGTCGATGAACTTGGGCTGGTGGGCGAGGAGGAGGACGGGAAGGCCGGGGTCGGCGCCGTGGAGGGCTCCGGCGAGATGGGCGCGGTGGCCCGCCAGCCCGGAGGACTCGGCGGTGACGTCGTCGACACCGGCGACCACGAGCGTGTCACCGCCGCGTTCGAGCAGCAGATGGCTGTTGCGCAGCGGCTCCCAGCCCAGCTCGTCCATCAGGTCCACCCAGCCCTGGGCCTCGCTGTAGTACTCGTGGTTGCCGGTGACGTAGACCCGGGCCCGCGTCGCCCGCACGGTGCCCAGGGGGGCTGCCTGGGCGCGGCGGCGTTCGGCCGTGCCGTCCGCGATGTCGCCGGTGTGGCAGACCAGGTCGGCCTCCAGCGTGTTCACCGTCTCGCAGACCCGCGCCGACCAGCGGGCGCGGTCGAGCGGACCGTAGTGGGTGTCCGTGATCAGGACGACTCGGGTGCCGTCCAGCCCGGCGCCCAGGCGTGGGAGCGGTACGTCGAGTCGGCGCACGCGTGGCACGCGCCGGGCCTCGGCGTACCCCCAGGCGAGCAGCACGGCGGCCACGCCCAGCACGGCACAGGTGACGATGCGCGCCCGGCCCTGTCCGTCACCGACGCCGGCCACGGCCAGGGCGAGCCGCAGCAGGACACCGAGCAGCACGGACCAGGTGAACAGGACCCAGATGCCGCCCAGGAGCGTGTCACCGACGATCGCCCACCTGTCCTGCTGGCGTCGGCCGTGGCCGCGCACCATCGCGAGCGGCATCCCGAGCAAGCCGAGGCAGAAGAGGGCGGTGCCGGCCAGCGAGACGGGAAGAGGCCACTGCTGGCCGGTGTGCAGGAGGACCAGGCACGGCACGGCCCACAGCAGGAGGGGGGCGATCAGCGGGAGGTAGCGCATCAGGCGTTGCAGTCCGCTCGGTGGCGCCTCTGCCGCTCCGCCGCTGGCGGATCGTGGGTCGCTGGTCTCGGTCACGCTTCCCCTCCTGGGGTTCTGTCCTGCTGTCGTGCGGCTGGGACACGCCCGGAACCCGTGGCCGCGGCCGTGTACGACACCCAGGATCGCAGCTGGCAGCCGACGGAGCCGGGCCCAGGACGAGGTGCCGGGCCGTGCGTCCACGGCGTTCCGGGCCCGTGACGACGAGCGTGGCGTTCATGGACTCCCGGAGAGGCCGCCGTCGTTCGTACGAGCAACAGCGGCTCCCCGAGGTGCAGGGCGGCGTTTCCGCCGGCCGCGCGCAACCATGAGGAACGGGAGGCCGTTCCCGACCGACCCTGCGGCCGGCGGAAGGTGGCCGGTGCGTGCGCAGGACGCAGCAGGGTCAGTGCTCGCAGAGGGAGAACGCGCGCTCGTAGAGCTGCTCGTTGTGCTCGTCCACGAAGAACTTGCGTTCCCGCATGAGTTGTTCGCGATAGCCCTCGGCCTGCTCACGCGTCATCGTCGAGGTCTCGGACCACGGTTGTTGCGGAGGCACATCGGATGTCGAGACGACGCGTTCCGAGGGGTCGACCAGGAAGAACGCCAGAATCTTGCGACAGCCCGGGCGGGCGGGATCCGCGAGACGGAACGAGCCGACGCGGTGCTGCAGGATGTTCGGGAACGCCAGGCAGCGGCCGGCCGGGGTCGATGCCGATCCCAGCGTCTGGTTCAGCGCGTCCTCGTCCTCCAGGCCGTAGACGTCGCGCAGACCGTTGTCGTCGTTCTGCTCGTAGTCCGGGTCGTCGAGTGCCGCCCGGAAGCTCAGCCGGCTCTCCGTGATGTTCTCGCTGTCCCAGTAGTAGATGCCGGTCGAGACGATCCGCTCGTTCAGCATCCCCTCGACGTGCCAGGAACCGCCGGGGTACTCGGGCTTCTCCGGTGTGAGCTGGATGGTGGCGAGCTTGACGATGACCTGGAGGCCGCGGCCGCGCAGATCGACCCGGGAGGATTCACCGGGCAACTCCGGCGGGGTGAAGGCGGGGGCGTCGGGGATCACGGGGCGACGGTTCTCCCACCAGTCGTCCTGCGCCTCCTCCCACGCGCTCACCGCTTCCGCGTAGGCCTGGTCGTCACCGTAGGCGGACCGGTCCGGATGCTCCGGCTCCGAGTCGTACCACCCGTAAGGATCGGCTTCGATCCGCAAGGGCCGCGGATGGCGCAGATCGGTGAGCACGTTCTCCAGCACGGGGCGCATGCGGGCGAACAAGTCCGGCAGGACCGCGGCCAGTTCACGATGGTCGTCGGGGTGGACGTTGTTGACGTACGACCGGAAGGCGACATCGCCCTCGGCACTGACGTCGACGTTCGTGGGGAGCCACTGGAACATGTCCGAGAACTCGTAGGCCGAGTAGCGGTCCGTCCGGCTCTGCCAGGCCCGCTCGGGCCCCCCGCTCACCTCTCTCACCAGGCAGAACAGCGAGGGGTGTACCAGATCCAGCACCTGGCCGCCGGATCCGGGGTGCCAGTCCTGTTCGGCTTCGGGGACCTGCTCCAGCACCTGAACCGCTTCACGCAGCCGGGACCTGAGCTTGTCGTCGATCAGCGTGTCCGACTGCCACACACCGTCGACGGCGGACACCTCGATGCCCGTCCGGGCGTCCCGCAGTGTCGCGTAATGCACGAGTTCGGCGAGCACATGACCGACCTGCGCCTCGGTGAGTCCTTGGGCGACGGCTTCCCGTGTCCATCTGGCGATGATCTCGGCGTCGTTCATCTTGTCGAACCACCCGGGCTTCGCCCGGATGTGAGCGCTGCAGCGCATCATCTGCAGTTCCCGCAGCGTTCGGGGTGGCGCGAACGCTATGGAACGGGACGCGTGAAAAGGCAGCGGGAAAGCAGACAGGTCAGACAACTCTTCTGGCCCTCCGAGTCGGTGTGCGGTGGCCGGAAGGATACGTCAGCACACCGACACCGCAGCCGCGGTCCGTCGCGAGACGGGGGGCCGGTCACCGGGGGCCTCCGGTGTGTCGGCCCACGGTGACCGGGCCCCGGGTACGGGCCATGTCCTGGGTTCGGACGAGGTCCTCCGGTCAGGCCTGTTTGATCGCGGAGATGTCGAACTCCAGCACCACCTTGTCCCCGACCAGGACTCCGCCTCCTTCGAGAGCGGCGTTCCACGTCAGGCCGTAGTCCTTGCGGCTGACCGTGATGGCACCCTCGAAGCCCACCCGCTGGTTGTCGAACGGGTCCCGGGCGGAGCCGGTGAATTCGAAGTCGATACTGATCGGCTTGGTGGTGTCCTTGATCGTCAGATCTCCGGTCAGCCGGAAGTGACTGTCGTCCAGTCGCTCCGACCTGGTGGAGGTGAAGGTGATCGTGGGGTACGTGGGCGCGTCCAGGAAGTCGTTCGTCCGCAGGTGGCCGTCGCGATCCGCGTTACCCGTATCGATGCTGTCCGCCTTGATGGAGACGGACGCGCTCGACCTGGACGGGTCGGAACCGTCCAGGAGCAAGGTGCCCTCGAATTCGTGGAACGCCCCCCGGACCTTGGTGATCATCGCGTGCCGGGCCACGAATCCGATCCGGGTGTGCGCGGGATCCAGCAGGTACGTGCCGGTCAGATCGGCGAGGGCAGGCGTGGCCATGTGGTGCTCCGTCGGATCGCTCGGAAAGGGGCTCCTCACGCTAGGCCGGGGCGCCGTCCACCGGGCGGAGGCCGCGCTTCGTTCGGCCTCCAGGGTCATTCCACTGGTCTACGGGCGACTCACCTGGCGGGCGGTACGCCCCTCGTCGTGCCCCCGCCCGCACGGGACGCGGTCAGTCGCGAGCGGGCAGCGCGGGCAGTTCCCGGGCGAAGCGGCGGACGGCGTCGGTGAAGGCATCGGGAGCATCGAAGTTCGCCAGGTGCCCGGCTCGGGGGATCAGCTCGACGCGGGTCCGCGGGTGCGCACGGGCGAAGTCCGCCTCGCCGGAGCGGAAGACGGTGTCCTTCTCGCCGTTCAGGATGAGCACGGGAGCGGTCACATGACGCATCGCGCTCGCGTCGAAGCGGCCCAGTACCTCGCCCCAGGCGGCCGGCAGGGTGTGGAAGGCGTAGCCGGCGAGGATGGTCGCCTCCACCACCTCGGGAGGATGGAGCCGGCGCAGCAACCGGTCGTTCCAGCGCGTCAGTCTGTCCGCCGGGATTCGGGGGACGAGCCCGGCGACCCACCGGTACGGCGCTGCCCAGCGGCCCCGCGTCGAGGCACTGGCTCCGGCGAGGACCAGCCCTCGCAACCGCGCCGGGTGCCGCCGGGCGAACTCCAGCGAGGCGTATCCGCCGAGGGAGTGGCCGACGACGAGAGCCGGCCCGCCGTCGAGCGAGTCCACGGCGGAAGCGATGACCTCCGTCGCCGCGTCCAGGCTCCAGGGCTGAGCGGAGCGGGCGCCGTGGCCCGGCAGTTCGACGGCGGCCACCCGGAAGTCCTCCTGGAGGGCGGCGAGCTGAGGGCTCCACTGGGCCGCGCTGAACCGTGTCCCGTGTACGAGGACGATGGGCGGTGCGCCCGCTGCCGTCATGATTCCCCCCGATCAGCATGCTCCTCGGGCCGACTCTACCGGCCGCGTGGACCTGCCGGCCCGGAGGTGAGCGTGCCAGGGACGTACGGGCCCGGGCGCGAAGGCGCACGGCGGACCGCCCGTCACGTGCCCGGGCGGGCGCCCCGTGAAGGGCCGCCGCACCCGGGCCCGTACGACACCTACGGTCGGGTCATCCCGACGCGCAGGCCCGGCCGTTCAGCTTGAACGCCCCTGGATCCGGTGCCGCCTCCGCGGCCGAGGTGTTGAAGCCGAAGTCGACCGCCGCCCCGGGGGCCAGCGTCCGGTTCCACGACAGCGGCCGGGCGCTGACCGTGCGGCCGGACTGGGTGAACTCCGCGCTCCAGGTGTGGCTCAGTCGCTGGTCGCCGGAGAGCAGCCAGGTCAGCGCCCACGGGGACACCGGCTCCGAGCCGGTGTTCTCGACCCGGACCGTCACCGTCGAGCCGCTGTTCCACGGGTGCGAGGAGTAGGTGACCTCGCACGTACGGGCCGCGCCGGACGGGCCTCCTTCGCCCGCGTCGTCCAGGTAGGAGGCGATGAAGGCCAGCGGCGCGTTCCAGTTGATGGTGATCTCGTTGGTCGACCAGGAGCCGATGTCGTCGAGGTAGCACATCGCCGGTGCGCAGCCGCTCAGCTTCTCGGCCGCCGCCGGGTCGCCGGACGCGATCGCGGTGAGGTTGGGCCCGCCGGCCACCGAACCGGGGGCCGGGTTCGGCAGTGCGGGATCGTTCTGGTGCGCCCAGAAGCGGTGGTGCTGGTTGTGGGAGTCCCGCTCGCCGTAGCCGGTGACGTACGACTGGTTGAGGGGGTTGCGGCCGAGCAGGTAGTCGGCTCCCCGCAGCACCGCGTCCTGGTAGGCGGCCTTGCCGGTCAGGTCGTGGGCCGTGGCCAGCACGATCATGTTGTTGAGGACCTGGCTGTTGGATCCCCAGACGTAGTCCTCGCCCACGGGGGCGTACGGCAGCCCGTACGCCTGGGTGCGGGACTGCGCGGCGTAGCGGTCGGCGGCCGTGGTGACGACGGAGCGGACCTCACCGAGCTGGGCCGCGGTCAGGCCGTTCGGCACGGTGGCCAGCGTGAGGACCCCGAGTCCACCGGTGGACCCCCACGAGATTCCGCCACCCGCCGGGAACACCGCGTCCGTGTCACCGTGCAGGCCGGACGAGAGCACCGCCTGGCGGTAGGTGTCCTTGCCCGTCGTGGTGAACAGCTCGGCAGCCGCCCAGTAGAACTCGTCCGAGACATCGGTGTCGCTGTAGGCGCCACCGCCGGTGCCGTCGTTCGGATCGGCGAGCACGTCCGGGTGCTGCTTCGCCGCGGCCCACGCGGTCTCGGCGGCCCGCAGGCAACGGTCCGCGAAGTCCTCGTCGAAGGGGGCGTAGAGCCGGGCGCACTGGGCCGCCGAGGCGGCGAGATTCAGCGTGGCGGCCGTCGACGGCGGGTGCAACTCGCGCTGCTGCGGGTCGAGATGAGGCTTCATCGGCAGCCCGGTCCACTCGGCGTCGTGCATCTTGTGGTGCGCCATGCCGGCCAGCGGTTCGCCGGAGGGGACCTGCATCTTGATCAGGAAGTCCATCTCCCAGCGCGCCTCGTCCAGGATGTCCGGCACTCCGTTGTCCCGTTCGGGCACCCGCAGCGCGCCGTCGCCGAGCTCCGCCGACTCGGCGTCCGGGGCGGTCAGGGTGCGCTCGTACGTGGACATCAGCTGAGCCACCGAGATACCGCCGTTGACCACGTACTTGCCGTGGTCGCCCGCGTCGTACCAGCCGCCCGACACGTCCAGCCGGTAGTCGCACACCCCGGGCTGGCAGGGGACGTCCGTGTCGCCCTTGTTGGGCGCCACACCGATGTGGCCGGCCGGGCGCGCGTACTCCTCACCGACGAGGTCCGCCTCGATGGGGGTGCCGCTGCGGTTGTGGTAGAAGTACGCCAGCGCGTCGGAGCGCAGCCCGTCGTACAGGTCACCGCCGATCGAGAACGGCTCGCTGGTCTCGCCGTCCACCTCCACGGTGTATCCGTCGCCCGCCGTGGTGAGACCGCCGAAGTCGAAGGTGTGGACCCGCTGACGTGAGCTCGGGTCCTCGCCCCGCGGAACCGTCCTGCCGGTGGCGGCCGTCGAACCGTCCTCGGCCTTCACCGCCCATGTCAGCGGTTCGTCGGCTTCGGTGACCACGGTGCCGCTCTTGGGGCCGTGGGGCAGGTAGCCGACCTGGTTGACGCGCACGGGTGAGCCGGTGTCGGGCACGTACACGGGCGGTTCGGCCCCGCCCCGCAGCGACACGTCGTCCAGGCAGAAGGTCGTCGCCCGCTCACCGCCGCCTATCTGCAGCTGCACCGACGCGGCCGGCAGGTCGACCGAGGCCGTGAAGGTACGCGTCACCTCGGTGACCTCCGTGCCCACGGGGTCGGCGGTGGCGAGCACCGTCGTGTACGGCTCGGCCGCCTGCTGGACCCGGGTCTGGACGGTCAGGGGGACGGCGGAAGTGGCCGTGTAGGACAGCTCGTAGCTCTCGCCCGCGACGATCGGGACGTCGTTCTGGCCGATGATGACGTCCCAGGCGTTCGCCGTACCCGCGGGCACCTCCGCACACAGCCGGCCGTCCGACACTGCCGCAGGCGCGTTCGCCGTCCACCACCAGGGGGCGGTGCCGGCGGCGAAGTCGCCGTTGGTGATCTGCTCGGGGCCGGGTTCGGCTTCCAGCGCACCGGCCGTCCCGGGCACCGCCAGCGCCGCCGCGAACAGTAAGGCTGCGGCGGACATCCCGAAGACGCGTTGCCCGTACCGGGGGCGGATGCGCACGGGCCGTGCGGAAAGTGGTGAGGCGTTCACCGAGAGGCCTTTCGTCGACAGAGGCAAGGAACGAGGGGAGCGAGGGACATGGGAGAGCCACGCCCCAGTGCGGATGGGAGCGCTCCCATCCGCATTGTGCGGGTAGAGCGCACGGTCCGCCAGGGTCATGACAGCCTTGAGTTACGGAAGGGTGGCGGAGGTGTGGCGGGCTCCGGCCCGCTCGGCACGAAGAGCGGCCCCGGAAGTCCCCGGTCGTCACCCGCTTTGCTCTGCCGCACCGCCCTGCGACTAGTTTGTGTGCAGGACTGGTATGCAAGCCCGTGGCGGCAGAGGTGCCCGGGGAACGGAAGGTCGGAAAGAGTGTCGCTGCGCGCAGGTGATCCAGCCGAGATCGGCGGCTATCCGCTCGAGGCGCGGCTCGGCTCGGGTGGCATGGGCACGGTCTTTCTGGCCCGTACGAGTTCGGGGCGGCCTGTCGCGGTCAAGCTGATCCACCAGCACTTCGCGGGGGACGACGAGTTCCGCATCCGCTTCCGGCAGGAGGTGGCGGCGGCGAGGCGGGTGAGTGGCGCGTTCACCGCCGCCGTGGTCGATGCCGCCCCTGAGGCGGAGCAGCCCTGGATGGCCACGGCCTACATCGAAGGGCCCACGCTCAGCCAGCGCATCGCCGCGCAGGGACCGCTGGACGGGGCGGAGTTGCGGAAGCTCGCCATCGGGCTCGCGGAGGCCCTGCGCGACATCCACCGCGTCGGGGTCGTCCACCGTGACCTGAAGCCCTCCAACGTCGTGCTCTCGCCCGAGGGACCGCGTGTCATCGACTTCGGCATCTCGCGCGCCGTGGACCAGCAGACCCTGACCATGACGGGACGGGTCATCGGCACGCCACCCTTCATGTCACCGGAGCAGCTGCAGGCGCCCCGCGGCGTCGGCCCGCGCTCCGACGTCTTCTCGCTGGGGACACTGCTGGTGTACTCGGCGACGGGCCACGGGCCGTTCGACGCGGACAGCCCCTACATGACCGCCTATCAGGTCGTGCACGAGGAACCGTCCTTGGGTGCCGTGCCGATGGCATTGCGCGAGGTCGTGGAGGCATGCCTGGACAAGGAGCCCGAGGGGCGCCCTTCGGCGGACGAGCTCCTCGTGCTGCTGCGGGACCTGCCGGCCGACCTCGGTGGGCCCGGTGCGGACCGAGCCGCCGTCCGCACCCGCGACACGGCCACCCAGCACGATCCCGCGAGGCCGGCCACCCTCGCGCCCGGCGAACCTGCCGGTGCCGAGGCGGGGAATGCGCGCACCCCCATCGGCCGTCGTCTGCGCCGCCGATGGCGTCCTGTGCTCGCGGCCGCGGTCGCGGTGGCTGCGATCGGCGGAGGAGTCACCGCGCTGCAGGCGGGTGGCTTCGGGGGTGAAAGCGGTGGCGACAAGGGTGAGAGCGTCGCGACGACGCCGGGCGCGGCGCTCCCGGACGGGTTCCGGCCGTGGCGCACGACCGTGGCAGGCGGGCGCGAGGACATCCCCGACGAACTGCGCTGCGTCACACACGGGGACGCGCTGTTCTGCGGGGGCGGAGGTGTCGTCGCGGCACGCATCAGGGCCGAGGACGGATCGCGGGTGTGGACGGCCAAGAGCCCCGGCGTCCCCGTCCAGGGCATGCACATGGTGGGCGCCACCGACGACACGGTGCTCGGTTACCGCTTCGCCGCGGAGGACGCCCCGCAGGACCCGCCCAGCGAGGTGGTGGCGCTCGACGCGGACACCGGACGGGAGCTGTGGTCCGTGCCGTCCGGCGCCCAGTCGACGGCCGTCACGGGCCGGACCCGGGACGCCGTGGTGGCCGGCTCCTCCGTCGTGACGGTCGACGCGTCCAACTCCCGCTTCGAGGCACGGGACGCGCACAGCGGCGACGTCGTCTGGACGGCGTCGTTCCCCGCGGGTACGCGATGCGCGCCCGTGCCGGTGGACGATCGGCTCGCCGCGATGTGCGCGACGGACTCGGAGATCGATGCCCTGGAGGTGGCCGGCCCCAGCCTGTACATGATCGACAGCACCTCGGGCGCCCTGGGCAGGCCCATCGCGGTCGACGGCCCCGCCGTGCCGATGGGCGTCGCCGACGGCAGGCTCGTACTCCTCCAGGAGTACAGGGAGGGACCGGCGCTCGCCGGTTACGACGGAGTGGTGCGGGTCGACCCCTCCTCGCGGAAGGTCACCTACTCCCGGCTCACCGACACCTACGCGGGGACGCCGGGCATGGCGGACGGCACCGTCTACGTGAGCGGGCAGACCGGCCTCGTCACGGCGCTCGACCCCGTCACGGGCAGGAAGAAGTGGTCGCGTCAGACGAGCGTCGAGGGCGCCTCGGGTCCCGTCGCGGGAGCGGACGCGCTGTACTTCAGTTCGGCCTCGGGCCGGGTGGTCGCGCTGTCACCGAAGGACGGCACGACCCTGTGGACCACGGACCCGCAGGCCGACGGGCTGACGGGTGAGCAGGGAGCCGGCCCGCGCGTGACCGTCGCGGGGCGTGCCCTGGTCGTGGCCGCGGCCGAGAACACGCTGTTCGCCTTCGACACACGGAAGCCGCCGACATCATGACCGGACTCGCACCCGTGGCCTGGCCACCCGCCCCGATCCGGACCGAGCGGCTCGTGCTCCGCCCGTCCGAGGCCCACGACCGCCCGGCGTTCGTCGAGCTGTTCGCGTCGCCGGAGGTGCACACCCACCTGGGCGGCCCCCGGCCGCGCGACGAGCTCGAACGCGCGATGCCCGACGTACCTGGGTGCCGTCCCGGTGTCTTCGTCATCGATGCCGGCGGAGCGATGATCGGTACCGTCTCGATCGACCGGAGCGATGCCGTGCCTCCGGGGCACGCCCCTTCCGGCGCCGGGGCGGCCGAGCTCGGTTACATGATCCTGCCGGAGGCGTGGGGACGTGGGTACGCCGCCGAGGCATGCGTGGCGGTACTCGACTGGTTCGCCCAGGAGTTCCCCGGCGAGCCGGTCGTGCTCCGCACCCGGACCGCCAACCGCCGCGCGATGCGTCTCGCGGAGCGGTTGGGGTTCACCGAGGTGGAGCGGTTCGAGGAGTACGGCGCCGAGCAGTGGTTCGGCGTGCTGGCCCCGGCCGCGCCGTCCGGCTGACCCCGCACCCGGACCGTACGGAGCGGCGGCCCGCCTGTCGGGAGGTCCGTCCCTGCCCTGTCCGGCGTTCTCACGGAGACGGGAAGCGGGCCCGGGTCGCCGGTGCCGGAGCTACGGTCGAAACATACTGGCGCTGCCGGCCGGGGCTGCGGCAGGGTGAGGGCGTGAACGCAGTGCAGGCCGGCCTCGCCGCCAACCCGTCCCTTCCGCCGGAACTCCTCGACCGGCTGACGGAAGCGGCCGACGAGGAGATCGCCTGGAAGCTCGCGCACCGCTCCGACCTCGCCGCGGCGCAGGTGTCCGCACTGGTCACGCGGTTTCCCGAGACAGCCGTCCTCCTGGCCCACGAGGGGATGCTGACCGCGGAACAGGTCGATCCGGCTCTGCTGCCGGAGGCGGCGCTGGCCCTCCTCGACACAGGTGCGGGGCCGGGGGAGTGGGCGCGGCGGTTCGCCGGGGACACGGACGTGCGGCGCCGGGTGAGGCTGGCGGCTCGCCCCGGGCTGCCGCCCGACGTGGTGGAGACACTCGTCGAGGACCCGGACGTCGAAGTCGTCGTGGAACTCGCCCTGTGGGCTCCCGCCGACGTGACGGTCCGGCTGGCCCGGCATCCGCACGCCGACGTCCGCTCCGCCGTGGCGAACAACGATGCGACGCCCGCGGAGGTCCTGGAGGCACTGCTCACCGGACAGGGACTGCCACCGGCGCTGCACTGCTCGGTCTGCGACCGGGAGCCGATCCCGTTCGTCCACCCGCCCGCATGCGCGCGTACCGACTGCGAACTGCCGCCGGGCGCGGCGTGCGACGGGTCCCATGGGTCGACGGTGTTCCGGATGCGGGAGAGGGCACTGCGGAATCCGGCCGTACCGGTGGACGCGGCCGCACGGTTCGCCGGTGATCCGGTGTGGTGGATACGCGCACATGTCGCCGAGCGGCCGGGGCTTCCCCCGGAGGTCTGCCGGCTCCTGGCCGAGGACCCGGCCCCCGGCGTCCGCTCGGCCCTCGCCGGAAACCCTTCGATCGACGAGGAGGTCATGCGTACGCTCGCAGCCGACACCGACCCCTCCGTACGCCGGGAACTCGCGCACCATCCCCACCTGCCGACGGCGTTGCTCGGCGCACTGGCGGGCCGCATCAAAGCGGGCACCGCGCTGCTCCCGTGCATCGCCCGTGCCTCGGTCCAGGACGTCGCACGGCTGGCCGCCTCCCCGGATCCGGCGATCAGGATGCTTGTCGCGGCACGCCGTGACCTCCCGGCCGGCGTACGCGACATGCTGGCGGGCGACCCCGACGCCAAAGTGCTCAAGAACATCGCCCCGCACCCCGGCCTGACCGGGACCCAGCTGCGCACACTGGTGGAACAGCACGGTGAGCGGGTCACGGCCCAGGTGGCAGCCAACCCCGGCGCCCCGCCCGGGCTGCTGGCGGACCTCGCCACGCGACTTCCCCGTGGCCGGAAGGCGCTGCGTGTCATCGCGCAGCATCCCGCGGCACCGGCCGGGGCACTGGAAGCCTGCCTCGGCGACCGGCGGGCCCGCGTCGTGGCCGCCCGTCACCCCCGTCTGCCCGTACGGTCGATCGTCGGGCTCCTCGCCGACGACGACCAGGAGGTGGTGGAGGCCGCTGCGGCCAACCCGTCACTGCCGGTGGAGGAGATGGAGAAGCGTCTGCCGTGAGACCTGCCGATCGGGCGGGTCATGATGTCCTTTCGACGGGCGGGCATGCTTGGCATGCGTACGCCTCGGATGCGTGATGTGTACGGCGCCGACGGGTCCGCCCACCGCGTTCGACGGCAGGACCCCGGCGAAGACCCCCAGACATGTGCTCCGCGGCGGGGGCGCGGGGGCGTGAGCGCGATCCCGGGTGGCCACGGGGGCGTGATCGCGCTACCCGGCCTCCACCGCGGCCGGTACCTCTGCGCGGGAGGGGCCCGGCCACGTCCAGTCGGGCCCGCCGTTCAGGGCGAGAGCCCGTTCGACCAGGCCGGGTGCTGCGAAGGCGTTCTCCGGGGTGCCCAGCATGCACGCCACCTCCGTCATGGCCCGCAGGACGTCCGGGTCGGAGAGCTTCACCCCGTCCAGGGCGTTGGTGAGGTTCCAGCCCAGGTCGTCCGTCGCAGCAGCGTCCGGCGATGGCGGCGTCGATCTCGGCCAGCCGGTGCCGGTCCCACTCACGCAGCCGCCTGTAGACGGGGGCAAGCGTCTGCTGGGCCACCTCGTCGAAGTGCAGCGCCAGTTCGACGGTGTCCGGCAGCCCGGTCCTGGCGAACGCGTCGCCGAGTGCGGCGGCGTGGACCGGGGCCGTGCACATGCAGAACGGCGGGAGCGCCCGCGGCTCCTGAGAGGGCGTCGCGGAACACGCGAGCTCCTCACGACGTCCCACGAAGGCACGTTCCCGCGCCCACCTCAGCCGCTCCGCCAGACTGCCCGAATCGCTGCTCATGGGAGGAGATCAAGAGCTCGCGGCGAAAGGCGTGGGGGAGCGCCCAGGTGTGGGACGGCCCACGGCCCGACGACCGAGGAGCCGCGAGACCCGGCGATCGCCGGAAGGCCGGCCCACGATCCGGCGCACCCGCCTGCCGGCTCTCGCGGCACCTCGCGGTGCACGAGCCCATGACTTACCCACAGGTGAGTACCTGACCAATTAGTCGGTACTGGTCAGCTCTGCCGGCTGCGGAGAGGATCGATCCGAAGGGCGAACACGAGGGAGAAGAGCCGGATATGACAACCGACAACAGCGTCCAGGTGAGTGTTCTCGGGCTGGGTGCGATGGGCAGCGCCCTCGCGGGCGCCCTGCTGAAGGCCGGTCACGCGACCACATGCTGGAACCGCTCGCCGGGGAAGGCGGACGATCTCGTCGCGCAGGGCGCCCGGGCCGCCGACACGGCCCGCGACGCGGTCCGGGCCGGCCAACTGGTGATCGTGTGCCTGCTGGACCACGCCTCGGTCCATGAGGTGCTCGACCCGCTCTCCGGCGAACTGGCCGGACGAACCCTGGTCAACGTGACGACGACGTCGCCCGCCCAGTCGAGGGAGCTGGCCGACTGGGCCGCCCGCGCGGGAGCCGCGTATCTGGACGGCGGCATCATGGCCGTACCGCACATGATCGGCCAGGCCGGGGCATCGGTCCTCTACAGCGGATCACCCGATGTCTTCGACCGGTACAAGCCGCTGTTCGACCTGTGGGGGGACAGCAGCTACTTCGGTGAGGACGCCGGGCTCGCGTCCCTGTACGACCTCGCACTGCTCGCCGGCATGTACGTCATGTTCGCGGGATTCATGCACGGTGCCGCGATGGTCGCCCCGGCCGGAGTGACGGCGGGCGAGTTCGCCGCCAGGGCCACTCCGTGGCTGACCGCCATGACCGGTGCCTTCGAGGAGTTCGCAGCGGTCATCGACGGTGGGGACTACACCGTGGAAGGTCAGCAGAGCCTCCACTTCTCCGACCTCGGTCACCTGCTGGCCGCCAGTTCCGGCCAGGGCATCAGCACCGAGGTGGTCGGTATGGTCCAGCGGCTCGTCCAGCGCCAGATCGACGCCGGGCACGGGGAGGAGGGATTCGCCCGCATCATCGAGAGCATCAAGCAGCCGGGCTAGAAGTCCGCGCGGACGGGCGTCGCGCCGCGTCCCCCGGCGACCGCGGGCGGACGGGAGGGCGGACGGGCGGACGGGCGGGGGCCGTGGACCGAGTGGTGCCGCAGTGGCGCCGGGAGGTGTCGTCGGGTGCGGGCCGACAGGACGCATGCCCACCGGTCACCGGCCCCGCGCCACGGCCGCTAATTCAGCTGCGACGGCCGGTGGAGGCCTCCCATACTGAGCGGGTTCGATCCCCCGCGTCCCGAAGGAACACCTCCGCGTGCAGGCTGCTGTCACCGTCACCCCCGCCCGGATTCCCCACCTGCTGCTCGGACTGGCCACTGTGCGGCCCGTGTTCCTCTGGGGAGCGCCCGGGATCGGCAAGTCCTCGCTCGTACGCGGCTTCGCCGAGTCGCTGGGCCTGGAGTGCGTCAGTCTCCTCGGGACGCAGCTGGCCCCGGAGGACCTGATCGGCGTACCTCAGATCCGTGACGGGCGGTCGGTGTTCTGCCCGCCGGAGAGCATCGCGCGCGACGAGCCGTACTGCCTCTTCCTCGACGAGCTGAACGCCGCCACCCCCGATGTCCAGAAGGCCTTCTACTCGCTGATCCTCGACCGGCGGATCGGATCGTACGAGCTCCCCGCCGGCTCGATCGTCATCGGGGCCGGCAACCGCGCGACGGACAACGCACTCGCGAGGCCCGTCGCCTCCGCCCTGATCAACCGCCTGACCCACGTCCACCTGCGGGCCTCCGCCGAGGACTGGTTGGTCTGGGCGGGGGAGAACGGCATCCACCCTTGGGTGACGGACTACGTCACCGACCGTCCCGACCACCTGTGGTCGCAGCCGCCCAAGACCGAGGAGCCGTTCTCCACGCCCCGTTCCTGGCACATGCTGTCCGACGCCCTGCACTCCTTCGGCCCGGACATCGACGAGGACACGCTCAAGGTCGTCGTGCACGGCACGCTGACGCCCGCGCACGCGGTCTCCTTCTGCGGCTACGCGAAGATCGTGCGCCACACCTTCGGCATCGAGGCGATCCTCAAGGGCGAGGCCTCCTGGCCCACCCGGCTCGAGGACCGCGACCTCCTGTACTACCTGGCCGAGGCGTTCCGCGGACGGCTGGTGAAGGAGCTCCCCCGGCAGAAGGAACACGTGTCCGAGTCGATGCGGCAGACCGCCTACCGGGCCAAGTCGCTGCTCGTGCGCCTCGCCGAGATCTCCGTCGAGGTCGCCCAGACCGTGATCGCGGACGACGCCGACGGGCGGCCCGTGCTGCCGGCCTGGTTCCTCGTCGAGGCGGCCCGCGACATGCCCCGTCTCGTCGAGGCGCGGCGGTGAGGACCACGGCGGGCAAGCGCGGGAAGGGCAAGGGCGGGAAGGGCAAGGGCGACCAGCCCGATCCGGCCGCCGAGGCGTTCGCGGCGGGCCTCGTGCTCCTCAACCGGAACCCGGCCTTCGGTGCGGTGACGTTCTCCGTCTGCCGGAAGACGGGATGCGCACTGACACCGGCCGGGGGACTGGCCGCGGTCACCTCCGGCGGCATCGTCCACGTGCACCCCACGAAGCGCGCGGAGCCGGCCGAATGGGCCTGGGTCCTCGCCCACTGCGTGCTGCATCTGGGCTTCGGCCATGTGCCCGCCTCCAAGGACGATCCGCGGGTACAGCCCGACCGGTACGCGCTCGCGGCCCGCTGCACGGTCGTCAACCGCTTCCTGCTCACCTTCCCGATGGGCCGTCCCCCCGACCACCTGCCGACGGCCTACCCGGCCGGTGACGAGGAGCAGCTCGCGGCCCGCTGGCGCCGCGACGGCATCCCCGCCGCCTACGAGCAGTGCGGCACGGCGGGCGGGCATCCGGACCAGATCCTCACGACCTTCGGCGCGTGGAACTCCGCCGTCCCCGACTGGGAGACCGCTTTCGCCCGCGCGCTCACCCGCAGTGTCTCCGCCGCCATGGACACGGCGGGAGGCCGCCGCGACCGGGAGACGGGGGAACGTGCTCCGCAGCAGCCGTGGGACCGTGCCCTGAACTGGTTCGTGTCCTCCTACCCGCTGCTGGGCGGACTCGCCGCGGGGCTCTCCGTGGTGGCCGACGAGGAACTGGCCCGTGCGCAGGGCATCGCGATCGCGGCGGTGAGTTCCGCCGCCGGCGAGATCTACGTCAACCCGCTGCGCCCGCTCACCGACGAACAGTGGCGCTTCGTCCTCGCGCACGAGATGCTGCACGCCGCCCTGCGCCACGGCGAACGCCGCGGTGGCCGCGACCCGTTCCTCTTCAACGTCGCCGCCGACTACGTCGTCAACGACTGGCTCGTCCAGATGCGTGTCGGCGACATGCCCGAAGGGGTGCTGTACGACCCGGAGCTGCGGGATCTGTCGGCGGAGGAGGTGTACGACCGGATCGCCGGTGACCTGCGCCGCCGGCGCAGGCTCGCGACCCTGCGGGGCAAGGGGACCGGGGACATCCTCGGCGAGCCGGTGCCGCACGCCGGTGCCCGCCCGTACACGGACCTCGACGGCTTCTACCGGCGTGGCCTGCTCCAGGGTTTCGACCTCCACCAGTACGGCGATCGAGGCCTGCTGCCCGCCGGGCTGATCCAGGAGATCCGGGCGCTGGCCCACCCGCCCGTGCCGTGGGACGCCCGGCTCGCCCGCTGGTTCGACGAGTACGTGCCGCGGCCCGAGCCCGTCCGCTCCTACGCCCGCCCCGCCCGTCGGCAGGCGTCGACCCCCGGCATCCCGCGGGCGGGCAGGTACTTCCCGCCCGAGGAGACGGCCCGCTGTACGTTCGGAGTCGTACTCGACACCTCCGGCTCGATGAACAGCACCCTGCTCGGCAAGGCCCTCGGGGCGATCGCCTCGTACGCGGAGGCACGCGACGTACCGGCGGTGCGGGTGGTGTTCTGCGACGCCGCGCCCTACGACGCGGGGTACCTGCACCCGGCCGAGATCGCGGGCCGGGTACGGGTGCGCGGCCGAGGCGGTACCGAACTGCAGCCGGGAATCGACCTGTTGCACAGGGCCGACGACTTCCCCCCGGCGGCCCCGGTGCTCGTCATCACCGACGGCCGGTGCGACACGCTGCGGATCCGGCGCGAGCACGCCTTCCTGATCCCGCAGGGCGCCGGACTGCCGTTCACCCCACGGGGCCCGGTGTTCCGGTTGAGCTGAGGTCGCGGTGTTCACGGTGCCGCGCGTGAAGGTCCGGCGTCCTCCTCGACGCCGCGTGGTCACGGGGACGGCCCGCCCCGGCGGGGCGGGCCGTCCCGGTCAACGGGTCAGACGCGGTCCGCCGCGATCAGGAGGTACTGGAAGGACCCGTCCTTGTAGGAGTTGATGAACGCGTCCTCGATCCCCGTCACCAGCGACGACGTGGCCCGCAGTTCCCAGTAGGGCAGGGTGTCGGGGGTGAGGTCGATGACGGTCTGCGGCACGAGGCGGTTGTCGGCCATGGCACGCAGGTACTCCCGGCGCGAGTGGATGTTGCACTCGAAGTGCGCGTTGATCTGGGAGACCCACTTGGAGGGCTGGCCGTACCGGGGGTTCCAGCAGCCGGTGACGGTCACGTAGCGGCCGCCGACCGAGAGGATGCGGGAGTGCTCGGCGAAGAGGTCCTGGAGGTCGACGTACATGCTCGACTCGTTGTTCCACGAGCCCGCGACCGACCCGGTCTCGAAGGGCGTCGCGAGCATGTTGCAGACACGGGCGCGGACGTGGTCCTGGACGCGCAGTTCGCGGGCCCGGCCGTTCGCGAAGTCGGCCTGCTTGGCGGACAGCGTGACCCCCTCGACCTTGCAGCCGAAGCGCTGATGCGCCATCACCATCGAGCCGCCGCGCCCACAGCCGGCGTCCACCAGGGTGTCGTCACGCCCGATGTCACCGAGGTGGCCCAGGAGGTAGTCCGCCTGAGCCGACTCCAGACGGTGCAGTTCGGCGATCAGCTTCTTCTCGCTCGTGCTGTCCTCGGGGTCTCCGAGGGCGGAACGGTCGACCTCACCGATTCCGTAGTGATGGTGGTAGAGCCCGTCGACATCGCCGAGACGCAGGTTCACCGGCCTGGCCTCCCCGTCCCAGTAGCGGGCGATGTCCCCCTGGTAAGGCGTCGAAGGCCCGGGGATGCGCACCGAGGGAGAGGTGGCGGCGGCGGTGGCGAGTTCGGTGTGCGTCACAGATGAATCCATTCTCTTACCAGAAATCGGGAAGGCTGTAGCGATAGGTGTTGGACCGGTGCCAGTGGTGGTTGCCGTCGACCCACGCGGTCACGCCCCTGAGGAAGCGCTGCACACTCGGGACGGGGCACGCCTCGGCCAAGGCGGAGGCTTTCCTTTCGAACGCGTGCATGAGGTCGTTGTGGACCTCGACCGACTTCAGGTAGGCCTCCCGGTCGGAGAGGCCCTCCCGTTCCGCGATCACCACGGGCAGGTTCAGGTGCTGCCCGGGCGAGTCGAGTTCCTTGGTGTACGAGTACAGGTCGTTGACGATCGTCGTCGCGTTTCCCGCGAGGGCGATGACCTCCTGCATGGCCGGCCGGGCGTGCAGGTCCGCCGGCAGCTCGTAGCCGCCGACCGTGTCGGTGATGGTCGGGCAGGGGCGGAAGTTGTTGAACTGGCGCATCGCCAGGTACTCCCACACCTCAGGGACGTGGTCCAGCTGCGCCCAGGCCGCTTCGGCGAGATACCCCATGTGCAGCCGGGCCATGTCGTGCCGGAGCCGGTCCGCCTGGGATGGGCCGGCGGCCCCGACGAAGTACTCCATGGCGGAGCGGTAGGCGCGCCGGGGCGCGTCCGCGTGGAGGGACTTCGCCCATGCGGGCTGGTACTCCTCCGTGGTGTGCAGGGGGTCGAGGGCGGTGTGCGCCAGCAGAAGGCGTTCGCCCAGGCCGACGGGTGAGCCCCCGTGGTCCTCGCAGTAACAGTCGTCCACCGCGTTCTCGGCGACCATGAGGCGTGTGGCGAGCATCAGGTGGTCGACGGTGGGCGCGTCAGGATGACAGGCGACCATGTACCGGCCCACGGAGAAGCCGTCGAACTGCTCCTCCCAGTCCTCGGGGTACAGGGACACCTCGTCCAGCGCCCAGGCCTTGATCCTTCGGCTGACCTCCTCGACCCGCACCGGGTCGGGCTCGGGCACGGGGTGGTGGTACAGCCCCGGAACCGGCCGGCCTCCCGCAGGGTCCGCCGACGGGGCCGGAGACGCCGAAGGCTCCTCCCGCAGGATCAGGCGCAGGCCCGCCGTGCCCAGGCCGCTGGGGCCACGCAGGATCCGTTCCAGGCCGGGGCCCGGCGCTGCCGCCTCGACTGCCGGAACGGCGAGGGGAGGCGGGGCGGGTGCGGACTGCGCGGGCGGGGCCGGCAAGGAAGGCGTGCGGGGCAGGCCGCCGGTGGCGGCCCCGAGATCGAGGGCGCGGGCCGCGGCGGAAGCCAGTACGTGCGAGACGGCCTCCGGCAGGCTCGACTGTGGCGGCGGCAGCTCAGGCTCGGGCATCCATGACTCCTTGGTGGGGTGGCGACTGTCCCGAAGCCCTTCCGGGGCGTGCGCGACCGCCCCGGAAGGCTTCGGGGTGTCGCATCGGGTCCTTCGGGCCGGGCCCGTTACCTGGGCCAGTGGGCGATCTGTACGTTCTCCAGCACGCCGACCGCGTCCGGCACGAGGATGGCGGCGGAGTAGTAGGTGCTGACGAGGTAAGACGTGATCGCCTTCTCGTCCAGGCCCATGAAACGGACGGACAGCCCCGGTTCGTACTCGTCCGGCAGCCCGGTCTGGCGCAGACCGATGACGCCCTGGTTCTCCTCGCCCGTACGCATGGCGAGGATCGAGCTGGTCTTCTCCTTCGTGACGGGGATCTTGCTGCAGGGGAGGATCGGGACCCCGCGCCAGGCCGGGACCTGCTGGCCGCCCAGGTCGACATGGTCCGGGTAGACCCCGCGCGCGTTGAAGCCACGTCCGATCGCCGCGATCGTCCGGGGATGCGCGAGGAAGAACTTGGTGCCGCGGCGCCGGCAGAGCAGTTCGTCCATGTCGTCCGGCGTCGGCGGACCGGAGTGCGTCTGGATGCGCTGCTTGAAGTCGGCGTTGTGGAGCAGGCCGAACTCCCGGTTGTTGATCAGCTCGTGCTCCTGGCGCTCGCGCAGCGCCTCGATCGTGAGCCTGAGCTGCTCCTTGGTCTGGTCCATCGGCCCGTTGTAGAGGTCGGCGACCCGCGTGTGCACCCGCAGAATGGTCTGGGCGACGGAGAGTTCGTACTCCCGCGGCTTCAGTTCGTAGTCGACGAAGGCGCCCGGCAGTTGGTGCTCGCCCAGGTGGCCGGCGGACATCGCGATCTCCGCCTCGCCGCGGTGGTTCTGCCGCTGCTGGGAGAGCGAGGAGAACTCGTCGACGTGGGCCCGGAGGGTCGGAGCCGTGGAGAGCACGGCCACGAAGTCGGGCCGTGACAGGGTGAGCAGTGTGCCCGAGGTCTCGGCGGTGGCGGTGTGGTCCCACCGGGCGTCCTCGTCCAGCAGGGCGTTCTCCCCGAACCGGTCCCCGTCGGCGATCACGTCCAGGGCGACCTCGTCACCGTAACTCCCCACGGAGGTACGGCTGATGCGTCCATGGGCGATCAGGTGGAGCTTGTCCGCGGACGCCCCGCGCTCGACCAGTGTCTCCCCGGCGCGGAAGTCGCGTTGCACGCACCGGTCGGCGAGTGCGGTCAGCACCTCCACGTCGTCGAAGCCGCGCAGCAGGGCCAGTTCACCGAGCTCACGGGGGATCACCCGGACATGGGCGCCGTCCTGGACGAAGTCGACGGTCCCGTCGCCGACGGTGTAGGTCAGCCGACGGTTCACCCGGTAGGCCCCGCCCTGGGTCTCCACCCAGGGGAGCATGCGCAGCAGCCAGCGGGAGGTGATCTCCTGCATCTGCGGGGCGGACTTGGCCGTGTGGGCGAGCTTGCGGGCAGCCGTCGTGCTCAGGCTGGATTGGCGGGGCGGCTCCGGTCGCACTTCCGGGGTCGAGCCAACAGTCATCGGGCACGCTCTCCTTGGTCAGGGCGGTGACACGCGAACATGGGCACCCTCGGGCAAAGGGAGGGATAGGGGGCATCTGGAGGGGAACCCGTCCAGATCCAGGTGAACACTAATGGCCCCTTCCGCCCCCGCACCAAGGAAAGTTGCCGACATTAACTCGATACGATGATCGCGTCCGCCTGATGTTTGTCCCGGTAGCGGCTGGATTCAGCGGTGGGTGAGCTCGTCCTTCGCGATCAGAGCCGTCCTGAGCGCCCGCGAAGCGCCCCCCGAAGCACCCTGGTTCGCGATGGTCACGCAGTGGTGCCATCCCGGGAGCCGGTCGCGCGTGACCTGGCCGCACGGGGCCCCGGATTCACCCCGGGAGCCTGCTTCACGCGGCCCCGGTCCCACGTCGCCCCGGCTCCACGCGGCCGGGTCGCCCCGCCCCTGCCCCGGCGTCCGGGGGAGCCCAGGTCAGTCCGTGAGCCCCAGTGCGCCCGCCGCCTGGATCGCCAGCCAGACCTCGGCAAGGGCGCTCGTCGACGTCAGGTCGCGGTCGGCGAGGGTGCCGAAGCGGCGCAGCCGGTAGGCGAGGGTGTTCGGGTGGATGTGGAGCGCGGCTGCGGCCGTCTCCGTGCGGCGGTCGCGCTCCATCCAGGTGCGGGCGGAGACCAGCAGGCGGGAGTCGTGGGCCTCGTCGTACCGCAGGACCTCGCCGAGGACGTGCTCGACCAGTGCGGTCAGGACCGCCGGGTCGTCGGGCAGCCACCGGCCCGTCGCGTCGTCGCCGTACCGGACGAGGGCCCGGCCCGACTCCACCGCCTTCGAGACGGCCCAGAGCGCCTCCCGCTCGGCGATCTTCAGTGCGACGCCCGGCGAGAAGGGGCGGCTCATCCCGGCCGCCACCCCCGGCACCTCACCGACGGCCGTCGCCAGCTCCGGGGCCCCCAGGACATAGCGGTCCTCGCCCCGGGTGAGCAGCAGATGGGGATGGTCCTCCAGGCAGCTCAGCAGCGCCTCGTCCGTGGTGTTGCGGACGACGAGGAGCGCGGCGTCGTCCGCGATCGCGTGCCGGGCGAGACGGCGGCGGGCCGCCTCCGGGTCGAGCACCTCCTGGAGCAGCTCGGCCAGCGTCTCCGCGCCCTCGCGGCGCAGCACCTCCCGCTCGTTGCGCACCATCGCCAGCCGCAGCGCCGCCACGGTGGCGATGTGCTGGACGACGGCGAGTCCGGCGGGCTGGGCGCCCTGACGTTCGTACGCCACGAGGAATCCCGCCGGTCCGCCGGGCGCGGGCACCGGGAGAACGAAGCCGCCCGGCACCGTCGGTGGGGCGTCGACCGAAGCGGGCAGGACGCCGGGGTCCGGGGTGGGTACGCCCGGCAGGAGCGGGCGGCCCTGCGGTGTGCAGAGGTGGACGTCGTAGCCCGACAGGCCTTCGAGCCTGCGCAGCAGTGCCGGGGTGTCGAGATCCTCGGCGACCAGCCAGCGCAGGGATCCGAAGACCTGGAGCTGCGCGCCGAGCCGGTGGCGGGCGTCCTCCTGGACGGAGGCGGCCACCTCCTGCGAGACCGCGATGAACGGCACGGCGAGCGGTACCTCGAGGACCGGGAAGCCCCGTTCCTCGGCGGCCTCGAAGAACGCGTCGTGCAGCGGCGGCATGTGCAGCTGAGCCGACAGTGCGAGAGCGGAGACGCCCGCGTCGTCCAGCCGCTCCAGGTAGGAGCGCTGTCCGGCAGCACCACGAGGCACCGCCAGACCCGTCGTCATGATCACCTCGGCACCCAGCAGCCAGGGTGTGGGATCGGCCAGTTCGCTGGCGTGCGCCCAGGACACGGACCGGCCCAGGCCGCGGCTGCCGGCCTTCACCGAGAGCTGGAGGGCCGGGAAGGAGAGGAGATCCTCGACGGTCAGTTTGTTTCCAGCCACATGGCGGAGCCTACATCTTTGTGGTGGACACAGTTGTCGCTGATCATCCGGGGGCCACAGACTGCTGGAACGCCCCAACGCATGAACGGAAGGTGGAGCGTCCGTGACGACCTCGATCACCGAAATCGAGACACATGGTGTCGAGCGGATCCCGGACGAGGACCGCACGGCCCGCCCGATCGATCTGTTCCGGCTCGCCTTCGGCGGTGCCAACACCTTCGCGACCTGTGTGCTGGGCGCGTTCCCGATCCTCTTCGGGCTCTCCTTCTGGCAGGGCCTCGCGGCCACCCTCCTCGGGCTCGTGGCGGGTGCGCTGCTGCTGGCGCCGATGGCGCTGTTCGGACCGGCCAACGGCACCAACAACGCCGTCTCCTCCTCCGCGCACCTGGGTGTGCACGGCCGGGTGGTCGGTTCCTTCCTCTCCCTGCTCACCGCCATCGCGTTCTTCTCGATCTCGGTGTGGTCCTCGGGCGACGCCCTCGTAGGCGGCGCGCACCGGCTCGTGGACGTTCCGGAGTCGGATCTCAGCTACGGCATCGCGTACGCGGTCTTCGCCGTCCTCGTACTGATCGTCTGCATCTACGGTTTCCGCTTCATGCTGCTGGTCAACAAGATCGCGGTGCTCGCGGCGTCCGCCCTCTTCGTGCTCGGCGCGTTCGCCTTCGCCGGCGACTTCGACCCGGGATACGCGGGAGCCTTCGCCTCGACGGACGATCCGCTGTTCTGGCCCTCGTTCATCGGCGCGGCACTGATCGTGCTCTCCAACCCGGTCTCCTTCGGGGCCTTCCTCGGCGACTGGTCCCGCTACATCCCCGCCGGGTCCCCGCGCCGCAGGGTGATGGGGGCAGCCTTCCTCGCCCAGATCGCCACCCTGCTGCCGTTCCTCTTCGGCCTCTGCACCGCGTCGGTCATCGCGTCCCAGGCCGCGAAGTACGTCGACCCGGCCGCCCCGAACTACGTGGGCGGGCTGCTGGCCATCTCGCCCGGCTGGTACTTCCTGCCGCTCTGCCTGATCGCCCTGATCGGGGGCCTCTCCACCGGCACCACGGCGCTGTACGGCACGGGCCTCGACTTCTCCAGCGTCTTCACCCGCTTCAGCCGGGTCCAGGCCACCTTCTTCATCGGCGTACTCTCCATCGCGTTCATCTTCGTCGGCCGCTTCGCGCTCAACCTCGCGCAGTCCATCTCCACCTTCGCGACGCTGATCATCACCTGCACCGCGCCGTGGATGATCGTGATGGCCCTGGGCTACGTCACTCGGCGCGGCTGGTACGACGCCGAGGCGCTCCAGGTCTTCAACCGGCGCCAGCGCGGTGGCCGCTACTGGTTCACGCACGGCTGGAACTGGCGTGGCATGACCACCTGGCTCGTCTCGGCCTCCGTGGCACTCCTCTTCACCAACCTGCCGGGCCAGTTCGTCGGCCCGCTCGGTGACCTCGCCGACGGTGCGGACATCTCGCTGCCCGTCGGCCTCGCCCTCGCGGCCGTCCTCTACCTGACCCTGCTCGCCGTGTTCCCCGAGCCGCGCGCCGTCTACGGCCCGGACGGACCCCGCTTCGTCCGGGCCTCGGACTCGCCGGTGCCTCCGATCACCGGCGGCACCGAGGAAAGCGCCACCGAGCCCGCCGCGGCCCACTGAGCCGCGCCCACCCCCGACCGCGACACGGGGCGGCCCGGCGCCGGACGCCGGACCGTCCCTGTCCAGGAGCTGATCATGAGCACCACCACCGTCCAGGAGGTCCGGGCCGCCGCGGGCGCCCTCGTCGCCGCCTTCTCCGAAGGCCGCCTCGACGACTACTTCGGCGCCTTCGCCCCGGACGCCACCTTCGTCTTCCACACCACCCCCGAGCGCCTCGGCTCCACGCAGGAGTACCGCGCCCTCTGGCAGCGGTGGGTGGACCAGGACGGCTTCCGCGTCCTCGGCTGCACCTCGTCCGCGCAGCTGATCCAGCCCTACGGCGACACGGCCGTCTTCAGTCACGACGTGGAGACACGGGTCGCGACGAACGCGGGCGAGGAGACGGTCCACGAGCGGGAGACCATCGTCTTCGCCCGCGCCGAGGACGGCGGCTGGACCGCCGTCCACGAGCACCTTTCCGCCCGCACCACCGCCTGACCTGGAGAGACGTTCCATGAGCACCACGTTCCGCAACTACATCGACGGTGCGTTCGTCGACGCCTCGGACGGCCGCACCCTCGACGTGGTGGACCCCACCACCGGTGCCGTCTACGCGACTTCCCCGCTCTCGGGCGCGGCGGACGTCGACGCGGCCATGGCCGCCGCCGCTGCCGCCTTCCCGGTCTGGCGCGACACCACGCCGTCCGTCCGCCAGCGCGCGCTGCTGAAGATCGCCGACGCGATGGAGGCCCGCGCGGACGAGCTGGTCGCCGCGGAGAGCCGGGACACCGGCAAGCCGCTCCACCTCACCCTCAGCGAGGAACTCACCCCGGCCGTCGACCAGGTGCGCTTCTTCGCGGGCGCGGCCAGGATGCTCGAAGGCCGCTCGGCCGGCGAGTACACGGAGGGCCTCACGTCGATCGTCCGGCGCGAGCCGGTCGGCGTGTGTGCCCAGGTCGCGCCCTGGAACTACCCCCTGCTGATGGCGGTGTGGAAGTTCGCTCCGGCGCTCGCGGCGGGCAACGCGGTCGTCCTCAAGCCCTCGGACACCACCCCGGCCTCCACCGTGCTGATCGCGGAGATCATCGGCGGTGTCCTCGCGGAGCTGGAGCTGCCCCGGGGCATCTTCAACGTGGTCTGCGGCGACCGTGACACCGGCCGCCTGATGGTCGAGCACCCGACCCCGGCCATGGCCTCCATCACCGGCTCCGTACGCGCCGGCATCCAGGTCGCCCAGAGCGCCTCCAAGGACGTCAAGCGGGTCCACCTGGAACTCGGCGGCAAGGCGCCCGCGGTGATCTTCGAGGACGCCGACCTCACGAAGGCGGTCGAGGACCTGGTGGTCGGCGGCTTCTTCAACGCCGGTCAGGACTGCACGGCCGCGACCCGCGTCCTCGTCCAGGAGTCGGTCCACGACGAGTTCGTCGCCGCGCTCGCGAAGGCGGCGGCGGACACGAAGACCGGCCTGCCGGACGACGAGGACGCGCTGTACGGCCCGCTCAACAACGCCGGCCAGCTCGCGCAGGTCAGCGGCTTCGTCGAGCGTCTGCCGGAGCACGCCAGAATCGAGGCGGGCGGCCACCGGGTCGGCGAGGAGGGCTACTTCTACGCCCCGACCGTCGTCTCCGGCCTGCGCCAGGACGACGAGATCGTCCAGAACGAGGTCTTCGGACCGGTCATGACCGTCCAGTCGTTCACCGACGAGGCCCAGGCCGTGGAGTACGCCAACGGCGTGGAGTACGCCCTGGCCTCCTCGGTGTGGACCAAGGACCACGCACGCGCGATGCGGATGTCCAGGGACCTGGACTTCGGCTGTGTGTGGATCAACACCCACATGGCCCTGGTCGCCGAGATGCCGCACGGCGGGTTCAAGAAGTCCGGCTACGGCAAGGACCTCTCCGCGTACGGCTTCGAGGACTACACCCGGATCAAGCACGTCATGACGTCGCTCTGACCTCCGGGGACGTCGCTCCGACCTCCGGGAACCCGACGGCTCCCGTCGCCCCGCCCGGCACGGACCGGGCGGGGCGACGGGCAGGGCGGGCCGACGGGCCGCCCGGACGCCCGGCGCGGCGGCGTCGCCCGCTCAGGTGTCCCGGCCCGAGGCCGCGGCCGCCCGACCGCCCGCGCCCAGGAGGCCGGTCGAGGTGAACTCCGAGCGCATCAGCTCCTGCCGGGACACCCGGGCGACCAGGCCCGGCAGGAGAGCCCGTACGGCCTGCACCCCGCGCAGCCATCCGGGGACGTACACGGTGGGCGCGCGTCGCTCGACAGCGCCGACCAGCACGTCGGCCACCTGCCCCACGGGATACACCTTCCGTGCCGGCGGGGGCATGTGGGCCCGCAGCTCACGCAGTACCGCGTAGCGATCGGCGTCGCGGATCATGTCCGTGTCGGTCCAGTTCAGGTACGCCGTTCCCACACCCACCCCACTGGGGGCCAGCTCGGCGCGCAGGGAGTGCGCGAAGAACTCCACCCCGGCCTTGGACGCGCAGTACGCACTCATCATCGGCGCCGCACCGATCGAGGCCAGAGAAGCGATCTGCAGGTAGTAGCCATGGGTGTCGAGCAGATGGGGAAGGAACGTCCGCGCGGTCACGGCGCTGCCGATCAGGTTGACCTCGATCACGCGGCGCCAGATGGCCGGGTCGGAGTCGGCGAAGGGACCGCCGTCGGCCACCCCCGCGTTGGCCACCACGACCGAGGCGGGGCCGAGCCGGCGGCGTACCGCCGACGCGACGTCCCGCATCGCCGCGTCGTCCGTCACGTCCACGTGCCAGTAATGCGCCTCGGTCGGAAGGCCGGCGGCCACCTCGGCGAGCGCCTCCTCCTCCAGCCCGAGCAGTGCGACGCGGGCACCACGCTCGGCCAGCCGTCCGGCGACCGCTGCCCCCACCCCTCGGGCGGCGCCGGTCACCACGACGGTGCGGTCTCGCAGAACGTGCTTGTCAGCGCCCACCGGAACTCCCTGGGAAGTCGTCGGATCGGTCAGAGGCAGGAACGACCGGAACCCGTGCCGGACCCCCGTCGGCGCACATGTTTCCGGCCCGTCGGGTCCTGCGCCTGCGGGGCGGGGCGCTCGGGTGACCGGCGCCCGGTGCGTCCCGGGCGGACCTCATGTGCCCGAGGCGCTCGAACCGCCGCGGCCCCGACGGTTGAGCAGCCGCTGGGCGCCGGTCAGCGCCGCAGTGGTGCCGCGCGTGGACCGGATCGCCGCACGGGCCGCGTTGGCGCCGGGCGCACCGTGCACGCCACCGCCCGGATGCGCCGAGGCGGAGGCCAGATACAGCCCTTTCAGCGGGGTCTCGGGACGGCCCGTGCCGGGCACCGGCCGGAACACCAGCTGCTGGTGCAGCGAGGCAGTGCCCCCGTTGATCGCACCGTTACGAAGGTTGCCGTCCGCCGCCTCCAGCGCGGGCGGCGCCAGGATGCGCCGGGCGCGGACACGGCTGCGGAAGCCCGGTGCGTAACGCTCCACCAGCTCTTCCACCCGGTCCGCCATCGTCTCGCACTCCCCGGCGTCCCACCCGCCCGACAGACCGTCCGGACCTGCATCGCCCTTCACCCGGTGCGGCACGTGCGTGTAGGCCCACGCCGACTCCGTGCCCAGCGGTGAGCGCGTCGGGTCCGAGGTGGTCATCTGCCCCACCAGGAGGAACGGCCGGTCGGGGATCAGTCCCCGGGCGATCTGCGCGGCGAAACGTGTCAGGTCGTCCACCCCGTCGGCCAGATGAACGGTGCCGGCGGAGGCGGCCGCCCGCGCGTTCCACGGGACCGGCCCGTTCAGCGCCCAGTCGACCTTGAACGTGGCGAAGTCCCACTGGAAACGCCGCATGTCGTCGATGAGCCCGGGCGGCAGATGTTCGGGCGCGACCAGCGACCCGTACAGGCAGGGGGCCGACACGTCGGCCAGCACCGCTCTGCGCGCGGGCACCGCGTCCCCGGGCCCCGTGCGGACACCCACGGCACGGCCCCGCCGTACGACGACCTCCGTCACCGGCTGCCCGCACCGTACGGTCCCCCCGCGTCCCCGCAGCCGCCGTACGAGAGCCGAGGTGAGGGCCCCTGCCCCGCCGGCCGGTACGGGAAAACCGTGAGCCTGGCCGAGCATGGACATCAGCCAGCCGTAGCCACCGCTGCCGGCGGCCTCGGGAGCCAGGTCGGCGTGCAGGGCGTTGCCGGCCAGCAGCAGCCGCCCTCCCTCCCCGGTGAACTCCTCCTCGCCGAACCTGCGCACCGGGAGGATCAGACTGCGGGCGAGCCTCAGTCCGCCCGCCGCCCTCAGCCGCGCCGCCAGCTTGCCTCCCGCGAGGACCGGCGGAAAAGGCGAGAACAGGGCGCGGACGATGTCGTCCCCCAGCCTGTCCCAGATGCGGCAGAGCTCGAGCCAGTTCTCCCCGTCGCCGGGCGCGAAGCCGTCGAGTCCTTCGGCGGTCACCCCCCGGGCACGGTCCAGCACGGCACAGCGGCCGTCGGGCAACGGGTGCGCGAGCACATGGGGAGCGTGGCTCCAGCGGAGCCCCTCCCGGTGCAGATCCAGCCCGGACAGCACCGGAGACGCCGCGGCCAGCGGATAGAACGAGCTGAACAGGTCGTTGACGTACTCGGGATGGACCCCGCGGTCGCTGCGCACCGCGCCGCCCGGTTCGTCCTGTGCTTCCAGGACCTCCACGGTCCATCCGGCATCGGCGAGCACATTGGCCGCGACCAGACCGTTGGGGCCGCTTCCGATCACCACGGCGTCGGGCACGGCGCCTCCCCTCGGCCGGTGGGACGGCGCCCGCACGGCGGGACGAGGTGGTGACGGGCGGCCATGGGTTCTCCTCACGTCGTCTGCCGGAGGTTCTTCCGTGTGCTGCGCTGCCGGAGGGCCGGCTTCCCCACCCGCAATTACAACCCGTATCGGGCGGTCGCGCCGCCCGGCACAAGCCGCGCGCGTGATCCGGCGACGACGTCTGTCATGCCTCGCCCGTCAGCCGTCAGCCGTCAGCCGTCAGCCGTCAGCCGTCAGCCGTCACCGGTGAGGGTCAGACATCAGCCGTCGCTCGCGAGCGGCCGACGTGGCGGTCACCCGCCGCCCGCCACCCGCCGCCTGCCAGCCACCGCCCGCCACCCGACAGCGGTCACCCGTCACCCGTCAGCCGGCGTCCGCTCGACGGCGGCGGGGGAGACGTAGGCCGCGGCG
The DNA here is from genome assembly GCF_042872025.1 of Streptomyces sp. NPDC005494. Lineage (NCBI taxonomy): Bacteria > Bacillati > Actinomycetota > Actinomycetes > Kitasatosporales > Streptomycetaceae > Streptomyces > Streptomyces sp. NPDC005494. The sequence goes on from NZ_JBIAJR010000007.1 coordinate 217,491, forward strand.
AGCTCCTCCGGGGTCCGGGGGCCGGGCGCCGTGGCGTCCAGCAGCCCGTGGGAGCGCAGCAGCTGAGCGGTGGCGATGCCCCATGGCAGCCGCAGGCCCGCCTCCCGCAGCAGATCCGCGCGACCCAGCACCGTGGGCGCGGGCCCGGAGCGGACACCGGCCGAGGTGAGGACCGCGCAGTCGTCGGCCCAGCGCAGTGCGAGATCGACGTCGTGGGTCGCCATCACCACGGTGGTGCCGCTCTCGCGGAGGGTGCCGAGCGTGGCGAGCAGCCGTTCCTGGCCGTCGGGGTCGAGCCCGGCGGTCGGCTCGTCGAGGATCAGCACGCGGGGCCGCATCGCCACCGCCCCCGCGATGGCGGTCCTCTTGCGCTGTCCGTAGGAGAGGAGATGGGTGGGCCGGTCGGCCAGGGCGGTGATGTCGAGGGCGGCGAGCGCCTCGGCCACCCTGTCCCGCACCTGCCTGTCCGGCAGGCCCAGGTTCAGCGGCCCGAACGACACGTCCTGGGACACGGAAGCGGCGAACAACTGGTCGTCCGGGTCCTGCACCACCAGCTGCACCGTCGTGCGCAGCCGGGTCAGCCCTTTGCGGTCGTACGTCACCGGGTGGCCCTCGACCGTCAACCCGCCCTCGCGCGGGCGCAGTCCGCCGCTGAGGAGCCGCATCAGGGTGGTCTTGCCGCTGCCGTTGCGGCCGAGCAGGGCGAGCGCACGGCCTTCGCGCGCCTCGAAGTCGAGGCCGCTGAGCACGGGCGGGCCGTCCTCGTACGCGAAGGACGCACCCCTCAGGGCGAGCAGTGCCGAATCGCTCATGAGAGTGGCCTTTCCAGTGCGAGGGTCAGGACGGAGAGCGCCGCGAGGACGGCGACACTCACGGCCACGAAGCGGGGGGAGACGCGAGCCTCGGGCACCAGGACACGCAGGGTGCCGTCGTATCCGCGTCCGGCCAGCCCTGCCTGGAGTTTCGCCGCGCGGTCGAAGGCCCGGACGAACGCGGTCGCCCCGAGCCCCGCCAGGGACCGCCAGGCCGCGGCCCTGGTGGTGTGCCCGAGCCGCGCCGCCTGGGCCTCCCGTATCCGGCGCACCGCGTCGAGGAGCAGGAAACTCATGCGGTACGTCACCAGGGCGACGTCCACCACGGGCGCGGGCACGCCCGCCCGGACGAGGCGGGGCAACAGGTCGGACATCGGTGTGGTGAAGGCGAACAGCAGGACGCCGAGAGAGGCGGCCGAGGTCCGCAGCAGCAACTCCCCGGCGCGGGCAGGCCCTCCGGCGGCCGGTGAGACGAACCCCTCGGGGCCCCCGACCTGCACGAGGAGCGTGGCCGCCCCGGTGACACAGAAGCCCAGGGGCACCCGGTACGCCCGCCACAGCCGGCGGGCGGGCACCCCTGCCGGGCCCAGGAGCGCGGTGAGCGCGGTCACGAGGACGAGCGCGGCGCCGGGCCAGGGCGGCAGCGATACGGCCAGCACGGTGAGTCCGAGACCGAGCACGGCCTTGTCCAGGGGATGGCGGCGGCGCCAGCGACTGCTGTGCGCCGCCGCGTCGATCGGCAGCACGTGTCCTCAGGCCCCCCGGGCCGTGGACTCTCCGGCACCGCTCGCGCCGTGGGCCGTGTCGAGCTCTGCCCTGGTGCGCAGTTCGCCCTGCCTTCGGCCGCGCCGCAGACCGAAGTAGTAGGCGAGGACTCCGGCCCCCAGAGCGGCCTGGAGGGCGAACAGCGCGGACTCGATCTCACCGGACGGCGGTTCGTAGAGCGGGGAGAACCAGGGTTCGTAGCCGGGGTCGATCTCGGTGATCGCCGTCTCGGCCTGGGCGTCGGCACCCGTGAACGGCTCCTTCTCGTCGTCGCCGAGGCCGAGGGCCAGAGGCAGGACCGCCAGCGCGGCCACGACGAGCAGCAGCAGAGCGTTGATCTTCGTGTTCCTGGTCATCACGCCACCGCCTCGGTCTCGGTCCTGCGGGCCTTGTCACCCTTGCCGGTGAGGAAGATGCCGAGCCTGGTCAGCTCGCCCTTGCTGGACTGCACCAGAAGACGCATCACCAGCACGGTGAGCAGCCCCTCGCTGACCGCCAGCGGCAGCTGGGTGATCGCGAAGATGGAACCGAACTTGCCGAGCGCGCCCACGAATCCGCTGCCCGGGTCGGGGAAGGCGAGCGCCAGCTGCACGCTGGTGACGCAGTAGGTGGACAGGTCCGCGACGAACGCGGCGAAGAACACCGCGACCATCAGCTGGACGCCGAAGCGGCGCAGCAGCCTGTAGAGCGCGTACCCGGCCCAGGGGCCGACGACCGCCATCGAGAAGACGTTGGCGCCGAGCGTGGTCAGGCCGCCGTGGGCCAGCAACAGGGCCTGGAACAGCAGGGTGATGGTGCCGAGCACCGCCATGATCGGTGGGCGGAACAGGATGGCACCCAGCCCCGTGCCGGTGGGATGCGAGCAACTGCCCGTCACCGAAGGCAGTTTCAGGGCGGACAGGACGAACGTGAAGGCCCCGGCGGCGCCGAGGAGCAGCGTGCTCTCGGGGTGTTCCCGGACTTCACGCGTGAGTGAGCGGACTCCGTGGACGACGAACGGCGCGGACGCGACACCCCAGGCGATCGCGTGCGCCGGGGGGAGGAAACCCTCGGCTATGTGCATGGCTCAGCAGACCCTCTCCAGCACCTCGTGGATGGTTGAAATGCCTTGGCCGGTCTCCTGGCTTACGGGTGACACCGCCCGTGCTCCGCCTTCCCGGGTCCGAGGACCCAGTGGCTGCCCGTGAGGGCTGGAGCCGGACTTCCCGATCACAGTGGCGAGGGCCGCACCGGCATCACACCGATTTCCCGTTCACCAAGGCGTGGTGACACTAGTGCCAGGCCGGGGACGGTGACAAGCGGCCCCGGCCCGTACCTGCGAACGGGTGGCAGTTGCGAACCGACTCGGTCAAGGCTGCGGACAGGCGCGTAGGCACCGCTGCGTGGCTTCAGCAGGCACCGTGTGCGGCATGGTCCTCCCGCGCGATCCGCGCGTGGGTGGTCACGCACTGTGATGTGTACCACCCATACGGGTCGGCGCCGGGTGTTTGCCGCCCCGCTGATGGGTAAGGGGCACGGTGGCCGCCGGAGCCGACAATCCGGTGTATAGATCGTAAAATGCAACAGATGAGGAGGGATCGATGTCCTCGAAGCGACGTCGTAAGAAGAGGGCCCGCCGCAAGAACGGCGCGAACCACGGCAGCCGTCCGCAGTCCTGAGGACACGCCGACGCATCGGGGGGTGGCATGCGCCGCCCCCCGGACGCGTTCCTCGGACCCTGACGAGGAAGCTCTCGCGGTCCGGCGGAGGCGCCCGGCCGTGTGCGTCGGTCACGTGCGGAACCGTGCACCGAGCAGACTGACTCAGGTGCCGCGGCCGGCCCGGCCAGGCATCGGCTCGACGTCATGGAAGGAACACGTGATGGCAACGCTTCCGGAGGTGCAGGCCCTGCTGGGCGAGCCTCGGTTCAACTGGCCGGACCCGGCTCCGTGGACCGAACTCCAGCGGGAGTTCGGTGTGGAGTTCCCGGCGGACTTCCGTGAGATCGTCGACGCCTACGGCTCGATCGAGATCAACAAGCAGCTGTATCTGAAGCATCCCGCCAGTCACCTGCTGCACGACCTGGGGAGATTCATCAGGGAGAATCTCGAACTGTGGCGCGAGGAGGACATGGCGGAGTTCCTGCCGAGTCCGGTGGGGTCGAACCCCGGGGAACTGATACCGGTGGCGACAGCCACGACGGGTGAGGCGGTCTTCCTCCGCGTTCCCGAGACCGACTCGTCGCCCTGGCGGGTCGTGGTCCAGGAGTTCGACAGTCCGGCCTGGACCTGCCACGAGATGACGTTCGGCCAGTGGCTGCTGGCCTATCTCGCGGGCAACGACGTGACGTTGTGTTCCCGGAACTTCGCGCCGGACGGACCGTACTACGACTTCCTGCCCTGAGAACGGCCACGGTCGGTCCGGCACATCCCCGTCCTTCACCCGGGTCCACCACCGGGCGAACCTCATGACTGCGCAGGTGCCCCTTGTGGCACGAGACCAGGTCGTTGCACCGGTCGATGACCGAGGCGAAGAACTCGACCAACGCGCGGACGTCGCGACCGGCCCTTCGTCGCAGTACTCGTCGTCGAACGCTCAGAGCCACATGAAGAAGTCCGGGCCGGGGTGCAACCGCCACTGAGCGGCCGGGCCCCGGAGCCGATCGTCTTCGCGGCTGATGGTCTGAAGTCACCGCCATGTGCGGACGGCCGCTTCCCGGTCCGCCGGGCGGACGATCAGGCCAGCAGCTGATTGCGGTGGGAGGCGCGACGTGCGGCCGCCAGCAAGGCGTGGATCTGGGGCCCTGCCTGGTCGATGCGGGACACGGCCTTCGCGAATGGCAGGCGTGCGTCGCGGTGGGTGCCGGGGTATTCGAGGCGCAGCGTCACTCCGTAGCGGTCCATGGCCAGCGGCAGGACGCGCACGACGCGCACGACGCCTTTCTCCGGCAGCGGCTGCACGAGGCGGAGAAGCAGCGGGACGAGTTCGCCGTGCTCGTCCACGAGATGGGTCAGCATCCCCGCCTCGCTGGTGGCGATCGGGTCCGGCTCGGTCTCCTGCAACCCGTCCAGCGTGACGAACGTCCGTCCCGTGTGGTCCTCGAGAACGGCCTGGCCGAACTCCATGCAGGTGCTCTGGGTCGTCTCCGTGCTGTACCAGGTCGCGAGCAGCCCGGTGACGGTGACACGGGCGCGCATGCGGTCCCGCACGGGCGTGGGGGCGATGTCGGTGAACTCCAGCCGGACCGGGATGCGGGGGCCGGCGTGGGTTTGGCCGGACTCCTGGGGTTCGTGCAGGTGGATGTGGCCCATCGCGCCGGTGCCGTCGAGGCGGTGGATCTCGATGGGGTCGAGCCCGTCACTGACGACCGTCATGGAGTGGGCCGCCATCAGGACGGACAGCACTCGTTCGGCCGGAGTCGGCAGCGTGGCGCGGGAGTTGAAAGGACGCATCCAAGTTCTCCAGGGGAGCGGGGTGGGGAGACCTCATGGCGATTGCTTAGGTATGCCTAACCTAACTTATCTCTCCGGGCTGGGGGTAGCGCGGTGCTGTTTCCGTGAGTAATTTCGGGGCGGCACGGCCCGGGACGGCCGGGCTCATGAATGACGGGCGGCGTCGGTCCCGCCGCCTGCCCACAGGACGAGGGGGCATCGTGGCGAACCGCTGGGCCGGAGTGACGGTCGACTGCATCGACGTGGAACGCGTGTCGCGCTTCTGGAGCGCGCTGCTGGACCGGCCGAAGGGCCCGTCGATGCCGGGCTGGGTGTATCTCGGCGAGCTGGGCGACCCGCAGCCTCGTCTGGTCTTCCAGCCCGTGCCCGAAGCGAAGCAGGGCAAGGTGCGGCTGCACCTGGACGTCGTGGTCGACGACGCCGAGCAGGGAACGGCTCAAGTCATCGCCCTCGGCGGCCGGTTCACCGGCGAACGCCACGAGTACGACGAGGGAGTTGTCCTGGTGATGGCCGACCCCGAGGAGAACGAATTCTGCATCACCCAGTTCTACTGATCGGTGACGCCGGCTCCTCCCCGGGGCGCGGGTGTTCGCGTCCGTGTCAGTGGCTGCTGCCAGGATGACCCTCGTCGCCGACACCGAGGGAGCACCAGGACATGGTTGAGCAGGCAGCCCGCCACATGGCCGAGGAGATCACGGCGCATGCGCCGGACGGCTGGACCAGGGCGTTGCTCTCGGGTCACGCGGGCGGTGGCGGCAGCGGAATGACCGGCGGCTACACGGTCCCCGGCAAGCGCTGCTCACCAGGACTTCCCGCTCTGCACCCCGTGCTGACGCGACTTGCGGAAGCCGTACGCGGCGAGCGCGGCTGGGATCGGATCAGATGGGAGATGGACTGCCGGAACACCGGCACCTACACCCTCGTGACCTTCACGGAGAGGGTCGGCCGCATCTTCGAGCCCGCCGGCGGTTACCAGATCGAACTGGACCCCGGTTACCGGCTGCCCCAGGCCGGCATGAACCAGGAGCCGGGCACGGCGCCCCCGGCCGGCGACCCGGACCTGGCCGTCGCAACGCTCCGTACGTACCTGGAGCGGCGGGCCACCGTCCTCGGGCACCAGGAGGAACTGCCGCCGCCCGTCACCGTCGCCCAACTCGACGACGCCGAGCGCCGCATCGGCCGTCCGCTCCCCGCCGATCTGCGGGCGCTGTATCTGACGGCGGACGGGGACGGTATCGGATACCGGCACTGCGGGCTGATCGAGAACAACGCCTGGCTGTCACTGGAGAGCCTGGTCGCCGAGTACACCGAAGAACAGGAGTGGCAGAACCGCCCCTGGTACGGCTGGGACAACGAATGGAACGCGGTCGTCTTCGACGCGACCCCTCCCGACACCGTCCGCCGCTGCGGAGGCCACCCCGACTGGATCCGTTTCGCCACCTCCGAGGACGGCAACTACCTCGCCGTGGACATGGATCCCGCCCGGGACGGGCGCCCCGGCCAGGTCATCGCCACGGGCCGCGACTACGACGAAGGCCCCGCCCACGTCGCGGACTCCCTCACCTCCCTGCTCCAGAAGCAACTGGAACTGCTGGAGCAGGGCAGCTACGAGACGTACGACGACCACATCTCCCTCATCCGGGACGGCGAGGACTCGGGCGGCCGGCAGATCATCGGCCGGATACCTGACAAGGTCCCGGCGAGCCTTCAGGCCATCCACATCAACGACGCCACCGCACCGGTCGACCTGGCACCGCTCACCGCCGCACCCCGCCTGCGCCGCCTGCACCTCAACCGCTCCGCGACGGCCGATCTGACGCCTGCGCGGGACCTGCCGGTCGAGTCACTGCGCGTAACTCTCCACGGAGGCGACCTCACGCCGCTCGCGGGCCACCCCCACCTCTCCTCCCTCGACCTGCACACCACCGCCCCGGCCGACCTCACGCCGCTGCTCACCGTCCCCCACCTGCGCGGTCTCGACCTCGCGGGATGCGAGGCCGCCGACCTGACCGTCCTCGCTGACCTCCCCGACCTGCGCTACCTCGCGCTCGACCGGCAGCAGTGGGCCGTACTCCTCGACCACGGCAAGGTCCCGCCCGCGCTGGCAGCGGCCCGCCTGGCCGGCGCCGACGTCACCTACGAGGACGCCCTCGCCCTGGCCGCCCGTCTCGGCCTGCCCACCGACGGAGCGTTGCGTGCGGCGGGGAGGCTCTGAGGGGTCACCGGGTGGCCCGAACGGGCCTTTCGCCGTGGGGTTCGGGGCTCAGGGTGACGAAGTTGGGTAGCCTGAAGCCCAGTTCTCGGAGCCTGGTGGCGACGGAGTGAGGGGTCAGCTTCAGGGTGTCGGCGGCCAGCGCGATGTGAAACAACTGAACCGGCTCGTGGTGATCGAGCCAAGGGGCCACGGCGTCGAGATCGCGGCTGATGATGCGCAAATCATCCGGTTCGAGGGGCGGCAGGCTGGTGTCGGGAAGCAGGTAGCCGAACCGGCTGAGTCGGGAGGCGACGTGCTCAGGTGTGCACCCGGTGAGGGAGGAGGCCAAGGCGATATGGCCCGGGGGTACGGCTCTGTCGATGTTCAGCCACGGTGATCGGCCGTTGCAGTTGACGCTGATGATGCGCAAGTCGTCGGGTTCTCCCTCGGGTAGCGGAGTGGTGGGTGTGCGGAGGCCGAGTGCGGACAGACGCTGGGCGAGACGGTCCGTCGAACTGCCCACCTGAGCAGCGGTCTGGATGATCTGGGCAGGACTGATGGTCCTGTCGGGACTCAGCCAGGGAGCCTCCCCGTTCCCGTTCTCACTCAGGAGGTGCAAGTCTTCAGCTGCCAGTGACGGCAGCGGGACGACAGGGATGCGGTAGCCGAACTCGGCCAGCCGGGCGCTCACCTGCTCGGCGGACCGCTTCGTCTTGGTGACCGCTTGTGTGATGTGGGCGACGCTGACCGTGGTTTCCGGGTCGAGCCAGGGGGCCGCGGCGTCCAGATCACGGCTGAGGAGGAGCATGTCATCCTCGTCCTCCACCGGCATCGGATCGACGAGAGTGCGATAGCCGAGTGCGTTCAGGCGGCTCGTGACGTGGGCAGTGGTGTGACCGGTCCGCTGTGCCGTATGGATGATCCGCACAGGGTCGACGGGGGTGGCTGTGTCGATCCAGGGGGCTGGACCTCCTCCGAAGATCTCGCCGATGATGCGAAGGTCGCCGTCCTCCAGCTGAGGGAGAGGGGCGGTGGGGACGGGCAGGCCGAGGTCCTTCAGCCGAGAAGCGACGTCCTCGGCGGAGCACCCCGTCCCGCGAGCAGCCTGTGTGATGAGTCCGATGCTGATCGTCGAGGTGTGAGAGAACACCGAACCGGCCCAGGACATCTGGGTGCGGCCCGGCCATTCGGGCATGAGGAGGCGTATGTCAGAGGGCACGGGAAGCGCTTTTGGTGAGGATGCCGTTGTGGTGAGCCCCGGAAAGTAGCCTGCGTTCGCAAGGGCTTCTTCTCTGAACCTGCCCACGCGCGGGTCGTCCAGGGCGGTTGACCAGGGATCGCGGGCGTCGAAGGAATGCAGAAGTTCGTCCTCCGCGAAGAATCCCGATCTGGTGATGTCCACCTCCTGGCCCGCGATCCGCCAGGGAGCGAAGCCGATGCGTACCGCTTCGGCGAAGATCTCATCGGCGAGCGCAGGACTCTCCTCCAGGACCCCCGCGAGCCAGGCGTGCCGGAACACGGCGTCCTTCGCGGCGAGCAGGGCCGGGATCTCCTGGCGGAGCAACCGTTCGATCTCGACCGCGTCCGGGTTGATGATCTTCCGCCGGTCCACGGTGAGCCGCGGTGTGTGGCTTCCCGACAGGTTCACCACCGCCCCGAACCGGTGTTCGCCGGCCCACAGGCCGTCGGCGAGCACGGCGCCGCCGGTGTTGCACCACCAGACAGTGGGATTCGAACTGGCGAGCGTGACCACGCCCTCCTCCCGCACGCTGGTGGGCAGGTGAGGATCATCCGAGCCGAGGGGAGCTTCGTCGCACAGGCGGTTCGCCTCCCAGGTCAGCGACTGGCCTTCGTGGTCCTCGGCCGTGACGTCGAAGTCGGACAGCCACAGGATGCGACGCAGCACGTCGACGCAGGAGCCGACCTCCGGCGACCGGAGCCTGAGGCGGACGCTGGTGTAGGCCTCGGTGCTGCGCTCCAGGCGCTGGATCCTGAAGAGGGAACCGGGGCCGGCGATCTCGACCCGCAGGTGTTCGCCCGGCAGTCCGTCAGGGGTGAGGCGGCAGGTCGTGACGGTGATGTCGTCCGCCAGCATGAAGTAGCTCAGAACCCCCACGCCGAACTGGCTGTTGGGGTGCATGGCGATGTCGTGCTCCTGCCATCGAGCTCGCTCCTCGATGTATTCCGGCAGGTCCGCGAAGCGCATGCCGGCGTGGGAGAAGACATCTCTGAGCTCGACCTCCCCCATCCCGATCCCGTTGTCACGGCACTCCAGGTAGTGGCCCGCCTCGTCGACTCCCTGACGGAAGGTGATGTGCCCCTCGTACGCGGCCACCTGCGATCCCGTGGCCCGCAGGTAGCGCGTACGCGCGTCCCGGTACCGGCAGGCGTCCAGGGCGTTCTGGTACAACTCACGTATCGCGAGGGCGGGATCTCCGTACAGCTCCTCGCCCATCAGCAGTTCCTGGATGCGGTCGTCCGCGAGACGGAAACGCAGTTCGGTTGACTCGTACGCCAGCCGTCCGCTCTCCTCGACGGCGGGCGTCACGCGCTCGGCGGTGACGTGCAACGGCAGATTGCGCAGCAGTGCCGGCCGCTCCTCGTCCCCTGTGCTGATGTCGATGCTGGCCAGCAGCGTGTCGAGAGCCGCCGCATGCTGGCGCAGCCCGAGGTCGACCGCGAGGTGGCCGCAGGTGGCGGTGAGGACCCTGGTCCGCCCGCTCGACTCCCAGCGGACGTCGGCCAGCGTGTCATGCAGTCCTGGGAGATCTACGGCGTATCCGATGCCGATGTGGTCGACGACCACGTCGGACAGGGTAATCGGGTCGACGGCGAAGAGATGCGCGATACGCACCAGCTCGGCGAGCTGGTGCACGCGCACCCGCTGAGCGGTCTCCGCGACCCCAACACTGCGGGGGCCGACGGAAGCCTCCTCAGGCCTGCCGGGGAGCTGGGGTGAGCGCAGGAGTTGGGCCAGCAGCCGCGGTTCCAGCACATCCTCGACGAGCCGTTTCTCCCTCGGCGACCGCTTTCCCAACGGGACCGCGAGGTGGTCCAGCAGGGTCTCGACCGAGGCGGGCTCGTAGAGCCGGACCTGCCGTACCAGCCAGCGGTGGAAGAGCCACCAGCCGATGGCGTCGGAGGAGGTGCCGTCGCTGTTCCGCAGTGCGCGGCGCATCAACCGGGGCTGACCCCGCAGGAAGGCCTCGTAACTCCTCCGGCCCGGGGACGTGCTCTCCACATCGGTGAGATCGGTCGGAGCGATAGCGCTGTAACGGCTCGCGTTGTACTTCCAGAAGGCGGCGTGCAGATAGGGGTGGGTGACGAGGAGGAAAACCTCGGCGGCGGAGAGCTCGAGCTCCTCCGGGCGTGCGCTGCTGTCGAGGAGCAGGCTGTCGGTCCACTCGGCCACCCGGTCGGCGTACGACAGGGAGTACCAGGGATCGCCGGCGCAGGCTGCACTGTCCCGCGTCGAAGCGGCGGCGGCCCGCGCGGCGAGGGCGGTGGCGGTGTCACGCAGCAGGGAGAGTCCACGCTCGTCGGCCACGTAGTTCCACAGCGGGTGGTCGCGCGCCGCGGTCACCCATTCGTGGTCCTCGGTCTGCGCCTCGACCCCGACGCCGGCACCGCCCTCCGGGGCGCTGGTGTACGCGCGGTTCCGGGCGAGCACGATCTGGTGGCCGAGATCGCGGGTGCTCATCCTGGGCTGGGGGACCCGGATGCCCTCGACCTGCCGACCGTGCAGCCTGGCATTCAGGGCGTTGAAGACATCGGTCATCGTGAGGTCTGGAAGGTGCTCGCCCTGCCGTCCGCCGGTCAACTCGCCCCTGAGCCCATCGCTGAGCAGGGCGGTCAGTTCGAGGGTGAAGACACTGCCCTCGGGCAGACAGAGCGATCGCTCCGTGTCCGCGGCCGAGGTGAGGACGCAGGCACCAGTGATTTCCATGTCCAGCTGCGTGGGGGTGTGTTCGTCCGACATCGGCAGAGCCCGGCCGCTGAAGCAGCAGTCGATGACGACCACTTTCCGCTGCGCCCGCGACCCCGCGACGAGGTCACGGATGTCGCTGTACTTCACCGAGTGGTACGGCCGCCGCCCACTACTGTTCTGGGTGGCGAGGAAGAACGAGCGATCACGGCCGCCGAAGTGCCCGTGTCCCGCGTAGTAGAACAACAGGAGATCCGTGGCCTCCTCGGTCGCGTCGTGCAAGGTGTCGAGCAACTGCTGCTGGGTGCCGTCGGGCGGCACCACCGTGCAGTCCTGCTCGGCCAGCCCGCCGACGTCCTCGCTGGTGAGTAGCGAACGCAGCGCGGGAATGTTGTGCTGGACACCGCTGAGCTGCGTCAGCTCGCCGAATTCGTGGACTCCGAACAGGACTGCCCTGGACCGACGGGGAGCGGAGGTCATTCGCCGGCTCCCACGGCGGGGGTTTCGTGCAGGCGGCGCAGCAGATCGGCCAGTTCCTCGGACGAGAGATGGCTGATGTCGACGCTGGCGTTTCCGTGCACGAGGAGCTGTCCACCGGTCTCCTCGCCGTCGCTCCGCGCCGGTGCTTCGTCGCGCCTCATGGAGCGCCAGGTCACGTAGGCAAGGGCGAAGTTCGCGATGTCGACCGCGTTGCCGAGGATCACGTCGATGGCTTCGAGCACGTTCATGGTGGGGCCGCTGTCGCCACCGACCGCGGTGACCTGCACCTGGGCGGTACCGGGATCGGCGGCCAGCCACTCCTGAAGATCGACCAGCGCTTCCTCGTCGCCGTTCGCCGGAATGCGAAACTTCATCCCCCACCGTCCCCATGCGTGCGAAAGTGCCACAGACGCCGTGAGCTTAACCATGGCGTAGTCGCCCGGTGACTGAATCCTGCCAATCGAGATCGGTGCGACGGACGCTGCCGGGGGGCGCACCCGCCGTACCTTCACGCGCTCTTGTGTGGTGCCCGCGTGCTGTCCGAAAGTACGTGCAGGCAGGGTGAAGGGGGGAGCGCAGTGAGTGAGCCGTCGCGCAGGGCACCTCAGTGGGATCCTGATGAGGAGCTCAAGAAGCTGCATGAGCTCATGCGGGGGCGCGCATCCGAACTGGAAGCTCTGGGGAAACGGCTCGCCGAGCTGTCCCGGAAGCACGAGGAGCTCGACGGCCGGACGAAGCCCCTCGCCGGACAGCTGCGTTCCGTGGGTTCGAGGACGGACTCACTGGAGAGCCGCTTCGACGAGGAGCGTTCACGAATCGACCAGGTCGTCACCGATGTCGCCGACCTCCGGGAACAGTACGAACGCGACCACGCGGTGCTCACGGCGCGGTTCGAGCTGAGCCGGCTCAACGAAGAACGGCGTGCGGCCTTCGGCGGGCGCCGCCGGATACGCGATCTGGTCCGGCGGCTGGTCCGGAGCATCGGTCCCGACACGGTCCGGCAGGGCTCGATCGACACCACCGACCTGGACCGCGCCATACGTGAACACCTGCTCCAAGAACCGGACTTCTGGCTCGCCCATGCCGCGCTCGCACTCTCCGCACGCCTCGCGGGCAACGAGGAGCTGGAGGCAGGCGCCGCGCGCCGGGCCCAGGACCTGGCGCCGGGCAGGACACATCTCTTCCTCGCCCTGGGCGCGGCGAAGGCAAGGGACCAGGCCCGAGCAGGGGAGCGGATGGACGGCTACCTCCGGGAGACCGACCCGAAGCGGCTCGGCGGCGACTTCCTCGCCGCGCTCGATGCCGTGGCCGAGCTGGAGCTCGGCGAGCAGGCCCACGGCCACGTCCGACGGGCCATGGAGCGCTGGGGAGCTGACGCGGCGTCCGTCCGCGAGGCGTCCGGAGCGGGCGGTGGACGGTGGCGACAGCAGTTGCAGGGCCTCCTGACGCTTCCGGGCGACGCGTACTCCCCCTTCGACCGGGCGTGCGCCCAGTGGCCGGATCTCCGGCAGGGCCTGCAGCTCGCCGGAGTCACGAAGGCGACCCTCGCCCACCTGCGCAAGGAGTTCCCGCCCCGCGTCGCCACACCGCCCCGCGCCGCCACACCGCCCGGCGTGCGGCAGCGGTTCCCGTACACGGAGGCAGCCCTCGACAGGCTCATCGACCACATGGAGCCGGACGAGGCCGCGATGCACGCGACGATCGAACGCTGGAACCACTTCATCGCGCACGAGGGGGACGAGAAGGCCGCCCAGCGGGAGTACGACCGGCTCATCCAGGCGGACGCCGAGGTCATGGACGTCGGGTCCCTCCTCGACCACGCCGTCTTCCGGCCGCGCCTGATCGCTCTGGGGGACGAGGCCCGGCGGCTCGTGCTCATGACGGTGCTGGACGATCTCCGTACCACGGCCGAGGAGATGGCACAGGAGTCGCGCCGGCTGAGGCCCCGGACGGTCACCGTCACGATCGAGGGCTGGAGTGCCGAGCTGCCCGCCGATCTCACCGTTCCCGTCGACGAGCAGGAACTCGCGGAGCGGCTGACCTCCGAACTGCGCACGCGTGCCGAGACCGAGGCCAGTGGCGTGGGGCGTAATCAGCCGCGCCGGATCGGTGGACCGGCGGGCGGGGCAACCGCTCTCGTCCTCGCACCCTTCCTTCTGGACGGTGCGCTGTTGTGGCTCGGTCTGGTCGCCGGCATGGTCGCCGTGGTGTGGGGGCTGCTGGACTTCGGCCGCGTCCCCGCCGAACGCGGACGGGCCCTCGCCGCAGGCACCGCACGCAGCGCCCGTGCCCGGCAGGACCTGGAGCTGGTGCTGGACCGGCGCATCCGGTTCTTCACCGACTGGGACAGCCGGCTCGCTCTCCGGGCCGCCCTGCGGGACTGGGACCCCGGCAGCCGCTGACGCGGGCGGGTCCCCGAGCCTCCGCGCGGCGGCCCGCCGTGTCCGAGCCTCCGCGCGGCGGCCCGCCGTGTCCGAGCCTCCGCGCGGCGGCCCGCCGTGTCCGAGCCTCCGCGCGGCGGCCCGCCGTGTCCGAACATCGTGCCGAGCGGCGACGCCCGCCCCCTCTGTCGCTCCCTGGGCCCTGAAAGCCTGATCAGCCCTGCCCTTACGGCTCCCGGATCGCCCCGCGCCGCCCGGGGGCGCCCCCTGGTGAGCGCGCCCATGTCTGCGTCCTGTGCGTCGACCGTGGCGCTGCGAGCTTCTGTGCGTCCCCGGCACGCGTCCTGACACGCCTGGCGCCTTTGAGCTGCGCGAACAGTGGACGTGCGTGTGGTGCCGCTGTGAGGGCCGTTGACAAAACTGTGCCCTGCTAGAAACCTGTCACCTCAGCACCGCAAAATATTGACCGGATTGCTCAAAATCCTAGGTTGTACGCGCGAGTTCCCGGCAGGTCGATGCTCGCCCTCCTGCCGGCGTCCTGGATCTTCTCCCCATCGGTGTACCGCCAGCCCGCACCGGCCCACGCCCGCCCTCCGACGCCCGCGCGTCCGGACGACAGGCGCGAGCCGGCGCGTCCTGTCGGCGCCGAGTCCCACGGAACAGAGGACAGCATGAGATGGAGACAACTCGGATGGCAGTTCGTCGCCGGTGCGGTGACAGCCGCGCTGATGACCGTCGGGCTCCTGCCGGTCACCGCGGCGGCGGCCGTCCGGAGCACGGACCTGGCCCTCGGTAAGCCGGCGACGACCAGCGGGGCGCACGGCGCCTATCCGGCGTCGAACGTCACCGACGGCAGCCAGCAGACGTACTGGGAGAGCCCCGGCAGCTTCCCGCAGTGGGTACGGATCGACCTGGGCGGCCGGTTCGACGTGGACCGGGTGGTCCTGAAACTGCCGGCCACGTGGGAGGCGCGGACCCAGACCCTCGCCATCCAGGGAAGCACCGACGGCAGCGGCTTCACCGCCCTGTCCGACTCCGCCGCCCGGGTGTTCACCCCCTCGACGGGCAACACCGTCACCGTCGCATTCACCGCGACGCAGGTGCGGTACATCCGTGTGCAGGTGACCGCCAACACCGGCTGGAACGCCGCGCAGCTCTCCCAACTGGAGGTCTACGGCGACGAGGACACCGGACCGCCGCCCGCGAGCGGCTCCGACCTGGCGCTGAACAAGCCGATCGAGGCGTCGTCGTACGCGCAGACCTACGTGGCGGCCAACGCCAACGACGGCAGGACCGGGACGTACTGGGAGTCGGACGGGCACCCCTCGACACTGACGGTGAAGCTCGGTGCCGACGCCGATGTCGAGGCCGTCGTCGTGAAGCTCTCCCCGGACCCGGCGTGGTCGACCCGCACCCAGAGCGTGCAGGTGCTCGGCCGCGCGCAGTCCGCCACCGGTTTCGCCTCGGTCGTGGAGCGCTCAGACCGCACGTTCAGCCCTTCCGGGAACCAGAACACGGTGACGATCCCGGTCGACGGACGGTACGCGGACGTGCAGCTCAAGTTCTTCTCGAACACCGGCGCTCCCGGAGCCCAGGTGGCGGAGATCCAGGTGGTCGGAACCGCCGCCCCCAACCCTGATCTGACCGTCTCCCAACCCACCTGGTCACCCGCCTCCCCGTCGTCGGCCGACAGCGTCACCGTCAGCACCACCGTGCGCAACATCGGCACGGCGTCCGCCGCCGCGACGACGGTCGCCGTCAGCCTCGAAGGTGTGGTCGCCGGCAGTGCGCCCGTGGCGGCCCTCGCGGCCGGAGGCTCGGCCACGGTGCGGGTCGACGTGGGCAGGCGGCCCATGGGCACGTACGGCGTGTCCGTGGCCGTCGACCCGACCGACACGATCGTGGAGAAGGACAACAGCAACAACAGTGCCACCGCGTCCTCGAAGCTCGTCGTGGGGCAGAGCCCCGGCCCCGACCTCGAGGTGCTCGGCATCACGTCCAGCCCGTCGAATCCCGCGGTGGGCGCGGCCGTCACGTTCACCGTCTCCGTCCGCAACCGCGGTACCGCGGCGGTGACGTCCTCGACGGTCACCCGTCTCCTGGTGGAGACCACCACGCTGAACGGCACCACCGGCGGCATTCCCGCCGGAGGTACGGTGTCCGTGCCGGTCAGCGGGAGCTGGACCGCGAAGAGCGGTGGTGCCAACCTCACCGCCACCGCGGACGCGACGGGTCTGCTCACCGAGACCGACGAGAACAACAACATCTTCTCGCGCGCCATCGTGGTCGGCCGCGGCGCCGCGGTCCCGTACACCGAGTACGAGGCCGAACAGGGTTCCTACCAAGGAACGTTGCTCAAGGCCGACCGTGAACGCACCTTCGGTCACACCAACTTCGCCACCGAGTCCTCGGGCCGCGAGTCGGTCCGGCTCAACAGCACCGGTCAGTACGTCGAGATCACCTCGACCGTCCCCTCGAACTCGATCGTCGTACGCAACTCCGTGCCCGACGCCGCCGGGGGCGGCGGGGCCGAGGCCACCATCAGCCTGTACATCGACGACGCCTTCGTCAGGAAGCTGACGCTCTCCTCCAAGCACAGCTGGCTCTACGGCGACACGGACAGCCCGGAAGGCCTGACCAACCGGCCCCAGGCGGATGCCCGCAGGCTGTTCGACGAGTCCAACGCCCTGCTCGGCCGGACCTACCCCGCCGGGACCACGTTCCGTCTCCAGCGCGACGCGGGCGACTCGGCCTCCTTCTACATCATCGACCTCGTCGACCTGGAACAGGTGGCGCCGGCGGCCGGCCAGCCGGCCGGTTGCACCTCGATCACCGCCTACGGAGCGGTTCCGAACGACGGCATCGACGACACGGACGCCCTCCAGCGCGCCGTGACAGCCGACCAGAACGGTGACATCGGCTGCGTGTGGATCCCGCCGGGGCAGTGGCGGCAGGAGCAGAAGATCCTCACCGACGACCCGTTGAACCGGGGCGAGTTCAACCAGGTCGGCATCAGGGACGTCACGATACGGGGCGCCGGCATGTGGCACTCCCAGCTCTACACCCTCACCCCGCCCCAGGACGCGGGCGGCATCAACCACCCGCACGAGGGGAACTTCGGCTTCGACATCGACGACAACACGAAGATCTCGGACCTGGCGATCTTCGGCTCGGGCACCATCCGGGGCGGGGACGGCGACGCCGAGGGCGGAGTGGCCCTCAACGGGCGCTTCGGCAAGGACACCAAGATCACGAACGTGTGGCTGGAGCACGCGAACGTCGGTGTGTGGGCGGGGCGCGACTACGCCAACATCCAGGAGCTCTGGGGGCCGGGCGACGGACTCGAGTTCACCGGCATGCGGATCCGGAACACCTATGCGGACGGCATCAACTTCGCCAACGGCACCCGTAATTCGACGGTCTTCAACTCCTCCTTCAGGAACACCGGCGATGACGCCCTGGCCGTCTGGTCGAGCAAGTACGTGAAGGATCCGTCGGTGGACGTCGGCCACGACAACCACTTCCGCAACAACACGATCCAACTGCCCTGGAGGGCCAACGGAATCGCCGTCTACGGAGGCTACGGCAACACGATCGAGAACAACATCATCTCCGACACGATGAACTACCCCGGCATCATGCTGGCGACGGACCACGACCCCCTGCCCTTCTCCGGGCAGACCCTGATCGCCGGCAACGCGCTCCACCGCACGGGCGGCGCGTTCTGGGGCGAGGCCCAGGAGTTCGGCGCCATCACCCTGTTCGCGGCCGGGCAGGACATCCCCGGTGTCACGATCCGTGACACCGACATCCATGACTCGACCTACGACGGAATCCAGTTCAAGTCCGGGGGAGGAGCTGTCCCGGGCGCGCAGATCCAGCGGGTGCGGATCACCGACTCCCTCAACGGATCCGGAATCCTGGCCCACGGGGGAGCGCGGGGCAGCGCGACCCTGACCGACGTGACCGTCACCGGCTCGGCCGACGGCGACGTCGTGATCGAACCGGGCTCACAGTTCGTCATCAACGGCGGTGCCGGGACGGCGGCCGGCCGGAGGTAGACCCGGGCCCCTCGGGAAAAGGGGCAGGCACCCGGAACCCCGCTCCTGGAAAGGGGCAGGGCCCCGGCCGGCACGCCACCGAGGCGTGCCGGCCGGGAGTGCGTTCCGCGTCGCGTTCAGGAGGCCGTCCTGGCCGGCTCCCGAGTCAGAGGCGACCGCCCGGGACCACCGTGAAGGTGGGGGCGCCGGCCGGCAGGTCCACCGTGTACTGGCGCAGATAGGTGTCCAGATACGGAGAGCGGGCCCCGCCGGTCGCGACGTCGTCGGCCGGGTCGTCCAGGGCCAGCCGGAGCCGCCCGTTCTCCACCCGGACGGTCTCACCGGACGGCGTGTCACGCCAGGACCCGGTCCTGATCGAACCGATCTCCACGGCCAGGACATGACCCGCCGCCAGCGTCCAGTCGGTCGCCTTGAGGTCGACCCGGAGCCGTCCGGAGGTCAGCAGCGACACCTGCTCGTCGAACATGACGGCGCTGCCGTCCGGCGCGACGTCGTACAGCTTGAGCATGACGTTGCCCTGCCCCTCGGCGGTCAGGGAGATCTGCGGGGTTCCGGTGACGCGCACGGCCCGTTCGAGCGGTTTCGACCACACGAAGAAGCTCGACGTGACCGAACCGGCCTCCTGGAGTCGCGTGAGCCCTTCGGTGAGGCTCTTGGGAGCCACCGGGTCCGTGGCGGGGGCGTTCTCCATGTCCCACTGCCCCGAAGGCTGCGCGCTCGCCCTCGGTTCCGGGATGCCCGAGGCCGCCAGGGCCGCGAGCGCAGAGACCCCGCCGTCGTCGACGTACGATCCGCCGCCGAGCGGGAGGGTGACGGAGTGGTCCACGACGGGCCAGGTCTTCTGTCCGCGCCAGGCGCCGGTGGAGTCCTCGACGGAGTAGGCCGGGTAGCGGACCGCCGGGCGGACGCCCTTGAGGTACTGGTCGTAGAAGGCGAGGGTCTCGTCGTACCACCCCTCACGGCCCATGGCCAGTCTGCCGTCGCTCGTGCGGTCCCCTCCGCGTACGTGATCCCACTGGCCGACCCAGCCGCGTTCCGGCCCCTTGTGGTTGTCGAGGTACTCCTGCATCTCCTCGGGCTTCGTGTTGTTCTCGATGAAACCCTGGGTCACGAAGAGCGGGGTGTCGGTGCCCCTGGCCGACTTCGCCAGATCGCGGGCGGTCCAGAACGCGTCGTCCCGGTCGGCGATCCGGTATCCGGCGGCGTTGTCCGTCAGGCATTCCGGATGGCTCCGCTCGTAACGCGAGTTCGCCAGGTAGCGTGCGTCGTCGTCCGCCATCTGGGACTGCGTGGCGATGGAGTTGTAGGCGTTGGCGGTGCCGGTGACGTTCGGGCGGGGGACCCCGTTGGAGTAGATGTACGGGTACATGTCCCAGAGGGGCTCCTGCGCCACGACCGCCTTGAGCGCGCGCTGGTCCAGGTTGTTGCCGATGAGCCCCGTCACGGCGTCGTACGACTTCCCGTACAGACCCACGGCACCCGTGGACCACGGCTGTTTCGCGGCCCAGTCGATCGCGGCCTTCACATCGGCCTGTTCGCCGGGGCCGCCCCAGTCGAGGCAGCCGGTGGAGCCGCCGAAGCCGCGCAGGTCCACCATGACGAAGGCGTAACCCTGGTCGAACAGGTCGGTGCCTTCGATGAAGTCCTGGAAGCGGGCGGAGGGGCCGGTGTGGGTCCAGCCCTCCACGCCGGACTGCCCCGAGTGCCCGAAGTACGGGCCGACGGACAGGATGACGGGCACCTTCGCCCGCCTGGGCAGGTTCTCGGGCAGCAGTACGTCGGCGTGCAGCTCGGTGCCGGACCGGTCCGACGACGGGAAGTAGTGCTGCGTCCAGAGCGAGCCCTCGGGAACGCGGTCGTTCTCCTCGTGGCCGACGGGGTCGGTCGCGGTGGCGACCGCTACCGTGCGGGTGGGCGGGACAGCGGGCCCGGAGGCGGCTGCGGGACCGGCGAGGGCGCCGGTCGACGCGAGGGTGGTGACCAGGGCGGAGGCGGCCCATCTGGCCGTGCGACGTGCTCTCACATGCTTCTCCCGGCTGGGTGGATACGGGGTTTCGCAGTGGTGCAGGCCGAGCAGCGGACCCCGGCCCGTGGTGAGAGGCCGCGGCGGTGGTCGCGCGCGTCCGCACAGCGGGGTCGCGGTCGCGGACGCGAACCGGGGCCGACGGCGAGCGATTCTATGATCACCAGGAGAAAGCTTCAACAGGCACGTGTATCCCGCGTGTTACGGATCTGAGGATCCCTCAGCCACGCGGAGGGCGCGGCGGCGGGGCGGTGAGTCCCGCCGCGAGCGTGCCCGAAGGCGGCTCCCACCGCCCGAAGGCGGCTCCCACCACGGCGGAGATGCGGGGAGCCACGCCGGATCGACCGGGCGTGGCTCCGAATCCCCGTGCGCCCGGGGCGTGGTGCGGTGGTCAGGCCGGTTCGGAGGTGTCCCGCACGGGTGTGCCCTCGATCCGGGACCCGGGCGCGCCGCGATCGGTGGCAGCCGGGCTGTGCGCGTGCTGCGGCGGTGCCTCGTCGTCGACGGGGATCCCGGCCGGTGGCAGGCGCAGGACCAGCAGCGCGACGTCGTCGCCACCGGGGTCCATGCGCCGCAGCAGCTCGTCGAGGAAGTCCTCGACGTCCTGGCCCGCGAGGGCTCCGGCGTGCCGGCGCAGAGAGGCGAAGCCGGCTTCGATGTCGCGGTTGCGGCTCTCGACGAGCCCGTCGGTGTAGAGCAGGAGGGTCGAGCCGGGCGGCAGGTCCGCGCGGGCGTCGGGCCAGCCCAGCCCGAGGTGCAGGGCAGAGCTGAGACCGAGGAGCGGCCCGTGACCTCCTTCGAGGAAGCGGGTCTGCCCCTCGGGGGTGATCAGGAGCGGCGGGGGGTGGCCGGCGTTGACCCAGTGGAACTGCCAGGGTCCGCCCTCCGGGCCCTCGATGCGGGCGAAGACGCAGGTGGCCATGGGGGCGTCGCTGGTGTGGGTCATGGCCTCGTCCAGGCGGCGCATGATCAGGCTCGGAGGTTCGGTCCTGTCCCAGGCCAGGGCGCGCAGCATGTTGCGGACCTCCGCCATGTGGGCCGCGGCCTTCAGATCGTGGCCGACAACGTCCCCGATGACCATCGTCAGCACCCCGTCGCCGAGGAGGAAGGAGTCGTACCAGTCCCCGCCGATCTCCGCGGCGCTCTCGGCAGGCCGGTACCGGGCCGCCAGGTGCAGGTGGTCGACCTGCGGCAGGGGAGTGAGGAGCTGCCGCTGCATGGTCTCCGCGACGTGCCGCTGCTGTTCGAACAGCTGGGCGGCCTCCATGACGAGGCCGGCGCGTCGCGCGATGTCGGTGAGCATGAACAGTTCGGCGTCGGTGTACGAGGAGTCCGGCGCGACCCGCGCCACGGTCAGCGCCCCGAAGACCTGCCTGCGGGTGTGCAGGGGCACCACGACCGCGCAGTTGCCGCCCAGCCGGTCGAACAGCGCGCGGTGGGCCCGGGCGAGCGGGGTGTCAGGCTCCTGCGTCAGGGCGTCCGCGTCCAGCACGACGTGCCGCGCCTTGCGCAGTGCCCGCATCACCGCCGAACGGGTGGATTCGTCCAGGGACGGCAGAGGGCCCGTGAGCGCTTCGGCCGCCCCCTGGTCGCCGGGCGCACGCACCGCGACGCGCCGCAGTCCCCCTGTCTCCCCTTCCGCACAGGCGTCGATCGCGGCCCAGTCACCCATGTCCGGCACCAGCAGACCGATCAGCCTGTTCAGCATCTCCGTGGTGTCCAGGGTGGAGATGAGCACCGTCGAGACCTCGGCCACCATCGTCAGACGGGCGGTGAGCCCCTCGAGAGCGGCGAGGTAGGCGGCGGTCTGCTCGGCGGCGTCGCGGTGCAGGCTGAAGTCGTGGAAGACGATGACCGCGCCTTCCATCCGCCCCTGGTGCCGGAGCGGCGTGGCGGCCCAGATGATCGGGACCAGGCTGCCGTCGCCCTTCAGGAGGAGATCCTCGCTGCCCTCGGTCGGGCGCCCGTTCCTCAGGACGGCCAGCAGGCTGCACTCGCCGCGCGGGATCGGGCCACCGTCCCGTCCGCGGTGCAGGAGATCGTGCAGATCCTGCCCGAGCATCTGCTCCTGCGGCCGGTCGAGGAGCTCCTGCGAGCGGGGATTGCAGGCGGTGAGCCGGCCGGCGGTGTCGGTGACGAACACGCCCGCGCCCAAGCTGTCGAAGACCGTACGCATCATCGCGGTCTCCAGCAGCCCGTCCGAGGACCTCACCTCAAGGCCCCCGCCCTGTCCGAGCAGGCAGCGGTGCCCGCAGGCGCCAGGTGGCCGGCGCACCGTGCCGGCAGTGGCGACGCCTGCGGCACCTGGTCCACCGCCGTGGACGCCGTCTGGGGGGCCATGCGCTCATGCCTTCCGCTTCGTGACCGGAGCCGGGCCGGGACCGCCCGGCGAAAGACCAGGGCTGCCCGCGGCACCACAACACCTGTTCATCATTCATCCGGCACGCCCGTTCCGCCGCTCGGGAGGGACTCCATGGCTGTACGGACCCGCGCGGGGGAGCGGCCGGCGCGTACGGAATCGGGAGAACGGCTCCCCTCCGCGGCCGAGCGCATTCGTACCCCCCCCGGACCCGTGCCCCCCCCGGATCCGTCCCCCCGGACCCGTGCCCACCGCACCCGTGCCCACCGCACTGCGTCACGATCGTCGCCGGTACCGGCCTGGGCGGGGTTCCGCCCGGCCGGCACGGCTCACCCTGAGGGGATCACCTCTCCAGTACGAGTGCGGAACCCTGCCCCACGCCGATGCACAGCGTCGCCACGCCGACTCCGGAACCGGCGGCCTTGAGCTGGTGGGCGATGGACCCGGCCAGGCGCGCCCCCGAAGCGCCGAGCGGGTGGCCGATCGCGATCGCCCCGCCGCGCGGGTTGAGCACCGACGGGTCGAGGTCGGGCCACTCGGCGACGCAGCCCAGAACCTGGGCCGCGAAGGCCTCGTTGAGTTCGAGCGCCGCGAGATCGGCGAAGGTCCGGCCGGCGCGCTCCAAGGCCCTGTTCACGGCCTCGACGGGCGCCAGTCCGAAGTAGTGGGGCTCGTTCGCGGACACCGCGGACGCCGTGATCCGGGCCAGCGGCTCGCGGCCGGTGGCCCGCAGCCCTTCCTCGTCGGCCAGCAGCAGGGCGGCCGCACCGTCGTTCAGCGGGGAGGAGTTGCCCGCGGTGACGGTCCCGTTCTCCGTACGGAACGACGGACGGAGCCTGGCCATCGCCTCCAGCGAGGCGTCGTCCCTGATGCACTCGTCACGGTCCACGACGAGCGGGTCGCCCTTGCGGCGCGGGATCGCCAGCGGCGCGATCTCGTCGTCGAACAGTCCGGCCGCCCGCGCCGCCGAGGCCTTCCGATGGGACGCGAGGGCGAACTCGTCCTGCTGCTCACGGCTGATGTCGTGCTTCTCCGCGATCAGCTCGGCGCTCTCGCCGAGCGGCACCGTCCACTGCGGATCCATCCGTGGGTTGACCATGCGCCAGCCCAGGGTGGTCGAGAACATCTCGGGGTGCCCGGCAGGGAAGGCACGGTCGCTCTTGGGCAGGACGTAAGGAGCGCGGGTCATCGACTCGACGCCGCCGGCCACCACGAGCGAGTGGTCCCCCAGCGCCACGGCGCGCGCCGCGTGCACGACCGCCTCCAGGCCTGAGGCGCAGAGCCGGTTGACGGTGACTCCCGGCACGGAGACCGGCAGACCCGCGAGGAGCGCGGCCATCCTGCCGACGTTGCGGTTGTCCTCACCGGCGCCGTTGGCGTTGCCGAGCACCACGTCACCGATGCGCGACGGGTCGAGCTCCGGGGTGCGGTCGAGCAGCGCGCGGACGGCGTGGGCGGCGAGGTCGTCGGGCCGGACGGGTGCGAGCGCCCCGTTGTACCTGCCGATCGGGGTCCGGACCGCATCGACGACGTAGACATCACGCGGGCGGAAGCTCATGACGCGATCCTCACGGCCGTGCGGACAGGAGCGGCCGTCCTCGCGAGCACCTCGGCCTCACTCACGCCGGGGGCGGTCTCCACCAGGACCAGTCCGTCCTCCGTCACGTCGAGCACGGCGAGGTCGGTGATGACACGGTGGACGCACGCCTTGCCGGTGAGCGGCAGCGAGCACTCCTCGACGATCTTCGGGCTGCCGTCCTTGGCGGTGTGCGTCATGGTCACGATGACACGGCGGGCCCCGTGCACGAGGTCCATGGCCCCGCCGATCCCGGTCACCATTTTTCCCGGCACCGCCCAGTTGGCGAGGTCGCCCCGGGCGGAGACCTCCATGGCGCCCAGCACCGCGGTGTCGATGTGGCCGCCGCGGATCATGCCGAAGGAGAGCGCCGAGTCGAAGAACGAGGCCCCCGGCCTGACGGTCACCGTCTCCTTGCCCGCGTTGATCAGATCGGGGTCGACGTCCTCGTCGTACGGGAAGGCGCCGGTGCCCAGGATGCCGTTCTCGGACTCCAGGACGACGTGCACGCCCTCGGGCAGGTGGTTGGGGATCAGCGTCGGCAGCCCGATGCCGAGGTTGACGTACTCGCCGTC
Source organism: Streptomyces sp. NPDC005494 (assembly GCF_042872025.1). Classification (NCBI taxonomy): domain Bacteria; kingdom Bacillati; phylum Actinomycetota; class Actinomycetes; order Kitasatosporales; family Streptomycetaceae; genus Streptomyces; species Streptomyces sp. NPDC005494. The sequence goes on from NZ_JBIAJR010000007.1 coordinate 242,073, forward strand.
GCGCAGCTCGGCCGCCGCCCTGGCGGCCATCTCGTTCCGGTTCCAGGCCATCAGTCCCGTGCCTCCCGCTCGGTGATCGTCCGCTTCTCGACCTTCTTGTCCACGGCCTGCTCGGGGGTGAGCGCCACGACCCGCTGCACGAAGATGCCGGGCAGGTGGACATGGTCCGGGTCGATCTCGCCAGGCTCCACCAGCTCCTCCACCTCGGCGACGGTGACGCGGCCGGCCATGGCGGCGAGCGGGTTGAAGTTGCGCGCGGACTTGTTGAAGACGAGGTTGCCGTGCCGGTCGCCCTTCGCCGCCCTGACGAGGGCGAAGTCGGTGCGGATGCTGTGCTCCAGGACGTACGCGGTGCCGTCGAAGTCGCGTACTTCCTTGGGCGGCGAGGCCACGGCGACGCCGCCCTCACTGTCGTAGCGCCAGGGCAGTCCGCCCTCGGCGACCTGCGTGCCCACACCCGCGGGCGTGTAGAAGGCGGGTATCCCCGCGCCACCCGCCCGCAGCCGCTCGGCCAGAGTGCCCTGGGGGATCAGCTCCAGCTCGAGCTCGCCCCCGAGGTACTGCCGTGCGAACTCCTGGTTGCCGCCGATGTACGAGCCGGTGACCCGGCTGATGCGTCCGGCGGAGAGCAGCACCGCGAGCCCGGAGTCCATCGCTCCGCAGTTGTTGGACACGACGCCGAGCCCGCTGACTCCGCTCGCGTACAGGGCATCGATCAACACGTTCGGCACACCGCTGAGACCGAAGCCTCCCACCGCCACCGAGGCGCCGTCCGGCACGTCGGCGACGGCCAGCGCCGCAGACGCGACCACCTTGTCCATGGGACCGTCCATCCATTAGTGTTCGCATAGTGAAGTTTCCTTCACTATGATGCGATGAGTCTGCCGCCCGGATCGGAGCCCTGTCAACGGTCCCGGCCCCTGCCGCCCCACCCGACGGAGAGACAGATGGCACCGACCGGAACGTCACAGCCGGGCGCCGAGACGCCCCCGGAGGCCGTCGCCCCGCTCATGCGCGGCATCGCCGTGCTCCGCCGGCTGACCGACGCCGACGGCTCCCTCAGCCTCAGCGAGCTGGAGCGGGCCACCGGGCTCGCCCGCTCCACCGTCGACCGCGTCACGCTCACCCTGGCCCGCACGGGGTACGTCCGCATCGACGGCCGGACCGTCACCCTCGCCCCGCGCCTCATGGAACTGGGCAACGCCTACCTGTCCTCGGTCCGTATCCCCGGACTCCTGGGGGAGGAGGTGGACGCCCTCGCGGGCGAGCTCGACGAATCCGTGTCCCTCGCGGTGCCCGACGGCGGGGGCATCCGCTTCGTGCACCAGGCCATCCGGCGCCGGGCGATGTCCCTGCGCTTCCGCATCGGGGACCTGCTGCCCGCCGAACGCACGGGGCCCGGCACGCTCTTCGCGACCCACTGGGGGCCGCAGGAGTGGCAGTCCTGGCGGGAGAGGCGGACCTCGGACCCGGAGGGAGCCGCCTTCCCGTCGCTGCCCGCGCGCCCCTCCCCGGCGGACGATCTCTTCGAGGAGCGGGTGGAGGCGGCGCGGAGCGACGGCTGGGTGCTGGACGACCAGCTGATCGAGCCCGGCCTCCTCGCTCTCTCCGTACCCGTACGCGACACCGCCGGAGGCACCGTGTGCGCGCTGAGCGTGGTCAGCCACACCAGCCGGCACACCGCGCGAGGGCTGCGCGAGAGCCTGCTGCCGCGGCTGCTCGACGCCGCGGCGGCCATGGCGGCGCGGCTCCGGGAGGACCCCGCGCCCGTCCCGGGGCCCGGTTCCGCGCCCGTCCCGGGGCCCCTCGCCTCGTGGACGGCGGCCTCGAAGCAGGAACTGGGCCGGGAGTTCATCGAGTCCCTCGCCCGGGGCCTCACCGTCATCACGGCCTTCGACGGCGCAGGCCCGGATCCGACCCTCAGTGACCTCGCCCGCGCCACAGGCCTGTCCCGTGCCTCCGCGCGCCGGGCGCTGATCACCCTCGAACACCTGGGCTACGTCACGGCCGACGGACGCGGGCACCGGCTCACACCGCGCGTCCTGGCGCTCGGGTACCCGTCGCTCTCCCGCATCACCCTGCCCCGGATCGCCCAACCGCATCTCGCCGCGCTGGCCGGCCGGATCCACGACTCCGCTTCCCTGGCCGTCCTCGTGGACGACTCCGTGCAGTACACGGCGCGTGCCGCCACCCACCGCATCATGAACGTCGACATCACCGTCGGCACGCGTTTCCCCGCCTACGCCACCTCGCTGGGCCGCGTCCTGCTGGCCGGACTGCCGGGCGACGGGCTCAGAACCGTCCTCGCCCACGCCGAACTGCGTCCGCTGGCCCCGCACACGCTCACCCGCCGCACCGAACTCGAGGCCGTGCTGCACCAGGTGCGCGCCCAGGGGTACGCCCTGGTCGACGAGGAACTCGAGGCCGGCCTGCGCTCGGTCTCGGTCCCCGTCCGGGACCGGGCCGGTGCGACGGTCGCCGCGATCAACGTGGCCATGCACAGCAGCAGCCGGACCGTCGAGGAGTGCCTGGAGCAGGTGCTGCCCCAACTCCTCGTCACGGCGGGGAGCATCGAGTCCGAACTGCACGTCGCGTCCCGCTACACCGACGTGGCCGTGGTGTGAGCGGGTGTGCAGGAACCGGCCGCCGCGCGCCCTGCCTCGGGCGACCGCCGGTCCGACGCGGCCTCAGGCGTGGAAGCCGTTGCACACGACGGAGGTGACATCGGAGGGTCCGCCCTCCACGTGGTACAGCACCACGGTCCAGTCACCCCTGTCGTCGCCCACGGGAATGGCATCGACGGTCCGGTCGCCGAAGTGGCCACGGAAGTCCTCGGGGTACCTGAAGGTGATCGTGCCGCCCGAGGACCATTCCGAGAAGACGTCGACGGGCTTGCTGGTGAAGCCGATCCCCTTGCCGACGGCCCGGGTGGGGCGGCCCGTGGCGGGGTCGGTCCCGTGAGGAGGCCGCACACCGACGGCCACGTAGTACGGCGCGGGCCGCTTTCCCCGGCCCGCCTTCTCCGGCCGCAGTCGCACCGAGGCGGTGTCGGACCCGGTGGTGTGCGAGACGGAGGAGTTCAGGTTCGCCGGCAGCGAGGCCGTGTCGAGGCCTGACAGTTCGCAGGAGCCGATGCCCTGGGCCGCCTGCCAGGGGTCGTCGGACAAGGTCCAGCGGTCCCGTGACTCACGGTCGCTGACGATGTGGTCCGGCGGGCCCGAGGCCGGTGCGGCGGAGGTGGGCCCGCCCGTCCCCTCCGCGCCCGCGCTCCGTCCCGCCCCGGCCGTCGGTTTCGCCCCGTCCGCCCCGCCGTCCGGTTGCCCCGAGAGGAGCCAGGCGGTCACGGACGCGGCCAGCGCCGCAGCGACCGCCGCGAGGCCCATCGCCCCACGGCGGCCGGTGCGGGACGCGGCCGTACGGTGCTCAGGGCCGTCGTACGGAGTGGACCCCTGCGACGGCGAGGGCGCCGCGGACACGTGGGGCTCCTCCCCGCCGTCGGCCGGCAGGGGGGCGGTCGCGGCCCTTTCCCGTGCGGTCCCGGTCTCCGCACGTAGGGCTGTGGTGTCCCCTCGTACTGCCGTGGCCTCGTCCCGGACGGCAGTGGCGTCCTTCCGTACAGCCGTGGCCTCTTCGCCCGCGCCTCTCAAGTCCTCGCCTGTGCCGCGGACGTCCTCGCCCGTGCCGCTCACGTCCTCGCCCGCCGTCGCGAGGTCCTCGGCTGCGGTGCCGCGGGCCTCGCGCACCGCCGTGGCCCCGGCCCCGTTCAGCGACCGGTAGTGGGCGTCCGTGACGAGGGCCGAGTCCACCGCGCACCGCGCGATCACCGACGCGGGATCCGGCCGGTCGGCCGGGTCCTTGCTGACGCACTCCCGGATCAGTTCCGCCAGCGCGCGGGGCACGCCGGTCACGTCGATCTCCTCGTGCACCGCCCGGTAGCTGACCGACGCCGCGTCCCCGGAGCCGAACGGCGCTCTCCCGGTCGCCGTGTAGGCGAGCGTCGCGCCCAGGGCGAAGACGTCAGCGGCCGGGCCGACCTCGTTGCGCAGGACCACCTCGGGTGCCGCGAACCCGGGGGTCCCCGGACCCATGCCGTCGCGCGTGAGCACCGTCTGCCCGAGTGAGCGGGCGATCCCGAAGTCGATCAACTGCGGACCCTGCGGCGCCAGGATCACGTTCTGCGGCTTCAGATCCCGGTGCGTGACCCCGTGGACATGGACCGCGGAGAGCCCCTCGGCGAGGGCGGCGAAGAGCTTCAGTGCGCTGCCCGGCGGGAAAGGCCCGCGTTCACGCACCGCTGCGCGCAGCGTGGGGCCGGACACGTACTCGGTGGCCAGCCAGTAGGGCGCCGCGTCCAGGGACGCCTCGATCATCCGGGCGGTGCCGGCGCTGCGTACGGCCTCCACGGTGGCGGCCTCCCGCCGGAAACGGGCCAGCGCTTCCGGATGATCACTGATCTCGTCCCGGATCACCTTCACGGCCACCAGCCGTCCACCGGGCGAGCGGCCCAGATACACCTGCCCCATCCCACCGGCTCCCAGCCTGGCGATCAACTGATACGCGCCGATGCGCGCGGGATCCTGAGGCCGCAGCTCGTCCACGGCACGACTGTGCCACATCCGTACGCCTCGCTGTCCGGAGTCCGTGAATGCGGGGGAAACCGCCCGTGGCGGGATGGTCTGCCGGGAGCCGCCGGGGGTAGGCGACCGGTCGACGGCAAGGTGCGCCACCGTCACCGGACCGGATGTCCGCCGCCCCCCGGCGAGCACCGTGACCCCGCCGCACAGCCGGGCCCCCTCCGGGTGCGGACGGCGGCGAGGGAACAGAGGATGCGAGGGATGGTGAGCCGCACTCTGCCGGCCCCGGCGTACCGAGAAGCGACATCCGAGGGAGACGACACCATGGCGCCCGAGCGATCCACTTCCGGCAGCACGGGGACACGGGACCCCGGCCTCGCCCTCCCCGTCGCCGACCGAGTCGGCTGGACCCCGCTGGACGTACGGGCGGTGGACACCGTGCGGGTGCTCGCCGCCGACGCCGTGCAGAAGACCGGCAACGGCCACCCCGGTACGGCGATGAGCCTGGCCCCGCTCGCCTACCTGCTGTTCCAGCGGATCATGCGGCACGACCCGGCCGACGACCAGTGGCTGGGCAGGGACCGCTTCGTCCTCTCCTGCGGCCACACCAGCCTCACGCTCTACATCCAGCTCTACCTCGCCGGCTACGGCCTCGAACTGGAGGACCTCAAGGCCCTGCGGACCTGGGACTCGGCGACCCCGGGGCACCCGGAGTACCGGCACACCCGGGGCGTCGAGATCACCACGGGGCCGCTCGGCCAGGGCATGGGCGCCGCCGTAGGGATGGCGATGGCCGCCCGCAGGGAGAGGGGCCTGCTCGACCCGGACGCCGCGCCGGGCACGAGCCCCTTCGACCACCACGTGTACGTGCTGGCGTCCGACGGCGACATGATGGAAGGCGTGGCGTCCGAGGCCGCGTCCCTCGCCGGCCACCAGCAGCTGGGCAACCTCATCACGTTCTACGACTCCAACCACATCTCCATCGAGGACGACACCGACATCTCGTTCAGCGAGGACGTCCCGGCCCGCTTCGCCGCGTACGGCTGGCACGTACAGACCGTGGACTGGACCCGCACCGGAGACTACGTCGAGGACGTCGACGCGCTGTTCACCGCGATCGAGGCCGCGAAGGCGGAACGGTCCCAGCCCTCGCTGATCATGCTGCGCACCATCATCGGATGGCCCGCACCGACGAAGCGGAACACCGGCAAGGCCCACGGCGCCGCGCTGGGGGACGAGGAGGTCGCCGGCACCAAGCGGCTCCTCGGCTTCGACCCGGAGGCGTACTTCCCCGTCGAGGGCGAAGTCCTGGCCCACACGCGGGCGGTGGGGGAGCGGGGCAAGGCCGAGCACAAGCGCTGGCAGCAGTTCTACGAGGAGTGGCGCACCGCGAACCCCGGCAGGGCCGCTCTGCTGGACCGGCTGCGGGAGCAGGAACTGCCCGACGGCTGGACCGACGCCCTGCCCGTGTTCCCGGCCGACGCCAAGGGCATGGCGACCCGTAAGGCCTCCGGAGAGGTGCTCACCGCTCTCGCCCCGGTGCTGCCCGAACTGTGGGGCGGTTCGGCGGACCTCGCCGGCAGCAACAACACGACCATGGACAACGAGCCCTCCTTCGTCCCGGCCGACCGTCAGACCTCGGAGTTCAAGGGCGGCCCCTACGGCCGCACACTGCACTTCGGCATCCGTGAGCACGCGATGGGGGCCGTACTCAACGGGATCGCCCTGCAGAGCCTGACCCGCCCCTACGGCGGCACGTTCCTGACCTTCAGCGACTACATGCGCCCCGCGGTCCGCCTCGCCGCACTCATGAAGCTTCCCGCCACCTACGTGTGGACGCACGACTCGATCGGCCTCGGCGAGGACGGCCCGACCCATCAGCCCGTCGAGCACCTGGCCGCTCTGCGTGCGATCCCCGGCCTCGACGTCGTGCGTCCCGGCGACGCCAACGAGACCGCGGTCTGCTGGCGGACCGTCCTGGAACACACCGACCGGCCCGCCGGGCTCGTCCTGACCCGGCAGAACCTGCCGGTACTCGACCGCGACGACGGCGTGCACGCCCCCGCGGAGGGAGCCGCGCGCGGAGCCTACGTCCTCGTGGAAGCCGCCGGATCCGCTCCCGACGTCATCCTGGTGGCGACCGGGTCCGAGGTCCACATCGCCCTCGACGCGCGCAAGCTGCTGATCGACGAGGGGCTGGCCGTACGCGTGGTCTCCATGCCCTGCCGTGAATGGTTCGCCGAACAGCCGGTGGCCTACCAGGACGAGGTGCTGCCGCCCGAGGTGCGTGCCCGTGTCAGCGTCGAGGCCGCGGTCGGCCAGGGCTGGCGCGAGGTGGTCGGCGACGCCGGCCGGATCGTGAGCCTGGAGCACTACGGGGCCTCCGCCGACTACCAGACGCTGTACGAGAAGTTCGGCCTCACCGCCGAAGCGGTCGCCGCGGCGGCACGCGGCAGCATCCGTGACGCGGTGGAGCCTCCCAGGCCGGGCGGGCACCGGGCCTGAACGCCTCCGGGCCGCGCGTCCCGCGATCGGGCCCCGCCTTCGGACACGGGGCCCGAGCCGGGGCGAAGCTCACAGGGGGCCGCGTCCTCCGATGGGGCCTGGTCCGCCCGCCCTGGCACCTGCTCCAGTCGTGCGGTCTAGCTCATCTGACGCCGCACCAGTTCGTGGAGCTGCCCGCCCGTGTCCGCGAGCAGCTCGGCGGGCGGACCCTCCTGGACCACACGCCCCTGTGCCATGACGATCACGCGATCGGCGTCCATGACCGTGGACAGGCGGTGCGCGATCACGATGCGGGTGGCCCGCAGGGACCTCGTGCTCTCGATCACCGTGCGCTGGGTCTCGTTGTCGAGTGCGCTGGTGGCCTCGTCGAAGAACAGGATGCGGGGGCGCCGTACCAGCGCCTGCGCGATCATCAGCCGCTGGCGCTGCCCTCCGGAGATCGAGCCGCCGCCGGAGATCATCGTGTGCAGACCCATCGGCATCCGCTTGATGTCCTCGGCCAGTCCCGCCATGGCGGCGGCCTCCCAGGCCTCCTCCTGGGTGAAGACCTCGGCCCCGCAGATGCAGTCCAGGATGGAGCCGGCCAGCGGCTGCGCGTTCTGCAGGACGACCCCGCACTGGCGGCGTACGGCAGCCGGGTCGAGCGCCGTCAGGTCCTGTCCGTCGTACAGGACACTGCCCGAGACCGGCCTGTCGAAGCCGATGAGCAGCCGCAGCAACGTCGACTTGCCGCAGCCGCTCGGACCCACGACTGCGACGAACTCGCCCGGCCGTACGGTCAGCGACACCCCGTCGAGGACGAGGGGCCCGTCGCCGGAGTAGCGGAAGGAGACGTCCCTGGCCTCGATCTCCCCGGACAGCTCGCCCGGCTGGGTACTGGCGCCGCGCACCTCGGGGGCCTCGTCGAGCACCGGCTTGATCTGCTCGAACATCGGCAGTACCCCGGCGGCCGACACGAACGCCCCGGTGAGCTGGGTGACCGCCGTCAACAGCATCGTCACGGCCGTGTTGAAGGTCAGGAACTCGGCCGGAGTGAGGGAACCGCGTGCCGGGCCCGCCAGCAGGACGAAGACGACCAGCGAACAGAGCGGCAGATGGACCGCGTTGACCACCGTCGTCAGGTTCTTGATCCGGCCGGCCCGCTTCTGCAGCTCACGGCTGCGCGCGAACTCCGCCGCCCACGCCCCGTACGCGAAGCTCTCCGCCGCCGCGACCCGCAGCTTGGGCAGCCCGCGCAGCGTCTGGAAGGCCTGGTTGTTCAGTTTGTTGTTCAGCTCGACCAGACGGCGCTGCCAGCGAAGCTCCCACATGCCCATCGTGAGGAAGACCCCGGCGATGACCACCAGCATGGCGACGGCGGCGAGCGCCAACGGAACGCTGAACCACAGCAGCAGCCCCAGGTTCATCGCCGCGAGGGTGCCCGCCTGCACCACCACGGGACCGGTTCCGGACAGCACCCGGCGGATGGCGCTGACCCCCATGGCGGCGCTCGCCAGCTCCCCCGTGGAGCGCTCGGTGAAGAACGTCGTCGGCAGCCGCAGCAGCCGGTCCCAGACCGCGGGCTGGAGGGTGCTCTCGATGCGCCCCTCCATCCGCAGGATCGTGAGGTTCTGCATCAGCGTGAACGCCGCCGACACGACGCCGGTGATGATCACGGCCACCGAGACCTGCACGATGAGGTCCGTCCGCGCGGTGGGCACGTACACGCCCAGCACCTTGCCCGTCGCGATCGGCACCAGCGACCCCAGTGCGACCGTCACCAGACCCGCCGGCACCAGCCGGCGCAGATCGGCCCGGGTGCCGAACATGGCGAAGCGCAGCAGCTGCCACCTGCTCAACGGCCGTTCCGGCAGCGGCCGGTAGAACATCACGGCCCGCTCGTCGAACTCCTGCGCGGAGCCGGCGTCGACCCGGCTGCGCCGTCCGGTCAGCGGGTTCACCGCCTCGTAGCGGCCCCGGCGCCACAGCAGGGCGACCGGCGCCCCTGACGCGGCCCTGCGACCGACCAGCGGTCCGGAGTTCTCCCTCCACCAGCGTCCGTCGAGCCGCACCGCTCGGGTGCGGATGCGCGAGGCGACCGCCACCCGCTCGACCGGGTCGATCCGGTCGCTCACCGCACCGCCGGCGGCGGGCTCCGCGAGGACGATGCCCGCGTCCCCGGCGACCAGGCGGCACGCCGCGTACACCGCGTCGTCCGACGCCCCCGCCGGGCGCGAAGGGCCCTTCGCGGACCGGCCGATCGAGGTCAGCAGCGCCTGGTCGGCCTCCTTGCGGACGGCTTCGCCGGCCTTCATGCCTGCCGCGGTCCGGTCCTCGTGGGCACGCTCCAGCTGTTCGATCCAGCGGTCCAGCGCCGACAGCAGGCGGTACTGCTGGTTGACCATCCCCTGCCACATGGCCGCGTCCACGAGCAGGTCACCGGCGGCGTCCGCGCTGAAGGCGGCGCCGTACTGCACACTGCCGGGCGCGACCGGCAGCCACAGGACGTCGTCGTCGCCCCCCGCCTCGTCGAAGGTGGAACGCCCGTCCAGAGGCGCCTCGAACAGCACGCGCCGGCTGCGGCCCACCCCGAGCGAGAAGGCGTGCTCGAGCAGGCTCAGTGCCGCGTCCCCGGTGTCGTAGTGGCTGAGGTACTGCCCCTCGTACGGCCCCTGCCCGGCGTGGTCCGGCCGGTACAGCTCACGCAGCGGAATCCTGCGCAGCACGCACTCCTGGAGCGGGCGCCCGACCAGGGTGTGCTGCGGCCCCTCGACCGGACCCAGCACGAGAGCGCCCGTCTCCAGACGGCCCAGGAAGTGCCAGTGCCCCTGCTCCACGGCGTCCACCGCGAACAGGTCGAGGGCGCCGGCCACGACCAGCCACAGCACCTGCGGCCCTTCCAGCGACAGGCTCCGCAGCCCGGTGCAGTCGACGGGCGAACCGAGTGTTCCCAGCGCGTCGACGACCGGGTCCTGCCCGGGAGCCCGCGTGCCCGCCAGGGGATGTACGGATGCCACGTCAGTGCTCCCTGACCAGGTCGGCGTACGGGCCTCCGGCGGCCACCAGTTGCTCGTGTTGGCCGCGTTCCACGACGGTCCCGTGGTCCAGGACCACGATCTCGTCACTGTCGCGCACGGTGCTCAGCCGGTGCGCGATCACCACGCAGGCACAGCCGCGCCGCCGCAGGTTGTCGATGATGATCCGTTCCGTCTCGGCGTCCAGCGCGCTGGTCACCTCGTCCAGGACCAGGATGCTGGGCCGCCGCACGAGGGCCCGGGCGATCTCCAGGCGCTGGCGCTGCCCTCCGGAGAAGTTGCGGCCGTCCTGCTCGACCCGGCTGCGGATGCCCCGGGGACGGCGGGCGACGACGTCGTACAGGGCGGCGTCCCGCAGGGCCTCCGTCACCGCCTCGTCCGTGACCGACGGGTCCCACAGCGCCACGTTGTCGCGCACCGTGCCCTCGAAGAGGAAGACGTCCTGGTCCACGAAGGAGACGGACGAGGCCAGGGCGCCCCTGGGGAGGTCCTCCAGGCGTTGTCCGTCGATGCGGATCGTGCCCTCCCACGGGCTGTAGAGCCCGGAGATGAGCCGGGACACCGTCGACTTGCCACTGCCCGAACCGCCGACCAGCGCCACCTGCTGCCCCGGCCCCACGGAGAGCGAGAAGCCGGTGAGCAGCGGTTTGTCGAGGGGGCTGTAGCCGAAGGTGATCCCCTCCAGAGCCACATGGCCCTTGAGACGGCGGGTGCTCGCGGCCGGTTCACGACGGGAGTACAGGGGGTCGACCGGGAAGTTCTCGACATCCTTCAGCCGGGCCACGTCGGCGGCGAAGTCCTGGACGCGGCCCGCGACCCCGTTGAGCCGGGTCACGGGCGCGGTGAAGCGTGTCACCAGCGCCTGGAAGGCGACGAGCAGGCCGATCGAGATGTGCCCCTCGACCGCCCGGAGCCCGCCGATCCACAGGATCAGCGCGCTGTTGAGCGTCGCGAGCGCGGGCGCGACGACGCCCAGCCAGGCACTGGGCACACCGAGCCGCTGCTGCTCCTCCAGCGTGGTCGCGTGCTGGCCGGCCCAGCGGCGGAAGTAGCCGTCCTCGCCGCCGGTGGCCTTCATGGTCTCGATCAGCTGCAGACCGGTGTAGGAGGTGTTCGTCAGCCGCGCGCTGTCGGCCCGCAACTTCTGGGTGCCGGTGGCCCGCAGCCGCACCACGATGCGCATCGCGACCACGTTGAGCAGCGCGATCCCCACACCGATGACGGTCAGTTGCGGATCGTACGTCCAGAGCAGGAAGGCGTAGAGAAGGACGACGATGCCGTCCACACCGGCCGCGGTGAGATCCCGGGCGAGCGTCTCGGCCACCGCGTCGTTCGACTGGAGCCGCTGGACGAGGTCGGCGGGGCTGCGCTGCGAGAAGAAGGTGACGGGCAGGCGGAGCAGATGCCGGAAGAAGCGCGCGCTGCCGAGCGTGGAGGAGATGATGCGTCCGCGCAGCAGATTCGCCTGCTGGAGCCAGGTGAGGACGACGGTGAGGGCGACCGCACCACCCATCGTGGCGAACAGCACACCGAGCAGCGAGGTCTGTTCCCCGATCAGGAACATGTCGATGTACGTACGGCTCAGCGCCGGCAGTGTCGCCCCGACGGCCACCAGCAGCAGACTGGCGAGGAGCGCGACCAGCATGGTGCCGGTGGTCCCGCGCAGCCGGGCCGGCAGCGCGGACAGGACGCCGGGTCTCCGGCCGCCGCGCCGGAAGCCCTCACCGGGTTCGAGCACGAGGACGACACCCGTGAAGCTCGTGTCGAAGTCCTCGACGGGCACGAACCGGCGCCCCTTGTCGGGGTCGTTGATGTGCACGCCGCGCCGTCCGAGGCGGCGCCCCGTGCCGTCGTACACGACGTAGTGGTTGAACTCCCAGAACAGGATCGCGGGCGCCGGCACCTCGGCGAGTGCCGCGGGCTCCATCTGCATGCCCTTGGCCTGGAGGCCGTAACCGCGCGCGGCCTTGAGCACGTTGCTGGCCCGGGATCCGTCACGCGAGACACCGCAGGCTATGCGCAGTTCCTCGAGAGGCACGTACCGGCCGTGGTGGGCGAGCACCATCGCCAGCGAGGCGGCGCCACATTCCAGGGCCTCCATCTGGAGCACGGTGGGGGTGCGGACGGTCTTCGTCCGGGCGGGCCTCCGGACGGGACGCGCGCGCCGGCCTCCGCTGCCCGGCGCGCTCTCCGGGCGGTGCCTGCCGCGGCCGGGAGGCGGCAACTGCTGGGCGGCAGGAGAGGGGTGCGGTGCGGTCACGGGAGCAGCCAATCGATCGGGCGCTGGTCGGAGAGACGGACGGATCCGGTGGCCAGGGTCATGGAGCCGATCGCGTACGGGGGACCGTCGGCGGAGGACCAGCGGTAGCCCGACTTCGTGGAGTCGGACTGCTCGAGCTTCACCACGACCGGCAACGGCCTTCCGTGTGCGGAGAACTGGGCGCCGAGCTGGGCGTCACCCAGGAACCGGGTGATCTGCTGTTCGGTCTGCGCGGCCCTGCCCACGGCGGCCACCCTGCCGCGCAGCACCCCGTACTGCTGGGCCGGCGCGGACTGGACGGTGAGGTCGACCCGCGCACCCACCGGGACCGCCGCCGCGCCGGCGCCCGACACGTACAGCAGCACGACCAGGGGGTCGTCGGCGCCCTCGATCCGCTCGACGCTCGCCACATCCGTGCCGGTGGTGACCACCGCGCCGATCGTGGCCGTCACCGAGGTGAGCCGGCCCGCGTCGATGGTGCGCACCACCTGTTCGCCCTGCGCCGTACGCACCTTCAGTAGCGGCGAGTGCGCCGGGAGGGAGGCACCCTCGTCGGCCAGCACCTCGGTCACCTGCCCGGCGACCGGGCTCTGGAGGACGTAACTGCCGCGCGTGTGCGTGAGGATGCCGGGCGCGTCGAGCGTGCCTGCCACGGATCCGGTGACCGCCCAGAAAGAGGCGGCGGCCATCACGGCGACGGTGAGGGCCAGCACGAGCAGTCCCTGCGGGCGGGCGAACCGCACCGGGAGGTCGAGCTGTTCGGGCGACTGCAGCTTGGAAAGGGCCTGCTGGCGGAACTGCACGGAACTCTTCCCTCACCTGTTCAGCGGTCGGCACCGAGCCCCGGAACCGATGGTTCCGGGGCTCGGCGGGGTGCTGCCGTCTCTCAGAGACCGGCGGTCAGGCCGGTGGCCAGACCGGTGACGGCGCCCGTGTTCACACCGGTGGCGGACTCGACGAGACCGGTGACCGAGCCGACGACGCCCGCGACCGGGACGATGCCCTCGACGGTGCCGGCCACGTTGCCGACGAGGCCGCCCACGAGGCCGCCCGAGACGTTGTCGAGGTCGGCGTCGGAGATCTCGGCGGTCTCGACCTGGGGGGTGTAGTTCATGATGAGCGCCCTTCGTATGGAAATTGCCTATGTACGGAAAGCCCGTGTGGCGGCCTCCGTATGGCCCAGGATCAAAGCATGCCTGCGCCGTGCGCAGCCAATCGAACTGAGGCGCACCGGTGATTGTTCGGCAGCTCGTACCGACGTACGTGCAGAATCGTTCATTTCGTGACGCAGTTCCTTCACGAGCTTCACCGAATGAATTCCGCACCGTCGCAAGCGCATGACCGAACCGTGGCGCAGCACCTCGGGATACGCCGCTCGGACCCGCCCGGACCTGGCATTTCGTGCAGGCCGGCGTGATCGGTGTGCGCACGCCGTGTGCAGGTTCTTCGACCGGCCCGGTCGTGCAATTCCCCGCGGCGGTGAATGGGTGCACGCGCTCCGCCCGGAAGATATCGGTATTCACGACGGCGTGAAGGTGAGTATGGCTCTCTTTTCTGTGTGTGCTGAATCCGGCTCCGGCGGCGTATTCGTGGAGTAATTCCAGGCCCTTTGTGCGTGGCGCGTCTTCGTTTCTCCGGGCCTGTGGGGAATATGTGTGGCTTCCTTCGGTCGCGTGGACCACGTGAGGGCCGCGCGGGCGCGGTGTATGGATGGTGCGTGGGGGTGCGTGCCTGATTCATCGGATGAAACGCCTGCACCACCCTTCTCTCGGACGACAGGCGGGCGCTACCATCGGGATGCCTTATGGGAGCGCTCCCATCTCTGTCAGTCCCGTACCGCCGCTGTGCGGCGGACCAGCTCGGAGAGGACGTTTCCGTGCGCTTGAGCGCCAGACCCATCGCCGCCCTACTGGCGGCACTCGCCTTGACCGCCGGGTTGTCGATCACCGGCAGCCCGGCCGTGGCACGCTCCGACGAAGGGCCCACCGCAGCCGAAGCATCGGATGTGTCCATCGCGGCGGACACCTACAGCTGGAAGAACGCGCGGATCGACGGTGGCGGATTCGTGCCCGGCATCGTCTTCAACCGCTCCGAGAAGAACCTCGCCTATGCGCGGACCGACATCGGCGGAGCCTACCGATGGGACCAGCCGGGCAAGCGGTGGACGCCCCTGCTGGACTGGGTGGACTGGGACCGTTGGGGCTGGTCGGGCGTGGTGAGCCTGGCGTCGGACACCGCCGATCCCGACAACGTGTACGCGGCGGTGGGCACGTACACCAACAGCTGGGACCCGACGAACGGAGCGGTGCTGCGCTCGTCGGACCGCGGCGCCTCCTGGAAAGCGGCCACCCTGCCCTTCAAGCTCGGCGGCAACATGCCGGGCCGGGGGATGGGGGAGCGGCTCGCGGTCGACCCGAACAAGAACTCCGTGCTCTATCTGGGCGCCCCCAGCGGCAAGGGTCTCTGGCGCTCCACCGACTCGGGGGTCACCTGGTCCGAGGTGACCGCCTTCCCGAACCCCGGCAACTACGCGCAGGACCCGTCCGACACGAGCGGATACGGCAACGACAACCAGGGCATCGTGTGGGTGACCTTCGACGAGCGCTCCGGCAGTGCGGGCAGCGCCACGAAGGACATCTACGTCGGCGTCGCCGACAAGGAGAACACCGTCTATCGCTCCACGGACGGCGGCAGCACCTGGTCCCGCATCGCGGGCCAGCCGACCGGCTACCTCGCGCACAAGGGCGTACTCGACTCCGCGACCGGCTACCTCTATCTGACGACGAGCGACACCGGCGGCCCGTACGACGGCGCCAAGGGACAGGTCTGGCGCTACGACACCGCGTCCGGCGCGTGGAAGGACGTCAGCCCTGTCGCCCTCGCCGACACCTACTACGGATTCAGCGGTCTCTCCGTCGACCGGCAGAAGCCCGGCACGCTGATGGCCACGGCCTACAGCTCCTGGTGGCCCGACACTCAGATCTTCCGGTCCACGGACAGCGGGGCGACCTGGACCAAGGCCTGGGACTACACCAGTTACCCGAGCCGGCAGAACCGCTACACGCAGGACGTCTCCTCCGTCCCGTGGCTCAGCTGGGGTGCCAACCCCTCCCCGCCCGAGACCGCGCCAAAGCTGGGCTGGATGACGGAGTCGCTGGAGATCGACCCCTTCGACTCGAACCGCATGATGTACGGCACGGGTGCGACGGTCTTCGGCACCGAGAACCTCACCGCATGGGACTCCGGCGGGCAGTTCAAGATCACGCCCATGGTGAAGGGCCTGGAGGAGACGGCGGTCAACGACCTGGCGAGCCCGCCCTCGGGGGCGCCGCTGCTCAGCGCGCTCGGTGACATCGGAGGCTTCCGTCACACGGACCTCGACGCCGTGCCCGCCATGATGTTCACCTCGCCGAACCTGGACTCGACCACCAGTCTGGACTTCGCGGAGACTTCGCCCGGCACGGTCGTCCGGGTGGGCAACGCCGACGCCGCCCCGCACATCGGCTTTTCCACGGACAACGGCGCCAACTGGTTCCAGGGCTCCGAGCCCTCCGGGGTCACCGGCGGTGGCACGGTGGCAGCCGCGGCGGACGGCAGCGGGTTCGTCTGGAGCCCGGAAGGGGCGGCGGTCCACCGCACCACGGGATACGGGCACTCCTGGACCGCGTCGACCGGAATCCCGGCAGGCGCGACGGTCGAGTCCGACCGGAAGAACCCCAAGAAGTTCTACGGATTCAAGGCCGGCACCTTCTACGTCTCGACCGACGGCGGCGCCACCTTCACCGCGAAGGCGACAGGCCTCCCGGCCGAAGGCAACGTCCGCTTCAAGGCCCTGCCCGGCACCGAGGGTGACATCTGGCTCGCGGGCGGCGCGTCCACCGGCTCGTACGGACTGTGGCGTTCCACCGACTCCGGTGCGAGCTTCACCAAGTTCTCGAACGTGGAGCAGGCCGACAGCGTCGGCTTCGGCAAGGCCGCGTCCGGGGCGTCGTACCAGACCGTCTTCGTCAGCGCGAAGATCGGCGGGGTGCGCGGCATCTTCCGGTCGACCGACGCCGGCGCGCACTGGACGAGGATCAACGACGACGCACATCAGTGGGCCTGGACCGGAGCGGCGATCACCGGGGACCCGCGGGTCTACGGCCGCGTCTACGTCTCCACGAACGGGCGCGGGATCCAGGTGGGCGAGTCCTCGGACTCCGGCGGCGGAGGCACGGACCCGGAACCCACCCCCACGCCCACCCCCGACCCCACGGATCCTCGCGGGGACGCTGCCTGCGCAGTCACCTACACCGTCACCAACCGGTGGTCCGGCGGCTTCCAGGCCGATGTGAAGGTCACCAACACAGGGGACTCGGCCTACAGCGGCTGGAAGCTGGGCTGGACCTTCCCGGGAGACCAGAAGGTCACCCAGATGTGGAACGCCTCCCACCAGCAGGAGGGCGCGAAGGTGACGGCGACCGATGCCGGCTGGAACGGCACGGTGGCTCCGGGATCGTCGGTCGGCTTCGGCTTCACCGGCACCTGGACGGGCGGCAACGGCGAACCGGCCGGGTTCACGCTCGGAGGTGAGGCCTGCACCGTCGGCTGACGCCCGACGCGCCGGTGCGGGGGAGCGGGCCCGCACCGGCGCCGCGTGCCGCCGAATGGACAGAGCACCCCGGGCGTGCTGCATTGGAGTGAACGCACCCCGCCAGGGAGGTACCCGTGGTCGACGTCGATGTGCTGGTGGCAGGGGCGGGCCCGGTCGGTCTGACAGCCGCGTCCGAACTGAGCCGGCGTGGTGTGTCGTGCAGAGTCGTCGACCGGCTCCCGGCGAGGCTGCCCTACGCGAAGGCCGTGGGGGTCCAGCCCCGGACGCTGGAGATCTGGGACCGGATGGGTATGGTCCGCGAGGCCGTGGAGACAGCGGTCCCGCTGAAGGGGCAGTTGCTCTACGTCAACGGCCAGGAAGGCCCGCGGATCGATCTGGAACTGCCTCCGGAGGTGCCCTACCGCTTCGCCGCCCTCCCGCAGTACGAGACCGAGCGGCTCCTGGAGGACCTGCTGAGCCGCTGGGGCGGGCGAGTCGAACGGGACACCGAACTCCTCTCGTTCGAGCAGGACACCGGTGAGGTCAGGGCGGTCCTCCGCCTGCCGTCGGGCGGCACGGAGGAACTGACGGCCCGCTACCTCGTGGGCTGCGACGGAGCCCACAGCGCCGTACGCAAAGGCCTCGGCCTGACCTTCGACGGAGGGGCAATCCCCGAGGAGTACATGCTGGGAGACGTCGAGGTCGACTGGGACCTGCCGGGGGGCTACGGCGTCCGAGCTTCGCACGTCGTCGACGGGCACACCGACGACTTGCTGGTGTGCATCCCCCTGCCGGGTGACCACCGCTACCGGATGTCGATGCCGACTCCGCCCGAACTCTCCCGCGCCGGGGGTGAAGGGCGCGCGGATTCCGACGGGGTGGCGCACGGGCTCTCCGGTGAACAGGGCCCTCAACCCGGGCTCGAACACATCCAGGCGGTGCTCGACAGGCTCTCACCCCGCCCCACCACCGCCTCCTCGCTGCGCTGGTCCTCGGTCTTCCGGATCAGCCACCGCATCGTCGACCGTTACGGCCGAGGGCGGGTCTTCGTGGCCGGGGACGCCGCGCACATCCATCCGCCCACCGGGGCACAGGGGATGAACACCGGGGTACAGGACGCCTTCAACCTGGCGTGGAAGCTCGCCACCGCCGTGCGAGGCCGGGCGGGAACCGAACTGCTGGAGAGCTACAGCGCCGAACGCCACCCGGTCGGCGAGGAGGTGGTCGCGCGCACGCTCCGGCACGCGCGGAGCGGTATCGCCTCCGACCCGGACGACCCCGCGACGATCATGCTCCGCGAGGCCCAGCTCCTGGTCGGCTACCGGGGCAGCCCGATCGTGGGCCCGGACGGCGCACCGCACGACGGCCCCGCCCCGGGCGACCGTGCTCCCGACTGCGGAGGCCTGCGCCATGCTCTCGCGGCCTTCCCCGTACGACTGTTCACCCTGCTGCGGGAACGGGAACACACCCTGCTGCTCTACGCGGAGCACGAGGACCGGGCGGCGGTGTTCGACGAGGTGGCGGCGGCAGCCGCCCGAGCCGCGCACGGCCTTCTGAACGCCTGCGCGGTCCTCGCCCCCGACGTGCGGACGACCACGCTGCGCATACCCGCGGTGCGCGACAGCCTCGGCGAATTCCGCCGGCTGTACGGCGCGCGGGACGGCGAAGCGTTCCTCGTGCGGCCGGACGGCTATCTGGGACTGCGCACCACCGAGGTGGAAGGTCCCGGAATCTCCGCACATCTGGGGAAGCTCTTCGCGGCGTGAACCGACGTGGGGCCCGGCAGTGGCTGCCGGGCCCCACGCCGTGCGGTGGGCGGACTGCGCTCACCTCATCCCGGCTCAGGGAAAGGAGACCACCTGGGACGGGATGGTCGATGTGCCGGATGTGGGGGATCCGGTGTTGTTGATGACGTGTTCGTACTGTCCCTTGCCGCCGAGTGAGACGACGAGCAGGTCGTGGAACTTCACTCCGGGCTTGACCGGTGCCTGGAAGCCGTGCTGCTGGCGGATGGTGGGGTCGACGTTGAAGTAGCAGTAGCTGCCCATGCCCCAGCCCTCGTGGGTGGTGACGGAGTCGGCGACCTTGTAGGCGGCGTACCCCTTGATGTCGCCGTTCTGGATGGCTGCCTGGTTGGGAGCGTCGTACGCCTTCTCGTTCTGGAAGAAGATCGTCTTCCCGTTCTCGCCGTTCCACTGGACGTCGTACTTGTTGAAGTGCTCGACGAAGAGTCCGGTGGCCAGCACGTCGTCACCGTTCACCCGGAGTCCGTAGTCGGAGCGGTTGGTCTCCCATCCGACCCCGTCGCCGTGGTCGGCGCGCCAGAGCCAGGTGTGGTCGATGATCGTGTCGTCGCTGTTGACCACCATGCCGGTGGTCGCCTTGCCGGCGCCCGCGCCGCCGACCCGGACGAAGACGTCCTGGAGGCTGGTCGGGTTGGCCGAGTGGTCGGCCGACGCGCCCTCCGGCCCGACCTGGACGAGGACCGAGGAGTTCTGCGTCCCGGCGTCGACGAGGAGTCCGGCGAGCTTGACGCCGTCGACGTCGCCGACCTTGATCGCGGTGACGCCGTTGTCGGGGATGATCGTGGCGAGGCCGAGGCCGAGGGCGACGGTGTTCGCACGGTTGATCTCGATGGGCTCGTCGACGTGGTAGATGCCCGGGGTGAAGAGCAGGTGCAGGCCCTGGCGGACGGCCGCGTTGATGGTCTGGGCGGTCGCGCCGGGCTTGACGACGTAGAACTGGCTCAGGGGGATGGACTCACCCTGCGGGGTGCCGTTCCAGGAGACGCCGCGTGCGTTGGTGCGCTTGGCGGGGACGAAGACCTTGTAGTCGTTGCCGTCGAGGTGGAGGAAGGGCTTCTCGCGGGAGACCGGGGTGTTGTTCAGGGTGGTGTAGGGCGGTTCGGGGAAGCTCTGGGCGGGTGCGCCTTCGACGCCGGAGAAGGTCATGTTCCAGACGCCGTTGCCCCAGCTGCCGATGGAGCTGTCGCGGGTGTACCACTGCTGCTGGGAGTAGGGGGCGACCTGGCCGTCGATCTTGCTGTCGGCGATGTAGCCGCCGCTGGCCCAGCCGTAGCCGTTGGGGGCGAGGTTGAGGCCGCCCTTGACGTGCATGCGGCGGAAGGGGGCGGCCTGGGAGACGGCCCAGCGGTTGGTGCCGTTGACGGGGTTGAGGGCGAGGTTCTCGGCGGAGCGCCAGAAGTTCTGGGTGGCGTTGCCGTTGAACCAGCCGGCGTCGACGGTGACGTCACCGTTGAAGGTGGTGTCGTCGGGCTTGAGACCGAGGCCGGCGATGGAGGTGTAGAAGCCGATCTGGGCGTTGATGTTGTCGTAGGTGCCGGGCTTGAACATCAGGGCGTAGCGGTCGGTGCCGAACTGCGCGGATTCCTGCTTCTTGAAGATCTCGTCGACCTTGCCCTGGATGTTCGGGGTCGAGGGGTCGAAGACCAGCACGTTGGGCCCGAGATCACCGCCGCCGGGGATCTGCGGGTCACCCCCGCCGGTCGTGCCGAACACCTGGAACTCCCAGAGGGAGTGCCCGTATCCGGTGGCCCGCGCGGTGCCGGTGAGCCGGACGTAGCGGGCGGTGCCGGACACGTTGAGCATCTCGGTGCCGCCGGGGCCGGTGGTGGTGGAGTAGGCGGTGCTCCAGCTGCTGTTGTCCGAGGAGAACTCGATGCGGTAGGCGGTGGAGTAGGCCGCCTCCCATCGCAGCACGATCTGGCTCACCGAGGCGGCGGAACCGAGGTCGACCTTGATCCACTGCGGATCGGCGAAGGCACTCGACCAGCGGGTGCCGGTGTTGCCGTCCACCGCGGCCGCGGCGGGGGTTCCGTCGTTCTCCTGGCTGGAGGAGGTGACCGTCTTTCCCTGTGAGAGCAGCGTGGCCGCGGCATCGGCGGTGGACTGCGGGAGGAAGGTCAGGAGCGAGAGGACGAGTCCGGCGATCACGGCCAGCACACCGCTGCGTCTGCCGGTCCCCGAGGGAAGGGGTCTGTGGAGGTTCGGAGGTGCGTACATGGGGGTCTCCTGAGTCGTGGGGCGGGTACACGACGCGCACAGCCGGAGAGCGCTCTCTCCGACTGTGCGAGATACTCCACCCTTGTTACGAACGCGTCAAGAGATGTGCAACAACGCGTGTCTCGGAGCCAGTTGCCGACAAGAACTGAAACTGCGCTACGGGGGCGCCCCCTCTCGATCGTCCTCCTTGGTGACGCGGTGTGAGATCGGCGGTGCCCGGGTTCAGGAATTGGCGGATGGTCTCGCCGGACGGCGTGCGTCCGTACGAAGGCGACGTCCGCCCTCGCCCCCGACCTGTCCTGAGCCGCCCCACAGCACTCCGGAGCCGTGCCCGCGTGGCCGTCCTCCCCGGTGTTCTCGTCAGGAAGTGGCCCTGCCCGATGCTGCAGCGGTGCACCCCGCCCGGAGTGACCGTCGCCCCACGGACAGCGGGCCTGTTCCAGCCCGCCGCGTGCCGCGTACTCCCACCCGGCCTCCGTCGGCAGCCGGGCGCCCGGCTCAACGTGCCTACGTACGTGCGTCGTTCCAGGACGCGTGCACCACGGGACGGTCCTCGCGGCCGCCGGTCAGGCTGCCGGCGAGCCTGTCCCACCGGGTGCCCTCCACCCCGCACCGCCACGGCGTGTCGTCCGGCCGGCCCGTGCCAGGTCCCGGCCGGGCCGCAGGCCGCATGCGACCAGGAGAGGAGCATCCTTCGGGCGCGATGTCGTTCAGGTGGTGGTCTTTGCGAGCGTGGTGACGGCCCCTTACACCGATGATCATCCTGGCCCAAACCTCCACCCGGCGTGGCGTGCCGTCCAACGGGTGACATCTGGCTCCCTGTCACACGATGGGCCCACGTCGTCCCTCGAATGCGGGTCTCCCGAGTGGTGGGCCCGCGCATTTCGGCTGACGGTGGATCACGTCGCACCCGTGATCCGATGAGCCGACAACCAGCCGGTCAGCGCGGGAGTGGCGAAAGGATCGTGTACCCATGCGCTCTGCCCGCACCCTGTTCGCATCGGCCGCCGTCACGGCGGTCCTCGCGGTCTCCGTCCCCGCCGCATACGCCGTGACCTCGGCGGACGGCTGGGACAAGGACAGCGGCTCCTCCGCCAGCAGCAACGACGACCGTGAGAAGCCGGACTCGTGGAAGCACGAGAAGCCGGAGGGCGGTGTCCACACCGGTGGCGGTGCGCTCGCCGGTGTGTCGGCCGACGACTGGCAGAAGGACAAGGAAGAGGACAAGGAGTCCGGTTCCGGCAGCAACGACGACCGTGAGAAGCCGGACTCGTGGAAGCACGAGAAGCCGGAGGGCGGCGTCCACACCGGTGGCGGTGCGCTCGCCGGTGTGTCGGCCGACGACTGGCAGAAGGACAAGGAGTCCGGCTCCGGCAGCGGCACGGACGGCGAGAAGACCTGGAAGCACGAGAAGCCCGAGGGCGGTGTCCACACCGGCGGTGGCGCGATGGCGCTCTCCGGCGGCGGCCTGGCCGCGGGTTCGGTCCTGATGCTCGGGGGGCTCGGTGCCGCGGCGTACAAGCTGCGCCGTCGCAACGCCTCGGGTGCCGCGGCCGCCTGACCGGCGCTCCGTAACGCTGAGTGAATCATGTCGTGGCCGCCGTCCTTCCCAGGGCGGTGGCCGCGCGGGTTTTCCCGTACAGCTCCCGCCCCACGCACACGAAAGGCAGCATGAGCATGGCCGCCCCGCAGCCGTCCGAACCAGATTCCGCCTCCCCGGCCATCGGCCGTTCCCTGCTGTGGCCCCTCGTGGCGGTAGGCCTGGGCTTCCTCCTCGTCTACAACTCCTTCGACGCCTCCGCCGGGGTCCCGCCGGCCCCCTCCGTGGTGTCCCTCCCCGCGGCGTCCGCTCCTGCCGCGCCCACCCCGTCGGCGTCCGCCGCTCCGCCCGAACTGCCCCCGTCCTATCCGAAGCGCATCTCGATCAAGTCGATCGCGGTCGACGCCCCCTTCATCCCCCTGGCGATCGGCCCCTCCGGACAGCTGGACGCGCCGCCCGCGAACGACGCGAACCTGGCGGGCTGGTTCAAGAACGGTGCCACGCCCGGCGAACGCGGCACCTCGGTGGTCGCGGGACACGTCGACACCAAGACCGGCCCCGCGGTGTTCCTGCTGCTGAGCACCCTCAAGGCGGGCAACACGGTGGACATCACCCGTGAGGACGGAGTCGTCGCCACGTTCGAGGTCGACTCGGTCGAGACGTTCAGCAAGGCCGACTTCCCGAACGAGCGCGTGTACGCCGACAAGGGCACCGCCCAGCTGCGCCTGATCACCTGCGGCGGCGTGTACGACAAGAAGAAGAAGGACTACGAGGACAACGTCGTGGTCTTCGCTCACCTGACCTCCGCGAAGAACCCCTGACCGAGGCCGCCCCCGGTTCGCCCCGGGCACGCGAATGAGAGCGCAGCGCCCGCGCGCTCCTGGATCGGACGGCCCGGCGCACACGGGCGCTGAGCTCTCGGCCGCGCTCGACCGGCCGCCCGCGTCCTGGGCACGGACCCGTTGGGCCGCTGACTGCGCCGGTTTATCCGCTGGCTGAGCGGTTTCGCACCCCTCTACCATCCGACCGTGACCACGACCCCCGCCGCCGCGCGGACCCAGCAGCGACACACCGGCGGCCCGGGGCACGACGGGGCGGCGGACCACAGCCCGGCCACCGGGCTCAGGTCCCTGATCGGACACACGGACGCCCGTACGCGCTACCGGGGGCTCACCCTGCTGGCCGAGCGGGTGGCCGGGCCCTCGGGGGCCGGGGAAGCGGCGGAACTGGCCCGGCTGCTTCCGCGTGACGTGCCGGAATCGCCGGAGGAGTCGCTGCTCCTGGCCACGCTGTACGGCCGCCTCGGGATCCACCTCCCGGGCCGGCGGCTGCCCGCCTGGCGCACGGCCACGCAGGAGGAACGCGTACGCGTCGCCTGGCTGCGTGCCGAACTCCTCACCGACCCCTCGGCGCTGCGGACCGAGCAACCGGGGGAGCCCTTGTACCAGGCGGTGCGCGGCATCGATGCCGAGGACGCCCCTCGCCCGGACCTGCTCGTGGCCGAACTCGTGGGTTCGACCGCCCCCGCCCTGCGGGCCGAGGCGGTCCGGCTGATACGTCAGGGCCTGCGCGCGGGCCTGCTGGCGCCCGGTCCCGCGAGGGACCTCCTGGCGGGGCTGCTCGCCGCCGAGCCCGCGGCCCCGGTCGTCGCCGCCGCCGTCCTGGAGGAACTGGCCGAGCCGTGGGCGGCCTCCGACCCTCTGCCCGCGGCAGGCTTCGCCCGGCTCCTCGGCCCGGCCGTCGCGGAACCGACGGCGGCTGCGGCCCTCGTCGCCGCCGCCCGGCACGGCCACGGCGCACTGCTGCCACGAACGGCCGCCGACCCCGACGTGCCCCCGAGGGTGCGGCAGCTGGCCATGGAACTCCTCGGTGATCTGGCGGAGCGCGGCGACATCGGCACCCTCCTGGACATCGCAGCCCAGGACCCGCTGCTGCTCGGTGTGCCCGCCGTCAGCTGTCTGCGAGGTCTCCACCGGCGCGGGCACTTCCCCACGGCGGTCCACGTACCCGCCCTCGTAGGGCTGGCACTGGCCGATCACTCGATCGACCCCCGGACGGTCGCGACCGTCCTCTACACCTGCCGCCGTCCGATGCTGGACCTGCTCGTCGACGCCCCCACGGACGCGCCGGACTGGCCGCGGCGGCTCGAACTGCTCGTCGCCCTGGCCGGGCAGGGGACGGGAGACCTCCCCATCGGGGCGGCCGTCACCCGGCTGCTGCCCTTCGCGCGCGTGCCCACGCCGTTCCTCGAAGCGATCCGTGAACTCCGCCACGAGGAAGCGGAGGAGGCCGTGCTCGCCCTGCTTCCGAAAGCCCCCGCGGCGGCTCTCGACACGCTCGAAGCCATCGGCGGACCCCGCACGGTCACCACCCTCAGAGACGCGCTCGGCCCGGACACCGACGGGCGTGGCATCGCTCCCTTCCTGCGCCCCGTGCGCCACCGGGCGCTCGAACTCCTGTGGCAGCTCAACACCGACCCGGACCTTCGGCGCCACCTCCTTGCCCGCTTCGATCCCACCGCTCTGCCCCCGGCCGTCGCCGCCGGGCTCGGAGCCCCGGACGAGCGGGAACTGGCCGTGCTGACCGCAGGCCCGGAGCCCGCCGATCCGGTCACCGCGCTCTGCGCGCTCGCGGCCCACGGCAGTGCTGCCACCCTGCCCGCCGTCGCAGGACTGCTGCTGCGGGTCGTACGGGAACTGGCGGCATCCTGGGAGACGGTGGAGACGGAGCCGCAGGCTGACCGGGCCGAGGAACCCGTCGTGCCCCAGGAGGTCGTGGACGCGGTACGGGCCCTCGGCGGCCGGCTGTACGAGCGGCGCAGCATCCGGCCCTCCTGCCTCCTCGGTGCCCAGGACCCCGAGGAGGCCGGTGACGCGCTGCTGGCGGGGACCGTGCTGGACCTGCTGGACGGGCCGGGCCTGTCGGCGCCTCAGCAGTCCGTCCTGCTGGAAGTCCTCCGGCGGGCACCGTCCGCACGGACGCGCCCCCGCGTGCACCGGCTGCTGCGCCACGGCGACCCGCACGTACGCAAGCAGGCGATCGCGCTCCTGGCGGTGGGCGCGGAGGGCGAGGACGCGCAGGCCCTGTCGGCCACGCTCATCGCGCTGACCCGCGCCGACGACATCCAGACCGTGCGGCAGGCGTTGCTGGCCCTCGGACGGGCCGAGGCCCGCTGGGCGTGCCCGGCGATCACTCCTCTGCTCGCCCACCCCACCATGAACATCAGGAAGACGGCCGCCGCGGCCCTGGTGCGTGCCGGGACACCGGCAGCGGTACCCGGCCTCCTGCGGGCGCTCGGCCGCACCGGCAACCCCGGGCTGCGCACCGGCCTCGTCACGGCACTCCGGGCGGTGCTGGGCGACGCCTGCACATCCACGGTGCTCGCGGCCGCCGAGCGCTCCCCGGGCTCCCGCGAGCGGACGCTGCTGCTCCAGGGCCTCGACGGCGCCCTCGCCTCCCGCACGGTCCTCGCCCTCGCCGACCAGGAATCCCCGGTCGTGTCCGACCTGCTCGACCTGCTCGCGGAAGGCCGGATCCGTCTCGGCGCGGGAGCCGTCGCCGATCTCGCCGAGCTGTCGGCGGGGCACGGCATCACGGTGTCCACCGCCTCCTCCGACGCGGAATCCTGTGCCGAAGCGCTCGTCGCCCGCGGCTGGAACGCCTCGATCGCCCTGCGCCTCGCGAACCGTGCGGACGGCCTGCCGGATGCCCTGCTGTGGAAACTGCGGCCCATGCTGGCCGACTGGCTGCGCCTGGCCAGGGCCGCGCCCGAGGAGCCCGCGCGGCGCGGGATCCTGGGCCTCGTGCTGCGGATGTGCCCGGGCGAGTGGTCGGCCGGGGAGCTGGCACACTTCTCGGATTCCACCCAGGTCCTGGTCGAAGGGCTCGCAGGCGAGGCGGAGCGCCTGCCCCGTCTTCTCGCCGTACTCCAGGCAGTGGCGTCCGGCCTGCCGGGTGCGGAGCGCATGGCGCTCGCCGATGCCGTACGTGCCCTGTCACCGCCGCAGCACGTGCCGGTGCTGCGCCTGCTCCGTGCCTGCGACGCGGTGCTGGGCAGAGCCGATCTCGACCGGGCCTTGGCCGCGGCCCGACTCGACGCCGACGGCCGGGACGCCGGGGCGGCCGTCCTGCGCGAGGTGTTCGGCACACCGGTCCCCTCCGCGCCCGACGCCGAAGCCTGGCGAGCGGGGCTGCGCGCGGCCCTCCGCACGCGGCGAGCGCTGGAGGAGTTCCGGCACGGCGGCATCCCGTCGCCGCCGGGTTCGCGGCAGCGGCTCGCCGCCCTCATGGCTGCCTGGCCCGAAGCCGTCGACGAGGGCGTGCGAGCCCTCCTGCTCGACTGGATGACGGACCTTCAGCCGCTCGGCGTGCCCCCGTGGACTCTCGACGAGACAGCGTGCACGGCTTCGGAAGTCGTACACGACGGCGACGACGGCCGTCCGCGCTCCGCCGCCCGGCGCGCCCGGCTGCTGGCCCTGCTGGACGCTCCCGATGCCGTACGGAGAACGGACGCCGCGCGGCAGCTCCTGGACTGGCCGGAGCCGGAGCCCGCCCGCGTGGTCCTCGGCGAGTATCTCCGGGGGCGCGTCTCCCTGCCGCCGGGAGCCCGCCTGGCCCGGACACTGGCCACGCTCGATCCGGCGGAGCTGGGCGGTGAGGAGATCATGCCCGACAGGCTGATCCGGCTGGCCGGCCAACTCGGGTCCTGGGACCTCGTGCCACTGATCCCACTGCTGCTCGACCGGTGGGAACACGGGCCTGCGGGCCTGCGGGCCGAGACCGCCCACGCCCTGCGCGCGGCGCCCCCCGAAGTGCTGGCAGATCATCTCCGGCCCCGGCTGGAGGCGGGGGCCTGGGGCTTCCTGGACCTGCTGGCCGGCCTGCGGCTCCTCGCCACCCCGGACCTGACGCGCATCCGGGACCGGCTCCGGGCCGAAGGACGCGCAGACCTCGCCGACATGCTCCTCCTGGACGAGGGGCCGGGCTCCCCCGCGGACCCGGCGACCCCGGACGACGTACCCCGAGCGGCTGCCTCCGCGGGCGCGGCCCACCGGCCCGGGCGGGCCGAGCTTGTCCGCCTCGCCCGCACGGGGGGCCCGGAGCAGATCCGCCGGGCCCTGTCCCGACTGGCGGAGGAGCACAACGGGCGAGCCCCGGACCGTGACCCCGCACTGAGGGAGGTGCTCCGAGAACTGCTGGCCCATCCCAGGCCCAAGGTGAGGCTCCACGCCCACCGGACCTCGCGCGCCATGCTGGACCGGCCGGCCCATCTGCTCCACACCGCCGTCCTGCTGGACGACCCGCAGCCGGACATCAGCCGCATGGCGATCAGGACGCTCTGCCGCGCCGCCTGGGAACCCGCCGTTCCTTCGCTGGTCGCCCTGCTCGGACACCGGAACCCTGCGGTCCGCCGCGAGGCCGCCGAAGGGCTGCTGTTGATGGGCGGACCCGCGATCCCCGCCCTGCGGCACGCCTCGGGCCAGGCCAGGCCCGACAAGCGCTCCCGCTACACAGGACTCCTGGACCGGCTCACCGGGGCGGCCGACGGGCCGCTCCCGTGAGTCCTCAGCCGGCACCCTCCCGCTCGGCCAGAGCGACCTGGTGCAGTGTGCGCCCGGTGCGGGCGGAGCGCGCGTGGTACGGATCGGGGGTGCCCGGCCGGTCGTGGACGGCCTGCCGGTCGTCGGCCTTGATCAGCAGCCAGGCCTCCGGTCCCTGGACGCCGTCATCGTCGTCGATGCGGAAACGGGTGAGCGCGAATTCGCCGTGCAGCTTGGCCCCGTCGAGCCAGAACGTGGCATGGCCGTCCGCCAGGGACTCGGCGAACGGCACCGGGGCGCCCGTGAGGTCGTGACTGGTGGGGCGGTAGGTGCCCTGGTCCCAGACGATCACGGTGCCGCTGCCCTGTTCGTCCTGCGGGATGACACCCTCGAACTCGCGGTACTCCAGGGCGTGGTCGTCCGTCGGCACGGCAAGCCGTTTGTCACGTGGGTTGTCCGAGGGACCACGTGGCACCGCCCAGGACTTCAGGACGCCGTCGACCTCGAGCCGGAAGTCGAAATGCATACGCCGGGCGTCGTGGATCTGCACCACGAAACGCCGTGTGCTCTCGCTGTCCACGACTGATCCTTCCGCCGGTGCGGTCGGACGGTGCGCCCTTGCCGGGCCGAGGCCACGCGAGTCCGCACAGTCCCTGTCTCCACTGTGCCGCCGCCGAGGGCAGGCCGCATGGCGGCGGCACGCGCGCAGGCACGTCAGCCCGCGTACCGTTCGAGCGCGGCGTCGGCGGCAGCGCCCGAGCGGTGCCACCGGGTGGTGACCGGCTCCCAGACCCGGATCCCGTCCGGCGCCCCCAGCGAGGCCGCGCCGAACGTCCTGCCCCGGTGAGCGGGGTCGCCGGCGACCGTCAGCCGGTCCACCACCCGCAGCTCCGTGGCCGCCGGGTCCAGGGTGCGTACCGCGGCGTACACGCGGCCTCCGGCAGGAACCCGGTAAGGGCCGCTCTCCGTGTCGGGTACCGGGAGGGCCGGGCCGTCCAGATCACCGAAGACCACCGTGGGCACACGGTCGACCACGCAGGCGTGCCGGCTGCGGTTGGTGACGGTGATCCGCAGGGTCTCCGGCTGTCCGGAAGGACCGGCGGACACCTTCAGGACGTTCTCCAGGCACTTCGGGGGAGTGGGGGCGACGGCCCCGGCGGAGGAGACGGTGGCGGCGCCGGCCGGCGCCGCCAGAGCGACGGCCACGGCGAGGGCGAGGGGAGCGGCGACTTCGGTACGGATGCGCATGAGTTGTCCGTTCCCGTCCGCGGCCAGTTCTACCCGCACCCGCCCGGTCTGGACCAGATCCTTGACGGGTCATCGGCCACTGCTTTAAATCAAGTATTGAAAGATGCGCATGGCATGAGCAAGCCAAGCGTTCACCTCTCAGTGCAAATCTGTCATGCGCATGACGGTCCCCCCACCGGAAATGATGTGATGTCCGTGCCATCCCCCCACCGCACGACGCACCGCCCCTCCAAGCGGCGTCGCGCGACGCTGTACGCGCTCTCCCTGCTCTGCTGCTCCGCCGTCCTCACCGCCCTTCCCGCCGGAGCCTCGGCCGCACCCGACCCCCACACGGCTGCGTCCTCCACCGCTCCGAGGAACGCGCAGGCCCTGGCGTTCGCCGATGAGTTCGACGGGCCCGCGGGCTCCGCCGTCGACGGCGGCAAGTGGCTGACCGAGACCGGTGACAACGTCAACAACCATGAGCGGCAGTACTACACGGCGGGCACCAACAACGCCGCGCTCGACGGCCAGGGCAACCTGGTCATCACCGCCCGCAAGGAGAACCCCGGCAACTACCAGTGCTGGTACGGCAGATGTGAGTACACGTCCTCCCGTCTGAACACCTCGGGCCGGTTCACCTCGACGTACGGGCACGTCGAGAGCCGGATGAAGATCCCGCGTGGGCAGGGCATCTGGCCGGCGTTCTGGATGCTGGGTGCCGACATCGGCAGTGTGGGCTGGCCCAACAGCGGTGAGATCGACATCATGGAGAACGTCGGCTTCGAGCCGGGCACCGTCCACGGCACCCTCCACGGTCCCGGTTACTCCGGCTCGGGCGGGATCGGCGCCGGTTACACCCTGCCAGGCGGCGCCGCCTTCGCGGACGCCTTCCACACGTTCGCGGTGGACTGGTCTCCCAACTCGATCACCTGGTCCGTGGACGGCACCGTCTACCAGCGCCGCACACCCGCCGACCTCAACGGCAACGCCTGGGTGTTCAACAAGCCGTTCTTCCTCATCCTCAACCTCGCCGTCGGCGGCTACTGGCCCGGCGACCCGGACGGCAGCACCAGCTTCCCCCAGCAACTCGTCGTGGACTACGTCCGCGTGACCACCGGGGACTGAGTACCGGTGCGGACCGGCGGCGGCCACCGCCGCCGGTCCGGCCCACCGACGTAGCATGATCCGCATGGAACAGCGCACACTCGGCAGGACCGGCCGTGACGTATCGGTCGTAGGACAGGGCACATGGCAGCTGGGCGGGGACTGGGGTGAGGTGCGGGAAGCCGATGCCTTCGCCGTCCTCGACGCGGCCGTCGAGTCGGGCGTCACCTTCTTCGACACGGCGGACGTGTACGGCGACGGCCGCAGCGAGCAGCTCATCGGCCGCTACCTGAAGGAACGGCCGGACGCGGACGTCTTCGTCGCCACCAAGATGGGCCGCCGCACCGAACAGCTCCCCGCGAACTACGTGCTGGACAACTTCCGCGCCTGGAACGACCGCTCGCGCGCCAACCTCGGCGTCGACACCCTCGACCTCGTACAGCTGCACTGCCCGCCGACGGCGGTCTACTCCTCGGACGCGGTGTACGACGCGCTCGACACGCTCGTCGCCGAGCAGAAGATCTCCGCCTACGCGGTGAGTGTCGAAACGTGCGCCGAAGCGCTCACCGCCATCGCGAGGCCGGGCGTCGCCAGCGTCCAGATCATCCTCAACCCGTTCCGCCTCAAGCCGCTCGACGAGGTCCTCCCCGCCGCCGTGGAGGCCGGGGTCGGCATCATCGCGCGGGTGCCTCTCGCCTCGGGGCTGCTCTCCGGCAAGTACACCGCCGACACTGTCTTCGCTCCCGACGACCACCGCACGTACAACCGCCACGGCGAGGCGTTCGACCAGGGAGAGACCTTCTCCGGCGTCGACTACGCGACCGGCGTGTCCGCCGCCACGGAGTTCGCCGGGCTCGCTCCGGCCGGCGTCACCCCGGCACAGACGGCGCTGCGCTGGGTCATCCAGCAGCCCGGGGTCACCAGCGTCATCCCTGGTGCGCGTTCGGTCGAGCAGGCCGTCGCCAACGCCTCCGCCGCCGCGCTGCCCCCGCTGCCGGAGAGCACGCTGCAGGCGGTGCGCGACCTCTACGACCGGCGGATCCGCGCACAGGTCCACGCGCGCTGGTGAAGCGGACGGTTCAGTCGTCCCCTTCGTCCTGCCCCTCGCCGTCCTGAGCGGGACCGCCGGCGGAGCCGGCTGACGAGTCCGCCGCGGGATCGGCCTGGCCCGGCGTTCCGACGCCGGCGGTGGGCGTGGAGCCGGGAGCCGGGGTGTCCGCCGCGCCGGTGTCCGGGGCGAAGAGGATCGTCCCCAGATACACCGCGGCGAGGAAGGCGACCGTGCCGGCGACCGCGCTCGCCACCCGTGGGCGACGGCGTATGGCCTCGCTCGTGCTGATCCGGCGCGTGGAGGCGGATCTGGGCGCCCGGGGTGCGGGTGCCGCCCGTCTGCGTCCGGTGGCCTGCGGCAGGCGGTAGGTCGACACGCCCCCGGTGGCGGGTGAGCCTGGAGCGGGGGCCTGCGCCGGGGCGGGCCGGGGCGCCGGTCGCGGGGCGGCCGGCGCGTGCCGGGGGAGCGGTTCGGGACGCCCCCGCCAGGCATCCGTGCGGAACCAGTCGGAGACCTGCTGCGCGCTCGGCCGGTCCTCGGGCTGCTTCGCCAGCAGGCCCAGCAGATACGAGTCGAAGGCGGGCGAGACGTCGGCACCCCGCTGCCGCACCGGCACCGGCGGCGTGTCCACGTGCTGGTAGAGCGTCGCGGTCGCGGTGTCGGAGCGGAACGGCGGCTGCCCGACCAGCAACTGGTAGATGACACAGCCGAGTGAGTACATGTCCGAGGCGGAGTCGGCCGTGCGGCCCAGGGCCCGCTCCGGGGCCAGATACAGACTCGTACCGACGATGTGGCCCGCCGTGGTGAGAGCCGTCGAGGGATCGTCGACGAACTGCGCGATGCCGAAGTCCCCGATCTTCACGGACCCGTCGGCGTCCAGCATCAGGTTGCCGGGCTTGATGTCGCGGTGGACGATGCCCTGCCGGTGGGCCGCGGCGAGGCCGGCGGCGGCCTCTCCGGCGATACGGGCCACCTGCTCGGGATGGACGGTCTCCTGGGACTCCAGCAGATCGCCGAGACTCCTGCCCTCGACGAGCTCCATCACCAGATAGAAGCGGTCCTCCCACGAGCCGAAGTCGAACACGGCCACCAGGTGAGGGTGGCTCAGGCGCGCGGCGGTCTGTGCCTCCAGGCGGAAGCGGGCGGTGGACGAGGCATCGGCCTGGTCGCCCAGCAGCAGTTTCACCGCCACGGCCCGCCCCAGCACTTCGTCCGTGGCGCGCCACACCTCACCCATACCGCCACGGCCGATGGGGGATATCAGCCGGTACCGCCCAGCAACCAGCACCTGTGCTCACCAATCTCGAATTGTGGCCCGCTCCGAACTGCCGCGGCGGCGACCTCATCGGGCTCATCGCCTCGGTACGGTGCGTCGGGGTGCGCGGCGTGATCAGGATATCCGCCCTCCGGGCCTCCGCTCGCCCGGCCGGGGGCGGGACAGCCGAATCCGGTCAATCGCCAGGTCGCAGCGGCGCGTTCTGTTCGGCGGAGAGCCAGTCCAGCACTGCGGCAGCTGTGAACTCGGCCTGCCCGCCCGGGAAGAGCAGCTCCGCCAGCGCGAACACCGCCCCGTCCGCCGCCGCTCGGGCGTCGGGAACCGCGACACAGCGCATCCCCGCCGCGTGCGCGGCCAGGACCCCGGGCACGGCGTCCTCCAGCACGACGCAGGAGCCCGGCTCCGCCCCGAGCCGCCTGGCCGCCTCCAGGAACACGTCGGGCTCCGGCTTGCCCTGGGCCACCTCCTCCGCCGACACGTACAGAGGGAGGTACGCGTCCAGCCCCGTGACCGCGAGCGTGGCGGCGATCGCGGCCCTGGAGGACCCCGAGGCCACCGCCATCGGCACCCCGTGTCCGTGCAGCCGCTCGACGAGTGTGAGCATCTCGGGGAAGACGGTGGTGGACGCCCCGGCGAGCTCCAGATAGAGGGCGTTCTTGCCCGCCAGCAACTCGTCGACCGGCGCCTGGATGCCGTACTCCGCGCGCAGGGCGGTCAAGGTCTCACGGGTGCCGATCCCGATGAAGCGGGTGTGGTTCTCCCAGCTGAAGTCCCGCACGCCGTACCGGGCGAGGAGCCGGCGCCCCGCCTCGTAGTAGTTCGGCTCGCTGTCGACGAGCGTGCCGTCGAGGTCGAAGAGGACGGACGGTGCCGGGACGCGCGGGGTCTTCATGACCCCCAGCATGCCCGACGGTGATCAGCCCGGGCCGCCCGCAGCCCGCCCCACGGCCTCGACCAGCGGCAGCACCCGATGGGCCACTCGTTCGCGCAGGGCGACCTCGGTCCGGGTCCTGACCACGCCGGGGAGCTGGATCAGCCGCTGGATGACGTCCTCCAGATGCCCGTTGTCCCGCGCCACGACGCGCGTCAGCAGATCCCCGCCGCCGGTGGTGGAGAACGCCTCGATGATCTCCGGTACGGCGGCGAGCGCGTTCCCGACCTCGTCCAGATGTCCCTGGGTGACCTCCAGGTGGACGAAGGCGAGCACCGGATGACCGAGGGCGGCGGGCGACAGGGCCGGGCCCGTCCCCGTGATCACCCCGTCCCGCTCCAGCCGGTCCAGACGAGCCTGGAGGGTGCCGCGTGCCACCCCGAGGATGCGCGCGTACTCGCGCACGCTGGTGCGGGGCTGCTCGATGAGCAGCCGCAGGATGCGGGTGTCGAGGGCGTCCACCGCCATGTCCGGCCGTGCTCCTCCTGGCTGGGTGATCAGTGGCACGACTGTACCCAGCGCCCGCTCCCGCGGCCTCATGGGACCGGGACATACCCGGACGCCGCGCTCCACCCTGGCAGGGGGAAGTCCGCCTCATGACCGCGGCCGTCCTCGGCCACCACGAGATGCGCCTGGAGGTCCCGCGGGCCCGTCGTACTCCGACGCGGTACCCCTCCGGCGGACGTGCAGCGGGACAGCACACGAGGAACCGGGCGGGGTGACAGCCGGAGCCCGGCCACCCGGAGTCCGGCACCCGGCTTTGGCACCCGGCACCTGGCCACCCGGCACCTGGCCACCCGGCACCTGGCCACCCGGCACCCGGCCACCGGATCCCCACCACCCGGATCCCGGCCACCCTGCACCCGGCCGCGCGACACTCTGCACCCGGCCGCGCGGCACCCGGCACCCGGCCGCGCGGTGACGCAGTGGCGCGGCGGCGGGTGAACTCAGACCGCGGACCAGCCGTTGTCGACGGGGAGGATCGCCCCGTTGATGTTGCTCGCGGCGTCGGAGGCGAGGAAGACGATGGCCGCCGCCTGCTCGTCCGCCGCCGCGGGTGAACCGACGTTGCCCATGTAGGGGGCGAGGGCGGCGGGCCCGTGGGCGCCCCGGTCGGCCTCGACGCGGATGTTCGTGATGGTGCCGCCGGGGGCGATGGCGTTCGACCGGATCCCCTTGTCGCGGTACATGACGGCCAGCGACTTGGTCAGGCCGGCGATGCCGTGCTTGGACGCGGTGTAGGCCGCGCCCGCCGCGCTGCCTCTCAGCGAGGCCTCCGACGCGGTGAACACCACGGCGCCCTTGCCGGCGGCGAGCATGTGCGGCAGGACGGCCCGGGTGAGGCGGAACGGGGCCGTGAGGTTGATGCCGATGACCCGCTCCCACTCGTCGTCACCGGTGTCGGCCGCCGCCGACATGCTGTCCATGATCCCGGCGTTGTTGACCAGGACGTCTATCCCGCCGAACTCCTCAACGGCGGTCGCCGCGACCTGGTCGACGACAGCCTGGTCCCGCAGATCACCGATCACGGTTGCCGCGGTGCCCCCGGCCCGGGTGATCTCCTCGGCCACGGCCTGGGCGCCCACGGGGTCGACGTCGGCGACCACGATGCGCGCGCCCTCCTCCGCGAAGCGCAGGGCGGTGGCACGGCCGATGCCCGATCCGGCGCCGGTGACGATGATGCTGCGGCCGGGGCCGTTGGGGGTGACGCTCACGGAAGGCTCCTCGCGGTCGGTGATGGCTCTGGCACGCTACCTTTAATGGCGTGTGGTGCCAAAATGGCGAACCGCGCCAGAAAAGGGAGTCGCTACGATGGCCCGAGCGGAAGGAAGGTGGCCGTAAGCCGTGGAAATCGCACACGCCGGGACGGAAGGCCGCCCCTCCGTCGCCTCCGGGGACCCTTCTGGCACCACCGGGAGGCCGGGAACGCCCGGGGCCTCCACCGCTTCCGTCGAGGCCGGGGTCGCCGGCGCCCCCGGGGCTTCCGCAGAAGGGGGCGCCCGCCTCGGCCGGCCCCCACTGACCGAACGGCGCAAGGCCGCCACCCGTCTGGAGATCGCGCGCGAAGCCGTACGGCTGTTCGCCGAACGGGGTGTGGCTGCCACCACCGCCGACGAGATCGCCGCCGCT
This sequence comes from Streptomyces sp. NPDC005494, assembly GCF_042872025.1. NCBI lineage: Bacteria > Bacillati > Actinomycetota > Actinomycetes > Kitasatosporales > Streptomycetaceae > Streptomyces > Streptomyces sp. NPDC005494. The sequence goes on from NZ_JBIAJR010000007.1 coordinate 277,823, forward strand.
GCCGGAATCTCGCAGCGGACGCTGTGGCGCTACACCTCGTCGAAGGAGCTGTGCGTCCGACCGCTGCTGACCTACGCGCTCGACTCCGTCACCGTCCTCATGCGGTCGTGGCCGCGCGACAAGCCGTTGTCCGAGGCCGTCGCCGGCGGCCCGTCCTCGCTCACGGAGGCGTCGCCCCCGACCGACGCCGAAGCCCTGCGCGACCTGGTCCTGCTGACCCGCACCGAGCCCGGGTTGCGTGCGGTCTGGCTCCAGGTGCACCACGACGCCGAGCTGGTCTTCGCCGAGGTCGTCGCCGAACGCACCGGCCACCGGCCTGACGACCTGGAACCGAGGGTGCAGGCGACCCTGCTCAACGGCGCCCTGCGCATCGGGGTCGAGCAGTGGGCGTGGGGCCCGGATCCCCGGCCGGAGTCACTCCCGGGTGCCATCGCCCGCGCACTGGGCCTCGCCCGGGCCGGCCTGTCCAGCTGAGGAGGACCGGTGCCGCAGCGGCCTCAGCCTCCGCTGCGGCCACTGGGGGATTCGGCGTCGTCCCCTGGCCCTCGCAGGGCATGCGCAGGCGTAGTACCAACCTTCTCGCCGGTCGAAGCATGCCGCCAGGAGCGGGAGTTGGCGGCAGTTCCGCAAGGACGAAAAGCTCGGCCCCACAGGGCCCGGCTGACACCGTCCGTGGTCACGGGCCATGCGGAACGCGGGCTGGAGGCTTCAGAACAGGGCGCGAGGGCCGTTCGTGGGTGCACGCGGCCACACGTGTCCGGCCGAGGGCACCGTCGTTGATCAGGCCATGAACCTGCGGTCGTTGTCCCTCACGCTCGTCGCCCTGCTGAGCACGGCGGGTTGCGTATCCGTACAGGCCGAACCGGACAGGCCCGCCCCCGCGGTCTCGGCGCGCCCCGGCAACGCGCCCGCCGCGCACGCGTCCACGGCACCGACAGCGCCCCCGGCCGTGCACGACGGACTCGGGAAGTCCGAGGAGCGGCAGGATCGTGGGAGCGGGAAGAAGCGGAAGAAGGAGGAGGCGGGCGACCCGGCCCGGCGGGCGGGTGCCGTCGCGCCGCCGGCGCGCCGGGAGACCGGTGGCCAGCCGCGCAGGGCGGTGCCCGTCCGTCCCGAGCCGCCACGCCGCGGGGGCACACCTCGCCGGGCCCAGCCTCGGCAGGCCTACGACATGCGTAGCGTCTGCGCGACGGGCCAGGGGGTGGCGTCCGCCGAGATCGTCGACCTGTGCCGCACGACGTACGGCCGTTGACATGGCCGTCGGGGGATCGGTGGCACGGCTTCCACTCGGGAGATCGTCGTGGTCGAGATGCCCGGGCGGGCGGCGCCCCACCGGGAGCTCGCCGGTACGCCGCCCAGCCACTCGCCGGTACATCGCCGGTCGGGCGAAGGCGCGCTGACGGAACCGCCGCACCACGGGCGGACCGCGCACCTTGCCTGTGGTGCCGTGACGCTCTGGCCGCGCAGGAGCCGGGGCACGTGTAGGGGAGGTGCCCCGCCTCCGGAGGCGGGGGGCGGACATGGCCGGCGGGTCCGTACGCTGCGCAAGGCAGCGGCGTACGGCCTTCCTGCCGTCCAGTCGGTGCGGCGCACCGTCGCGGCCGCCGGCCGCGCCTGCCGTCCCGGCCCGCACCGACCGAGCATGGAGTGTCCAGCAGTGAGGATTGTGACCACGTCGTCGCCCGACGAGGGGGTGCGGAGCCGTCCTGGGCGGGCGCTCGCTCTCATCGCGCTGGCCACGTTCCTGTCCATGAGCGTCTGGTTCTCCGCGTCGTTCGTCGTCCCCCAGTTGCGGCAGATGTGGCATCTGAGCAGCGGCGAGAGCTCGTTCCTCACGATCGCCGTACAGCTGGGCTTCGTGGCCGGGGCTCTCACCCTCACCGCGACGGGGCTGGCCGATGCCGTACCGGGGCGCCGCCTGATGTGCGTCGGTGCCCTCACCGCGGCGGTGATGAACCTGATGCTGCTGTGGGCGCCGGGGTTCACCGTCGCGGTCCTGCTCCGGGCCGTCACCGGCGCCTGCCTCGCCGCGGTCTACCCGCCGGCGCTCAAGGAGGTGTCGACCTGGTTCCGGGAGGGACGCGGCACCGCCCTGGGTGTCATGATCGGCGCGCTGACCCTCGGCTCCGCGGCGCCGCAGCTGGTCAAGGCCACCGGAGGTGTCGACTGGCGCATCGTGATCGTGGCGACGTCGGTCCTCACCGCCCTGGGCGGCCTCGCCACACTGCTCATCCGGCATTCGGGCCCGTACCCGTTCCCCACGTCGGACTTCAGCCTGCGCTCCGCCCTGCGGGCCGGCCGCAACCGTCAGGTGCTGCTGGCCGACATCGGATACGCGGGGCACATGTGGGAGCTGTACGCCATGTGGGCCTGGATCGGGACCTTCCTGGCCGGCCTGGACGGTTTCGCGCACCGTGCGGACGGGCCTCGGCTCGCCGCGCTGGCCGCCTTCCTCTGTATCGGCGTCGGCGCGGTGGGCTGCCTCGTCGGCGGCCGGATCAGTGATCGCAGGGGCCGCGCGCAGTCGGCGATGATCAGTCTCAGCTGCTCGGGGGGTGCCGCGGCCGTGCTGGCGTTCGCCCACCACCTGCCGCTGCCGGTCGTTCTGGCCCTGAGCGTGTTCTGGGGCTTCTGGGTGATCGCCGACTCCGCCCAGTTCTCCGCCATGGTGACCGAGAACGCCGATCAACGGTACGTCGGCAGCGCCGTGTCGCTGCAGCTCGCCATCGGGTACGTGACCACGGCGGTGACGATCTACCTCGTGCCGGTCCTGGCCGACGCAGTCTCCTGGACGGCGGCACTCCTCGTCCTCGTCCTGGGGCCGGTCGTCGGAATCGGGGCCCTGCTGGCCTACCTCAGGCCCCCCGCCGAGCACACCTGAAGCGAGCGCCGGGCCGCCTGGGGTGGCGGACTGCTCCGGGCGCCGGTATCGGCGCCCGGGGCACGTGTCACATCGTCGGCGCCTGCTCGATGAACGTGTCCAGCACCCCGTCGGCGACCTTGATCGTGCCCTGCGGGCGGGTGGTGCCAGGGATCGTGGTGTACGCGGCTGCCCGCTTCGCGAGCTCCGCCGCCTCGGCGAAGTCGCTCTCCCCGGACCCCGAGTGCAGCCGGGTCCGCAGACCGTCCAGGGTGGCCTCCAGCGAGCTGCCCCAGGCGTCGAGGGCGTCCAGCCACGGCTTCGTCTGCGCCAGGAAGGCCGGGTCCCGGACACCGGCCCGGATCTGCGCGGGAGCCCCGGCCAGCACCTCGGCGTAGGCGCCGAGCTCACGCAGTGCGGCCTGCCGGCGGGCGCGGTCCCCGCCGGCCCAGGCCTCGGTGAAGTCCGCCAGCCGTGCGCCCAGTTCGGGTGCCTGGGGCTGCCAGTCCGTGTCGCCGAAGGTCGGTGCCAGATGCTGGGTGTCGAAGAAGGCCAGCAGTGCCCGGGTGGTCGCCGGGTCGCCGTCGGCCAGGTAGCGGGCCGCCGCGCGCCAGGTGCGCCCGGGGTCGTAGTCCTCGTCATTCCAGGCGAACGAGGCCCCGCCGAAGAGCGCGACCTTGCTGGCCGCTGCCTGGTTCATCGGGTTGAGCACGATGCCGCTCAGCGCCTTGTGCAGCCCGGCCTCGCGCTTGTCGTACGGGGCCATCAGCAGCCGGCCCGTCGTCTGCCCGTAGTCGTTGACGGGGTAGTTGTCCCAGAGAAACACCTTCCGCCCCCATACCGTCGACGCCGCTTCGGCGTCCGCCACGCTGATCGACGGGGGGACGACGTCCGTGCCGGTCCACTGCACGACCACCTTAGGGTCCAACTGCGCGCGCAGCACGGACTTGTAGGCGCTGTCGGAGGTGTCGGAGTACTCCGTGGGCACGAACTGGAGCGGCTCGGCATCCGGACGGGTGTCGATGAAGTCGTGTTGTACGGCGTTGAGCAGGTCGGCCTGCGCCTGTCCCGCGCTGCCCCTGCCCGGCGCGCCGTACTTCTCCTCGTCGGCGTCGCAGTTCCACCTGGTGTAGCTGATGTCGTCCAGCGCCACGTAGAAGCTGCGGGCCCCCTGGTCGTACAGGGTGCCCAGCTTGGCCTTCAGGGCGTTCACGTCGGCCGGGTCGCTGTAGCAGACGGACAGGCCGGGGGAGAGGGCGTAGGTGAAGTCGACGTGGTGGGCGGTGGCCTGCTCGATCAGTTCACGCAGGTCGGCCAGTTCGTCGGCGGGGTAGGGGGCGCGCCACTCCTCCCTGAGGTAGGCGTCGTCCTTGGGGGTGTAGATGTAGGTGTTGGCCTTGATGTCGCCGTAGAAGGCGAGCTGGTCGAGCCGGTCGGCGTGCGACCAGGGCGCGCCGTAGAAGCCCTCGATGCTGCCGCGCAGGGGCATGGCCGGGTGGTCGGTGACCGACACGGCCGCGATGCTGTGCTTGCCGGTCACCAACTGCCGCAGTGTCTGAGCGGCGTAGTAGACGCCGTCGCCGTCGTTGCCGGCGAGCACGACGGTGTCGTCACGCGAGACCAGGGAGTAGCCCTCCGCGACCGGGGCGTCCGGCACGGTACCGCCCGAGGCGCGCAGGGCCTCGGCCACCGCCGGGTCCTCGACGGAACCGGCCACGACGGTGAGTTCCGCCCGGCGCGCGCGAGGCGCCGGGGAGGCGTCCTGCGCCTCGACGGTGTCGACACGACCGGCACCGGCGGAGGCCAGCGCCTTCTTGACGACTTCGACGCTCGCGGTGTCCACGCCGTCGCCCAGGACGAGGCGCACGCGGTCGGGAACACGGAGGTCACGCCCCGTGGACTCCATGTGCTGCGGGGTGGGTGTGACGACGGGTGGGGCTGTCGGCCGCGCCGCGCGGGAAACAGGCGGCGCCGCGACGGCCGAGGACTGCCCGGCCGCCTGGGCGGGAGCCGCGAGGGTACCGAAGGCGAGCAGGGCCGCGGCTCCGAGGAGCGGGAGCCGGGGGACGCGGGGAAGACAGTACGGATGGCTTTCAGGCATACGGGACACTGCACCTCCACGGAAGTGGACCATCACATTCAGGTGGTGGAGTGGTCTAAACCACCACTCCATGGCGCCGCTGTCAAGATCCGGAACAGACCTGTGTGCCGCGGCGCACGTCGGGCCGGCGGGGACCGGTCGCACCCCGCGCCGGGCCGCCGTGACCCCGGGACGGAGGGGTGGTCCGTTGGTCCGGCCAGGGTCGGGCCGCGAGAAACTGCGCTGGGCCATTGGTACAGCTGAGCGAGCCTCGGTTGAACCAGTAGCCGCTCAGGTGCTGAGATGGTCCTGTCAATGGCGCCGCGGGTCCCCTTCTCGGGATCTCTGTGGCGCCTTTCTCATGTCTGGACCGGTCAGTGTGAAAGGGACGGGGCAACTTGCTGAAGAGGGCATTCGTCGCGCAGGACCCGGGGCGGCTGCGGCTGCGGTTCGCGTCCCGGGCCGTGCTCGGCATCGGGCTCGCCGTCGCGGTCTGCGGGGCTGTCGGGCACTCGCAGGCGGCGGCCATCCTCGGTGGCCTGGCCGCGCTGCTCGCGCTGTTCACGGTGACCGACCCCACGGTGCGCGGGCAGGCGTGCACGACCGCGCTGCTCCCCGTCGCCGGCCTTCCGGTGCTCACGCTCGCCGCCGTGCTGCACGACGTGCCCGTCGCGCGCGACCTGGCGTTTCTCGCCGTCGTGGGAGCAGGGGTGTACGCCCGGCGCTGGGGACCTCGCGGCCACTCGCTGGGCGTGTTCGGCTTCATGTCCTACTTCTCCGCCCAGTTCCTCCACACCGTGCCCGGTGACCTTCCCGAGCTGTACGCGGCCGTGTTGCTGTCGCTCGGCGCGTCGTCGCTGGTGCGGTTCGGGCTGTGGTGCTACGAGCGGCGGCTCCCCGTACCCGTGGCAGTCGCCCTCCCCGACAGTGCGCGAGGGCTGGGGCGGATCACGACGCGCCACGCGGTGCAGGCGACGCTCGGGGCGGGATTCGCGCTCGGGGTGGGGCAGGTCCTCTCCGACCAGCGGTGGTACTGGGCGGTCGGCGCGACCTGGTGGGTGTTCGTGGCCACGACCTCGAGAGGCGAGATCGTCGTACGAGGCTTCAGGCGCTTCCTCGGGACCGTGCTCGGGATCGGGCTGGGCTTCGCCGTGGCCGTGCCGCTGCACCATGAGCCGGTCGTGGTGGGCGTGGTCGTCGCCGTCAGCGTGTTCGGGATCTTCTACACCGCCGCCGTCTCCTACACCTGGATGATGCTGGCCGTGACCGCGATGGCGAGCATGCTCTACGGGGTCCTCGGCGTGCTCGACGCCGGTCTGCTCGTGCTCCGGGTGACCGAGACGGCGGTCGGGGCGCTGGGTGCCGTGATGGCGGTGCTGCTCGTGCTGCCGGTCACCACGCACTCGGTGACCGAGGCGTGGGTGGAGCGGGCGCTGCGCTGTGTACACGCCTGCACGGAGGAGGCCGCCGCGCTGCTCGCCGGGAGTGAGGGCGCCGACCCGCCCCGGCGCGTCGCCGAACTGGAGGCGATCCTCGGCCGCCTGCGCTTGTCGCTCACGCCGCTGGTGCACCCGCTCAACCCGATGCGGGCCCGCAAGCGCCGGGCGCGGCAGATTCTCGAGCTGCTCGACGACTGCGCGCGCGAGGTGCGCGGCCTGGCCTCGGTCGCCGCCGACCCCGAAGCCTCGCACGACGTCCGGCTCGCCGCGGCCTGCTGGCGGGTGGAGGCGGCTGTCGAGGCGCTCACCGATGCGCCCGCCGTCAGCAGGCACCCTGGTCCTCACGGCGCGTCGGCCGCGGAGCCGACGGGTGCCGAGCAGGTGCTGGCCCACCTCCACGCGCTCGAGCGGACCCTGCTGCAACTCGCAGTGCCCCTGCGCAGGGCCGGCCGCGTCCCGGCCGGGGCCTGAGCCTCACGCGCAGGCGCCGCGGACGGCGCATATTGGTCTGGACCAAAAAGCGCTGCCTGCTACCGTCGGTCGTGAAGATCGTGGCGTAGGCGAAGAGGGGTGGCGCGATGAGCGCGCACGGTGCCGTACGGGCATTCATAGGGTCGTTCACCTCGGCGGGAGGCCGCGGGATCACCGTGGCCGCCGTCGACCGGGACACCGGGGCGCTGACGCCGCTCGCGTCCACGGAGGTCGTGGCGGACCCGTCGTACCTCGCGGTCGGGCGCGCATCCGAGACGGGTAACACCCTCCTCTACACGGTCAGCGAGACCTCGGAAGGCGCCGTCGCGGCGTTCGCGGTCGACGAGGACGGCACGCCCCGGCTGCTCGGCGACGTCCGGCCGGTGGACGGCAGCAGCCCCACCCACCTGAGCCTCGCCGCGGACCATCTGCTCACGGCCAACTACGGCTCCGGCAGCGTCACCGCTCTGCCCGTGCTGTCGGACGGCTCGCCCGGTCCGGCCGCCTGCGTGCTGCGGCACGAGGGCAGCGGGCCCGACGCCTCCCGTCAGGAGGGCCCGCACGCGCACCAGGTGCTCGCCGATCCGTCGGGGAAGTGGGTGCTGAGCGTGGATCTCGGTACGGACTCCGTACGCGTCTGCGTCCTCGATCCCCGTACAGGAGCCCTGCGGCAGCACGACGAGACGGCGCTGCGCCCGGGCACCGGTCCGCGCCATCTCGCGTTTCACCCGTCCGGGGGACACGCCTACGTCCTGAACGAGCTGGAACCGACCGTCACGGTGTGCCGCTGGGACGCCGCCGCCGGGCGGCTGGAGCCGGTCGGCGAGACTCCGGTGCTCCCTCATGACGCGTACGCGGAAGACGGCGAGGGCCGGACGTACCCCTCCGAGCTGGTGGTCTCGCACGACGGCCGGTTCCTCTGGACGGCCAACCGCGGGCACGACAGCATCTCGGTGCTCACCCTCGACGAGACGGCCGAGAAGCCCGTCCTGGCGGCTGCCGTGGGCTGTGGTGGGCACTGGCCCCGTGACCTGGCCCTCGACCCCACCGGGCAGTGGCTGTACGCCGCCAACGAGCGCTCCGGGAACGTCGGCTGGTTCGCCGTGGACGCGGAGACGGGAATCCCGACCCATGTGGGCTCCGTGGACGCCCCGGCCGCCTCCTGCGTGGTGTTCGCCTGAGCGTCCTGAGGTCCTGGGGCCCCGGGCGTCCCCCGCGTACCTGAGGGCCCTGAGGTCCTGAGCGTGCGGACCTCGGGGCCCTGAGCGTCCTCGGGGTCCGGAACCCGGGTTCTGAGCGCCCGGACCCGCGCATCCTGGGAGCGCTGAGCCGCCCTGCGCGCCTGGAGCCCTCAGGGTGCCCTGAGAGCCTTGAGCGGCATCCTCGCGCCCGCCCAGGTGCCTGAGCCGCCGCAGGAGCCGGAGAGCGGCGCGGACCGGAGGAAACCGGTCCGCGCCGCTCTCCGGTCGCGGGGCAGGCGGGATCAGTGCGCCTGGGCTCCCTGCGGCGTGGCCGGGGTGATGCCGAGCGCCGTCGCGTACAGCGAAAGCACGAGCTTGCCGATGGCCGGGTATGCGCCGAGAGGCTCGGCGGTCGCGCAGCCGGCCTCCTTCGCGGCGGCGTCCAGCAGGCCATCCTCGATCTCCGGGCCCACGAGGTACGGCGCCAGCGCGAGCTGCGCGGAGCCGGAGTTCTGCAGCTGCGCGGCGATCGAGGCGACCGAACCCTCCACGTCCAGGGCGGCGGCCATCACCGGCACCGCGAGGCGCGCGGCCAGCAGCATGCCGGTGATCCCGGCGGCCTGGACGGCCTCCTCGCCGCCGACCGTGGCCAGCACGATGCCGTCGGCCGCGGTCGCGACCGTGAAGAGCCGTGCACGGTCGGCGCGGGCCAGCCCGGCCTCCGAGAGGCGGACGTGCAGTGCCTCGGCGAGCAGCGGGTGCGGTCCGAGTACGTCGGTCAGCTCGGCCTGCGTACCGCTGTCCATGACCGCCTGCCGTATGCGCCGCATCGTGGCGCTGTCCGGCCCCGCGAGGAGCGGCACCACGACGGCGGACGGCCCCGAGGGCACGGGGACCTCACGGCCCGCGGCGGTGGCCTGCTCGTAGCGAGCGGTGCGCTCGGCTGCGGCGTGGGTGAGTACGGAGGCGAGCGTGGAGTATTCGGCGTCGTCGCCGTCGAGGTAGCCGATCCGGGCATTCAGGCCGGGCAGCTCGGAACGGGCGATGCTGATCACTTCCTCGGCCAGGCTGCGCGAGGCCGAGGAAGGGGTACCGGGAACGGCGAGAACGAGCGCGGCAGCGCCCTCAGGTGCGACCACGGGCTCCGGGCGGCGGTGCCGTCCGGACTGGCGAGGTCGCGGCATTCGTACAGGCAGGCCGGAAGCGGGCCCAGTGGGGGTGCTCATGGCGCCGCATGCTACTGGTTTTGGGTACCCCTCTGTTCGGGGAGGGGGCGACCAGGCGTCATCTGTCCATATATGTCTGCTCGGCGGCAAAGCGGGCGACTGGCCCGCTCTGTCCGGGGGCACAGTTGACCGATCCGGTCACGTCGCTCCCGGTACGAACAGCAGGGTCGGGTGGGGTGGCAGTCGCAGCCCGGCCCCCGGCGCCGCGAGGGCTCGGGCCATCTCCAGCGCCCCGTGCAACGGGTCGCCGGCGGCCGGCACCACCCGCGCCCGGGGAAGCTGCTGCGTCAATTCCCGGTGCAGGGGCCCGAGAAGCGGTTCGCCCATCCGGAACAGTCCTCCGGTCAGAGCGACTTCGGGAGCGCCGGAACGGGGGCCCTCGGATGCCGGGCACACCGCGGCGGCGGCCTCCGCGATGTGCGCGGCCGCCTCCCGCAGGATCCGCGCGGCCACGTCGTCGCCGGCGGCGCAGGCCCCGACCTCCGGGGCGAACGAAGCGAGCAGGGCGGGGCGGTCCGTTCGGGGATACAGCAGGCCCGGCAGTCCGGTGGGGGGTCCGAAGACGGCCTCCGCCCTGGCCAGCAGGGCGGCCGAACCTCCGCGCCGGCCGTCGTGGGCGCGCATCGCGGCGTCCAGTCCCGCTCTCCCGATCCAGGCACCGCCACCGCTGTCGCCCAGCAGGTGCCCCCAGCCGTCCGCCCTGCGCCACGTCGTGAGGTCGGTGCCGAGCGCGATCATGCCGGTGCCGCCGGCCACGACCGCCCCGGGGCGCTGCCCCAGGGCTCCGGCGTACGCGGTCACGGCGTCCGCCGCCAGGGCCACCCGTCGCACACCCAGGGCCTGCGCGAGGGCCGAGGGCAGCCGCTCGCGCAGCTGGCCTCCGAGGGTCGCCATGCCCGCCGCGCCGATCGCAGCGGCGACGACCTGTCCCGTCCCGGCCCGGTCCAGCAGCTCGCCCACGGCGGGCAGCAGTTGCTCGAGCAGGTGCGCGGCGTCGATGCCGGCCGCCCCTGTCCGCACGGGTTCGGCGCAGACCGACGTCAGGGCAGGGTGCTCGCCGTCCACAGGCCCGAGCGCCACCCTCAGCCCGGAACCGCCCGAGTCCACCCCGAGGACGAACGCGTCCGGTGCGGGGGCGGTCACCGAAGCCTCCGGATCGCCGCTCCGGCGGCGGGCGCCGCGGTCACCGGCTGCAACGGGCACCTTCGCCTTCGGGCGAACGCCGGTACGGCCTCATGGGCGGGCTCCAGGGGACGGAGGACTGAAGACGTGCGGCACCCTACCGCTCGAAGCCGCTCCGTGGGGCCACATGATCACGTCGGCCGTGTAGGCCGGTAGAGTGACGCTCGTGGCAGCGCGACCGTTGAGTGAACTTGTGGAGCCGGGCTGGGCCGAGGCGCTGGCGCCCGTGGCCGACCGGATCGCGTCGATGGGGGACTTCCTCCGTTCGGAGATCGAGGCGGGACGTACGTATCTGCCGGCGGGCGGGAACATCCTGCGCGCGTTCCAGCAGCCCTTCGACGAGGTGCGCGTCCTGATCGTCGGTCAGGACCCCTACCCGACACCGGGCATGGCCATCGGGCTCAGTTTCGCCGTGGCGCCCGATGTTTCCAGGCTCCCGGGCAGCCTGGAGAACATCTTCAGGGAACTCCACTCCGATCTCGGCCTGCCCCGGCCCTCCAACGGCGACCTGACGCCGTGGACGCGACAGGGCGTACTGCTCCTCAACCGGGCGCTGACGACGGCGCCCGGCAAACCCGCCGCGCACCGGGGCAAGGGCTGGGAAGCGGTCACCGAGCAGGCCATCCGCGCCCTGGCGGCACGGGGCAAGCCGATGGTGTCCGTGCTGTGGGGGCGGGACGCCCGCAACGTGCGCCCGCTCCTCGGTGACCTGCCCGCGGTCGAATCCGCCCACCCTTCCCCCATGTCGGCGGACCGAGGTTTCTTCGGGTCGCGGCCGTTCAGCCGCACCAACGACTTCCTGGTCGGACTGGGGGAGCAGCCGGTGGACTGGCGCCTTCCTTGAGGGGCACCCGGACGTCCGCCGGACCTCACCCGGCAGCGGTCCGGGATCCGGGCTCCGGCACCGTACATAGGTTCCCCGAACCGGGGCACACGACCCTGTGACCCGAGCTCCGGCAGGTGTACCTCCCGCACCTCCGTGAGCACCCGGCCCCTCCGGCATCCCCCCGCCGGTGGGGCCGGCTCCTTCTCCGCATCCGGTCCCGCCGACGGCCCGGGAACCGCGAGCCGTGCCGGTCCCGCCGACGGTTCGGGAACCGCGAGCCGTGCCGGTCCCGCCGACGGTTCGGGAACCGCGCGCCGTTCCGGTACCCCTCCCGGCCGGGCCCGGGAGTCCGTCCGGGTGGCGCACCGCAGCCGAGGCGGCCCGGGCACGGGACACCGGCCCGACGCTGCTCGCCGCCCGCGATCCGGGCTGTTAGCGTCCCACTCCACCGGACCGGCCGGCCCGGCCGTGCCGTCGGCTCGGCAGAGGAGTGGTGTCCCATGCGTGTTCTCCTGGTCGGCGCGGGAGGGGTGGGCACGGCGATCACACGGATCGCGGCCCGGCGGCCCTTCTTCGAGCACATGACGGTCGCCGACTTCGACCCCGCACGGGCGGAGGCCGCCGTCGCCGCCCTGGGGGAGCGCGAGAACCGCTTCGAAGCCGTCCGGCTCGACGCCTCCGACCCCGCGGCCGTGCGCGCCGTACTGGCTGCACACCGCTGCGACGTGCTGCTCAACGCCACCGACCCGCGCTTCGTCATGCCGCTCTTCGAGGCGGCTCTCGCCCAGGGCGCGCACTACCTCGACATGGCGATGTCCCTCTCCCGGCCCCACCCGTCCCGCCCCTACGAGGAGTGCGGCGTCAAACTCGGGGACGCGCAGTTCGACCGCGCGGCGGAGTGGGAGGCCGCCGGGCTTCTCGCACTGGTCGGCATGGGGGTCGAGCCCGGGCTCTCGGACGTGTTCGCCCGCTACGCCTCCGACGAGCTCTTCGACGAGATCGAGGAGATCGGAATCCGCGACGGCGCCGACCTCACGGTGGAGGGCTATGACTTCGCCCCGTCCTTCAGCATCTGGACGACCATCGAGGAGTGCCTGAACCCACCGGTCGTCTACGAGGAGGGGCGGGGCTGGTTCACCACCGTCCCCTTCAGCGAACCGGAGGTCTTCGACTTCCCCGAGGGCATCGGGCCGGTCGAGTGCGTCAATGTCGAGCACGAGGAGGTACTGCTCGTCCCCCGATGGCTGAAGGCCCGGCGAGTGACGTTCAAGTACGGCCTGGGTGACGAGTTCATCGGGGTGCTGCGCACCCTCCACAAGCTGGGCCTCGACCGTACGGACCCCGTGTCCGTGAAGAGCGGCGGCGGTGACGCCCAGGTGTCGCCGAGGGACGTGGTGGCGGCCTGCCTGCCCGATCCGGCCGGCCTGGGGGACCGGATGCACGGCAGGACGTGCGCGGGCACCTGGGTGAAGGGCAGCAAGGACGGGAAGCCCCGCGAGGTCTACCTGTACCACGTGGTCGACAACCAATGGTCGATGCGTGAGTACGGTTCCCAGGCCGTGGTCTGGCAGACCGCGATCAACCCGGTCGCCGCGCTCGAACTGGTGGCGGGCGGCACCTGGGGCGGCGCCGGGGTACTGGGTCCCGAGGCCATGCCGCCCCGGCCGTTCCTCGATCTTCTGACGGAGTACGGCACGCCGTGGGGCATGCGCGAGCAATGACGGCGGTGACGGAGCCGGGGACACGTCCGCGGCGGCCCTGAGGGAGTTGCCGGACGTGCACACCGGGAGCCGGCTCAATAGCATACGAAACGTTATATTCCCCTTTTCTCCAGGCCTGTGACCCTAGTGAGGGAGCGTGGCAGAGGACCGTGCCGGATCGGGACCGCCGGCAAGCTTGAAGCCGAACGCGATCGGTTTCGTCGACGCGCTCGTCATCGGACTGAACGCCACGTCGCCGGCCTACTCGGTGGCGGCGGTCATCGGACCGATCGTGGCGCTCGTCGGTATCTACGCACCAGGAGTGCTCTTCGCCTCCTTCGTGCCGATGCTCCTCATCGCCGCGGCCTTCTACTACCTGAACAAGGTCGACCAGGACTGCGGGACGACGTTCTCCTGGGTCACCCGCGCCCTGGGGCCGTGGACCGGTTGGCTCGGCGGCTGGGCCATCGCCATGACCGGTGTGCTCGTCGTCGGGTCACTGGCGGACGTCGCCGTCAGCTTCGGGCTGATGGCCGTCGGCCTCGACAGCTGGGCCGAGAACACGTTCGTCCGCCAGTTGCTCACCGTGGTCCTCATCGTGGTGATGACCGGGCTGTGCGTCATCGGGACCGAGATCTCGGCCAGGGTGCAGAACATCCTGATCCTGGCACAGGTGGTGTTCCTCCTCGCCTTCGTGATCGTCGCGCTCCACCGCGTCTACGCGGGCACGACCGACTTCGACTCCGTCACGCCCGCCGTCGAGTGGCTCAACCCCTTCGGCGCGGGCGGCGCCGCCCTCACGGGGGGCCTGCTGCTGGGGGTGTTCATCTACTGGGGCTGGGAGTCGTGCGTCAACCTCACCGAGGAGGTGGAGGACTCCGCGACCGCTCCCGGCAGGGCAGGCGTGTGGTCCACGGTCATCCTGCTGGTGACCTACCTGTCCGTCGGCTTCGCGGTCGTCGCCTTCGCCGGTCCTGCCTACCTCGCCGAGAACGCGGACGAGGAGGAGTTCATCTTCGCCCTGCTCGCCGGCGAGGTCATGGGGGGATGGGACTGGATCGTGCTGCTCGCCGTCGCGACGTCGGCGCTCGCCTCGACCCAGACCACCATCATCCCGGCCTCGCGCACCGCTCTGTCGATGGCCCGCCGCCACGCGCTGCCCGCGCACTTCGCACACATCAGCCCCCGGTTCCGGACCCCCGACGTGAGCACCTGGTGGGTGGCGGTCATCGCCATCGCCTGGTACCTCGTCGTCAACCGGATCAGCGAGAACGCCCTCTTCGACTCGCTGACCGCGCTGTCCCTCCTCATCGCCTTCTACTACGCGCTCACCGGGGTGGCGTGCGCGGTCTACTACCGGCGCCACCTCACCGAGAGCGCCCGCAACTTCCTCCTCATCGGCCTCGGACCGTTGGCCGGAGCCGGTCTGCTGACCTGGCTGCTCGTCCGGTCCGTCATGGATATGTCGGACCCGGCCAACTCCTACAGCGGGATCTCCTGGTTCGGGCTGGGCCCGCCGCTCGTCATCGGCATCTGCATCAGCCTCGCCGGTGTGGTGTTCATGGTGGTGCTGCGGTTCCGGTCGCCGGCCTTCTGGGACGAGCGCCGCGGTGTGGTCGATCCCGGCCTCGTGCACGGCAAGGAGCGCTGAGATGTCCGTGGTCCTCGGGTACGACGAATCGCCGGGCGCCGCGCGTGCCCTGCGGGCGGCGATCGAGGTGGCCGCCGCGTTCGGTGAGCGGCTCGTCCTGGTCTACGGGGCAGCCCCGCCGGGCCCCGCCGGCGAGGAGTACCGCGCCCACTACGACGCCATTCGCCAGGCGGGACGTACAGGGCTCGAACGGGCGGTCGCCGCGGCCGAGGAGGCCGGGGTGCCGACGACGGTCGAGGTCATCGACCTGAGTCCCGCGCAGGCGCTGATCGAAGCCGCCTCACATCACGACGCGAGGGTCATCGTGGTCGGCACCTGGGGCGAGAGCCCGATGCGGGGGGCGCTGCTCGGCTCCACCCCGCACAAGCTCCTGCACCTGTCGACCGTCCCGGTGCTCTGCGTGCCGACCGAGGAGTGAGCCGACCGGAGAGCCCTCCGGGCGGCACCTCCGGTCAGCCGAGCACCGCCGCCCGCACGCACAGCACATCGGGCAGATGCGAGGCCAGCTGCTGCCAGCTGTCGCCGTCGTCCGCGCTCGCGTACACCTCGCCGTTGCGGTTGCCGAAGTAGATTCCCGCCGGGTCGGCGTCGTCCGTGCAGAGGGCGTCGCGCAGCACCGTGCCGTAGTGGTCGTCCTCCGGAAGGCCCCGGGTGAGGGGCTCCCAGGTCTCGCCGGCGTCCTGGGTCCTGAAGACCCGGCAGCGCCGGCCGGCGGGCACGCGGTCGGCGTCGGCGTTGATCGGGAAGACGTAGAAGGTGTCCGCGCGGTGCGGGTGCGCGGCGGCGGCGAAGCCGAAGTCCGAAGGGAGGCCCGTGCCGATGTCCTTCCAGCGCTTCCCGCCGTCGTCGCTGCGGAAGACGCCCCAGTGGTTCTGGAGGTAGAGCCGGTCGGGATCGGCCGCGTCCCGGGTGACCTTGTGGACGCACTGGCCGAACTCGGGATCGGGATCCGGCAGGAAGACCGCCGAGACGCCCTTGTTGGAGGGGTCCCAGCGTTCACCGCCGTCCTCGGTGCGGAACACGCCCGCGGTGGAGACGGCCACGGTCACGGCCCGGGCGTCCCTCGGGTCCGTCAGGATGGTGTGCAGGCCCTCGCCGCCCCCGCCCGGCACCCACTTGGACCGCGTCGGATGCTCCCACAGCGGCCGGACCAGCTCGAAGGACTCGCCCCGGTCGTCGGACCGGAACAGCGCGGCGGGTTCGGTGCCCGCGTACACGACGCCGGGGGCCTCGGGCCCCGCGGGATGCAGCTGCCAGACCCGCTCCAGCGATGCCTCGGTGAACTGCGGGAACTTCACGGCGGGTTGCTTCGGCTCCACCCAGGTCTCGCCCAGGTCGTCGGAGTGGAAGACGGAGGGACCCCAGTGCGCGCTGTCGCCGCCGACCAGCAGCCGAGGTGTCCCGCCGCGGGTGTCGATGCCGATCGAGTAGATCGCCTGGGCGTTGAAACAGGGAGCGCCGAACTCCCAAGAACCGCCGCGCCTGCGGCCGATGAAGAGCCCTTTGCGGGTGCCTACGGTGAGCAGAACCTCGGCCATGACAGGACCTCCCGATACGCCGTTGTGCCGGACAGGTGCCAGTCTGCACCGGGCCACTGACAGTGGCCGGTAGCTGCGGCGTCGGCCCAGGTCACAGCGGTCGTGGCAGAGGGGGCCCGGTGCGAGGCGCCCGCTCCCACGGCGCCCGCTCCCGCGGCCCGCACTCCCGCGGCGCGCGCACGGGCGTGCCCGGCCACCCTGCGCGGTCGGTCCTCCTCAGCGCGCCGGCGGCGCCGTGCTGCTGCGCACCACCAGGCTCGTCGCCAGATCGACCCGGGTGGTAGCGGGCTGCCTGCCCCGGCCGAGGTCGAGCACCAGCCGGGCGGCGGTCTCGGCCATCTCTATCAGCGGCTGGCGCACCGTCGTGAGCGGCGGGCCGATCCAGCGGGTCAGCGGCAGGTCGTCGAAGCCGACCACGCTGAGATCCTGCGGAATCCGCAGCCCCAGTTCGCGTGCCGCCTCGTACACCCCGAGCGCCTGCAGATCGTTCCCGGCGAAGATGGCTGTGGGCGGTTCCGGCAGGCGCAGCAGTTCCAGCGCCGCCGTGTAACCGTCCTCGTGGTTGAACTCGCCCTCCCGGACGAGCTCGGGGTCCATCGGGACACCCGAGGTCTCCAGCGCCGCGCGGTAGCCGTCGAGCCGGGCGCGGCTGCACATCATGCGCGCCGGTCCGCCGATGATGCCGATCCGCCGGTGGCCGAGCCCCGTCAGATGACGGGTGGCGGCGAGGCCGCCCTGCCAGTTGGCCGCGCCGACGGAGGGGATGTCGTCCCCGGGATCGCCGGCCGGATCGACGACGACGAAGGGAATGGAACGGCTGGTCAGCTGGGCGCGCTGCGAGGCGTCGAGGTCCGAGAGCACGAGTATCACTCCGGCGGGACGGCGCGCGAGCACGCCGTCCACCCACGTCTGGCCCGGGGTGAGCCGGCCCGCGCTCTCCGAGAGGACCAGGCTCAGGCCCTCTTCCCGCGCGACGTTCTCGACACCCCGGACGACCTCCATCGCCCAGGCGCTGTCCAGCTCGTGGAAGACCAGATCGATGAGCTGTGACTGCTGGGAGGCGCCGCGGCGTCGGCGGTAGCCGTGCTTCAGCAGCAGTTCCTCCACCCTCGTGCGCGTACCAGGGGCGACGTCGGCGCGGCCGTTCAGCACTTTCGAAACTGTCGGAGCCGAGACTCCGGCCGCTCGGGCGATCTCTGCCAGCGTGGCGGTGCTCTCCGACGACTCGTCGACGGACGCCTTCTCCTGTTGGGGCTGGACCTTTGCAGGGCTCATGCACGAATCGTAGCTCGCCCGCAGCCGTGAGCACGCGTCTGGGCAAGGTTCGTAAATCCTTGCTCCCACCCTCTTGACTGGCCCGAAACACGACCGTACGGTTCCGGCAACATTCGAAAGGCACGCCGAAACATTCGACAGAGGTGCGGTCATGCGGTCGGGGATATTCGCTCAGGGCACACGTACGACGAGATGGGCCGCAGCAGGTGCGGCGATGGCCATGGCCGGTCTGCTGGCCGGCTGCGGCTCAGGGGCCGGCGGGAGTGACAGCGGAACCATCACCGCTTACGTCTACGGCGACGACGCGGTCAAGGTTCAGCAGGCCGCGGTGGACACGTTCAACAAGACCTCGAAGGTCAAGGTGAAGCTGGTGTCGGTGCCCGGCACCGACTACGTGAACAAGCTGCGCAGCGCCATGGGCTCGCCCAGCGCTCCGGACGTCTTCTTCAACTGGGGCGGCGGTTCCATCAAGCCGTATGTCGACTCCAAGGACCTGGTCGACCTGACGTCGACGGTCAAGAACGACGCGACGCTCAAGGACGGTTTCCTTCCCTCGATCATGACGGCCGGCGGGCTCGGCGGGAAGATCTACGGGGTGCCCATGCGCGGCATGCAGCCCGTGATGCTCTTCTACAACAAGTCCCTCTTCGCCGAGCACAAGATCGAGCCGCCCAAGACCTGGGAGGACCTCCAGAAGGCCATCAAGACCTTCAAGGAAGCGGGTATCACCCCCTTCGCGCTCGGCGGCTCCGACAAGTGGCCCGAACTGATGTGGATGGAATACCTGCTGGACCGCATCGGCGGTCCCGAGGTCTTCAAGAAGATCCAGGACGGTGACACCGAGGGCTGGGGCGACCCGGCGGTGCTCAAGACGGCCCAGACCGTCAAGCAGCTGATCGACGACGGCGCCTTCGGCAAGAACTTCAACTCGGTCGACTACGGCAACGGCGGAGCCCCGACCCTGCTCAACAAGGGCAAG
The DNA here is from genome assembly GCF_042872025.1 of Streptomyces sp. NPDC005494. Taxonomy (NCBI): domain Bacteria; kingdom Bacillati; phylum Actinomycetota; class Actinomycetes; order Kitasatosporales; family Streptomycetaceae; genus Streptomyces; species Streptomyces sp. NPDC005494. The sequence goes on from NZ_JBIAJR010000007.1 coordinate 296,231, forward strand.
GCCGCGATGCACCTCATGGGCTCGTGGGAGTACTCGACCCAGCTGGGCAAGGCCCCCGAGTTCGCGAAGAAGGACCTCGGCTGGACCGCCTTCCCGACGGTGGCCGGCGGAGTGGGCGACCCCGCGAACGTGGTGGGCAACCCCACCAACTACTGGTCCGTCAACGCCCGCACGAAGCACAAGGACGCCGCCATCGAGTTCCTGAAGGCGATGGCGTCGAAGACCTACGCACAGGCCCTCGTCGACAACGGTGACGTCCCCACCACCTCCAACGCGGCGTCGATGCTCAGCGGTTCCCCCAACCCGCAGTTCGCCACCGACCAGTACGACCTGGTGCAGAAGGCCCCGAGCTTCACCCTCTCGTGGGACCAGGCGCTCGAAGCCCAGTACGCCACCCCGCTGCTCACCGAGATCAGCAAGCTCTTCGCCGGCAAGACGACTCCCGAGCAGTTCGTCGCAGCAATGAAGGCCGCCAAGTAACGATGTCGCACCACACTCCGGTCGCGAAGAGGCACGGAGACAGGAAGGCGGCCGTCGGCAACGTCGGCCGCCCGCCGGTCGCCTGGGCCGTCCCCGGCATCCTCTTCTTCGCCGTATTCGCGATCGTCCCCCTGGCGATCGCCGTCTACCTCTCCTTCTGTGAATGGGACGGGCTCGACTCCCCGACCCTGACCGGCCTCGACAACTGGACCCGGCTGTTCAAGGACTCCGAATTCGGGCAGGCCGCCTGGCTGAGCCTTCTCCTCACCACGATCAGCTGGGTCTTCCAGACCCCGGTGGCCCTCCTGCTCGGCGTGTGGGCGGCAGGGCGCCAGCGCAGCCGGGCGTTCCTGTCCGCGATCTTCTTCATCCCGCTGCTGCTCTCCACGACCGCGATCGCCATGCTCTTCCACGCGCTGCTGGACCCCAACTTCGGGGTGATCCAGACGATCGGGCCCTGGCTCGGCATCGACCCCAACGTCATGGGGTCGTCAACCGGCGCCCTGCTCGTGGTGGCCTTCGTCGGCGGCTGGCAGTTCATGCCCTTCCACACCCTGATCTACCAGGGCGGTGCGCGGCAGATCCCGGAAGTCCTGTACCAGGCCGCCTCCATCGACGGCGCGGGCATGGTGCGGCAGTTCTTCCACATCACCCTGCCGCAGCTGCGTCACACGATGACGACCTCGTCGGTCCTGATGATCGTCGGCTCGCTGACGTACTTCGACACCGTGCTCATCATGACCAAGGGCGGTCCCGGCACGGACACCACGATCCTGCCCTACCTGATGTACCGGACCGGCTTCCAGACGTACGACCTCGGCTACGCGGCCGCCATCGCCACCGCGCTCGTCGTCGTGGCCACCAGTATCTCGCTGATCATGGTCCGCCTCAGTGGCTTCGGGTCCATGCGGTCCACCCGGGAAGGTATGTGACGAGATGTCGATCGACACCCGCCCCGCCGCGCCGGAGCACCGCGCGACCCCTGTGACACCGCGGCGCGCAGGCGCCGTTCGCCGGCGCAGGTCCCTGGGCAACCCGGTGGCCGGCATCGGGTCGCTGGTCTGGCTGCTCATCGTCCTGGTACCGCTCTACACCCTGGTCTCCGCCTCGCTCATGCGGCAGGACGAGGCGCTGAACGGCGATCCGCTGGCCCTGCCCACGGATCCCACGCTCGAGAACTACCGGACCGTGCTGGACAGCGGGTTCCTCTCGCTGATCGGCAACACCGCGATCGTCGCGGTGGTCACCGTCGCCCTCGTGCTGGTGCTGTCCGTCCCGGTGGCGTACGTCGCGGTACGCACCCGCAGCCGCCTCTCCTCGCTCGCCTTCCGGACCTTCCTGCTCGGCGTCGCGATCCCGGCGCAGGCGGTGATCGTGCCGCTGTACCTGATGATCGGCAAGCTGGGGCTGTACGACACCCTGTGGGCGATCATCCTGCCCACCGCGGCCTTCGCGATGCCGGTCGCGGTCCTCGTGCTGAGCGGCACGATGCGTGACGTCTCCGAGGAGATGTACGAGGCGATGGCTCTGGACGGTGCCTCACCCTTCCGCATGCTCTGGCAGCTGGCGGTACCGCTGTCCAAGGCCGGGATCAGCACGGTGGCGATCTTCTCCGCCCTGCAGGCGTGGAACGGCTTCCTGTTCCCGCTGATCCTGACGCAGTCGGAGGAGCAGCGCGTACTGACGCTGGGGCTGTTCAACTTCATGAGCCAGTTCGGAGTGAACATCCCCGCGGTACTGGCAGCGATCGTCCTCTCCGTCATCCCCATCTTCGCCGTGTACCTCGTGGCCCGGCGGGCGCTGATCAACGGACTGATGGGCGTGGGCGGCAAGTAGCACACCGACGCCGCCCCGGACCACCGCACTCATGAGAGGAACCCCTGCCGCCATGGCAATCCACCCCGTCCCGCAGGCCCGTCAGGCCGATTCGCCCCCCGCCGTCGACGGCCCGTGGCGCGACCCTTCGCTCAGTCCCGAGGAGCGGGTGGCCGACCTGGCGGCCCGGATGACGCTCGAGGAGAAGGCCGCCCAGCTGTACGGAATCTGGGTGGGCGCCGACGCGGAGGGCGACGGAGTCGCGCCGCACCAGAACGACATGGTCGACCCGGTCGACTTCGAGGACATCACCAGGCGCGGACTCGGCCAGCTCACCCGGCCGTTCGGCACCGCCCCGGTCGACCCGGGCGTCGGCGCCGTCTCGCTGGCCACGGCCCAGGCCAGGATCGTCGAGGCGGGCAGATTCGGGATCCCCGCGCTCGCCCACGAGGAGTGCCTCGCCGGCTTCACCGCCTGGGGGGCCACGGCCTACCCGGTGCCGCTGGCCTGGGGCGCCGCGTGGGACCCGGAGCTGGTCGCCGAGATGGCCCACCGCATCGGCAGCGACATGCGGTCGGTCGGGGTGCACCAAGGGCTCGCCCCGGTCCTGGACGTGGTGCGGGACCTGCGCTGGGGCCGCGTCGAGGAGACCATCGGCGAGGATCCGTACCTGGTCGCGACCATCGGCACGGCCTACGTCCGAGGGCTGGAGTCCTCCGGGATCGTCGCCACGCTCAAGCACTTCGCGGGCTACTCCGCCTCGGCCGGCGCCCGTAACCTCGCCCCGGTCCGGGCCGGCGGGCGGGAGATGGCGGACGTGATCCTGCCGCCGTTCGAGATGGCGGTGCGCGAGGGCGGCGCCCGCTCGGTGATGCACTCGTACGCCGAGATCGACGGGGTCCCGGCAGCCGCCGACCCGGCCCTGCTCACCGGACTCCTCAGGGACACCTGGGGGTTCGGCGGGACCGTCGTGGCGGACTACTTCGGCGTCGGCTTCCTCGAGACGCTGCACAGGGTCGCGGCGGACCGCGGCGACGCCGCGCGCCTGGCCCTCACCGCGGGCGTCGACGTGGAACTGCCCACCGTACGCAGCTACGGCGACGAACTGGTCGCCGCCGTACGCGAGGGCCTCGTGGCCGAGGAACTGGTGGACCGCGCCCTGCGCAGGGTCCTGCTGCAGAAGTGTGAACTCGGCCTGCTCGACCCGGACCGGCCGCTGCTGCCCGCCGTGCTCGACGGGGTGGACCCGGAGCAGGCGCGCGGCACGGTGGACCTCGACCCGCCGCGGAACAGGGCCCTGGCCCGGCTCCTCGCCGAGCGCTCCTGCGTCCTGCTGTCCAACGCCGACGGCGTGCTGCCGCTGGCCGGCACCGGCCGGATCGCGGTCGTGGGGCCGCGCGCCGACGATCCGCTGGCCATGCTCGGTTGCTACTCCTTCCCGAGCCACGTAGGGGTCCAGCACCCCGAGGCGGCCATGGGCATCGAGGTGCCCACGGTGCTGGAGGCGCTCCGGGACGAGTTCCCCGGGGCGGGCGTCAGCTACGCGCAGGGCTGCGAGGTGGACGGGAGCGACGACTCCCTGATCCAGGAGGCCGTCTCGCTCGCCGCCGGTGCCGATGTCTGTGTGGCCGTGCTCGGCGACCGCGCCGGACTCTTCGGCCGAGGCACCTCCGGCGAGGGCTGCGACGCGGCCGACCTGGCGCTGCCCGGTCTCCAGGGTGAGCTGCTCGACGCGCTGCTCGCGACCGGCACCCCGGTGGTCCTGGTGCTGCTGACGGGGCGTACGTACGCGCTCGGCGCACAGGCCGACCGGCTGGCCGGCTGTGTGCAGGCGTTCTTCCCCGGGGAGGAGGGAGGCCCTGCGCTCGCCGGTGTGCTCTCGGGGCGGGTCAACCCCTCCGGACGCCTGCCCCTGGGCGTGCCCAACGGCCCCGGCGGCCAGCCGTGGACGTATCTGCAGCCTCCGCTGGGACAGAACAACGGGGTCAGCAATCTGGACCCGACCCCGCTCCACCCCTTCGGCCACGGCCTCTCGTACACCACGTTCGCGTGGGAGGCGGGTGCCGAGGTGCCTGCCGAGCTGCCCACCGACGGTGAGACCGACCTCGAGATCACGGTCCGCAACACCGGCGACCGCGAGGGCGCCGAAGTGGTGCAGCTCTATGTCCACGACCCGGTCGCGCAGACCACGCGCCCCGAGTCGAGGCTCATCGGCTACGCCCGGGTGCCGCTCGCCGCGGGGGAGTCCCGCACGGTCGGTTTCCGCTTCCATCCGGACCTGGTCTCCTTCACCGGCGTCGGCGGGCGCAGGATCGTCGAGCCCGGTGACCTGGAGCTTCGGTTCGCCACCTCCAGCGACCCGGCCGACGTGAAGCACACCGTACGGCTGCGTCTCACGGGAGCGGAACGCATCGTCGACCACCGGCGCCACATGGTCTGCGCCACCTCCCTCGGCGCGCTCGTCCCGGAGAACTGACGGGCCGGGGGCCGTGGGGCCCCCGGCCGTCCGCTCCGCGCACCCTCGCGGAGGTGCGCGGAGCGGCGTCGAAACTTTCGAAAGGTCATTCCCGGCGTAGGCGGCCGAAGGCCGTGCGCCCTCACCGAAAGGAACCTGTCATGCTCAAGGCAAACAGATCGGTAGCAGTCGGCTCGGCCGTCGCCGTACTCCTCGTCTCGGCGTTCACCCTTTCCAGCGCCTCCGCCGCCACCGACGACGCCGGCAGGCGCGGGGGACCGGGCCACAGCGCGGCGCCGCAGACGCTCGGGAGCCTCGGCAAGAAGGCCGGCCTGCGCATCGGCACGGCTGTCGGCGCCACCGCCCTGGCCGAGGACGCGCCCTACCGGGCCAAGGTCGCGGGGGAGTTCTCCTCCGTCACCGCCGAGAACGCCATGAAGTGGGAATCGGTCGAACCGACGCGAGGCACCTACGACTGGGCCGCCGCCGACGAGCTCGTCGACTTCGCGAAGAAGAACCGGCAGCTGGTCCGCGGACACACGCTCGTCTGGCACAGCCAGCTTCCCGCCTGGCTGAACGACGGAGACTTCACCGCCGAGGAGCTCAGGGAGATCCTGCGCCGGCACATCACCGACCAGGTCACCCACTTCAAGGGCGACATCTGGCAGTGGGACGTCGTCAACGAGGCCTTCAACGACGACGGCACGCTGCGGGACAGCATCTGGCTGCGGAAGCTCGGCCCCGGCTACATCGCCGACGCCTTCCGCTGGGCCCACGAGGCGGACCCCAAGGCCCGGCTGTTCATCAACGACTACAACATCGAGGGTGTCAACGCCAAGAGCACGGCCCTCTACGAGCTGGTCACCCAGCTGCGCAAGCAGCGCGTGCCGGTCCACGGCGTCGGCATCCAGGGCCACCTGGGCGTCCAGTACAGCGCGCCGCACGACATCGCCGACAACATGATGCGCTTCGACCGCCTCGGCCTGGAGACCGCGATCACCGAGGCGGACGTCCGGATGCCCATGCCGGCCGACAGCACCAAGCTCGAGGCCCAGGCCGAGGGTTACGGAGTTCTGCTGCGCGGCTGCCTCCTGACCCCCGGCTGCAACGACTTCACCGTCTGGGGCTTCACCGACACCTACTCCTGGGTGCCGGACACCTTCCCCGGCCAGGGCGCGGCCAACATCCTCGACGAGAACTACGCCCCCAAGCCCGCTTACGGCACCCTGCGCCAGACCCTGACGCTCGCCGCCGGCCGGCACTGAACCACACCAATCCCCACAGGTACGGAAGAGGCGACGGAATGACGACGGACCTCCGGATCACCGGAGTGCGCATCACTCCGGTGGCCTTCCGGGACCCGGCACTGCTGAACGCGGTCGGCGTGCACGAACCCTTCGCACTGCGGGCGATCGTCGAGGTCGACACGGCCGGTGGCCTGGTCGGCCTCGGCGAGACCTACGCCGACGACGGGCACCTGCGCCGGCTGCGGGCCGCCGCCGAAGCGATCACCGGCACGGACGTCCACGCCCTCGGGACCATGCACCGCAAGGTCGCCGAGGCGCTGGCGCACGACGACGGTCCGGAGGGTTCCGGCCTCACCGGGATGATCACGACCAGCAGCGCCGTCGACCGGGTCTTCTCCCCGTTCGAGGTGGCCTGCCTGGACATCCAGGGCAAGGCGGCCGGCCGGCCCGTCAGCGACCTGCTCGGGGGCGCCGTACGGGAATCCGTGCCGTTCAGCGCCTATCTCTTCTACAAGTGGGCCGGTCATCCCGGGGCGGACCCCGACGACTGGGGCGAGGCGCTGGACCCGGACGGCATCGTCGCCCAGGCCCGCCGCATGATCGCGGACCACGGCTTCTCGGCGATCAAGCTCAAGGGCGGCGTACGGCCTCCCGAGGAGGAGATCGAGGCGGTACTGGCCCTGCGTGACGCCTTCCCCGGCATCCCGCTGCGGCTGGACCCCAACGCCGCCTGGAGCGTGGACACCTCGATCGAGGTGGCCCGGCGGCTGGACGGGGTCCTCGAATACCTGGAGGACCCGACGCCCGGACTCGACGGGATGGCGCGGGTCGCGAGGGAGACGGCCGTCCCGCTGGCCACCAACATGTGCGTCGTCGCCTTCGACCATCTGGCGCCCGCGGTCGAGCGGGGCTCGGTCGCGGTCGTGCTGTCGGACCACCACTACTGGGGCGGTCTGCACCGCTCCCGGCTGCTGTCCGGCATCTGCGACACCTTCGGCATGGGCTTCTCGATGCACTCCAACTCGCACCTCGGCATCAGCCTGGCCGCGATGACCCATCTCGCCGCGGCCACACCCCATCTCACGTACGCCTGCGACACCCACTGGCCGTGGAAGACCGAGGAGGTCGTCGCCCCCGGCGCGCTCACCCTCGCCGACGGCGCGGTCCGCGTACCCGAGGGCCCCGGGCTCGGCGTCGAACTGGACCGCGACGCCCTCGCCCGGCTCCACGAGCAGTACATCGTCTGCGGGCTGCGAAACCGGGACGACACCGGCTACATGCGGCGGATCGACCCCTCCTACGAGAAGAAGACGCCCCGCTGGTGAATCCGCCTGGGCCGCCGGGTTCCCGCCGGTCGCCCCGGCCACGCACGTACATCGAGGAGTTCTGATGGCCCCGCTCGACTGGGCCGCCCTGGGCGGCTATTTCCTGGTGATGCCGCTGATCGGCCTCTGGTCGCACCGCCGCGTCGGCGATGTGAGCGACCACTTCACCGGCGGCGGGCGGATGCCCTGGTGGCTCTCCGGGATCTCCCCCCACATGTCCGGCTGCAGCGCCGCCGTGTTCGTCGCGTACGCCGCCGTCGCGTACAGCTACGGCATCACCGTCTACGTCTGGGCCTTCCTGCCGCTCGCCCTCAACGCGGCGGTGGGCGCCTGGCTGTTCGCCCCGCGCCGGCAGAGACTGCGGCAGCGTTACGCGGTCGCCTCGCCGCTGGAGTACCTCGCCGAGCGCTACGACGTGCCCACCCAGCAGGCCCCGGCCTGGAGCGGCGCCCTGCTCAAGGTCTTCGACGTGGCGGCCACGTGGGCGTCCGTGACAGCACGGACCAGACCCTCGTGATCGTCACCCCGCTGGTCACCTCCCTCGTCGTGTACGTCGTCGTCGGCCTGATCGGCCCGGAGCCCGACGACACCGCCGACGCGATCGTCGCGGCGCTCTCGCCGCTCCCCGGCGACGGTGAACAGGAGCGGGACCTCGCCCCGCGGCCCGCCGCAGCGCCCGGCGTCACGGACTGACGCCGTACGGACCGGCCGAACAGCACCGGGGGACCCGCCCGTCCAATTTGTCATGTGTGTGAACAAAATGGAGAGCAACATGGACAAGCACACCAGCCGCAGAACGGTCCTCGGGGCCGGTCTCGGGTTCACGGCCCTGGCCGCCACACCGCTCGGGTCCCTGATGGGGCTGGCCGGGGACGCCGCCGCGGCGCCGGCCGACTCCGCCGGCTCCCCGCCGATCCGGCCCACCGACCCCGGCGCGTACATCTCCTTCACGCCCCGCTCCGGCGCCTTCCCCCTGGTCAGGTCCGGCAGAGCGGCGCCGATCGTGGTCAGCGGCGAGGACCACGACGGCGTCGTCCGGGTGGCGGGAGACCTCAGGGACGACATCGAGCGCGTCACCGGCGTCCGTCCCGTGCTCATGAAGGACGCCACCCCCCGGGGCCGCGAGATCGTCCTCGTGGGCACCGTCGGCCGCAGCCCGCTGATCGACGGGCTGGTCGCCGCGGGGAAGCTGAGGGTCTCCGGGATCGCGGGCAAGTGGGAGACCAGCCTGCAGACCGTGGTCGAGAACCCGCTGCCCGGCGTGGACCGTGCCTTCGTCATCGCGGGAAGCGACCAGCGCGGCACGATCTTCGGCGCGTACGACGTCTCCCGCGGTATAGGCGTCTCGCCCTGGTACTGGTGGGCCGACGTCGCCCCGGTCCACCGTGACGCGCTGTACGTCCTGCCGGGTCTGCACAGCCAGGGAACCCCGGCCGTCAGATACCGCGGATTCTTCATCAACGACGAGAACCCGGCGCTCGGCACCTGGGCACCCGCCTACTTCGGCCCGGGCAAGGCCCCCGGCTTCGAAGGCGGCTTCAACGCCGGCTTCTACGCCAAGATCTTCGAGGTGATGCTGCGCCTGAAGGCCAACTACCTGTGGCCTGCCGTCTGGGGCCGCGCCTTCGCCGAGGACGACCCGGAGAACCACGCCACCGCGAAGGCCTACGGCGTGGTCATGGGCACCTCGCACGAGGCGCCCATGATGCGGGGCATCGAGGAGTGGAACAGGCACGCGGTCGCCGCTGTACGCGACGGCGCGGGAAACATCACCAAGCCGGGCCACGACCCCTACGGAGGCACCGGCGAGTGGTCCTTCCGCCGCAACGCCGAGGCCATCAAGGCGTATTGGCGTGAAGGGATCCGCCGCATGGCGGACCAGGACTTCGAGGGCGTCGTCACCCTCGGCATGCGGGGCAACGGCGACGTCAGCCTGCCGGACGGCGACGGCATCGACCTGATGACCGAGATCATCGCCACCCAGCGCGCGATCCTCGCCGAGGAACTCGGCGCGGCGGACGCCGTCCCGCAGGTGTGGACCCTCTACAAGGAGGTCCAGCACTACTGGGACCGCGGGCTGCGCGTCCCGGACGACATCACCGTCGTCCTCACCGACGACAACTGGGCCAACGTCCGCAAGCTGCCGGACCTGACGAACGACCCCCGCCGCGGCGGATACGGCCTCTACTACCACTTCGACTACGTCGGGGTGGGGCGCAACTACAAGTGGGTCGACACCGCCTCGCTCCCCAACCTGTGGGACCAGCTCCACCAGAGCGCGGCCTACGGCAACCACGGCCTCTGGGTCACCAACGTCGGCGACCTCAAGGGAAACGAACTGCCCACCCAGTTCTTCCTGGAGTACGCCTGGGACCCCGAGCGGTGGCCCCTGGACGCGCTCCCGGAGTGGGAGGAGCGGTACGCCGCGCAGAACTTCGGCGCACGGCAGGCCGAGGACATCGCGGAGATCCTGCGTACCTACGCCCGGCTGCAGTCCCGCCGCAAGCCAGAACTGCTCAACAGGAAGATCACCGTCGACCCGGCGAAGGACCCCGCGACGGACTCCTCCGCCATCGTCCACGACGACCGGGCCACGCCTTTCAGCATCGTCGACTACCGCGAGCTGGAGCGGGTCACCGAGGACTGGCGGCGCCTCGGCGCCGCCGCGGAGCGCGTCCGGCGGGGTCTGCCGGCGTCCGCCCAGGACGCCTGGTACGAACTCGTCGGTTACGCCGTCCGGGCGACCGCCAACCTGTACGCGCTGCGGGAGGCCGAGTTCACGAACCTGCACTACGCGCCCCAGGGCCGCGCCCTGACCAACCAGCTCGCGGCCACCGCCGAGGCGGGCCTGGCCGAGGACTTCGCCCTGGCGCGGCGCTTCAACACCGAGGTGGCCGACGGCAAGTGGGAGGGCTTCCAGACCCAGCCACACATCGGCTACGGGGATGTGGACCGCTACGGCCCCAACGCGCCATGGCAGCAACCCGAGTTGAACAACGTCGCGATCGCCGACGAGATCTTCCCCGCCGTGCGGCGCATCGAACTCCCCCGCAGGGCCGAGATGGGCGTCGCCGTCGACGGTTCCACCGCCTGGTGGCCGGCGGCCGGGGAGGACGGCGCCGAGGCGGTGCTGCCGGTCTTCAGCCCCTACCAGAGCCAGCCCGCGCAGTACGTCGAGGTGTTCAACCGGGGCACCGAGCCGTTCGACTTCCGCGTCCGTACGGGTGCCCCCTGGCTGATCGCGGACCGGACCCGTGGCCGGGTCGAGGCCCAGACCCGGGTCACCTTCCGGGTGGACTGGTCGCGCGCGCCGGAGGGGATCACCCGGGTTCCCGTCACCGTCCAGGGCCCCGGCGGCAGCGAGGTCGTGGTCACGGCCGTGGCCGACCGGCCCCGCCTGGAGCGCTCCCGGCTGAGGGGCTTCGTCGAGGCCAACGGGTACGTCTCCGTCGAGGCCGACCACTTCCACCGGGCGGTCGGCCGCAAGGGCATCTCCTGGCGGCGCATCCCGGACATCGGCCGCACCGGATCGGGCATGGAGCCCTTCCCGGTCACCGCCGCGCGGCAGACCCCGGGCGGCGACGCACCGAGGCTGGAATACCGGGTCAGCCTGTTCACCACCGGGCCGGTCACGGTCTGGGCGTACCTGTCACCCCGCAACAACGCACTGGCCACCGACGGACTGACGTACGCGGTCTCCTTCGACGACGACGCCCCGCGTTCCGTGAACATCACTGAGGTCACCGGGTCCGACGACGGCACGATGAACGCCCAGTGGGCGCGCACGACCTCGGACAACGTCAACCGCACCAGTACCGTGCACCGGATCGACCGGCCGGGCGTGCACGTGCTCAAATTCTGGATGGTCGACCCGACCGTGGTACTCCAGAACCTCGTGGTGGACACCGGCGGCCTCAAGCCCAGCTATCTGGGTCCGCCGGAGAGTCTCCGGCTGAGCTGACCGGAGCGGGACGAGGAGGCGGCAGGGATGAGCATCGAGATCCGGGACACCGAGGGGCGCGGCGCGAGGCTGGAGGTGGCCCCGGGTCCGGCTCAGGGGCCCCTCCAGGTCGGACTCCTGATCGAGAGCCCGTCCGCAGGCGCCTCCTGGTCCTGCTCGCCGGCCGCGGCCAGGGAACTGGCCGCGGCGCTCCTCGCTGCGGCGGCCGAAGCGGAGGCGGGGCGATCCGCGGAGCCCGTCACCGTGAAGGCGCGCGAGCTGCTGCGGGGCGACGTACGCGACGGGGACCGGCTCATGACGGTGGAGGCGGTCAGGACGGACGGGGCGAACGTCCAGGTCACCTGGGCGTCGGGAGGGGGGCGCAGCTGGAGTCAGGTGTACGAGGCCGATGCCGACATCCGGCTCCGGAGCCGGCGCGCCCCGGGGAGGTGAGCCGCGCGGGCGAGGGGGAGAGGGCCGGGCGCCGCACGAGGGCTCGATAATTCGACGATCGACGTAGTACGGTGATTCTCGTAGTACGGTAAATCTCGTACGATGCTGTGGCCCGGGCGGACCGGGCCGCGGTGCCGCCCGTCGAATTCCGAAACCGGAGCCCCCTTGTGAGCGCACTGTTCGAGCCCTGCACCCTGCGGTCGCTGACCTTCCCGAACCGCATCTGGATGGCCCCCATGTGCCAGTACAGCGCGGACGCGTCCGGTCCCGACACCGGTGCGCCCAACGACTGGCACTTCGCCCACTACGCCTCCCGTGCCGTCGGCGGCACCGGACTCGTCCTCGTCGAGGCCACCGGTGTCAGTCCTGAGGGGCGGATCAGCGCCGCCGACCTCGGCATCTGGAACGACCGGCAGGTGGAGGCGTTCCAGCGTATCACTCGCTTCCTCACCGCACACGGCGCAGTCCCCGGAATCCAGCTCGCCCACGCGGGGCGCAAGGCGTCGACCGGCCGTCCCTGGCAGGGCGGGGGTCCCGTCCCCACCGACGCGCCGGAGGGCTGGCAGCCGGTCGCTCCGAGCGCCCTCGCCTACGACGAGCACTACACGGTTCCCACCGAGCTGTCCGCCGACGGCATCAAGGCGATCGTCCAGGAGTTCGCCGACGCCGCCCGCCGGGCGCTCGACGCCGGCTTCCAGGTCGCCGAGGTCCACGGGGCGCACGGCTACCTGATCGGTCAGTTCCTCTCCCCGGAGAGCAACCACCGCACCGACGAGTACGGCGGCTCCTTCGAGAACCGCACGCGCTTCGCCCTGGAGGTCGTGGACGCCGTGCGCGCCGTGTGGCCCGAGGAGCTCCCCGTCTTCTTCCGTATCTCCGCCACGGACTGGCTGACCGAGAATCCGGACGACCCGCGCGAGGGCTGGACCGCCGACGACACCGTCCGTCTCGCACGCGAACTGCTCGCCCACGGCGTGGACCTGCTCGACGTCTCGACCGGCGGACTCGCTCCCCGGGCGCTCATCCCCGTGGGGCCGGACTACCAGGTGCCCTTCGCCGAGCGGGTACGCAAGGAGACGGGCCTCCCGGTGGCCGCCGTCGGGCTGATCACCGACCCCGTGCAGGCCGAGAAGATCCTCACCGACGGCAGCGCGGACGCCGTCCTGCTCGGCCGCGAACTCCTGCGCGACCCCTACTTCGCCCGCAACGCCTCACGCGCGCTCGACGGCGACATCGAGCTGCCCGAACCGTACGGCTACGCCGTGTGACTCCGCGTCTGTCGGTACGCTGAGCGGCGATGCCGACTCCTCAGGGCCCCACGCTGCGCGAACTGGCCGTACAAGCGCTGTCCTCGACCATGCGCGGGTACGACCTGCTCGCCCCGAAGTTCGACCTGACGCCCTACCGGACGCCTGACCGGGTGCTGGACGCCGTCACCAACGCCGTCCGGCCGCTCGGCCCCTTCCGCAGGGGCCTGGACGTCTGCTGCGGAACCGGCGCGGGTGTGGGCGTCCTGCGTGAGCTGTGCCAGGAGCGGGTCACGGGTGTCGACTTCAGCGCGGGCATGCTCGGTGTCGCCCGGTCCGCGCATCCCGGTACCGCCGGAGCACCGCCGGTGGACTGGGTGCGGGCCGACGCCCGCGCGCTCCCTTTCGCCCCCGTCTTCGATCTCGCCCTGAGCTTCGGGGCGTTCGGCCACTTCCTGCCGGAGGAGCGCCCGGTCCTGTTCGACCAGGTGTTCTCCTCGCTGAGGCCGGGGGGAATGTTCGTCTTCCCGGTGGGCGCGCCGCCGGCGGTCGGCTCCCGGCCGTACTGGTCGCTGCTCGGCTTCGACGTGGCCATGCGGGTGCGCAACGCCCTGTGGCGCCCGCGGTTCGTCATGTACTACCGCACGTTCCCGCTCGCCGGGGTGGTGGACGACCTCGTACGCACCGGCTTCGAGGTGCGGCTGCTGCCCCTGGAGGAGCTCGGCCGCAGGCCCGACGGAAGCCCCCGCGCCCGGCTCGTGGTGGCGGCTCGTGGATAAAACTACGACATCTCTCGTACAATAGGGACCCCTGCAGGAAGTGGAGCCACCGTGACGTCGAACGCCGCTCGCGTGCTCGCCCATCCGGCGCGCGAGGAGATCCGCGTCGAGGGGGTGCTCCATGCCCTCTCGGACCCGGTCAGGCTCCGGATCGTGCGCCAGCTCGCGGGTGCGAGCGACGACCTGGCCTGCTCCCGCTTCGACCTGCCGGTCTCCAAGTCCACCACCACGCACCACTTCCGCGTTCTGCGCGAGAACGGCGTCATCACGCAGTTCTACCGGGGGACGGCCAAGCTGAGCTGTGTGCGGACGGAGGATCTGGACGCGCTCTTCCCGGGCCTGCTGGACAGCGTCCTCGGCGCGGCCGAGCTTCAGAGCGCGCGGGTCGACCAGGCCTGAGGCGGCACGCCACTGCCGCTCCGTCCCGGCCCCGCTACGCGCCCGGCCGCGGGCCTTCGCTGCGCGCCGCGCCGAGCAGCCCCGGCCAGTCCGGGATCTTCACCTGGCCTCGGCCGAGCGACCGGCCCAGCGCCGACTCCGCACGCTCGATCGACAGCCAGCCGTCCCACTCCACCGGCCGCAGCCCCTCGGCACGCAGGGCGGCCAGCGGATCGGGGGAGACCTCCCGGCCGACGAGCAGCGGCGCGTCCGCCAGCAGCGAGGCGGCCGTCTCCTTGGCGCACGACCTGTTCGAACCGATCACGCCGGTGGGCCCTCGCTTGATCCACCCGGCGACGTACTCCCCGAGGGACGTCGTACCGTCCCTGAGCACCCGGCCGCCCACGTGCGGCACCGTCCCGCGCGCCGGGTCGAAGGGCAGGCCGGGCAGTGGCGTCCCCCGGTAGCCCACCGCCCGCAGCACCAGCTGCGCCTCGATGTCCTCGTACGCCCCGGTGTCCCGTACGCCCCCCGCCCCGTCCGGGGCCGTCCGCGCGAAGCGCACCCCTGCCACCCGCCCCTCCCGCTCGAGCAGTTCGACCGGACGCAGGTAGAACCGCAGCCGGATGCGGCGGCGTTCCTCCTCGTCCGCGGGGGTGGGGGGCGGGGCCCCCGCCCAGCCCCGCAGTACGTCGAGATTGCGCCGGACCACGGCAGGCAGCGGGAGTGCACCAGGGGCGTCCGGGGGAGCGGCGCAGGCCGGATCGAGCGCGAGCTCCGCACCGTCCACGACGATGCGCGCCCCCGGCAGGGCGCCGAGCTCGCGCAGTTCCTTGGTGGTGAACCGGGCCTGCGAGGGCCCGCGCCGGCCCACCATGTGCACCTCGCGCACGTGGCTCGCCCCGAGTGCGTCGAGCGCCGCGCGCGGTACGTCGGTGCCCCGCAGCTCCGCCGCGCCGCGGGCCAGGATCCGCGCCACGTCCACTGCCACGTTGCCCACGCCCACCACCACGGCGGAGCGCGCGCGGAGCGCGAAACCGGCGGTGGCCGCGTCCGGATGGGCGCTGTACCAGGAGACGAACTCGGTGGCGGAGAAGCTGCCGGGCAGCCCCTCGCCGGGCACCGCGAGCGGCCGGTCGGCCGCCGCTCCGACGCAGTAGACCACCGCGTGGTAGAGCTCCTTCAGGCGCGCCGGTGACAGCCCGCCCTCGCCCCCCACCTCGACATGACCGACGAAGGTGATCCGCTCGTCCTCCAGGACCGCCCGGAGACTGCTCTGCAGCGACTTGATCTTCCCGTGGTCGGGCGCCACCCCGTAACGCACCAGACCGTACGGGGTGGGGAGCCGGTCCAGCACATGCACGCGCACGTCAGGCACCCCTGACTGCTCCAGCAGGGCCTGGGCGGTGTAGACCCCGCTGGGACCCGAACCGACGACGGCGACACGGAGCACGGCGCACCTCTTCCCGCGGATGACTCCAGCATGGCACCGCAGTGCGGACGCGGGGAGGAGCGCGGCCCCGGCAAGCAGGTGAGGTCTCTCAGGTCAGCAGCCCGCGCATCCGGTCGATCTCGACGGTCTGCTGGGCGACGACGTCGTTGGCCATCTCCTCCACCAGGACGTTGTTCCCGTCCGCCAGAGCCTCGGTCGCCATGGTCACCGCGCCCTGGTGGTGGGTGATCATCAGTTCGAGGAAGAGCGTGTCGAAGGCCTTGCCGCGGGCGGCACGCAGCTGCTCGATCTGCTTGTCGGTCGCCATGCCGGGCATCGCGGAATGGTCGTGCGTCTCCTCGCGCTCGTCCCCTCCGTTGTTCTTCAGCCAGCCCTCCATGGCGCCTATCTCGGGCTTCTGACTCGCCGAGATGCGCTCCGCCAGCCGTTCGACGGACGAGGAGGCCGCGCGGTCGGGGACGAGCGCGGTGAGCACGAGCGCCTGTTCGTGGTGCTCGATCATCATCCGGGTGTAACGGAAGTCGGCGGAGTTGGGCGTGTCGTCGCCGACCGCCTTCGCGGCCTCCTCGGCCGACAGGGTCCGGGCCGGTTCACCGGGCTTCCCGGGCGCCACGATCGAAGGCCCCTTGTCCGCCCCGGCCTTCGCGCCGTCGTCACCGCTGCCCGCGTCACAGCCGCCCAGCGCGAGGACAGCGGCGGCGAGCGCGGCCGCGAGAAGGGCTGCGCGTACGTGTGCGGTCCGACGATGGATCAACACAACTACCTCCATGGCCACATGAGTGTGTCGCAGACCGTCCTAACAGCTTCCACCGGCCGATGATCAAAAACTTTTATTACGTCTCTGTTGCCATCTGTTGGTGTGTACATGAGAGGGACGATACTGCCGGGGTCCAAGAACCGTTCGTCGACGGACGGATACAAGGGAGGACGCAGTGACCTCGTTGCACACCACCAGCGTGCGGCGCAGACGTCTGGGTGTGGCGGCAGCCGCGGCCGGGCTCATCGCCACGCTGTTCACGGCAGGACCCGCAGCCGCGACGCCGGACCCGGGCGACACCGCCACCACCCGCAGCGGTGTTTCCGTGAGCGAGCAGGCCGAAGCACGCGCCGCCATCGAGAGCGGTGAGATACCCGGCGTGGACGAGATCGTCCACAGCGCCAACATCGAGCACGTGACGAACATCCCCAAGGACGCGCTCCAGGGGCTCAACACGGACCTGGCCTTCCAGGGAACCTACGCCTACGCCGGAAACTACGACGGCTTCCGGATCTTCGACATCCGCGACCCGAAGAAGCCGAGGACCGTCGCGCAGGTCCTGTGCCCGGGCTCGCAGAACGACATCTCGGTCTCCGGAAACCTGCTGTTCCTGTCGACCGACTCCTCACGCAGCGACAACTCCTGTGCCAGCACCACCCAGCCGGCCACGGAGAAGTCCTCCTGGGAGGGCATGAAGGTCTTCGACATCAGCGACAAGCGCAACCCGAAGTACGTCGCCGCCGTCGAGACCGCCTGTGGTTCACACACCCACACGATCATTCCGGACCGCAAGAACGTCTACGTCTACGTCTCGTCGTACTCGCCCAACGAGACGTTCCCGGACTGCCAGCCGCCGCACGACGGCATCTCCGTCATCAAGGTGCCGCGCAGCGCTCCCGAGGACTCCCGGATCGTCAACTTCCCGGTCCTGTTCCCGGACGGCGGCAACCCCGGTGCCCCGGCCAACCCCGGTGTCTCGAAGACCACCGGATGCCACGACATCACCGTCCTGCCGTCGAAGGACCTGGCAGCCGGGGCGTGCATGGGTGACGGCCTGCTCTTCTCCATCAAGGACCCGGAGAACCCGAAGATCATCGACCGGGTCCAGGACAACGTGAACTTCGCGTTCTGGCACTCCGCGACCTTCAACCAGCGCGCCGACAAGGTCGTGTTCACCGACGAGCTCGGCGGCGGTGGCGCGGCGACCTGCAACGACGCGATAGGCCCGAACCGCGGTGCCGACGGCGTCTACGACATCACGGGCAAGGGCGACAACCGCAAGCTCGTCTTCCGCAGCTACTTCAAGATCGACCGTCCGCAGGCGGACACCGAGGTGTGCGTCGCGCACAACGGCTCGATCATCCCGGTCAAGGGCCGCGACCTGATGGTCCAGGCCTGGTACCAGGGCGGTGTCTCCGTCTGGGACTTCACCGACTCCTCGAAGCCGAAGGAGATCGCGTACTTCGAGCGCGGTCCCGTCTCGACGGCCGCTGTCACCACGGCCGGCCCGTGGTCGGCGTACTACTACAACGGCTACATCTACTCCAACGACATCGCCAAGGGGTTCGACGTCCTGAAGATCGACGACCGGCGGACCGACCCGGCGAAGAAGGTGCGGCTGAAGGAGCTCAACGTCCAGACGCAGCCGGACTACTTCGACCGCTGATCCACCGCTCACCTAGCTCGTGACGACAGTGCCCCGCCGGGCGGATCCCGCCCGGCGGGGCACGTCTATCCGATTGACCCGTGGGCGGCACGGGGACATGCTGTACCTCTGATTCCGGCGATGCGGGGGATCGCCGGAATCAGAGGTACAGCCGTGTGCCGCGAGCCGGGCTCAGGCGGCCGGCCGCACGCTCGTGCCCGCGGCGGTGGCCCACTCCACCAGCAGACGCTGATACCGCGTCTCCTCGTCCGGGGACAGCAGACCGCCCGAACGCTGCCACAGGTCGCGAATCTCTTCGTTGACGACGGAAGCGGGGCGCACGGTGCCGGACGTGTTCGGATACGGGGACATGTGCACCAAACTAAACCCCCTGCGGTGGTCCGGTCTCCCTCAGGGACAGGGACATCCCTCACACCGCCCACCGGAATTCTTCACGCACCGCGCCTGGGCCGCGCCTCTCCCACGCGCTCCACGAGGCCGAGCGACCTGAGCCCGTCCGGCCGGTCCGCCACCGGCAGATGGTCCACGAAACGCACCTCACAGCCCACAGCGCCCGCACCGGCGTCCGCATGCCGGTCGTCGCCGACCATCACCACATCCACGGGATCGTGCCCCAGCAGCTCGCAGGCCATGAGGAACAGCCGTGGATCGGGCTTCTGGACCCCGTGCTCGCAGGACAGGACGTACGCGTCGACCAGTTCGTCCAGGCCGTGCGCGCGGAAGACGGGACGCAGGTCCCAGCCGATGTTGCTGACCACACCTATCGCCGCGCCGTTGTGACGCAGCCCTCGCAGCACCTCGGCCGCGTCGGGGTACGGCTGCCAGGCATCCGGGTCCATATGACGTTCGTACAGCGCGTCGTAGAGGCCGGGGTCCGGCAACGCGACCCGGCGGGCCGCATCGGTGTACGCCTGCCTGTGCAGCAGCGCGCTGCGGTCGCGAACCGCCCACGCGGCGGCCAGGGAGGCGGGCACCTCCTGCGGGGCCGGACCTCCTGGGAGTGCTCCGGCGGCCGTCAGCAGACGCACGTGACGCTCGAAGTCGTCCGGTGAAACCGGGATACCCCGGGCGTCCAGGACAGCCCGCAGCCACGCCGTGACGGACTCGATCCGGAAGAGCGTCCCGGAGAAGTCGAAAAGTACACCCCTGATCGGCATGGGACCGATCGTCGTGGCTCCGGCCGGGCCCTACAAGGGCGCGTCCGTGCCGCCGGGCGCACGCCTGCCCGTGTACGCGGTGTACGCGGCGACGGAGAACGCCACCACGGCGCCTCCCAACAGCACTCCGCCCAGCACGTCGGTCATCCAGTGCACGCCCAGGTAGAGGCGCGTCAGGGCGACCCCGGCCACGGAGACCAGCGCGAGCGCCAGTGAGCCCCACCACACCGGGGCCTGCGCGCCGTGCAGGCGCAGCAGCCACATCAGGAGCCCGCAGGTCACCGCCGCCGTCATGGCGTGGCCCGAAGGGAAGGCGGCGTAGTTCGCCGAGTCGACCGGATCGGGCCACCGCGGACGCTCCCGTCCCACGGCGGCCTTGAGGCCCTGCTGCAGGAGCGTGGCGAACAGGCTGGTCGCGGCGACCCACCCGGCGAGCAGACGGGCACCGCGCCACCACAGCACGGCCGCGGTCACGGCGGTCAGGGCCCGCATCGTCCAGGGGTCCCACACCCAGTCCGTGAGCACCCGGTTGACGTGGACCAGCCCCGGTTCGTGCACGGCGTCGCGGTGCAGCGCGTCGGCCAGCCCGCTGTCGAGCGACATCAGGGGCGACCAGCGCACCGCGACCAGGACGAGCAGGACGACGGACAGGGCGGCGCAGACGAGACCCGTCAGGAGGAAGGGTGCTCGGGCGCGCGGGGCTCGGGAGGGGGAGTGCATGCGGATGATCCTCGCGGACGACCCGCACGGGACGTCAACCCAGGGCGCTGAGTCCCGGGACGAACGCCACCAGTAGCGGAACGACGGGTACCAGCGCGGCGGCGGCCGTCAGGCGCAGGCGCCGGCCGGCGGTGAGCCGTTCACCCGGCGCGAGAAGGCGGTTCACCCTGAGCGGCACCTGTGCGCCAGGAGTGGGGCACGGACCGAAAACGCCCCGGTCCTCGTTGAGTTCGACCAGGGCGAGAGCGATCGTGAGGCGGCCGAAGCGGCGTGAAGCCACGTCGTCGGCGGCCAGTTCGACGAGACGGTGCATCTCGTCGCGGAACGCCGCGAACACGGGAACCTGCGGGAAACCGGACGCCAGCGCGCCCGAGCAGTGCAGGAGCCAGTCGTGGCGGGCCTGCGCGTGCCCCTGTTCGTGCGCCAGCACGGCATCGAGCTGACGCCCCTTCAGCCGCCCGAGCGCCGCGGTGGTGATGACCAGCTGAGGGGCCGCGCCCGGCAGCCACCACGCGTCCGGGCGCTCGCCCTCCAGCACCACGAGGCGGCCACTGCCGGGTTCCTCGCCGGGCATCAGCGGGGAACGCACGAGCAGTTCACGCCGTCGCAGCCTGCGGCGGCGCCGGGCCCGGTGGATCTCCCGCACGAGCATGGCGGCGGTCCACACCCCGCCGAGCGCCAGCAGCACCGCGATGACCGCCGACCACGGTCCGTACGCGCCCAGGGCGTAGGCCTCGACCACGGCATGCGGTGCGGGCGCGAAGACGTGGCCGCGCACCGCCTGCCAGGCGGCCGCCGCGCTGAGGGTCATGGAGAGCCCGAACGACAGCAGGACCCCTGCCACCACGCACTGCCACACCCAGAGGGCCACCACCGGCTCGCGCTCCGGCCACCGGGCCCTCGCCATCAGGCTCGGGGCCGCCACAGCGGCCATGGCGCCGAGCAGCAGCAGCGCGAGGGAGACCAACATGGCGTCAGCCTATGAGCGCCGCACAGTTCACCGATATGGCCACGCACGCCAAGTGACGTACGCCACGGTCCGGCGGGCCAGTTGTCTCACAGGGTGAGCAGCATGGCGAACATGGCCATCCCCATCGTCAGCCTGCACGCCAGGGCCATCTCGGGACGCGCCCCCCAGGCCGCGCGTCCCGCGCCGCCGAGAGTTGCCCCGCCGGCCGTCACGCCGGCCGGGCCGGCTGCCGGTATGAGACGTCCGGCCGAGCGCAGGACGTAGACGGCGTAATAGACCAGCAGGGCGCCGGTGAGAGCGGGGACGCCGCCGGCGGACCCGGCAGCACCCGCTCCGTGAGACAGGTGGGCTCCTGCGTGTGCCGCCCCGGGAGCCATCGCCACCGCCATGTAGACCATGGCGAGCGAGCCGACCAGGTGGTGCCAGTGGTGGCCACCGCCCCTGGACGCCTGGACCAGTGCGTGCAGTGAGGCGCCGCCGAAGACGAGCGCGTACACCGCCCAGGTCCACTCGGGAGGCCTGAGCAGGGCTGCGGGCACCGCCATCGCGGCCATCCCGAAGCCCATCACGGCCTCCGCGCGTGCCGCGCGACGCTCCCTCTCAGGTCCGTCGCGGGTCCGCAGGAGGCAGTACGCCCCCGTGATCCCGCACAACACCATGAGCAGCCAGCCGGACAGCGCCGGTCCGTGCACGGTGCACCCCCCTACGACGAATGACGCCGGTGTCGTCCCATCGATGCCCCGATCCGTCTGCGCCTACCGGGGCGCATTGGGGTACTGGGGGAGCGCGACAGGGCCTGCGGGGGGCGGCCGGGGGCCGCGTTAGTCTCGGACAGCACCGTCGGCAGCACACCTGGCACACCTACCGGAGAACGCCACATGGACATCGCACCGGCCTCGGCCCGGGTACACCTGACCTTCCGCGACGCGACCGAGGCGGATGTCCCGGTCCTCGTGGGGCTCGTCGAGTCCGCCTACCGAGGCGACGCGAGCCGGGCCGGGTGGACCACCGAGGCGGACATCCTCCAGGGGCAGCGGACGGACGCGGCGGGGGTGCGCGAGGTGCTCGCGACCCCCTCCGGGCGGGTCCTCGTCGCCGAGCGGGACGGCGAGCCGGTCGCCTGCTGCCAGCTCGAACACCGGGGGGACGCCGCGTACTTCGGCATGTTCGCGGTCAGGCCGGAGCTGCAGGGGGCCGGTCTGGGCAAGGTGATCATCGCCGAGGCGGAGCGCACCGCACGCGCGGACTGGGGGGCCCGGCAGATGCACATGACGGTGATCTCGGTCCGCGAGGAGCTGATCGCCTGGTACGAGCGCCGGGGCTACCGCCGCACGGGAGAGCTGACGCCCTTCCCGTACGGCGACGAGCGCTTCGGGATCCCGCAGCGCGACGACCTCGCGTTCGAGCTGCTGGTGAAGGACCTGTAGGGCACCGCCGACGGGAGCCGCTCCCGACGGCGGTGCCGCCGCGGCCGCGGGGGCCTTCAGTCGTGAAGCAGCCCGCGGGGGCCTTCAGGCCGTGAAGCGGCCCGCCCGGCGGATCTCCGGATGGTCGGTCGTCGCGCCGTCCAGGCCGAGGGCGCGCGCGAGACGCAGGTGGTCCTGCGTGTTCACCACCCAGCCGAGCACCTTCAGGCTCTCGGCGTGCGCCTGCTCGACCACCTCCAGGGTGAGCCGGCGGATGTTGAGCGCGAGCGTCGCCGCACCGACCGCCTTCGCGCGTTCCACCACGTCGCCCTCCCAGCGGCTGGCGATGAGCACCGTCCGCACACCCGGAACCAGCTGCGCGATCTCGGCGACCGCCTCGTCGTGGAACGAGGACACCTCGACGCGGCCGACCAGATCGCGCCGCAGCATGACCTCGGCCAGCGCCCGGGCCGCGGCGACGTCCTTGATCTCGGCCTGGAGAGGGGAGCCGATCGCGTCGAGGACCTCCTCGAAGACGGGCACGCGCTCGCCCTGTCCGGCGTCGAGCTCACGCAGCTCCGCCAAGGTCTTCTCCGAGATGAGTCCCCGGCCGTTCGTCGTGCGCTCGACGTCGGCGTCGTGCATGACGGCGAGCGCGCCGTCCTTGCTCAGATGCAGATCCAGCTCGACGGCGTCCATGCCGGCCTGCTCGGCGCGCGCGAACGAGCGCAGCGTGTTCTCCGGCTCGACACCCATGACCCCGCGATGTCCGATGGTGAGAAAAGTCAAGGCACTCCCGCTTCCGTCCGTCGTTCTCGCCCCGCGTGCGGCTTCTGCCCCCAGGGAAGCAGTTCCCGCGCGCCGGGCCGAGCCTGCGCCGCCAGCCCGGCGGAAGAAGTTGTCGCATGGATGTGTGACAGGAAAAATAACGGTGACCATGGGGGGATGGCAGGATAATTTTCTGTCCCCCACTTGTCCGAAGGAGCCGTGCATGGATACGGTTGCTTGACGCGAGGTTCTCCCGTGAAGGAAGTGTTATGACGGAAATTCTTGAGCATGCGACCGCCACCGGCGCGATAGCTGCTGCCCAGCGGGTCGTGGAGCATCCGGCCTGGCCCTCGCTCAAGAGTGCCGTCGAAGAGTTCCGCCCCTGGCAGTCCAAGGACGGCTCCATCGACTTCACGGCCGAGGGCGCTCCCACCGCCGCCGCGGCCGGGGCCGTCATCACGCGCGTGATCTCGGCGGTCGAGCAGCTTTCCCCGCTGCTCCCGCACGACGACGCCTACCACCGCGCGCTCGTCGCGGATCTGCGCCGCTGGGCCGCCGACGGCTTCGGCGTCCCGGACTTCCTGGACTCCCTGCTCGCCTTCCAGCCCGCCCGGAACCGCGCCGACGGCCTCCAGCACCTGGTCGTCTTCGCGATGTACACCCAGAACGGCAATCCGGACCGGAACCTCGAAGCGGTCGTGCTGCGGATGGTCTGGCCCGAGTGGCTCGCCGACCTGGAAGCGACGCGCTACGACAACCCGCTGTTCTGCGGCATCACCTTCGAGGACTTCACCTCGGGTTACGACACCAATTCGGCCGTCCTCTTCCCCGAGACGATCGCCGTGCGCGAGGCGCCTGAGCGCTTCAGCTGGGGCGGGATCTTCTGCGACCGTGAGGCCGCGCGCTTCCGCCGCGTGACCGAGGCCTCCGTCGATCTGCTGGGCGTCGATCTGCCCGACGACATCCGTGAGATGATCGGCGACCAGGAGCGCTGCGAACAGGCCTTCGTGCTCTGGGACATGGTCCACGACCGCACCCACAGCCACGGTGACCTGCCGTTCGACCCCTTCATGATCAAGCAGCGCCAGCCGTTCTGGATGTACGGGCTCGAGGAGCTGCGCTGCGACCTCACCGCCTTCAAGGAGGCCGTGAAACTGGAGGCCGACGGCTTCGGCCAGGGCCGCGACGTGCAGTTCGCGGTGCTCTTCGACCGCATGTTCCGCTTCCCCGTCACCGGTGAGCGTGTACGGAACTACGACGGTCTCGGCGGTCAGCTCCTCTTCGCCTACCTCCACAAGCACGACGTCGTCCGCTGGACCGACAACACGCTCAGGATCGACTGGGAGCGTGCCCCGCAGGTCACCAACCAGCTCTGCGGAGAGATCGAGAAGCTCTACCGCGACGGCATCGACCGCCCCAAGCTCGTGCACTGGTTCGCGGCGTACGACCTGGTCGCGACCTATCTCGCACCCCACCCCGGCTCCCGCTGGGCCAAGGGCCCGGAGGCCCTGGACCTGAATCAACCGCCCCGCAAGCTCGTCGACGACGTGCTTCCGGACGAGTTTCCCCTGAGCATGTTCTATGAGGCGCTCTCGAAGAAACTGAAGCATGTGATCGCCTCCACCAAGGGGATCACTGCGGCGGATGCCGGGCGGGCAGCTGCGTGAGCGCGGGTTCTGAGGAGGCGGTGGCGATGAACGGAACAAGCAGTGCCGACAGCGGTGCGCTCGACGGTGCGGTGATCGCGGTGGCCGGAGCGGCGGGGCCTGCGGGCCGTGCCACCTTGCTCAGGCTCGCCGAGGCGGGCGCGACCGTGGTCGCCTCCGACGCCAATCCCGAGCGGCTCGTCGAAGCGGTCGACGCGGCGCGGTACGCCCACGGGGGAGCGACCGTCACCGGTGACACGGTGGACCTGCTCGATCTGGCGGCCACCCGGGACTGGGTCGTCAAGACCGAGAAGGAGTTCGGCCGCATCGACGGCCTGGTCCACCTGGTGGGCGGCTGGCGCGGCAGCGCGGGCTTCGCGGACACCAGCCTCGCCGACTGGGACTTCCTCGAGAAGCTGCTGATCCGCACCGTCCAGTCCACCTCGCTGGCGTTCCAGGAGGTCCTCCAGCGCAGCGACCGGGGCCGCTACCTGCTGATCAGCGCGGCCGGGGCGAGCAGCCCCACGGCGGGCAACGCCGCGTACGCGGCCTCCAAGGCCGCCGCGGAGGCCTGGACCCTCGCCCTCGCGGACTCCTTCCGCAAGGCAGGGGGCGACGCGGGCCCGACGGCGGCTGCTGCGATCCTGGTCGTCAAGGCACTGGTGCACGACGCGATGCGCGCCGAGCGCCCGAATGCGAAGTTCGCGGGCTTCACGGACGTCCAGGAGCTGGCCGAGGCCATCGCCGGAGTCTGGGACGAGCCCGCCGGAGAAGTGAACGGAAAGCGTCTGTGGCTGACCCCGCAACCGTAAAGACCGATGCGCGACGTCATCACGATCCGCAGGTGCGCGGCTTCGCGAGCGACAACTACGCCGGCGCGCACCCTGAGGTTCTCGCGGCCCTCGCCCTCGCCAACGGGGGCCACCAGGTCTCCTACGGCGAGGACGACTACACCGGGCACCTCCAGCGGGTCATGCACAGCCACTTCGGTCCCACGGCCGAGGCCTTCCCGGTCTTCAACGGGACGGGGGCCAACGTCGTCGCCCTCCAGGCGCTGACCGACCGCTGGGGCGCGGTGATCTGCGCCGAGTCCGCGCACATCAACGTGGACGAGGGCGGGGCGCCGGAGCGGATGGGCGGGCTGAAGCTGCTCACCGTTCCGACACCGGACGGCAAGCTGACGCCGGAGCTCATCGACCGCCAGGCGTACGGCTGGGACGACGAGCACCGTGCGATGCCGCAGGTCGTCTCGATCACCCAGAACACCGAGCTCGGCACCGTCTACACGCCCGCCGAGATCCGTGAGATCTGCGACCACGCCCACGAGCGCGGCATGAAGGTGCACCTCGACGGTGCCCGCATAGCCAACGCCGCCGCGTCGCTGGACGTGCCGATGCGCACGTTCACCAACACCGTCGGCGTCGACGTCCTCTCGTTCGGCGGCACCAAGAACGGAGCGCTCTTCGGCGAGGCCGTCGTAGTCCTGAACCCGGACTCCGTCCGGGCGATGAAGCATCTGCGCAAGCTGTCGATGCAGCTCGCCTCCAAGATGCGCTTCGTCTCGGTCCAGCTCGAGGCACTGCTCGCGCGTGACCTCTGGCTGCGCAACGCCCGCCACTCCAACGCCATGGCACAGCGTCTGGCCGAGGGGGTGCGCGCGGTGGACGGCGTGGAGATCCTCTATCCCGTGCAGGCCAATGCCGTCTTCGCCCGGCTGCCCCACGAGGTGTCGGAGCGCCTGCAGAAGCGCTTCCGCTTCTACTTCTGGGACGAGACGGCCGGAGACGTCCGCTGGATGTGCGCCTTCGACACCCGCGAGGAGGACGTGGACGCCTTCGTGCTGGCGGTCAAGGAGGAGATGGCCAGGCAGTAGCGGCACGGACGAGCGGCCGACCGGTCCATCCGGTCGGCCGCTCGTCCGTGTTCACCTGTCCGGGGCGGGGTGGCACCCGGTAACCCGCCGGGCCGCCGGGCGGGCTCGTTTCCGCAGGGCGGCCCGGCGGGGACGAGCCCGGCGGCCCGGCGTCCTGCACGACCCGGCGTGACGTTCTCCCCGCCGCACTCGGCGAAGGTCAGCCGTTCTCGCGTACCTCGGCCGGAGTGGGAGCCGTACCGCCGAGGTGGGCCGGGACCCACCAGGTGTCGCTCGCGTCCTTCGGGCGCACCGGATAGGCGCGCTGCGCCGCCTCGAGCAGCTCCTGGACGCGCTCGCGGAGCCGGCGGGTGATCGCGCCCGCGTACTGGTCCGTGGGAGCCTCCACGGCCTCACCCACGCGGATCGTGATCGGGGTGTGGCTCCGCCGGAAGTTGCGCGGGCGGCCCTTGGTCCACAGACGCTGGGTACCCCACAGCGCCATCGGGATCAGCGGTACGCCGGCCTCCTGGGCCAGCCGCGCGGCGCCCGACTTGAAGCTCTTGAGGGTGAAGGACTGCGAGATGGTCGCCTCGGGGAACACACCGACGATCTCTCCCGCGCGCAACGACGCCAGTGCGTGGGCGTACGCGTCCTCGCCCTGGTTGCGGTCGACGGGGATGTGCTTCATTCCGCGCATGAGCGGTCCGGACACCTTGTGCCGGAACACCGACTCCTTGGCCATGAAGCGGACGAGCCGCTTCTGGGGCAGGGCGCCGAGTCCGGTGAAGATGAAGTCCAGATAGCTGATGTGGTTGCTGACCAGAACCGCGCCACCAGTCTTCGGGATGTGCTCCGAACCCTGGGTGTCGATCTTCAGGTCGAGCGCCTTGAACAGCGTGCGCGCGGCGCCGATGACCGGCCTGTAGACGAGTTCTGCCATCTGGGTGAAGACCCTTCTTCAATGCCTGGGGAGGGTTCTCCCGGCGGAAGTTACGCAGCCGTAGGTTTTCGGCATTGGGGCGATCGTGCCCCATGTGTGACGCCGTGGCCAGCCCCAAAGGCCCCGGGGCGAGAGATTCTCGTCACGTGAATCCTCCGGGAATGTAATGCGGACGCACGGTGCTGACCCATTGCGCGGAGCTGTGAGGAGGAGACAGGGATGGACGGGCAGACTGCTGCCGGGACGCTCGACGCCGCCCAACTCGGCGCGGAACTGGGGGAACGGGCCACTTTGGTGCAGTTCTCGAGCGCCTTCTGCCAGCCCTGCCGAGCCACCCGGCGGACACTCGCCGAGGTGGCCGGGATGGTCGGCGGCGTCGCCCACGTCGAGATCGACGCCGAGGCGCATCTCACCCTCGTGCGCCGGCTCGGCATCACCCGGACCCCCACGGTGCTGGTGCTCGACGCGCAGGGCCGCATCGTCCGCCGCGCGGCCGGGCAGCCGCGCACGGCGGATGTCGTCGCGGCACTGGGGCAGGCGATGTGACGGACCGTGACGCTTCTCCCACATGACGGGACGCACTTGACTGTGTACGACACGCATCGTCAGTCTGGCGCTGTGCCGCCAGAACTCCTTCTCTTCGGCCGGGTCCACGTCGACCTCGTGCGCTACGCGAGTGCGTGCTGTCCGGGTGTCTGAAGTACCCGCTGACCTGTACGCCCTCTCGCAGAAGGATGTCTCCATGACGGCCTCTCCCGATCTCGGCATCGCCCGGACGGCTGCCCCCGAACTCCTCCGCTCCGTCTTCAGGCAGCACGCCGCCGGTGTCGCCGTGATCACCGCGGCAGGCGCGAAGCCGGTCGGTTTCACCGCGACCTCTCTCAACTCCGTGGCCGCCGAGCCGCCCCTCATCTCCTTCGGGGTGGGCACCTCGTCCTCGAGCTGGCCCGTGATCGCGGAGGCGGAGCACGTGGGCGTGCACATACTCGGCGAGCACCAGCAGGAGCTCGCCGCGACGTTCGCCCGCAGCGGCGCCGACCGGTTCGGCCCGTCCACCGACTGGCGCAGTGGCCCCGAGGGCGTGCCGTTGCTCGCCGGGGTGGTCGCCTGGCTGGTCTGCCGGGTGGTGGCCAGGGTTCCGGCGGGGGACCACCGCATCGTGATCGCCGAGGTGGTGGCCGGGGACCCGGCGCAGGAGGGCCGGCCGCTGGTCTACCACCAGGGCCGTTTCACGGCTCTGCGAGACTGAGGGCGAGCAAGGCGGTACCGGAGCGCAGTCCGTTGGCTACGTCACAGTTCCAAGCGCTTGCTTATGGGTAACGTACTGGGTGTACTGGCGAGTAATATTTCACCGGGAGCTCGGTCGCCCCGACCGGAAACCGCCCGATAAGGCGCCTATGCTGCGTGCAACAAGGCAGCCCAGAAATGACGATGCAGTAGGAGAGCCGGCGTGAGCTTGAGGATCGTTGTCTGTGTGAAGTACGTGCCCGACGCCACCGGCGACCGGCACTTCGCCGATGACCTGACCCTGGACCGTGACGACGTCGACGGTCTGCTGTCGGAGCTCGACGAGTACGCGGTCGAGCAGGCGCTGCAGATCGCCGACGAGGCGGACGACGCGGAGATCACCGTGCTCACGGTGGGTCCCGAGGACGCCAAGGACGCGCTGCGCAAGGCGCTGTCGATGGGCGCCGACAAGGCCGTCCACGTCGAGGACGACGACCTGCACGGCACCGACGTCATCGGCACCTCGCTGGTGCTGGCCAAGGCCGTCGAGAAGACCGGTTACGACCTGGTCATCTGCGGCATGGCGTCGACCGACGGCACCATGGGTGTGCTGCCGGCGCTGCTCGCGGAGCGCCTCGGCGTCCCGCAGGTCACGCTGCTCTCCGAGGTCTCGGTCGAGGACGGCACGGTCAAGGGCCGTCGCGACGGCGACTCCGCGAGCGAGCAGCTCGAGGCGTCCCTCCCGGCCGTGGTCTCCGTGACCGACCAGTCGGGCGAGGCTCGCTACCCGTCGTTCAAGGGCATCATGGCGGCCAAGAAGAAGCCGGTGGAGTCCCTGGACCTGGAGGACCTGGAGATCGAGGCGGACGAGGTCGGCCTGGGCGGTTCCTGGACCGCGGTCGACTCGGCGGCAGAGCGTCCGGCCCGTACGGCGGGCACGATCGTCAAGGACGAGGGCGAGGGCGGCAAGCAGCTGGCCGAGTTCCTTGCGGGCCAGAAGTTCATCTGAGCCCCGGCCGTCCCTTCCACCGCCCCGCACTCCCTCGCACGCAGGAGATTGAAGTCCCATGGCTGAAGTTCTCGTCTATGTCGACCACGTGGACGGTGCCGTCCGCAAGCCCACGCTGGAGCTGCTGACGCTCGCCCGCCGCATCGGCGAGCCCGTCGCGGTGGCGCTGGGCAACGGTGCCGCCGACACCGCCGCCGCGCTCGCCGAGCACGGCGCGGTCAAGGTGCTCACCGCCGACGCACCCGAGTTCGCCGACTACCTCGTCGTCCCCAAGGTCGACGCGCTCCAGGCCGCGTACGACGCGGTCTCCCCGGCCGCGGTGCTGCTGCCGTCCTCGGCCGAGGCCAAGGAGATCGCCGCCCGCCTCGCGCTGCGCATCGGTTCCGGCATCATCACCGACGCCGTCGACCTCGAGGCCGGTGACCAGGGCCCGGTCGCCACGCAGTCGGCGTTCGCCGCCTCGTACACCACCAAGTCCCGTGTCTCCAAGGGCACTCCGGTCATCACGGTCAAGCCGAACTCGGCCGCCGTCGAGGCCGCCCCGGCCGCGGGCGCCGTCGAGGCCCTCTCGGTCTCCTTCTCGGCCACGGCCACCGGCACCAAGGTCCTCTCCCGCACCCCGCGTGAGTCGACCGGCCGTCCGGAGCTGACCGAGGCCGCGATCGTCGTCTCCGGCGGCCGTGGCGTCAACGGTGCGGAGAACTTCGCGATCATCGAGGCCCTCGCCGACTCGCTCGGTGCCGCCGTCGGCGCCTCGCGTGCCGCCGTCGACGCCGGCTGGTACCCGCACACCAACCAGGTGGGCCAGACCGGCAAGTCGGTCTCCCCGCAGCTGTACATCGCCTCCGGTATCTCGGGCGCGATCCAGCACCGCGCCGGCATGCAGACCTCGAAGACCATCGTCGCGGTCAACAAGGACGCCGAAGCCCCGATCTTCGACCTCGTCGACTACGGCGTCGTCGGCGACCTCTTCGACGTCGTCCCGCAGCTCACGGACGAGGTCAAGTCCCGCAAGGGCTGACCGCGTCCAGGGCATCGCCCGAACGACGGCCCGGGGCCGCGTGGTGTTCTCACCGCGCGGCCCCGGGCCGTTTCCGATCACCATTGACGCACGACCAGGCACCTTATAACTTCACTATGCGGATGAAAGATTCCGACAAGCGGAAAATTGCCGAATGTATGGAGGGTACGGTCATGGGTCAGCAGGAGAAGGTGGCGACGAGCCTCGCCGGCACGGTCGGCGCGGAGATCGGCGCCTCCCTCGCGCCGGTGGACGCCGAACTCGCCCGCCGCTACCCGGGAGACCCGGGCACCCGCCAGCCCGTCCACACCGTGTACGTACCCGCCGACACCTTCGCCGCCACCACTCTCCGGACCTGGGGTGACCAGGCCGTCGAGGCCCTCGACGAGCACGCCCCCGACGCCGCGGCACTCGCCGGCGTCCTCGGCATCCCGCAGGAGCTCGCCGAGCCCGTCCACGACCGTGTACGGGCGAAGCTGGAGCGTGAGCCGGTCGAGGACCTGCGCATCGACTTCGAGGACGGCTACGGGTCGCGCCCCGACGCCGAGGAGGACGCCGCCGCGGCCCGTGCCGCGCGTCTGGTCGCCGAGGCGTACGCCGACGGGACTGCGGCTCCGTACATGGGCATCCGGATGAAGTGCATGGAAGCCGCCGTGCGCGACCGGGGCATCCGCACCACGGACATCTTCCTCACCGGCCTGATGCGGGCGGGCGGCCTGCCGGACGGTCTCGTCCTGACGCTGCCCAAGGTGACGTACCCCGAGCAGGTCGCCGCCTTCGTGCGGCTGCTCGAGGCCTTCGAGGAGACCCACGCCCTGCCGGCCGGGCGCCTCGGCTTCGAGATCCAGATCGAGACCAGCCAGTCCATCCTGGCCGCCGACGGCACCGCCGCGGTGGCCCGCATGATCGACGCCGCACGTGGCCGGGCGACCGGACTGCACTACGGGACCTTCGACTACAGCGCCTGTGTCGGTGTCAGCCCCGCCTACCAGGCCAGTGACCACCCCGCCGCCGACCACGCCAAGGCCGTGATGCAGGTCGCGGCGGCCGGCACGGGCGTACGCGTCTGCGACGGCTCGACCAACGTGCTCCCGGTCGGTCCCGCCCAGCAGGTGCACGACGCGTGGCGCCTGCACTACGGGCTCACCCGGCGCGCCCTGGCCCGCGCCTACTACCAGGGATGGGACATGCACCCGCGCCATCTGCCCACCCGCTACGCCGCCGTCTACACCTTCTACCGCGAAGGGCTTGCGCAGGCCGCGTCCCGGCTCGCCGCCTACGTCGCCAAGGCGGGCGGAGACGTCATGGACGAACCCGCCACCGCGAAGGCCCTCAGCGGCTACCTGCTCCGCGGGATCGACTGCGGAGCACTGGACGCCGACGAGGTCACCGGTCTCACCGGCCTGACCCGTGCGGACCTGGACGGCTTCGCCTCGCCGCGCCGCGGCGGGCTCACCGTGACGGCGCCGTAGGGCCTACGGCGCGGGCGGCAGTTCCCCGGAGCCGCGGGGGATGAGCCGGGTCGGGAGCTCCACCCTGGCAGGCGGGTGAGCGGCGCCGTCGAGGCGGCGGAACAGGTGTTCCGCCGCCGTCCGGCCCACGGCGGCGGCGTCCTGGGAGATCACCGTGATGCCGAGCAGGTCGGCCAGCTCGATGTCGTCGAAGCCGACCAGGGCGATCCGGCGGTCGCACTCGGCGAGGACCCGTACCGCGGTGACCGTCACCCGGTTGTTGCCCGCGAAGACCGCGGTCACCGGCTCGGGGCCCGCCAACATGGTCTCGACGGCCGACCTGACCCTGGCGGGGTCGGTCGGGCCGAGGGAGATCCAGGCGTCCTCGACCTCGATGCCGGCGTCGGTCAGGGCCGCGTGGTAGCCGCGCAGTCGTTCCGTCGCGGTGTGGATACGGGGCTGGTCGCCGACGAAGCCGATCCTGCGGTGGCCGTGCGCGATCAGGTGGGCGACTCCGGCCCGCGCCCCGCCGAAGCTGTCCGACAGAACCATGTCGGCGTCGACCCGGCCCGCCGGACGGTCGACGAACACGGTGGCGATGCCCGCCTTCATCTCGGGCTCCAGGTAGCGGTGGTCGTCGCCGGCCGGGATCACGATGAGGCCGTCGACCCGCCGGGCGCAGAGGGCGAGGACGAGCTCCTGCTCGCGCTCGGGATCCTCGGCGCTGGAGCCGTTGATCAGCAGGGCCCCGTGGGCACGGGCCACCTCCTCCACGGCACGGCTCAGCGGACCGTAGAAGGGGTCCGCGAGATCCTCCAGGACGAGGCCGATGGACGCGGTGCGGCCCTTGCGCAGGACGCGCGCGCTGTCGTTGCGGCGGAAGCCGAGTGCCTCGATCGCCTCCTGGACGCGGCGCTCGGTGTCAGGGGTGACCCCGGGCTCGCTGTTCACCACCCGGGAGACCGTCTTGAGGCCCACACCGGCACGGGCCGCGACATCCTTCATGGTCGGCCTGTTGCCGTAGCGGGTCTCGGAATGACGGGCGGTCTCGGCCACGGTGCGCTGTCCTGTCGTCGGGAACGGGTGATTCCGGCCGTCCCCGTGGTACCGGGGGAGGGGCCGGTTGCTGTGGCGTCGAGCATAGGCCCTGGACAACGTTGTCAAGAGAATGGAGACTGGGTGGACCATCAGACTGAAGTCGCAGGTCCTGCGCCTCACCCCTCCGGAGAGTCCACACCGATGCATACCGACCTCGTCGCCGCGCTCGACATCGGCGGTACCAAGATCGCCGGGGCTTTGGTGGACGGCGCCGGATCCCTTCTCGTACGGGCACAGCGTCCGACGCCCGCACAGGAGGGCGCCGAGGCGGTGATGGGTGCCGTCGGCGACGTCCTGGCCGATCTGGCGGCTTCCCCGCTGTGGCTCCGGGCCGGTGCGGTGGGTATCGGCAGCGCCGGCCCCGTGGACGCATCCGCGGGCACGGTCAGTCCGGTCAACGTCCCCGGCTGGCGCGGATTCCCACTGGTGGACCGGGTCGCCGCGGCGACGGGCGGGCTGCCCGTCACGCTCGTCGGCGACGGGGTCGCGATGACGGCGGCCGAGCACTGGCTGGGCGCCGCCCGGGGCTATGACAACGCGTTGTGCCTGGTGGTCTCCACCGGAGTCGGTGGCGGTCTCGTTCTCGGCGGAAAGCTGCACCCCGGCCCCTCGGGCAACGCGGGCCACATCGGTCACATCAGCGTCGACCTGGACGGCGACCCCTGCCCGTGCGGTGCCCGCGGTTGCGTGGAGCGCCTTGCCAGCGGGCCCAACATCGCCAGGCGGGCGCTGGAGAACGGCTGGCTCCCCGGCCCGGACGGCGACGCCACGGCGGCCGCGGTGGCCGCATCCGCGCGCGCCGGGAACCCGGTCGCCGTCGCCTCCTTCGAGCGGGCCGCCCAGGCACTCGCCGCCGGGATCGCCGCCACCGCCACGCTGACCGACATCGACATCGCGGTGATCGGCGGGGGAGTGGCCGGCGCGGGCGAGGTGCTCTTCGCGCCGCTGCGCAGGTCCCTGCGGGACTACGCCACACTCTCCTTCGTCCAGGGGCTCACGGTCACCTCAGCCGTGATGGGCACCGACGCGGGCCTGGTGGGCGCGGCGGCCGCGGCCTCGGCGGTCCGGCCCGGCAGTGTGAACGGCGTGCGGGCCGTGGCCGCGCAGTAACGCAGCACGAGGCCGGGCGGGAGGCGCGCGGGTCAGGGGGTCCGGTCGGCCGGCTGCTGGGGCACCACGACCAGGAACGCGTCACGCTCGAGATCCATCACCACCTCCGCGGGCATGCCCTCGCCGCGGCGGGCCGCGGCGAACTCCTCGGCCGGCCTGCTGCCCCGCGGCCCTCCCGCGGGAAACTGCTCAAGTACCGTGCGGTGCACCGTGTACCCCCTCGTCGTTCCAGTGGCTGTCCGCTCCAACGACGTCCGGCGGCCCTTCGTCACGGCCCGGCGACCGGCCGGGCTCGTACAGTGGGACGCGCCCGGCAGCCCTCCGGCACAACCGCGTCGTCCCGAGGTGGTTTCCGCAGCGGGGTGTTGCGGGCAAGCCACAGGGGGCTACGGAAGAGGGGGACCCGTGATCGTCTGGATCAACGGTGCGTTCAGTGCGGGCAAGACCAGCGCCGCGTGCGAACTGATCGATCTGATCCCGAACAGCACCTTCTACGACCCCGAGCTGACCGGCGGGGGACTGCGCATGCTGCTCCCGCAGAAAAAGCTCGCGGAGGTGACCGACTTCCAGGACCTGCCGATCTGGCGGCGGATGGTGGTCGACACGGCCGCGGCACTCCTCGCGGAGCTTCCCGGGGTGCTCGTGGTGCCGATGACGCTGCTGAGGCAGGACTACCGCGACGAGATCTTCGGCGGCCTCGCCTCCCGGCGCATACCGGTGCGCCATGTGCTGCTCTCTCCCGAGGAAACGATCCTGCGTGAACGGATAGCCGGGCGCGAGGAGTTCGCCGACGATCCCGAGCACAGCGAGAGAATCCGGCAGTGGGCGTACGAGCACATCGAGCCCTACCGGGCGGCGCTCGGATGGATACGCGAGGACGCTCTCACGATAGACACCAGCGCCCTCACCGCGTCCCAGACGGCGGAGCGGATCGCGGAGGCGCTGCGCACCGGCGAGGCCAAGGAGTGCGGGATAGTCCAGACCCCCGAACCGCGCGCGGAGACCGTCGCGTCGGGGGTCCTGCTCTTCGACGAGCAGGACCGGGTCCTGCTCGTCGACCCCACGTACAAACCCGGCTGGGAGTTCCCCGGCGGCGTGGTGGAGACCGGAGAGGCCCCGGCGCAGGCCGGTCTCCGGGAGGTCGCCGAGGAACTCGGGCTGCGCCTCGAGGCCGAACCGAAGCTTCTGGTGGTCGACTGGGAGGCTCCGAAGCCACCCGCGTACGGAGGGCTGCGCTTCCTGTTCGACGGGGGCCGGCTCCGCTGCGACGAGGCCTCGCGGCTGCTGCTGCCGGGGGCGGAACTGCGCGGCTGGCGATTCGTCACCGAGGACGAGGCAGCGCTCCTGCTGCCTCCGACCCGCTTCGAGCGGCTCCGCTGGGCGCTGCGCGCCCGCGAACGGTCCACCGTGCTGAACCTGGAGGCCGGTGTGCCGGTGGGCGGTTAGGTTCCCTTCGGCCGATCTTGGAGTGTGGGAGGATGCCGTCCATGACTCGCATCCGAAGGGGCCGTGCCGCGTAGAACACCAGCTTCACTTCGGTCGCGGGAACGTGGCCGGGGAGGGCCCTGGGTGCGGTACCGCGATGTCCCAGGACTGTCGGGAGCGGCGAACGCCGCCGTCCGTGTGCTCGAACGGGAGCGATTGTCTCCTGGCATCGTGGCAGTGGCGCTGAGCGTGTGGTCCGTGCGTGTCCATGGCACCGAGCGTCGGTGGAGGCAATGGGAGGCCGAGTTCACCTGCCCGTGCTGCGGAGCGGGGTGGGCCCGGGACAAGCTGCGAGACGCTCTGTACATGCTTCCGCCGAGGGCCGCCGGCGAGCTACGGGCGCGGGTGAAGCGCCTGGACATGGTGCTCCTCGGGCGAACGCATCATGAGCCGACGGCTGACCCGGAGTTGGCGTGGTGGCATCGCAGGTGCTGACGGCACCCATGTCTCCCACTGAGTCCGGCTCCTGTCCGACTGATCGGGGGATCCGGCAGAGGCCGGCCAGCAGCAGTCAGTGGCTCAGGGCGACCGGCCGGGCGGGCTACGTCGGCCTCGGTCCGGTCGCAGCACCGCTCGCCCTCCTGCTCGGCCTTCAGCAACCGCACTTCGGCCCAGGTCTCAGCCACATCTGCATGCCACGACCAACGCGAGAGCCGCTGGACACGGAGGGCGTGGGTCAGCCGGCGGCGGCCCGCAGCGGGGCCGCCGTGCCGTCGGTGAGTGGGTCACCGTGGCCGAAACAGGCGACGGAGGGGTCGAGGGCGGCCAGCCGCCGGAACGATTCCCGCGCCCGCTCGTGGTCGGTGTTGAAGACCCCCAGCATCACCTCTCCGACCGACGCCATGGAGTCCCCGGTGAACAGCACTCCGTGGCCCGGCAGATGAAGGCCGATGGAGCCGGGTGTGTGCCCGGGGGAGTGAACCACCCGGGCGCCGCCGCCGAACGGCAGCTCCTCGCCACCGGTCAGCTCGCGGTCGACCCGGGTGGGCGGCGCCTCCGGCACCGTCAGCGCGCGGGCGTACAAGGGGCGCTCCCAGTCGTGCAGGACCGGCTCCGGCGCGGGCACCTCGCCCCGGATCACCGGGGCGTCCAGCTGGTGGGCCAGAATCTCGGCGCCGTACCGCTCGGCGAGTTCCCCGGCGCCGCCGTAGTGGTCCCGGTGCCCGTGGGTGAGGACGATCCGCCGGATCCGGCCAGGGTCCAGCCCGAGCCCCCGCACCCCCTCCTCGATCGCGGACGGCGCGTGCACGTCGCCCGCGTCGACCAGGGTCAGCTCAGTGCCGTCACGCCAGAGGTACACCTGCGCGACGGGGAAGCGGAACATGTGCAGCTGCGGGATGACCTCGACGACGTCCATGTCCCGAACGTACGTACACCGGAGCGCCGGCCGCCCGGAAATCTGCTCCGGGCGACTTTCGCTCAGCGCGTACCGTCCCCCGGCGCAGGTCGGCGGCGCAGGTCGGCGGCGCAGGTCGGCGGCGCAGGTCGGCGGCGCAGGTCGGCGGCGCAGGTCGGCGGCGGGGGACTGCGGCGCCGTCCTCAGGCCTTCCTGGACTCCGCGTAGTTCCGCAGGAACAGCGCCTCGGCCACCGAGAGCCGCTCGAGCTCCTCCGGGGACACACTCTCGTTCACCGCGTGGATCTGCGCCTCGGGCTCGCTCAGACCGATGAGCAGGATCTCCGCCTCCGGGTACAGCGAGGCCAGGGTGTTGCAGAGCGGGATCGAGCCGCCCATGCCGGAGGACTGCATCTCCTCACCCGGGTAGGCGATGCGCATGGCTTCGGCCATCGAGGTGTACGCCGGGCTCGTGATGTCCGCCCTGAACGGCTGGCCCTGGCCGACCTGTTCGACGGAGACCCGGGCACCCCACGGGGCGTGCGACACGAGGTGGGCGGTCAGCAGCTTCGTCGCCTCGGCGGCGTCCTGGCCCGGCGGCACCCGCAGGCTGATCTGCGCCCGGGCGCTCGCCTGGAGCGAGGGGGTGGCGCCGACGACCGGCGGGCAGTCGATGCCGATGACGGTCACAGCCGGCCGCGCCCAGATGCGGTCGGCGACCGTACCCGCGCCGATCAGCTCCACACCGTCGAGCACCTTGGCGTCCGTGCGGAACTCGCCCTCCGGGTACTGCAGTCCGTCCCACTCCACGTCGGTCGTGAGGCCGTCGACGGTGGTCGTGCCGTCCTCGGACCGCAGGGACGCCAGCAGCTGGATCATCGCGGCCAGCGCGTCGGGGGCCGCGCCGCCGAACTGCCCGGAGTGGAGGTTCCCTTCCAATGTGTCCAGCTGCACCCGCAGCATGGTCATGCCCCGCAGCGTCGCGGTGACGGTGGGCAGGCCGACCCGGAAGTTGCCGGTGTCGCCGATGACGATCGTGTCGGCGGCCAGCAGCTCGGGGTGGGCCTCGGCGTACTGCTCGAGGCCACCGGTCCCCTGTTCCTCGGAGCCTTCCGCGATCACCTTGACCGAGACCGGGACGCCGCCGTTCGCCTTCAGGGCCCGCAGCGCGAGCAGATGCATGATGAATCCGCCCTTGCAGTCCGCCGCGCCGCGGCCGAACCAGCGGCCGTCCCGCTCGGTCAGCTCGAACGGCGGTGAGAGCCAAGCCGCCTCGTCCAGGGGAGGCTGCACGTCGTAGTGCGCGTAGAGCAGCACCGTGGGTGCGCCGGCGGGGCCGGGCAGGTACCCGTACACCGACTGGGTGCCGTCGGGGGTGTCGAGGAGGGCGACGTCCTGGAAGTCCTCCGCGCGCAGGGCGTCCGCGACCCAGCCGGCCGCCGCCTCGCACTCGCTCCTGGGGAACTGCGCGGGGTCCGCCACCGACCGGAAGGCCACCAGCTCGGCGAGCTCCGCCTTCGCACGGGGCATCAGCGAGGCGACGGTCTCGGAAATCGGCTGGGCGGTCATGGGCACGCTCCTCGTGGGTGCGACGTTAGGACTATGGCGCGGTGAGTACGCGACCGTGGGCGACGCCGTGGGTGCGACGTTGCGTGTACGACGAATTCATGGCTGATCCTCCCACAGCGGAGTTCGGCCGCGACGCGCCGTAGGATGCCGTGAGCAGCTGGGGCAACTGGTCGGATCGGGAGCAGAAGCACATCGTGAGCAGCGAGAACGCAGACGCCGGACGTGAGCCGGATGAGTCGTCGTCGGTACCGCAGGATTCCTCGGTATGGGACGTCGTCGTGGTCGGCGCGGGTCCGGCCGGAGCTTCCGCGGCGTACGCGGCAGCCGTGGCGGGCCGCCGGGTGCTGTTGCTGGAGAAGGCGGAGATCCCCCGCTACAAGACCTGCGGCGGCGGAATCATCGGGTTCTCCCGGGACTCCCTGCCGCCGGGGTTCGAACTGCCTCTGAAGGACCGCATCCACGCGGTGACCTTCTCGCTCAACGGCAAGCTGTCCCGCACCCGCCGGTCCAAGCGCATGCTCTTCGGGCTGATCAACCGCCCGGAGTTCGACGCCGGCCTGGTGGAGGAAGCCCAGAAGGCGGGCGCCGAACTGCGCACGGGCGCGTCGGTGACACGGGTCGAGCAGCACGGCCCCGCCGTGCCGGACCGGCGCACGGTCGCCGTGGTGCTGGCCGGAGGGGAGACGGTGCTCGCCCGGGCCGTCGTCGGCGCGGACGGAAGCGCCGGCCGCATAGGGGCTCACGTCGGGGTGAAGCTGGATCAGGTGGATCTCGGTCTCGAGGCGGAGATCCCGGTGCCGGAGACGGTCGCCGAGGACTGGGCCGGCCGGGTGCTCATCGACTGGGGGCCGATGCCCGGGAGTTACGGCTGGGTGTTCCCCAAGGGCGACACCCTGACCGTCGGGGTGATCTCGGCACGGGGAGACGGAGCGGGCACCAAGAGGTATCTGGAGGACTTCGTCGGCCGGCTGGGTCTCGCCGGGTTCGAGCCGAAGATCTCCTCCGGCCACCTGACCCGCTGCCGGAGCGAGGACTCGCCGTTGTCCCGAGGACGCGTGGTGGTCTGCGGCGACGCGGCCGGACTGCTGGAGCCCTGGACCCGGGAGGGCATCTCCTTCGCGCTGCGTTCCGGCCGGCTCGCCGGCGAGTGGGCGGTGCGCATCGCCGAGTCGCACGACGCGGTCGATGCCCGCAGGCAGGCACTCAACTACGCCTTCGCCATCAAGGCGGGGCTCGGTGTGGAGATGGGCGTCGGGCGGCGCATGCTCCGGCTGTTCGAGCGGCGGCCCGGTCTCCTGCACGCGATCCTGACGGGCTTCCGCCCCGCGTGGAACGCCTTCGCCGGGGTCACCCGGGGGACCACCTCTCTCGCGGAGCTGGTCCGCTCGCATCCGCTGGCTCAGCGCGCGCTCCATGTGATGGACCGCCAGGGAGCGGACCGGGTCAGCTCTCGACCGTGATCCGGAACACGGGGTGGTCGGGGCAGGCGGCGAGGAGTTCGGCGTCGGTCGACGTCGCCGTGATGCCCTGGAAGTACTGGTTGACCTCCCAGCCCCAGCGCTTCAGGTAGGCACGTACGATCCGCGCCTTCTGCTCGTCGTCCGCGATCTCGACCGCGGTGAACGTGCGGACCTTGCGGCCCACCCGCAGCTCTCCGCCGCCGGCCACCCGCATGTTGCGCACCCACTGCGAGTGGCCGCGGGCCGAGACGAGGTACTGCGTGCCCTCGTGGGTGTGGGGATTCACCGGGATGCGCTGCAACTGCCCGCTCTTGCGGCCCCGCACCGACATCTCGGCGGTACCGAGCAGGCTCAGACCGTTGCGGGCCAGGCGGCCGATGAGGCTGTTGAAGCGGACGTTGAGAGCGCTGCCCCGGAGGTAGTACGGCTGCGGCTGCTGCGACATGGCGGGCTCCTGTCATTCGGAGAGCGGTGCTCTCGCTTTAGAGCAGTGTGCACGAGTGTGTCGCTCTGAAGCAAGAGCAGTGCTCTCGTTTGTGTTCGGCGCTCCGATCGCGTGGCACACTGAACTCCATGAGCACCATCCGAGGAGCCAGGGAACGCGCCCGTGTCGAGGTCACCGCAGCGATCAAGGACGAGGCCAGGAGACAACTGGCGGCGGAAGGCGCCGCGAAGCTCTCCCTGCGTGCCGTAGCCCGTGAACTCGGCATGGTCTCGTCGGCGCTCTATCGCTACTTCCCCAGTCGCGACGACCTGCTGACAGCCCTCATCGTGGACGCCTACGACGCCGTGGGTGAGGCGGCGGAGACCGCACGGGCGACACCCGGCGGCTCGGAAGGCCCCCACACCGCCCGTTGGGCGACGGTGGCCTGCGCGGTGCGGGACTGGGCTCTGGCCCACCCCCACGAGTACGCACTGATCTACGGTTCGCCCGTCCCCGGCTACAGCGCGCCGCAGGACACCGTCGGCCCCGCGTCGCGGGTCGGCCTCGTCCTCATCGGCCTCGCACGCGACGCCCACCGCGCCGACGGCCTCGCCCTTCCCCGGCTGGACGCCGAACTGCGCCCCGAGGCCGCCCGGCTGGCGTCCGACGTCGCCCCCGACCTTCCCCCAGCGGTCGTTGCGGCCCTCGTCGCCGCGTGGGCGCAGCTCTTCGGGCTCATCTCCTTCGAGATCTTCGGCCAGTTCGAGCGCGTGGTGGAAGCGCGCGACCTCCTGTTCCGGTCCGCTGCGACCGAGCTCGGGCGTTCGGTCGGCCTGCTGGACGGCCGTACCGCCGGAACGGCAGCCACCGGCGCCTGACGCGGGCAGCTCCTGCGTGTGCTCGGGACCCGGGCCCGCCGGCCAGGAGCCTGGTGCGGTCACCGCTGGTGCCGCCCCGGAGTCGGCTGCCGGCGTGCGTGGGCACCGGGGACGGGGGCGCGGAAGAACCGGTACGGACGTGAGGTACGGATCCCCGGCCGCCTGCTGCACGGGCGCCCGGCGCGGACGTCCCGCCGACCGCTCCTGGTGGGAGGTCACGGCGGGAGGTCACGGCGGGAGGGCACGGCCGGGCGGCCGGCATGTGACCGGACCACCTGGACGCGGCGCGGCGGCCGAGGCGTAGTCGGACTCCCGGCCGGCCGGGGGCAGAGGGCGGGACGTAGTCGGGCATCCGTCCGGTCGTGTACTCCCCGGGGAGTACAGGGCGCCACCACGTCCGGCTGACGCGTGCCCCACGCCCGCGCGTCTAGCGTTGACCGTATGCATGAGCAGCGAGCGGACCTCGGCATGGTCCTCCGCCGGGACCCCGCCGGCCGACGCCGCCCGGCCGGCCACGGACCGCCCTGGTACGGACGGTTCACCCGCCGGCTCGGGCACGACGACGGCGCTCCCGGGCGGCACGGGCGCCCCGTGGGACCCGGTGACCCGGGCGGGCGAACCGGCCGGCTGCCGTGGCCGTCCACCGTGGTGCTCGGTGTGGTCGTGATGGCCGGGACGAACGTGGCCGCCCACGGCCAGGGCCGCGAACCCCTCGACCTCGCCGCCCGGCTGCTCCTGACGGCCGCGGTCGCCGTACTCCTCGTGCGCCACCGCCACCCCGTGCTCGCCGTCGCCGGCACGTCCGCCGTGACGCTGGTCTATCTCGGGCTGGGCTATCCGTACGGCCCCGTGTTCCTGGCTGTGGCCGTCGGTTGCTTCAGTGCCATCGTGTCGGGCCACCGCGCGGCGGCCTGGTGGTCGCTCGGCACGTTGTGGGCGGGGCACGTGCTGGCCGCGCACTGGCTCTACCACTGGCTGCCACCGGACGGCGACGGGCCGGCCCCCTGGGGCCAGGAGGCGTTCGTCACCGCTTGGGTCGTGGCGATCGTCGCCGCGGCGGAGCTGCTCCGGGTACGCCGTGAGCAGTGGGCGGCGGCGCGGGCCGAACGGGAGGCCGCGGAGAAGCGGCGGGCCGACGAGGAGCGACTGCGCATGGCCCGCGAACTCCACGACGTCCTGGCCCACAGCATCTCCGTCATCAACGTCCAGGCGGGGGTCGGCCTGGCCTTGCTCGACTCGGATCCCGACGAGGCCCGCACCGCTCTGACGACGATCAAGTCGGCCAGCAAGGAGGCGCTGGACGAGGTCCGGCAGGTGCTGGAGAACCTGCGGGCCCCGGGTGACGCCCCCAGGGCCCCGGCACCCGGGCTCGACCGCCTGCCCGAGCTGGTCGACCAGGCCGCGGCGGCGGGCCTCGCCGTGACCGTCGAGACCCAGGGTGACCCGCCCCGGGTCCCGCCGGGGGTCGACCTCGCGGCGTTCCGGATCGTGCAGGAGGCCCTGACCAACGTGGTGCGACACTCCGGCTCGCGTACGGCGCTCGTTCGGATCGCCCACGGGACCACACGCATCGGACTGTTGGTGGACGACGACGGGCCCGCCACGGGCGGCCACGCGGGTGGCGGCGGCAACGGACTCGTCGGCATGCGGGAGCGGGCCGCCGCGCTGGGTGGGACGATCGACGCCGGTCCACGGCCCGACGGCGGATTCCGCGTCACCGCGGAGCTGCCGCTGCGGCCCGGCGCGAGCGTCTCCACCCCGCCGGCCCAGCGGGAGACGGCCCCGGGGGGACGGGCCCCGCAGGGAAGGGCCCCCGGCAAGACGGTTTCAGGGAAGACGGTTTCAGGGAAGACGGT
The DNA here is from genome assembly GCF_042872025.1 of Streptomyces sp. NPDC005494. Lineage (NCBI taxonomy): Bacteria > Bacillati > Actinomycetota > Actinomycetes > Kitasatosporales > Streptomycetaceae > Streptomyces > Streptomyces sp. NPDC005494. The sequence continues at coordinate 339,611 of NZ_JBIAJR010000007.1, forward strand.
TCCGGGGGAGACCGGACCGGAGGAGACGGACCCGGGCAGATCCGGGGAGGCGCCGTGATCCGCGTACTGCTGGCGGACGACCAGGTGCTGGTCCGGGCCGGATTCCGGGCGCTGCTGGACGCGCAGCCCGACATCGAGGTCGCCGGCGAGGCCGCCGACGGCGCGGAGGCCGTACGCCTGGTACGCGAACTCCGTCCCGACACGGTGCTCATGGACATCCGTATGCCGAGGCTGGACGGTTTGGCCGCGACCCGTGCCATCACCGCCGACCCGGAGCTCGGTGAGGTGAAGGTGGTCATGCTCACCACCTTCGAACTCGACGAGTACGTGTTCGAGGCCATTCGTTCCGGGGCCTCCGGATTCCTGGTCAAGGACACCGAACCGGAGGAGCTCCTGCGGGCGGTGCGCGCGGTGGTCGACGGGGACGCCCTTCTCTCGCCGGGCGTGACCCGTCGGCTGATCGCCGAATTCGCCGCCCGCTCGAAGCCGCCCGCGGCGGGCACGGTCCTGGACGAGCTGACCGAACGCGAGCGCGAGGTCATGGCTCTGGTCGGCATGGGACTCTCGAACGAGGAGATCGCCCGCAGGCTCGTCGTCAGCCCCCTCACCGCCAAGACCCACGTCAGCAGGGCCATGGTCAAGCTGGGCGCCCGCGACCGCGCTCAACTCGTGGTGCTGGCCTACGAGTCCGGGCTCGTGCGACCCGGTTGGCTGGGCTGATCGAGCCGGGTGGCCACGACTCCACGGAGCGGGAAGTGCCGCGCCCGTGTGTCGTTGCGTGTACATCAGTTGCGCGCGCGAGGGCCTGACCCGCCTCTGTTAGCGTTCCGTCATGGCAGCGAAGAAGTCCGAGCGGGTGCTCGTCGAGGAGTGGCGTGCCATGCTCGCGCTGCACGCCAGGACCGTGGGCGAGCTCGATCGCGTACTGGACCGGCACGGCCTGGGGGCCAGTGACTTCGAGGTGCTGGACATCCTCGCGGAGGGCGCGGACGGCGACGGTTCCTCCTGCCTCCGCGTCCAGGAGATCTCCTCCCGGGTCCACCTCAGCCAGAGCGCGCTGTCGCGGCTCGTGGCGCGGTTGGAGAAGGACGGTCTCGTACGCCGCGCGATGTGCGCCGAGGACCGGCGCGGTGTGCGCGTGGAACTGACCGAGGCCGGCCGGAACCGCCACGCGGAGGCCCGGCCGCTCCAGCGGGAGGTCCTGTCCCGGATGCTGAACGGGACCGGCGGCTGAGGAAGGAACGGGCTCCACGCCGAACGGGCTCCACGCCACCTGCGGCGAGCCCCGAGTCCCGCACACCGAGCTACCTGGACCGAGCCAGCCGGCGAGGACGCCCCGTGTCGCGGACCGTGCCGCGCCGCGCCGCACCGTGCACCGGATGGTGCCCCGTCAGATGACGGCGGAGTTCTCGGTCCACAGCCGACCGAGCTCGCGGTCCCCCGACAGCTCGACGGACGAGAGCGGCAGGCGGTTCCACAGGGCGAGCAGGAGGTTCTCGGCGGTCCCGCTCAGCGTGCAGTCCGCCGCGCTCTCCTCCTGCCCGCGCGCCGTCACGGGAGGTTCGGCGGACAGCCTCACGGTCCACACCGCGTCCGTGTCCGTGGTTCGCACGCGCAGGGTGCGCGGCGAGTCCGTGCGCACCCTGCTCTTGGGCCGGGCGTGGAATCCGGCGAGCAGCTCGTCGATGCCGTCCACCGAGTGACGGGGTGCCACGGGTGTCAGAGCTCCGCCGCGCGCGGCCTCGGCGTCCACCCGGTGGATCCTGGTCTCGTGCGCCTGCCGGCGTGTCCAGAACGCGAGCGGTGACGGCGCGGGGAAGAACGTCCAGCACTCCAGGTCGGCGGGTGCGGCCCGGAGCGCGTCGACCAGCAGGAGGTGGCCCTCCGCGAACCAGTCCAGCAGCGCGTCGCCGTCCAGATCGGGCTCTTTGCCTTCGGGGTGGTACGTCCGGTGCCTCTCGACGACGAACGCGGTCGCCCAGCGGTGCACCGTCCCGGTGTGCCTGAGAAGATCGCGTACTCGCCAGTCCGGACACGTCGGGACCGGTGCGTCGGTCCCCGCTTCGCGGGCGGCGGAGGTGAGCGAAAGCCCCTCCGCGTCAAGGGCCGTGAGGTGCTCCGATATCTCCACGCCCGCGATTGTGCCAGAACCTCAGACGCCCTGGGGGTGTGCCGAACGACCCGTGCGAGGACCGCGCAGCAACTGGGAGAACCAGCCGAGGGCCCACGCCTGTACGAATACCGAGAGGACCAGTGCGAGATGGACGAACCAGGCGGGGACGCCCGTGTCCGGCGAGGCCAGGGAACTGCCGAGGAGGAAGGCGAACACGGTCGGCGCCGCCATGAAGAACAGCCACACCCCGGCGAACGACGCGTCCTCGTGGGGCACGAACAGAGTGTCCACCGCCACGAACGCGGCAACGGCCAGGACGAGCCCGAGATAGATCCGTGAAGCCGTGTTGCCGAAGGTGAACCGCGCCGCCGTACGCAGCCACTGCTTGTCCGTCGCCTGGTCACGCATGTCCGCTCCCCGTGGATGGTCGATGCGTCCATCGTGCGCCGGACAGGACGGCCATGCCTGAGTACGGCTACTCAATCGTTCAGGTGTTCGCCGCGTTGCGGGCTGCGTACCCCAGGACCGCCGCCGTCGCGGCGAGCACGGTCACCGTGGTGAGGGCCACCGGCAGCGAGAACCAGTCGGCGAGGAAGCCGATGACGGGCGGGCCCAGGAGCATCCCGCCGTAGCCGAGTGTGGATGCGGCCGCCACCCCGCTCGGGCCCGCCAAGGCACCTGCCCGACCCACCGCGACCGGGAATATGTTGGCCAGGCCCAGACCGGCCACGGCGAAGCCGAGCAGGGCGAGCCAGACGGCCGGGGCGAGCGCGCCGAGCAGCATGCCCGCCGCGGCCGTGGCCCCGCCCGCCACGAGGGTGCGCGTCTGCCCGAAGCGTTCGAGCAGGATGGTGCCGCTGAGCCTGCCGATGGCCATGGTCAGCGCGAACAGGGAGTATCCGGCTGCGGCGAGCCCGGGAGCCGCGTTCAGGTCCTGGCTGAGGTGCAGCGCGCCCCACTCGGCCAACGCTCCCTCGCCGTAGGCCGTGCAGAGGGCGATGACGCCGAAGAGGACCACGATGCGCCGCGCGCCGGGGCTCATCCGCCGTGGCCGTTCCGAGGTGCCGGTGTGCTGCTCCGGAGGGGGCGGCGCGGCATCCCGGCTGCCCAGCAGTACGGGCCCGACGGCAGCGGTGACGAGGAGCCCGATCCCCGTCAGGGCGAGGAGGTGCGTCGCGGGGGAGAGGCTGCCCGCGACCAGTCCGCCGAGCCCGGCGCCCGCCATGCCGCCGAGGCTGAACGCGGCGTGGAAGCTGGGCATCACAGGTCGCCGCATGGCGGTGACCAGGTCGACGGCGGCGCTGTTCATGGCGACGTTCATCCCGCCGTACGCGGCACCGAAGAGCAGGAGGACGAGGCCGAGGGTGAGAGCCGAATCCGTCTGCGCGGGGAGGGCGATGCTCAGTGACAGCAGCACCCCGCAGGCCACGGTGACGGCGTGGCTTCCGTAGCGCCGGCAGAGTCTGCCGGTGAGCATCATGGTGATCACCGCACCGGCGGAGACGCCGAGCAGCGCGAGCCCGAGGGTGGAGGCTGTGGCTCCGGTCTGGTGCTTGATGGCCGGGATACGGACCACCCAGCCTGCGAACAGGAAGCCGTCGAGGGCGAAGAACAGGGTCAGCGCGGTACGGAGCCGTACGGGCGAGGGTGGGGCGGTGTCTCCGCCAAGTCCCCCCGACAGGGCCGTCCGCAGTTTGTTTACTTGCGGCACAAAGTGAGCATAGAGGTGCTCCGGCGGCGCACGCAAGACGGCTGCCCTGATGGCCGTCCGGTGCGCGGTGCGGGATGCGGGAGCGTCGGCAACGGCTCCGGATCATGGGAGACTCGCCCCCATGAACGGCAAGTCGACCACCACGCGGACGAAGTTGGAGAGGGGCCGCAGCGCCCTCGGACCCGCTCTGGAGCTCGTGCACACCGGGCGCGCTCCCACCCGTGCCGTGCTGACCTCGGAGCTGGGTGTCACCCGCGCCACGGCCGGCGCGGTGGCCGCCGAGCTCGAAGCGCTCGGGCTCATCAAGGTCGACTCCAGCCCGGGGTCCGCGGCCGGTTCGCAGGGCCGCCCCTCGCACCGGCTGTCCGTCCGCGACAGCGGTCCGGTCGCGCTCGCCGCGCAGGTGCACTCCGACGGCTTCCGTGCGGCGCTCGTGGGGCTGGGCGGCCGGATCGTGGCCACGGCGCCCGGGTGCGTGGCCGTCATGGCCGACCCCGCGCAGGTCCTCGGGGAGGTCGTGGACGCCGGTGCCCGGCTCCTGCGCGAGAGCGGGCTGCGCTGCGTGGGCGCGGGGCTCGCCGTGCCCTCGGCCGTCGCTGAACCTGAGGGCACGGCGCTCAACCCGCTGCACCTCGACTGGCCGGCCGGCGCACCTGTGCGGGAGATCTTCTCCGCCTGCGTACGTGACGCGGGTATCGCCGGGCCGGCGTTCACCGGGAACGACGTCAACCTCGCCGCGCTCGCCGAGCACCGGCACGGCGCCGGACGTGGGGCCCAGCACCTGCTCTGCGTCGCCACCGGACACAGGGGAGTGGGCGGCGCGCTCGTGCTGGACGGCCGTCTGCACAGCGGGAGTTCGGGACTCGCCCTGGAAGTGGGGCACCTCACGGTCAACCCCGAGGGCCGCCCCTGCCACTGCGGCGGACGCGGCTGTCTCGACGTCGAGACGGACCCTCTCGCCTTCCTCACCGCGGCGCGCCGTGAGCCGGGTCCCGAGGAGTCCCTGCTCAAGCAGTCCGGTGACCTGCTGCGTGCCGAGTACGACGACCCCCGGGTACGGGCAGCCGCGGAGGAGCTCATCGACCGCCTCGGACTCGGGCTCGCCGGACTCGTCAACATCCTGAACCCGGACCGCATCATCCTCGGCGGGCTCCACCGCGACCTCCTGGAGGCGGACCCCGAACGGCTGCGCGCGGTGGTGGCCGACCGCAGCCTGTGGGGGCGAAGCGGGAGCGTGCCCATCCTCTCCTGCACGCTGGACCACAACAGCCTCGTGGGCGCCGCGGAACTCGCCTGGCAGCCCGTACTCGACGACCCGCTCGCCGCTCTGGCCTGACACCGCTCCGGGCTCGGGTCCGGGTTCGGGTCCGGGTTCGGGTCAGCGGGAGGGTGCGCCCGCCGTTCGGACCGCGGCAAGCGCGAAGGCCCGCGCCGGATTCGCGACGAGGATCGTGCGCAGCAACTCCTCGCCGAGCGACCGTTCCAGGCGAGGACGCAGTCGCCGCAGCAGGTGCGGCATGCCCGGCGTCTCCGGGACGGTCGTGTCCCCACCGAGCAGCAGCCGGTCGCCGAACCCGGCCTCCGCGAGCGCCGTGAGCTGCTCCGGCAGCCGCCAGTCGGTCGCGTGGTTGGCGCGCGACGGCCCGTCGAAGGCCAGGAACGCCCCCGCCCGCGCGGCGTCGAGGTGCGTCTCGCCCTCGGGGAACCGGCCGAGATGGCCGAGGATCACACGCTGCGGCTCCACCCCCGACTCCCCGCACAGCAGGTCGAGTACGTCCATGGCGGCCGTGCCCAGTTCCAGGTGGACGGCGATCGGAGCGCCCGTACGGTGATGTGCCCCGGCAGCCGCCCTCATGGTCCGTCCGGCGTGTTCGTCGATGCCGTGAAAGGCCCCCGCCACCTTGATCAGACCGGCCCGGATTCCCGTCGCACCGATTCCCCGCGAGATCTCCGTGACGAACAGATCCTCCAGGTCCGGCATCAGCCGGTCGAGCAACTCGGCCGGATAGTGGGCCGCTCGGTGCAGCCCGGTGGCCGCGACGATCCGGGTCCCGCACTCGCGCGAGAGAGCCGCGAGATCCTCCGGCCGCCTGCCCATGCCGTACGGGGTCCACTGGACCACGGTCCGCCCGCCGAGTTCGTGGAAGCTCCGCAGCCGCTGCCCGGCCAGTTCCCGGTCGTCCAGTTCCTGGCCCGGGAGGGCCGGGGTGCGGATGAAGAGGTGGTCATGGGCGTCGCAGACGCCCAACTCCCCTGCGGGCACGTCCCCGAGGACCGTCCGGACCCGGCTCACCACTGCCTGCCCGAGCCCAGTCGGCCGCGCTCCGGCGCGGAGAGGTGCAGTACCTCGTAGCGGTCCCCCGGACCTTCGGGAGGCTCGTGTTCCCAGAGAGTGAAGTGGAGCAGCTCCCAATGGCGTGGATCGACGGCCAGCGCCGTGGCGACCGCGCCGGGGGCGAGGGCCGACCGGCTGTTCTCCTCCAGTGCGGCCTCCACCGCATCCGCGGGACGGAGTGTCTCCGCGATCCGCTCCCGACGGCGGACGGCCGTGCGGGGGAGTGCGCCCGAGGCCGGGCCCTCCCGGAAGGAGAGGCCGGTCCAGTGCCGCACCTCCGGACGGCCGAAGTCGTCGACGACGCCCTGGAATCCGGGGCCCCAGAGGAAGGCGTTCATGCCCTCGGGGGCGGACCACAGATACAGCGGGGCGTACTGGTTGACCGGCGAGACGCCGCCGCGTTCGCGGATCAGATACGCCTTCATGCCCAGTCCGGAGAAGTCGTCGAGGAGGTGACCGCGGGTCGCCACCCGCCTCCGGATGATCTCCATGTCGTAGTCGGCGGGCAGGGTGATCTCGTACTGCATCGCATGCATCGCGTGCTCCTCGGTCGTGGTTCAGGGGCGGGCCGACCCGGACCTGCCGCGTGCCCGGTCTGCTCGGACCCGTGCGGCGCCCGGAGTTCCCGGACCTGCCGCGGAGGCCGCCCGGGTTCCCGGTGCCAGGGTGCGACTCAGGTCTGATCCGTGTGCCGGGCCAGCAGGGAGAGCAGCCCTCGGACCCCGGCGTCGAACGCGGTGGTCGAGCCGGACGCGCGAGCCAGGACATAGCCGCCCTGGACGGTTGCCACGACGGTCGCCGCGATCTCAGCGGGAACGATGCCCGGGCTGAACTCCCCGTCGTCCAGGCCCTCCTGGACGATCCCGGCGAGTCGTCCGCGCAGCCAGCCGAGCGTCTCCTCCACCGGGGCGCGCAGCGCTTCGCTCGACACCACGTCCGGATCCATCGTCAGCCGGCCCACCGGGCAGCCCCTCAGCACGTCACGTTCGCGCAGCAGGTAGGCCGAGATCCGCTCCAACGCCGTGCCGGGACCGTCCAGCAGCCGCCCGGCGGTCTCCCGCATCTCGGCGGACGTGCGCAGCACCGCGGTGAGCGCCAGATCGGACTTTCCGGCGAAGTGGTGGTACATGCTGCCCTGGCCCGCCCCCGCCCGTTGCTGGATCGCCTTGGGGCTGGTGCCGACGTAGCCGCGCTCCCACAGAAGTTCCTGGGTGGCCTCGATCAACCGGTCCGGAGTGCTCATGCCGCGACTGTACATACCAGTAGGTACAGAAATCCAGGGCGGTGCCGCGCGGAACCTGGAAACAGGCCCTGGGCGATGTCTACTCCCGCCGGTGTACGCGCACTGCCGCCGCCCGTACGACGCCCCGGCCGCCGTGCGGAGACAGGCTCATAGGTGAAGCGAATGGACGCACGAACTACTGACAGGGGAGTGACCGAGATGGACACCCTGGCGTACACCGGAGGTCCCGGGCCCTGGACCCTCTTCTTCCCGCTCGTCTGGGCGGCCGTGGCCTTCGGCGTCGTCACGCTGCTGCGGCACACCGCCCGGACCGGCCGGCGTGCTCCCTGGCGCCGGCACCACGGCGTACGCGGGGGAGCTCCGGCCGGTGAGCGGTCGCCGATCGACCTCCTGGGTCGTCGGTTCGCCGCGGGCGAGATCGACGAGGACGAGTACTGGCGCAGGCTCTCCGTCCTGGACGAGCCCTACGGCCGCTACGACAAGGACGGCCCGGCGTGACGGCGCCCCTCGCGTGACGTCGGGAGCGCGCGGACGGCGGGAGCGCCGGAGGTCGCTGGAGGCGGGGGCGGAGCGCGGAAGGGGGGCAGTAGCGCGGGGGACGGCAGGAGCGCGTCGATCCACTGGAGATCGACGCGCTCCTGTGGGTGTCCGGTGCGGTGAGCCCGCCGTCCGGTCGCAGGTGGGCGGCAGCATGCCGCTCCCGGACCGTCAGCCGACCACGGCCGATCCGGTCCGGGTCCGAACCGCGACCGGTTCCATGAGAACGCCGGGACCGGAGCCGAACGGCCCGTCGGTCGTGGACCCGTAGACCGGGAGAGGGGGGAGAGCACTGGTGAAGGAAGGCGCGGGCAAGGTGAACCAGACGACTTTCCCCGTGCCGGCGCTCGGTCGTACGCCCCAGCTCTCGCTGACCGCGGCGATCATCGCCAGTCCGCGCCCCGAAGTGGCGGACGAATCGGCATCGCACACGGTCGGCAGCCGGGGGTCGTGGTCGTGGACGGAGACCGTCAGCCGGTCGAGCAGCAGCTCGATCTCGACGGTGCACGATTTGTCCGGCTGTGCATGCCGGTGGACGTTGGTCAGCAGTTCGGTGACACCCAGCGCTGCATGGTCGATCAGAGGATCGAGATGCCAGTAGCGCAGTTGCGCCGAAATGATTCTGCGGACCTGACCGATCCGCGACGGCAGGGCCTGGAGCTCCACCGCGCAGTGCCTGCTTGGCTCGCTGATCACGGCTGCGACTCCCCGAAATAGGTCCGGAAGAAGACGAAGGAACGGATCCAGCAGATGGCTCACTGCTGTTTCTGGTCATGCGTGGTCCGCCCTGCGTGGCTCCCGGCGGGGCGCTTTCGCTGTCACCGCCGGTACACCATCAGTGACGTGTGACCAGCGTGACTCAGGGGGTTGGCGTCCGCAACTCGCGGTGTGCGCGCCGCCCCGCAGCGTCAGCCGCGTCGGCCCCCCTGTCGCTCCCCGCAGCGTCAGCCGCGTCGCCCTGTCGCTCCCCGCAGTGCGGCCAGGAACCGCCTGACCGGCACGGCGCCGCCCGGCCTGCGGTTGCGCTGGCCCATGGTCAGCCGGTACCGCACCCCGTTGATGCGCGCGATCGCGGAATCGGATGCCAGGAACCAGGGCTTCCCGGCACTCACCGTCGTCACCGGGGCGCTGGCGATCTCGCGCCCGTTGCTCGTCAGCAGCACGATCCGGCCGTCCTTGACGATCACTTGGCCGGCTCTGGTGAGCGACCGCGCCCACCGCCGGATCCTGACATCGCTCGCACTGAACTCCGCCGTCCCGTAATCGGTCGCGCTGAATTCCGTCTCGGCCATGACGACTTCGCCCCCCTTGTACCGGCTTCTGCAAGTCTGCCCCGGACGAGGCCCGCGCACCAGGCCCCCTCCGGACCGTTTCCCTCCGGCTTCGCGTCCCCGGTGTGCGGACGGGCCGGGTGGCCGGGGCCAAGGGAAGGCTATGGGCTGCCAAAGCAATCGTTTGTGCAGGTGGGGGGAATATCGTTGGTTCCCAGGAGCACCGCCGTCACCCTGAGGAGACCGCCGATGGACACCAATCAGAACAGACCTGCGGGTGGCGTCATGGAGACCCTGGACATCGACCGCAGCGACCCGGGCTACCGGGCCTGGCTCAAGGAAGCCGTACGCAAGGTCCAGGCGGACGCCAACCGTTCGGCGGACACCCACCTCCTGCGCTTCCCGTTGCCGGATCACTGGGGCATCGACCTCTACCTCAAGGACGAGTCGACCCACCCCACCGGCAGCCTCAAGCACCGGCTGGCCCGTTCGCTCTTCCTGTACGGCCTCTGCAACGGCTGGATCCGGCCGGGCAAGCCGGTCATCGAGGCCTCCAGTGGTTCCACGGCGGTCTCCGAGGCGTACTTCGCGAAACTGATCGGGGTGCCGTTCATCGCGGTGATGCCCCGGAGCACCAGCCGCGAGAAGTGCCGCCTGATCGAATTCCACGGCGGCCAGTGTCACTTCGTCGACGACGCACGCCGTCTGTACGAGGAGTCGGCGGCCCTGGCGGCCGAGACCGGCGGACATTACATGGACCAGTTCACCTACGCCGAGCGCGCCACCGACTGGCGGGGCAACAACAACATCGCCGAGTCCATCTACCAGCAGCTGAGGCTGGAGCGGTTTCCGGAACCCGCCTGGATCGTCGCGACCGCCGGTACCGGCGGCACCTCCGCGACCATCGGCCGCTACGTCCGCTACATGCAGCACGACACGCGGATCTGCGTGCCCGACCCCGAGAACTCCTGCTTCTTCGAGGGCTGGGTCCGGAACGACCCGCAGGCGACCAGTGACTGCGGCTCGCGTATCGAGGGCATCGGACGGCCGCGGATGGAGCCGAGCTTCGTGCCCGGGGCCATCGACCGGATGATGAAGGTGCCCGACGCGGCCAGCGTCGCCGCCGTACGGGTGCTGGAGCGCGCCATCGGCCGCAAGGCGGGCGGCTCGACGGGTACCGGACTGTGGAGCGCCTTCAGGCTCGTCGCCGAGATGGTGGAGAAGGGCAGCACCGGCAGTGTCGTGGCCCTGTTCTGCGACCCGGGAGACCGCTACCTCGACAAGTACTACTCCGACGAGTGGCTGGAGCGGCAGGGCCTGGACATCCGGCCGTACACCGAGACGATCGACGGTTTCCTGGCCACCGGCACCTGGCCCTGATCCGCGCGGCGCCGGGCTCCCGGGCGCCGGGACAGGCCGGGGACCGCTGATCAACGCCCTGCGTGACCGCACGGCCGGTCCGCGTCCGCGGCCGTTGTCAGTGGTGCCGCGCATGATCGGTGATCAGCGTGCCCTGGCCCCGCGTGCGCCCTACTCCTCCAACAGGACCGTCAGCACCCGGCCGAAGACCCGGCGCCCTGCGCTCGCCAGCAACGGATCGCCCCAGCCGGGCAGCAGTCTCACCCGGACTTCCTCGACCCAGATCACGTGCGATCCCGAGCCGGTCGGGCGCACGTCGATCGACGCCCGGCCGCGCACCACGGAACCCCGCTTCCGCAACTCGCACAGCCCTGCCCGGCCGGCGGCCGGCGGGGTCCACCGCACGACCTCCATCGGGTCGTCGAAGCCCAGCGGCCCCAGGCCGGTCCGTGCCACGAACACCGTGCCGGTGCGGGTGGGCAGGCCGGTGGGGACGGTGACCGACGTGAACGGAACGGTGCTGCCGTGCCGCTCCCAGTCGGTCACCCGTCGCCATGCCTCGGCGGCGGGAAGGGAAGTGAAGCGCTCGATACGGAATACGGCCACACGCCGATCCTAGGACGTCCGGCGCCCGCAGGCCGTGGAGCGGAAGGACGGCCGGGCGCGTGGGCGGCGGATCGTGCGCACGTCCGGGCGCGGGTGCCGGAGCGGGACGCGTGCCCGCAGGCAGGCGCTGCGGGCCTCCGGCACCGCGGCCCGTGGTTCGCCGGCCTCACTCCGGTCCGTTCTCGCCGCTCCGCCCGACGTCCGCCCTCGGAACGCGGCGCCAGTCCCATCGCGGGTAGCGGCCCAGCAGACCGAGGAACTCATGGGCGGGCAGGATGTCGCCGTGGTCGGTGTCGACCAGGCCGTGGAAACCGGGCAGCAGGTGCCCGAGGAGGGCACGTATCGCGTCCATGGACTGCCCCGACACGTAGAACCCCCGGGGCTCTCCGATGAGCTCCGCGATGTGCTCCAGTTCCTCCTGCTCGAAGTCCGCCAGGATTCCGCCGGTGAGATCGAGGTAGTACGAGTACTCCTGCCAGTGCAGGCGCTCGGCACCCGTCGCGGGATCCGGGAAGACCCCGAGAGCGCGTATCGGGTCCTCGAACGAGGAACTCCGCTCCGTGGGGGCGAGAACGATGACAGACGGCCAGGACACGGTGCACCTCCGCGGTGACCGTACCCGAGCGGCTCCTTCCCGGGCTTCGGCTCATCGCCGGTCGGATGCGGGTCACGTTCGGCCGGTCGTCCGCGGCGCGCCGGAGAGCGGAACCTGGAGCCTCTCCCTCTCGGGGGTCGAGAATGCGGCACCGGCCCCGTCCCAGGGGTACCGGCAGCAGGAAGCGGACCACGCGACGAAGAAGGAGCACCCCGTGACGATTCACCGGATGGACAACGTAGGCATCGTCGTCGAAGACCTGGAGGCCGCCGTCGCCTTCTTCACCGAGCTCGGCATGGAGCTGGAGGGCGAAGCGCAGATCGAGGGAATCGTGGCGGACCGGATGCTCGGCCTCGACGGGGTCCGCAGCGCCATCGCGATGATGCGCACCCCGGACGGCCACGGCAAGCTGGAGCTGACGAAGTTCCGCACTCCCGCGGCGATCCCTGCGGCATTGCCGGCCCCGCCGCCCCACACCCTGGGCCTGCACCGAGTGATGTTCGCCGTCGACGACATCGAGGACACGATCGCCCGCCTGCGTAGCCATGGCGCCGAACTTCTCGGTGAGGTGGCGCAGTACGAGAACTCCTACCGGCTCTGCAACCTCCGCGGCCCCTCGGGAATCATCGTCGCCCTGGCCGAGCAGATCAGCCAGATCCCTCCACCGGAGTCCCCCCGTGGGTGAACCACCGAACCGGAGCCGCCCACCAGGTGTCCGGGAGCTGCCCGCCAGGCGTCCGGGAAACTGCCCGCCACGCGTCCGGGGAGCTGCCCGCTAGGCGTCCGGGGAGCTGCCCGCCACCACCAGGCCGGGCAGATGTTCCTCCATCTCGCTGCGGGCGCCGTCCGGCAGGCCCGCGTCCGTGACGAACGCGTCCACCTCGTCGAGCGCCGCGAAGGAACTGAGCCCCACAGTCCCCCACTTGGTGTGGTCGGCGACCACCACGACCCGGCGGGCGGCCCGCACGAAGCGGCGGTTCGTCTCCGCCTCCGCGAGGTTGGGCGTGGAGAGACCGGCCTCCACCGAGATCCCGTGCACCCCGATGAACAGGACGTCGAAGTGGAGCGAGCCGATCGCGCGGTCCGCGACCGGGCCGACGAGCGAGTCCGAGGGCGTACGGACCCCGCCGGTGAGCACCACCGTCGCCGCCCCGGCCCGTCCGCCGCCCGACGCCGTCGGACGCTGCGCGGAGTGGAACACGTCGGCGACCCGTACCGAATTCGTCACCACCGTCAGCCCTGGGACGTCGAGGAGGTGCCGGGCCAGCGCGAACGTGGTCGTCCCACCGGACAGTGCGATGGCACTGCCGGGTACCGCCATCGCGGCGGCAGCGCGGGCGATGTCCTCCTTGGCGCTGAGCTCCAGGGTCGACTTCGCCTCGAAACCGGGCTCGTGCGTGCTCGCCTCGACGATCGGGACGGCTCCGCCGTGCACCTTCTCGATGACCCCCTGGCGCGCCAGCGCGTCCAGGTCCCGGCGGATGGTCATGTCGGAGACGCTCAGCTTGCGCGTCAGCTCGTTGACCCTGACCCCGCCACGCTTGCGCACATCGTCGAGAATGAGCGCGCGCCGCTGCTCCGCGAGCAGGTTCTGGTTCTCGCTCAACGCCGGCCCGGCCCTTCCCTCTGTCCGCACGGTCCGGCAGCGGCACTGCGGGACGCCCTCATCCTCCCACGCACACCCTCCGGCCATCCCACTGGGGAGATTCCGTGCAAGACGGTGCGCGGGGCACCCTCCTTCCGCGATGGTGGTGACCAGGCATCAGGACGGAACAGTCGTCCCCCTCCCCGCCCGGCCGCGAGCCGGGGGACCAGAGAGCGAGTCACCGAATTGCCCCCTGCCCCCCAGCCCGCACACGGCGGCGGCACCGCGCTGGAACTGCTCGTCCACGGCGTCGGCGGAGCAACCCCGCAGGAGATGCTGGGCGACCCGCGTACGAGCAGGATCACCGGTGACGCCACCGCCGCGATCTACCGGCGTACCGAGGACGTCGGCGCCGAGCAGCACCCGCAGCGCGACCGGGAAGGCCCCGTCGCCGAGGCCTACTGCTGGTCCAACCTCACCTCCGGCAACGGCTCCCGCGCCCTGTGGCTGCTCCTGCTCCCCTTCATGGTGGTCAACCTCGCCCACTGGATGCGGCCCACCACACGGGGGCGTCCCGGCACGGTCCGGCTGTACGGGGTGGTCGTCAGGCTGGTCGCGCTCAGCCTCACCGTGCTGCTGACCGCCGCGGTCTGTGAGGTCGCCCTCGACCTCGTGGCCTGGCAGTGCGCGGGCACCCCCGGCTGCGCGGAGCAGCGGTCCTGGCTCGGCTTCCTGTCCACGCGGCAGGACGGGTGGTTCTCCCAGCCGGGCCGCAGACTGTCCGTCGCCGCGCTCGTGCCCGCCGCCCTGGTGGGGCTGCTCTGGTACCTCTCCAACCGCACCTGGAGCGCCTACGAAGCTCAGCGCCCCCTGACCTGGGACGAGTCCGAGGACCCGCGAACCGACGACGAGGAGGAGGGCGCGCCGGCCCGTCCCGGCGCCCCGCTGGTCCGCCCGGCCCTCGGCAGGCCCGGCTTCTGGTACGGCCGCAGGCTGGTGGCCCGGCTGCGCGCCGCGCACACCGCGGCGGGATTCCTCACGGTCGCCGCCACGGTCGGCGGGGCCGCGGCGCGGCACGACAGGACCGCCGCCAGCCCCGTACCCGCCGTGATCGGCGTCCTCCTCGAGGCGGCCCTCGTCCTGTGCGGGCTCGTCGTCGTCGCGGTGGTCTGCCAACGGGGGCGCAGCGAGCGGCGCGTCGACACGTTCCTCGACCGCACGGTCACCACCTTCCTTCCCGGGGCCGCGATGGCCCTGCTGGCCGGTGCCGTGGCGTACGCGGGCTGGGCCCGTCCGGGATGGGAGTCCTCGGGCGCCCTCCCCGGTGAGACGGCCTTCCGTGTCCTCACGCTCGGCCAGGGGCTGCTCGTCGTCGTACTGGCCGTCGTGGCGCTGAGCCTGTACCGGAGCACCCCCGAACTCCGCACCACCCTGCACGGGCTCGGCGGTCCAGCCGTCGCCATGCTGGCCTGTGCCCTCGGCGGCGTGATGTCCGGCGGAATCGCCCAGCGGGTCGCCGACTGGCTCGACGGGCCGGGCACACCGGGCATGGGAGCAGGGTCCGCCATACCGGGTCCGCCCGTGCTCCTCAGCTGGCAAGCCGCCGTCATCCCCGTCCTGTTGCTGCTCCTGATCGTGCCCCTCGTCTGGCTGGGGGCGCGCACCGTGCGCCGTGCACGGCGCCTCGGTCCCGTCGTCGAGGCGGAGTACGAGGTGAAGCACCCGGAGCCCGGGCGCACCGGCCAGATCGCGCGCATCAGGGCCGCCGCCGCCCTCACCGACTCGGCCCCCGGCATCCTCGGGCTGCTCTCAGCCGCCACGCTGCTGCTGGGAGCCGCGGCAGTGACCGGTTCCTGGCTCACCGGCGAGGTCCCCGGGCTCGCGATGGACGACGCGGCCCCGTTCGTGGAAGCGTCCGCCGAGGCGGCCCAGGCGACCGGTTCCTGGCTGATAGGCGTCGGCGTCCTCGTGCTCGTCACCTGCGGCCGCCGCGCCTACCGCGACGCCTCCACACGGCGCACCATCGGCATCCTCTGGGACGTGGGCACGTTCTGGCCCCGCGCCGCCCACCCCTTCGCCCCGCCCTGCTACGCCGAACGTGCCGTTCCGGACCTCTCGTCGCGGATGTGTGCCTGGACGGGGCGCACCCGGGGCCGGCTCGTCATCTCGGGCCACTCCCAGGGCAGCGTGCTCGCCGCCGCCGCCGTCTGGCAGCTGCCGGACACCGCCCGCCGGCAGGTCGCGCTGCTCACCTACGGCTCTCCCATCGAGCGGCTGTACGGACGGTGGTTCCCGGCGTACTTCGGACCCGCGGCGCTCGACGGTCTGCACCGGTCGGTGCACTGCTGGCGCAACCTGTGGCGTGCGACCGACCCGATCGGCGGGCCGGTGCGGATCGACGAAGGCGACCGCCCCGAAGTGGACCGCGGCCCGCTGAAGGACCCGCTGGTCTACGGCCGCACCCCCGAACTCCCGCTCCCCGAACCCGTCCTGGGGCATTCGGACTACCAGGCCGACCCGGTCTTCGCCGTGGAGCGTGCGGCACTCCTGGAACGGCTCGGGCCCGTCCTGCCGCAGCAGGCCGGGGCCCAGGGGGCCGGTACCGAGGCTCAGGGCAGTGCGGGGAGGTCCTCGGGGTAGAGCATGGTCAGATCCTCCGTGCTCGGCTCGGTGAGCTGGGCGACCCGGCCCGCGTGGCGTTCGACCATCGACTCGAAGGTCTGGCGGGCCGTCCGGCCGTTACCGAAGGCGGGGCCCTTGGGAAGCGCTGTGAAGTACTTGAGCAGCGCCTCCCCGGTCCCGTCGGCCAGGCTGTACTCGTGCTCCTCGCTCTGCTGCTCGACGATCCGCAGCAGCTCCTCGGGCACGTAGTCGCTGAAGGTGATGGTCCGGGAGAAGCGGGACGCCACACCGGGGTTGACGGTGAGGAAACGCTCCATCTCGTGGGTGTAGCCCGCCACGATCACCACCACCGCGTCCCGGTGGTCCTCCATCAGCTTCACCAGCGTGTCGATGGCCTCCCGGCCGAAGTCGCGGCCGGAGTCCTCGGGCGACAACGCGTACGCCTCGTCGACGAACAGCACCCCGCCGCGCGCCCGGTCGAAGGCCTCCTGCGTACGGATGGCCGTCGACCCGATGTGCTCGCCGACCAGGTCGACCCTGGACACCTCCACGAGGTGGCCGTGCTCCAGTACCCCGAGCGAGGCCAGGATCTCGCCGTACAGCCGCGCCACCGTCGTCTTGCCCGTGCCGGGCGAACCGGTGAAGACCAGGTGCCGGCGGACCGAAGCCGCTTTCAGGCCGGCCAGCTTGCGGCGGCGGCCGACCTCGATCATGTCGGTCAGGGCCCGCACCTCGCGCTTGACGCTGTCCAGGCCCACCAGGGCGTCGAGCTCACCGAGCACCGCGCCGGAGTCCCGCACCGGCTCGGCGGGGACCGCCGCGACGGCGGCGGGCTCGGCCGTCCGCTGCCCGGGCATGACCCCGAGGAGACCGGGAGTGCTCTGGGTCGCCGTCAGGACCGCGGGGGGCGGGGGAGTGGCCCCGCGCAGACCGCTCTCGTCGCTGGTGCAGTCCGTGGCAACCGGGCCGCCCGAGTGCCCGTCGCCGTGGGCGGAGCCGTCGGGGAACTCGTATCCGCCGCGCGCGCACCGTTCCGTACGGCAGCGCGTCAGCGTGGAGCGGCAGCCCTCCATCACGTGGAAGCCGTAGCCCTCGCTGCCCGTGACCCGGCAGCTGTCGAAGGTGCCCCGGCCCTCGGCCGAGACGTAGAAACCGGCCTCCGCGGGGGAGGTGACCGTGCACCGCTCGATGGTCGGGTCGGCGCCCTTGGTGACGATCACGCCGGTCTGCGCCGCGTCGATGGTGCAGTTGTTCAGCGTGCCGCCGCTGCCGTGGTCACGGAACCACGCCCCGGTGGACGCCTCGCGGATCCGGCAGTCGTCGAGCTGGGCGGTGGCCCCGTCGCTCACCGAGACCGCGGTGTTGCGGATCTGGGACAGATCGCTGTCCACGACGTCGGCACGTGAGCCCCGGTCGAGGACGAAGAGCGCGTCGGGCACGTCGTGGACACGGCACGAGTCGAGTATGACGGTGGCCCCGTCACTGACCCAGACCGCCGGGTAGTCGCCCGTGCTGTCGTGGATCTCGCACTGGTTGGCGTCGACCCGGGTGCCCGGGTCCCACACCGAGAGGCCGTTGCGCCCGAACCGGCGCACGGTGGAGCGGGTCAGGGTGAGCACCGAACGGGACCGCAGATCGACCGCGTTCTCCGGGATGTCGTGGATGTCGCAGTCGGCGAGCGTGAGGACCGCGTCGGTGTCCAGCGTGACCCCGTCGGCGGAGGTGCGGTGCACGGTGCAGTCGGTGAGGTGCGCGGTGCCGCGCGAGGTCACCTGCACGCCGCTGCCCTTGATCTCGTACACCTCGCAGCCCACCGCCTCCAGGCTGCTGCCCTCCCCGGTCACGCTCAGTCCCGCGCCGGAGGCGTGGTGCACGCGGCAGCGTTCGAGGCGCGGATGCGCGCCGTCGCGCACCGACACCCCGGACTGCCCGGCCGAGACGACCTCGCACTCCTCGAACACGCCACCGGCGCCGTCGAGTACGGCGATCCCGACGCCGGCCGGGTTGTCGACGGTGCAGCGGCGCACCGTCGGCCTGGCCGCGCCGCGTACCTCCATGCCGGCCGCCGACCGGGTCACGATGCGTACGTCCGTGAGCTCGGGTGCACCCTCCTCGACGAGCACCGCGGGGGCGGCCGAGTCCTGGCCCTCCACGTGGAGGTCCATGACGACGGCGGAGGCGCGGACGGTCAGGGGCACACCGTCGGCCGGCGCGATCCGGACGGATCCGGCGGACCCCTCGGGTCCGCGCAGTGTCACCGCCCGGTTGACGACCAGGTTCTCCCGGTAGGTGCCGGGGGCGACGGTGAGGATGTCGCCTTCCGCTGCGGCCTCCAGGGCGGCGGTGAGGGAAGCGTATTCGCCCGTACGGCGCCGCCATCGCGATGTGCCGGTGTGCGTCACCTGGACCGTGCCCTGTGCCATGGTGCTGCTGTGCCCCCACCTCGTGCCGTGCGCTGCCTCGTGCCTGTCCGCATGTGCCGGGACCGCCGGATACTCCGGCAGCCCTCTGCTCCGCCTGCCGAGGAGGTCGGGCGGGCCGGTCCACCGTAGCGCGCGCGACGGGCGCGAGTTGACGGGTCGGCTCCCGAAGAGCCCTGCTGGGGCGTGCGCGAGCGGCACGGGCGCCCCCCCAGGTCAGCTACCCGTACCCGTTCTGCCCCAGTCCGGGCCGACTTCCGCCCAGGCGCGGTCGAGCTTGGCGTAACGCCGGAGCGTCATGCGCCAGACGACGAGCCGGCGGGCGGCTTCCGTCAGGCCGCCCGCGAGCACCGCCACGCCGACGCCGGCCAGCACCGCGTGGGTGCGAGCCGTGGGGGCGTCCATGGGGCGCATCGCCGGGCGGCCCTCGCGGTCCGTCCAGATCCTGATCCGGGTGCCCGGGGTGGTGACTTCGGACGCCGTCGACACCGTGCCCGTGCGTGGCGTGCCGTCCGGGGCGCGCCAGTCGGCCACGACCGGCGTCCGGGTGGTGTCCTCCGTGACGGCGGCCTCCGGGTCCTGGGCGAACAGGGACCCGCCGGATGCCTCCCGGACCACCACGGCCGAGGTGAGACTGCGTTGGGCGTGCTGGGAGCGCACCGCCTGCTGGAGCGCCTCATCGGTGAGCGACCCGCACAGCCAGCCGAGCACCGGAGCCGCCAGGACCATCACCAGCAACGCCGTCAGCGCCACCCACGCCTCGTGGCGGTCGGTGGGCCGGCACAGCGCATTGTGCCGCCACCGCCGGATTCCCAGAACCGCTCGCACAGTCATGCACCCCCTTCCCTGTCCGTGATAACCCGGCAGGAGGGCGAATACGTCCCCGGACGACGAAGAGAGAGCAACCTCACGCCGTCAACACTCCGTGTGCCCCGGTGAGTTCCCGGTACGCCACGAGCCATGGCCGTCAGCCGAGGACCCGCACCGGATCCCCGACCCGGATCACTCCGGTGCCCTCCGGGATCAGGTTCTGGCCGAAGAGGAGTTCCTTGCCCACCCGGCGATGGCGGCCGAGCGTACGCAACGGCTCCTTGCCCCGCTCCGACGTGCGCTGGTCGGTGGTCGTGACGACGCACCTGCCGCACGGCTTCACCACACGGAACGCGACCTCCCCGATCGCGACCCGCTGCCAGTCGTCCTCGGCCCAGGCTGCCGTGCCGTCCACGACCACGTTCGGCCGGAACCTGTCCATCGGCAGCGGACCCTCGTCCGGATGCTCGCCCTGTGCGACCAGCGTGTTGAGAGCGTCCAGGGAGGCGTGCGTGGTGAGGAGCAGCGGGAAACCGTCGGCGAGTGAGACGGTCTCGCCCGGGCGGCCGAACGCCGGATCGACGGGCCTGCGGTGCGACGGCGCGTCGAGATGGACGAGCCGGACCTCCGCACCGAGACGCGCGCTGAACCAGGCGTGCGCGGCCGCGGGCGCCTCCACCACCTCGACCTTGCTCCGGTGGAGCTCCGCGACGAGCAGGCGCCCGGGACCACCGGGCACCTCCACACGCACCGGTTCACTTCCCAGCCCGGACAGAGCGATGCCACCACCGGGCAGCGGCTCCGCGGACAGCTGCGCCATGCGCGGCTGCTGACGCTGGGTGACGACCCTGCTCTCGCCGTCGATCAGCATCCAGCGGCGGTCGCCGTCGAGTCCCCATGGCTCGACGGCGGCCTCGTCGACCGTGCAGGCGGCCAGCGATTTGACGGGATGGATGCGCACGGCGCTGAGTGCTGCGGAATGCATGCCTCCATCCTGCCAGCAGTCCTGCCGGAGGATGGTCCCCCTGCTCAGTACCCCCGGCCCTGATAGGGACGGTTGTACGGGTCCTCGTACGGCGACTGCGCGGGAGCGGGCGCGGGCCGGGGCGCGGCGGGGCGCATCGCCTCGTAACCCGTGCCGGGCCTCTGCGGCTGCTGTTGCGGCTGCTGCTGGTAGCCGCGCGGCGCCGAGGGCTGCTGCGGGATGTACGGGGCGGGTGCGTGCTGCAGCTGTGCGGGCTGCATCATCGGCGCCGGCTGCATCCCGGAGTTCTGGTACTGCGGCTGCGCCGTCTGCTGCGGGTAGCCGTACGACCCGGTGTGCTGCGACGGGGCCGCGGGCAGGGCGGGCAGCGCCGACGGCAGGGCCGGCAGGTAGCTGTTCCCGGTGTCGTAGGCGGCGGGGACCCGGATCGGCGCGATCTGAGGGGTCCCCCGCTCGGCGACCAGGGAGTCGTAGATCGGGGTGTCGGGGAACGACGGCGTGGCGTAGTAGCCGCTGCCGTAGGTGGAGCGGGGGGAGGTCATGACACATAAGTTAAGCCCACGATGTGCTGGTTGGGGAGCCCCAATCTTGGGGTTATCCGTTTTACGCTGCTTTTGTCGGCCTCACCTGCCAAGACCGCGTCAAAGCCTCCGTTAACAGAGCGGGATTTCCGTCGACGGGATGGCTGACGAGAAGTGTCGGAGGCACTACAAAGGGCGACATCCGCACGCCGCTCGCCAGGACGAACGGCTTCCCGGACCGAGTGCCCGGAGGCGTTGTGCAATCGGGAGATCACCGAGTGGTGGCCACAGGGGCCCGCCGTCACCCCCGCCGGAGCGCCGGGCATTTGTCGTCAGGGATCACCTTACGGGGCGGGGCGCCCGCCCGATCTGATCACGAAGCCGAACTCCGCACCCGGAAAGAGGGATTGCCCGCGTTATGGATCAGGCGCTGAATGGGACCGGGAGTCCGAAGGGCGACCGGGTCCGCCGGAAGATCAGCAGGGACACCCTCCCGCGCGGGCAGTGGCGAGCAGTGGCGGAGCGGTCGCGTGGAGGTCCGCCGTCCGGAAGACGCGCACCAGCGACCGGGCGATGCCGTGGAGGCCCGTGATCAGTCTCGGCATGGCGAGTGTGACGACCAGCGCGAGCAGCGCCCCGGCGGGCTCCGCACGCGTCGACAGGGGGAGGGGCGCCCCCTGAGCGCGACGGGAGTGGTCCGGATCTGGCCGAGCCGGGGAGAGGGCGCAGATCCCGCTGCGGGGAAACGCCTCATTCCCGCTCAGGGCAGAACCTCTGGTTCACGGTTCGATCCAGCTGCCGGGGTCGGCGGCGGCCGACTCATAACCGTCGAGAATCGCCACACCGATGTAGGCGATGCCCGCCATCACGACGAGGAAGCCGCACAATGCGGCGAGTATCCGCAACGTGTCGTCGAGACCCGACTTTTCGTCTCCCGTCACGACCACGGCACTCTCCGGCCGCCCAGGCAGGTGAGCGACGGTCAGTTCATCACCTTCACGCGTGGCATCGGGGACCGACAGGTCCTCGAAGCGTATGAGGTCGCCCCCGGGCCCGGTGAATCCCATGACGAAACGCCGCTTGAACCTGCGTGGGCGATCCGGGGGTTCCAGGGAAGGGTGGGACGAACCGTAGTACGCGTGGATGCAGCGGGCCGTGGTGCGCTCATCGATGCGCACGACACGTCGGCGTCGGGCGCTGTCCACGAGGACGTAGACGATCAGGTAGCACCCGAAGGCGACCACAAGCCCCACGACCACCAGGAATACGGCGGTGAACACATCGAACACGGTCACGGAGGACCGATACCCGCCGCCGTCTCGCCGGAACCGCAACTGCTTTGCTACCGGCGGGTGTTGCAGTGCCGGTGGGAGGACCGAGCGGCGGCCCTCCCGAAGGCCGAGCGCCACGTCGTGATCCCGCCAGCTATCGGCGCTGGTGCCGACGATGCTCGATGTCATGAATCGACTTGAAGGAAACGTGGCCCTGATCACGGGTGGCAGCCGGGGCATCGGTGCCGCTGTGGCACTACGGCTGGCCGAAGAAGGCGCGGATGTCGTCCTGACGTACGAGAACAACGCGGAACTCGCCGCCCAGGTGGTGGAGCAGATCAAGGAGAGAGGACGCCGGGCCTCGGCCGTCCAGGCCGACAGTGCCGTCCCGGAAGCACTCACCGCCGCAGTGGACGAGGCCGCCGCGACGTTCGGCAGACTCGACATCCTGGTCAACAACGCCGGTGTCTTCCTCGTCGGCCCGCTCGAAGACATGGGGCCCGCGGAGATCGATCGCACCCTGGCAGTGAACGTCCGGGCGCCGTTCGCGGCGTCGCAGGCGGCTGTGCGTCACATGAGCCAGGGCGGCCGCATCATCAGCATCGGCAGCAACGTCGCCGAGCGTGCGGTCTTCCCCGGACTGGCGCTGTACTCGATGAGCAAGACGGCGCTGCTCGGGATGACGAAGGGCCTGGCCCGAGAGCTCGGTCCCCGTGGAGTCACCGTCAATCTGGTGCATCCCGGCCCCACCGACACGGACACCAACCCCGCTGACGGGCCGAACGCCGAGGTGATCGCAGGTTTCACGGCTGTGGGCCGCTACGCGGAGCCGGCCGAGATCGCGGCTACCGTCGCACACCTGGCCAGTGCCGATGGCTCGTACATCACCGGAGCCTCGATCCACGTCGACGGCGGCTTCACCGCCTGACACGCAGGCCCTCTCGCAACCACGTCGAGGGCCGGCCCGCGAGAGGGCCGGCCCTCGACGTGACCATCGGTGGGGCTCACCGCCCGGTTGTAAGAGCCTCTGGTGTCACGGCAGTTGCTCCGGCACCATGCGGGCGCATGGACTGGATGCCTCTGCTCTCCACGCTGACAGGTGCCGTCATCGGTATCGCCGCCACTCTGATTGCCGATCGCACCAGGTGGCGGCGCGAGGAAACACAACACGCCCTGGAAGTGCGGCGTGCCGTGTACACCGAGTACGCCACCGCCCTCAAGGACGCGGGGGAGGAGATACGGGCTGTCGCCCTGGGCGATCACATGTCCGAGTCGGCGCGTGATGCGGCGGTGCGTGAGGCTTTCCGTGGCACCGGGTTGCACAGGGCGAGCGAGCAACTCTGGCTCGTCGGCCCGCCCCTCGTCGTCGCGGCGGGGAACGAGGCGTTTCACAGCCTGCGTCGGATGCGTGACGCCTATGCCCGCGGGGTGGCAGTCGGCTCAGCCGAGGACACGGCCTTCGTCCAGCAGCGCCGTACTGCCATGGCTGAGATGCGCCACCGCATGCGTGAGGATCTGGGGATCGGGCCTCTCGGTATCGAATGACCACCGGTCGGTGGAGGATCCGTACGGCTATGGGACAGCGGTCCGGGCCACCACTGCCCACGACTTCCCTGCGCGGCAGGCCGATCCGGTTGTTCCGGGGCCTTCGGCAGCAGGGGGCGCATCAACCGCCCCGCCGTCGGCGGACCAGGGCAACCTGACCTCCGTACGTCCGTCATCCGGAGCGCAGGACGCGAAAGCGGTCGGGTCGCGCGGGATCCCGGTCGACCACCTGTACGGGGGCCCACGCCCATTGCCGGACGCCGATCCCCGGTGTGCGGGAGAACCGGATCTGCCCGCGGGTGCCCTCGACCGGGACGCGCGGCCAGGACGCTGCGGTGCGTACCCGGTCCGTGCCGTGCGTGCGCAGTATGCCGGCGAGCACGGCGACGGTGTCGTAGCCCTCGAACGCGACGAAGGAGGGCGCTGTGTTCAGCCGCTCGCGGAGTGCCGTCCCGACTCGTGCGCCCAGAGGACCGAGGCGCTCGGGCATGTAGCGCAGGAACGGGATCGCGGCACCGTCCTCGCCCAGCGCGTCCGCCCACTCGGGGAACTCCGGCTGCCCGGCCGGTGCGCCGATTAGGATCTCGGCGAGCCGCTGGTCGTGGCGGACGGACTTCACGAGTGGCACCGCCGGCTCCGGGGCGCCGACCAGAAGGAGGAGGGCCGTCGCACCGTTGTCGGCGAGTTCGTCGCACACGTCCGCAGGGGTGAGCGTGCGCATGTCCAGTTCGGTGACCGTGCCGCCGCGTGGGGCGAGGTGGTCCCGCAGGATGCGTGTCCCGGACGCCCAGTAGACACTCGGCTGGGTGGCAACGGCGACGCGGTTGTGGCCCGCGTCCAGGAGGAAGTCCGCGTAGATCCGCCAGCCGTGGGACTGCGCCGGCGCGAGTCGTGCGACCCGGTCCGTGGGCTGCTCGGTGAGCGCGTCGAGAACCGCTGAAGAGCAGAGGAAGGGCAGGCCGAGGGCGTCAGCCCTCGCGGCGGCGGCCCGGGCGACGACGCTGTGGTACTCGCCCGCCAGGGCGGCCACGCCCAGACCTGCCAGCTCGTCCACAGCCGCTGCCGCCCTCAGCGGATCGGCCGCCGTGTCCCGGACCAGCAGCTCCAGCGGTCTTCCGGTGATCCCGCCGGCGTCGTTCACCTCGTGCACGGCCAGCTCGAGTCCGGCGAGCAGGTGCCGGCCCGCCTCGACCCAGCCGGGCCGGGTCAGCGGGACGAGGGCCCCGATCCGGACGGATGTTCCTCCGGCTCGTCCCGCCTCCGGCGTCGATGGTGGTGTGTTCATGCGTCGGCGTCCCCCGTGTGTCGGCCCGGTCGGCGTACGCCCGGCTCGCGCAGTGGCAGGGCCGGGCGGTACGGATGCATCCCACCTCATCGCGTCCCCGCGGGTGTACCCGGGTGGCCGGGCGTGGCCCGGGGTCCCGTAACACTACGCACGCAGATGCCTCACAGGGAGTGATACGTGCTGCTGGGGGCCGTCCACCGGCGCGCCGGGCCGTCGCGCGCCAACGGTGCCAGGATGTTCCTATGGACGTGCGCAAAAGGAACCGGGTATCGGTGACCGGACGCGAGGGCGGACCGGTGGTGGTGCTCGCCCACGGCTTCGGGTGCGATCAGAACCTGTGGCGTCTCGTCGCGCCCGTACTGGAGGAGCGCTTCCGGGTGGTCCTCTTCGATCACGTGGGCGCGGGGCGTTCCGACGTGTCCGCGTGGAGCCCTGAGCGGTACGCCACCATGGACGGCTACGTGCAGGACGTGATCGAGATCTGCCGGGATCTCGATCTCGGCCCCGTGACCTTCGTGGGTCACTCGGTCAGCTCCATGATCGGTGTCCTCGCCGCAGCGCAGGAGCCCGGACTCTTCGACAAGCTGATCCTCCTCACCCCGTCACCGTCGTACATCGATGACGGTGACTACCGGGGTGGTTTCAGCGAGCAGGACATCGACGAACTGCTGGAATCGCTGGACAGCAACTACCTGGGCTGGTCCGCGACGATGGCACCGGTGATCATGGGTACCCCTGAGCGCCCCGACCTGGCCGAGGAGCTGACCAACAGCTTCTGCCGGACGGATCCGGAGATCGCCCGCGTGTTCGCGAGAGTGACCTTCCTGTCCGACAACCGCGCGGATCTCGCCAGGGTGACCGTTCCGACGCTCGTCGCCGAGAGTGCGCGCGACACGATCGCCCCGCGCGAGGTGGGCGCCTTCGTCCACGCCCAGATCGCCGGGAGTGAGCTGGTGACCCTCGACTCGACAGGCCACTGCCCCCAGCTGAGCGCTCCGGAGGAGACAGCCGCGGCGGTCATCGCCTTCGTGGAGAGGCCGTGACGGTGCGCCCGGGGGGCGACGGGAGCACAGGGCCGAGGACCGCGGACGGCGCGGGGTGGGACTTGCCGGAGCTCTCCGCCCTGCCGCAGGACAGTGCGGAGGACCTGTACGAGAACGCGCCGTGCGGCTACCTCTCCACTCTGCTGGACGGCCGGATCGTCAAGATCAACGGAACGCTGCTGCGATGGCTCGGCTACCGTCGCGAGGAACTGGTCGGCCGCAAGCAGTTCTCCGAACTGCTGACCATCGGCGGCAGGCTCTATCACGAGACGCACTTCGCGCCGCTGCTGCAGATGCAGGGTGAGGTCAGCGGTATCGCCCTCGAACTCAAGGCCGCGGACGGCGGCCGGCTGCCCGTGCTGGTCACCTCCGTCCTCAAGAGGGGGCCTGACGGTGAACCTCTGCTGATCCGCACCACCCTGCTGGACGCCCGGGACCGACGCACCTACGAGCGGGAACTCCTGCGAGCCCGGCAGGAGGCGGAGCACGAACGCGCACGCCTGCACCGTCTCGCCACCACCCTCCAGCGCACCCTGCTCCCTCCGGTCCTCGAATCCGTTCCGGGCCTGGACGTCGCCGCCCGCTACCACTTCGCGTCCTCCGACGAACTGGGCGGGGACTTCTACGATCTCTTCCCCCTGGCCGCCGGGCGCTGGGGGTTCTTCATGGGGGACGTGCGCGGCAAGGGAGCGGGCGCGGCCGTGGTGACCTCGCTGGCGCGGTACACCCTGAGGGCCGCAGCGATCTCCGATCCGGTACCGGCCACCGTCCTTGCCAACCTCAACACCGCGCTGAACCGTCAGTTCCAGGAGGACGAACCGCGCTTCTGCACCGTCATCTTCGGTCTGCTCACACCCGCGCGGGGCGGCGCGGGCTTCCATGTCGTCCTGGCGGGGGGCGGCCACCCCCCTGCCGTGCTGCTGCGCGCCGACGGCAGTGCCGACCAGGTGCCCACGCCCGGCGGTCAGCTGGTCGGGGTCGTGGAAGACGCCCAGTTCACCACCGCCACGGTGGATCTGAGGCCCGGTGACACCCTGTTGCTCTACACCGACGGCCTGACCGAGGCGCGCACCGCGAGCAACGGGGAACGCTACGGCGACGAAGCGCTCCTGGACTTCACGCGAGAGCTCGCGCCCGCGTCGGCGCCCCGTACCGTCGAGGCCCTCGACGCACTCCTGAACTCCTTCGGGGAAGGACTCGACGACGACACCGCGCTCCTGGCGATGGGTGTGCCCCCGCCGCTCGGCCGTCGTGCCGAAAAGGACAGTGGTCCGTGACGCCGAGCGCGGCACAATGACCGGATGATCGGCAAACGGATCACCCACCGAACGGCGGACGGCGTCCGCATACCTGGCACGTGGCGTCACGCTTTCATCTGTAACGGTGGCAACTTCTTCCTCACGGACCTCTTCATCTACGCGGACGGGCTCATCGACTGCTGGGGCCTGGTCACCCTCGACGAGTTCGAGCGCAAGCTCCGCTCCGGATGGGTGGCCACCGACCTCCCGGAAGGCGGCAGGGTGTCGGCCCACGACCTTGCCGCCTGGCAGTTCGGTGATCCGCACACCTGGCTCACCCCCGAGCTGCTGCTCGCCGAGGTGCGGGACACCGTCGAGCAGCTGAACGGCCGCCCCGACTCGACCGAGCGGTGCCTGGCGGCGGTCGACGTGTTCCTCGCCGACCGGACCGAGGAGAACCGGGCCACGGCCCGGGACGCGTATCTCGCCGTCCCCGAGACGCAGCGCCACTACGCCCTCGGCGACATGGACCACAAGGATCGGCCGCTTCAGTTGCTGGTCGCCGGGCCGGGCGGCACGCCCGACAGCCGGTACGGCGAGCCGGTCTCCCAGGAGGCGTACGAGAGTGCCGTCGCCTACTTCGAGGAACGTGCCCGGCTCATCGCCGGACGGCCGTCGCGGGTTCCCGTGGACGGCCCGGTCGAGCCGCACGCGCAGGCGATCCACGTGCCCCACTCCTACCCGCGCAGGAGAGCCGACGACCCAGGCAAGGCCGGTCTGCGCAACGACTACCCAGCTCCCGTCGACATCGACGGCATCACCTACCCGTCCGCCGCCCACGCCTACTGGGCCCTGTCGGTCGCCGACGCGACGGCGCGAGCCGCCGTCGCGGCAGCGGAGACGGCGTACGCGGCGAGCACACTGGCCGCGGACGCCGTCCGGCGCGAGGGCTGGGAACACGCCCGCACCGCCGTCATGACGACCCTCCTGCGCGCCAAGTACGCACAGCACCCGGACCTGGCGGAGATTCTCCTGGCGACCGAGGACGCCACCCTCCTCTACGACGACGCCGACTCCCGTTTCTGGGGTGACAACAGCGGCAGCGGCCGTAACTGGACGGGACGTCTCCTCGAACTCGTACGCTCCGAACTGCACGCGCAGCGGGCCGGGATCGGGTAGCGGGACGAGGCCGCGGCGGCCGGTCGGTGAGGTGGTGCCGATCGCCGGCCGCCCGAGCCGCCGCATCTGGGGGAGCGCAGACGTCCCCGGCGCGGGGCCATCGGCTCCTCCATCTGGTCGCAGCGACCGGCCGTGAGGTCGCGGGGCCGGGGGACCTGGGGTTGTCTGCCTCTCATGGCGCACGAACAGCACGGTGAGGACGGCTCCGCTCGCGAGGACCGGACGGGCGCGGGCCCGGACCCGGAGGTGGAGCGCAAGGCGCCCGGCTCGCCCACGAAGGTCGGCAAGGCGTCGTGGGGGGCGGTGCTGAGGCGCACGCTGAAGGAGTTCAAGCGCGACGAGCTCGCCGACCGGGCTGCGGCCCTGACCTACTACAGCATCCTCGCCCTGTTCCCCGCTCTGCTCGTTCTCGTCTCCCTGCTCGGCATCGCGGGCAAGGAGACGACCCGGACCGTGCTGGACAACATCCAGAAACTCGCCCCCGGCGCGGCGCGTGACGTCCTCGGCAACGCGGTGACCCAGCTGCAGTCCAGCAGTGGCACCGGGTGGGCGATGGCGATCGTGGGCCTGCTGGCCGCCCTGTGGTCCGCGTCCGGCTACGTGGCCGCCTTCATCCGGACCTCCAACGCCGTGTACGACCTGCCCGAGGGCCGGCCGGTGTGGAAGGTGCTGCCGGTCCGCGTCGGGCTCACCCTGGTGCTGATGGTGCTGGCCTGCGTCAGCGCGCTGATCGTCGTACTCTCCGGCTCGCTCGCCCGCCAGCTGGGCACCACGCTCGGCATCGGCGACACGGCCATGACCGTCTGGTCGATCGTGAAGTGGCCCGTGCTGGTCGTGCTCGTGTCGATGATCCTGGCGATCCTCTACTGGGCAGCCCCCAACGCCAAGGGGCGAGGCTTCAAGTTCGTCTCGCTGGGCAGCCTGCTGGCGCTGCTGATCTGGATGGTGGTGTCCGCAGGCTTCGCGTTCTACGTCGCCAACTTCGGCTCCTACAACAAGACCTACGGAGCCCTGGCCGGAGTGATCATCTTCCTGGTCTGGTTGTGGATCACCAACCTGGCGATCCTGCTCGGGCTCGAGTTCGACGCCGAGATGGACCGTGAGCGGGCCGTCATCGGCGGTCACCCGCGCCGGGAGGAGCCCTACGTCGCCCCTCGGGACACCCGCAAGTGGACCGACCAGGACCGCAGGAACATGGGCGACACCGGCCCCTCCGACCCGCGCTCGGAGTGAGGTGCCGTACGGGCCGTGACCCGCGTCGGGAGGGTGTCCGGCGGCCGGCCGGAGTGCGAGCGGCACCCGCCGCTCACTCGGTGACCTGTGCGGCGTCGAGGAGGACGTCGCAGGTGTGGCGGAACTCCTCCATGAGCCGTGTCGCCTCGGTGACGAGGATGCCGTAGGGGGCTGACGGATCGGCGAGGGACAAGGAGAGCCGCTCGGTCTCCTCGACCACCTCCGCGCGGTGCGTCTCCGCCTCACCGGTGAGGCGTTCCAGACGCTTCGCCTGCTGGCGCAGGGTCGTCTCGTCCAGCGTCGTCAGCACCGCGGCGACGGTGCTGACCGACTCCAGGAACGCCGCGTACCGCCGTAGGAAGGGTTTGCGTGCCTCGTCCTCCTCGCGGTACCGGTCGAGGCCCCGGGTGAGGGCGGCCACCTGGTAGAGCGTACGTTCCAGAGCGCCGAGAACGGCCTCGTAGTCCTGGAAGCCGGGGTGACCGCGGTAACGGCGTATCAGCCGCCGCGGGTTGAGCAGCGTGCTCTCCTTGGCCGTCTGGAACCCCGATCTGGCCTGCCCGATCATCTCCCCGGTGTGCGCCGCGCGGGCACGCCATCGTCCGGTGGTCTCCTCGTCGGGCACTCCCTCGGCGAGCACGGGGTATATCTCGGAGAGCAGGTCGTGGAGGGTGTGGGCGAGACTGTGGATGCTGTACTCGGCGCTGCGGTAGCGCAGGGGCGGGGCCACGAGGACGTTGACAGCCGTACCGATCGCACAGCCGATGAGGACGAGCAGCACGATCTCCCCCAGGCGGAAGAACCGTTCGGAGCCGCTCGACGCCGAGGTGTAGGTCGCGAACGCGAAAAACGCGGCCGTCGCGACCTGAGGCCCCTGGACGCCCAGGACGTGCCAGCGCCCGATCGTGAGGGCGACGAGGGCCACGAGGGCGAACGTCAGCAGGTCCGGGCCGGCGAGGAACCCGAGGGCCGCCTGCACCAGGACACCCGCGACCACCGCGCCCACGTACCGGAGCGACTGCAGGATCGATCGGTAGACGGTCACCTGCATGATCAGCACGGCGGAGAACGGCGCGAAGGCAGGGGAGCGGGAGTGGAGCACGTCGTACGCGATCGCCCAGGCGATCGTGGCGGCGAGGATGCTCTTCCCGATCACCAGGACGGTCGCTCGCTCGTCCCCCGCGTAGGAGAAGACGCGCCGCCACCACCGGGTCACGGCGGTGAGCCGTCCCGTCCCCTCCCGGTCGGTCGTTGTGCCACCGATCATGTACGCGACGTCCTTCCTCTGCCGGCACCTGTTCTGTTTGGCATGTTCCTGTCCCGCCGCCGCTCCGCTCTCAGCCGGGCAGTCGTACTTCCCGTGCGAGTCGCCCCAGGCGATCGCCGTGTCCGCCGCGCGCTTCGGTCATCCGGTGTCCTTCGCTCGCGCGGTCAAAGGTTCTGCTGCCCGCTGGGCGGCTCTCGCACCACTGCCCCCGATCGGTCGTCCGAAGCCGCGCAGCACGCGGCCGGCCGCCCGCACCCGCCCCTCCCCGGCGCTGACAGGGCGGGACGGGTGTGGACGGCAGCGCCGTGCCGGTGAGGGGGGCCCGCCCGGGGAGCGGTTCGGGCCCGGGAGGCAGGCGGTGTACGGGGCGGAGCGGCCCGTGGTCAGGAGTCCTGTCGCCCTGGCTGAAGTCCGCGAAGGCGGGCATCGAGCTCGCGGCTGTAGAAGTCGATGAATCCGTCGGGGTCGGGACCCGCGTTCTGCATGACGAGCCGGTCGAAGCCGGCGTCGAGGTAGGGCTGAACCGCCGCCTCGTAGCGGGCGGGGTCGGCCCCGCAGGCGAACTTCGCGGTGATGTCCTCGAGCCGGACCGTGGTGGTGGCCGCTTCGAAGTTCACCGGGTTGGGCAGCTCGCTCATCACCTTCCAGCCGGTGAGTGCCCAGCGGGACGTCTCCAGGGCCGCTCGCGCCGCGCTCTCCTCGTCCGGGGCCCAGGCCATGGGCACCTCGGCGTAGAGGGGGCCCGTCCCGCCGGCGTCACGGTAGTGGCGCACCAGCTCCGGCCGGTCCTCGGTGGCGAAGAGACCGTCCGCGAGCTCGGCCGCCAGCGCTGCCGCCCTGCGGCCGCCGGCGGCCACCGCGATCGGCGGCAGGGTGCCGGGCAGATCGAACACCCGGGCGTCGGCGAGTCGCAGGTGCTTGCCTTCGTAGGACTGGTACCCGCCGCGCCACAGGAGCCTGATGATCTCGATGGCCTCCCGGAGCATGTCCTGCCGGGTGTCGACCGTATCCGGGAAACCCTTGCCCACCACGTGCTCGTTGAGGCGTTCGCCCGAGCCCAGACCGAGCGTGAAGCGTCCGTCCGACAACAGTGCCAGGGTGGCGGCGGCCTGCGCGATGATCGCCGGGTGATAGCGCACCGTCGGGCAGGTCACACCGGTCGCCAGCCCGATCCGGTCGGTGCGGGCCGCGATGGCCCCGAGCACCGTCCAGGCGAAGGGGGAATGGCCCTGATTGTCCAGCCAGGGGTGGTAGTGGTCGCTGATCTCGACGAAGTCGAAACCAGCCTTCTCCGCCAGCACCGCCTGGCGCACCAGTTCGGCCGGCCCGAAGGCCTCGGCCGCCAGTTTGTACCCGATCTGCATGTTCCTCGACTCCTCGCGTGTTTCTCCGGCCCGCTCCCGTCATCAGGCCGGGCCGAGCCGCGGGCGGATACCGCCGGCTGCCCGCCGCA
The DNA here is from genome assembly GCF_042872025.1 of Streptomyces sp. NPDC005494. Taxonomy (NCBI): domain Bacteria; kingdom Bacillati; phylum Actinomycetota; class Actinomycetes; order Kitasatosporales; family Streptomycetaceae; genus Streptomyces; species Streptomyces sp. NPDC005494. The sequence goes on from NZ_JBIAJR010000007.1 coordinate 371,838, forward strand.
CAACCATTTCTCCTGCCCGGGTGCCGCGATTTCGCAACCTGGCACACCTCCGTACGGGTCGGCTGCTGTTCATCCGTCAGGCACGGCGTGGTGCGCATCCCGTGAGTGTCCGGCGAAGATCGCAAGGCTTTTTCAGGGACAGGAAGTGTGAGCGGGTTCGGCGGGGGTACACGCCCAACGCCAACGGGGGACACAGGGCAGCAGACACGTGGAGGGGAAGTTTGAATGTCGACACTCGTACGTACTTCGGTCGTTGCCCCCGCGACTGAGGCAGAGCTGCCGCAGATCGACGATCCGCTGAAGATCGCTCCGAAGGACGCCCGGGCCCTCGGCAAGGTGTTCTTCGACCGGCTCCAGGTCCTCGAAGAGGGCACCCCCGAATACCAGTACGCGCGCAACACACTGATCGAGATGAATCTGTCGCTCGTCCAGTTCGCGGCGAAGCGTTACCGCAACCGCGGTGACGGACAGATGGAAGACATCATCCAGGTCGGCACCATCGGGCTGATCAAGGCGATCGACCGTTTCGAGCTCTCCCGCGAGGTCGAGTTCACCTCCTTCGCGATTCCTTACATCGTCGGTGAGATAAAGCGCTTCTTCCGTGACACCACCTGGTCGGTCCACGTACCGCGCCGGCTCCAGGAGCTGCGGGTCACCCTTGCCAAGGCCAAGGAAGAGCTGGCGACGAATCTGAACAGGGACCCCACGGTCGCCGAGATGGCCGCCCATCTCGACATCGACGAAGAGGACGTGATCGAGGGCCTCATCGCGGCCAACGGATATACCGCCGGTTCCCTGGACCTGCCCGTGAACAGCAGCGAGCAGACCGCTTCGGGGAAGGAGGACCGCACCTTCGCCGAACTCGCGGGCGACCTCGATCCCAACATGGAGCTGGTCGAGAACCTCCACGCTCTGGCCCCGCTGATGGAGACCCTGGACGAACGCGAACGCGTCATCGTCCAGATGCGCTTCGGCCAGGAGCTGACCCAGGCCCAGATCGGCGAACACCTCGGCCTCTCCCAGATGCATGTGTCACGCCTCCTCGCTCGCATTCTGACCAAGCTCCGCGCCGGAATGCTGGCCGAGGAGTAGTCCGCGGAACACTCCTGACGAGCCTCGGCGGCCTGCGGGACCATCCCCGTCCGGACGACCCGGGGCGGTGAAGCCGAAGAGGCCCACGGCGGGCCCCGGCCGCGGATCGTGTACGTCATGTCCGGCCGATGCACGCATCGGCCGGACATGACCGGTTACGGGCACCTCCGTCCAGCCGCAGCCGCGAGGACACGCACCGCTCCGCCGGCACGCGAGCCCGACAGCGGGGACGGGCCGCGACAACGCCTCACGCGGCCCTCGCGGCGCACGTATGCTCTGGGCGCGCGTGCGACCGGGGCGTGCCGGGCCCCGCGCCCGAGGAATCGGCTTGATGGAGCGTCCCGTCGTGACGGATGCACACGAGAAAGAGGTCCTGGCCCGGATAGCGGAGGGACTCGTGTACAGCGAGTCGGAGGCGGCCTTCCTGGCCCCTCGGCGCCGTACGGATCAGATCTTCGAATACAACCGGACACCGCCCGGCCAGGCCGCGAGGCGCCGGGAGCTGCTCCTCGAGATCCTCGGCTCGGTGGGGGAGCGCACGGTCCTGTTGCCGCCGTTCCACGCCGGATTCGGCAGCAACGTACACATCGGTGACGACTTCTTCGGGAACGTGAACCTGACGTTCGTCGACGACGTGGAGATCCGCATAGGGGCCGGGGTCATGATCGCGCCCAGCGTGACGCTGACCACCACGGGACACCCCGTTCATCCCTCGCGCCGCACCGACTTCGGGCGTTTCTCCGAACCTGTCGTGATCGAGGACAAGGTGTGGATCGGCAGCAACGCGGTGGTCCTTCCCGGCGTGCGGATCGGGTACGGGTCGGTCATCGGCGCCGGCAGCGTCGTCAGCCGCAGCATTCCCCCGATGACCGTCGCCATGGGAACGCCCTGCCGGGCGGTCCGCGCCATCACGGACGAGGACCTCACCACCCGCACCGCCGCGCAGCGGTAGGCCCGTGGAGGGAGCGGGTCCGCACCGGGCTGCCGGGGGATCGCCGGTAACCGCTCGGTCGCGACTGTGGGCTCCCCGGTGGGCCGGGGATTAGGTTGTCGGGAAACGCTCCGGGCTGCCGGACTCGTGATGGGGGCGAGCATGACCATGCAAAAGGGAACCAATGTCGCGGTGCCGGCTCCGGCCGTGCGGGTCGAACTGGGCTGGCGCGCTGCTCCGGGGACGCCCGACGTGGATGCCTCGGCGCTCCTTCTCGTGTCGGGAAAGGTGCGCGGCGACTCGGACTTCGTCTTCTACAACCAGCCGGTCCACGGCTCCGGTGCGGTCCGTCACGAAGGCAAGCGCACCTCCGGCGGAGTCGTCACGGACAGCCTCACCGTCGACTTCGCGCGGATGGAGCCGGTGATCGACCGTGTCGTCGTCGCGGCCTCGGCGGACGGCGGCACGTTCGGACGGGTGACCGGCCTCTACGTGAGGGTCGTGGACGGGGCGAACGGCACGGAGATCGCGCGCTTCGAGAGCGCGGACGCGACGGTCGAGACCGCGTTCATCCTCGGTGAGCTCTACCTCCGCCAGGGGGCGTGGAAGTTCAGGGCGGTGGGACAGGGCTACGACACCGGGCTCGCGGGCCTCGCCACGGACTTCGGAATCTCCGTCGACGAACCGCAGCAGGCACAGCCGCCGGCGCAGCCGCCCCTGCGCGCCCCCCACCAGCCGCCGACGCCTGCCGCCACGCCTCGGACCGCCCCCGTGCCCCCGCCCGCACCACCCGTCGTGCAAGCCGTGAGGCTGACGAAGGTGACGCTGACGAAGGACGCCCCCTCGGTCTCGCTCTCGAAGCAGGGGGGCACATCCGGAGCGCTGCGCGTCAATCTCAACTGGGAGGTGCGCAAGCAGTTCAAGGGCTGGGGGGCGAAGCTCGGCCGGGCCGTCGCCGTGCACGGCGACCTCGACCTCGATCTCTGCGCGCTGTACGAACTCACGGACGGCAGCAAGGGAGTCGTGCAGGCACTCGGGAACGCCTTCGGGTCGCTGAGGCAGCCGCCGTACATCCACCTCGACGGCGACGACCGCACCGGGGCGGTCTCCACCGGCGAGAACCTCACGATCAACCTGGACCACAAGGACCGGCTCCGCCGCGTCCTGATCTTCGTGACCATCTACGAGGGCGCCCGGAGCTTCGCCGATCTGCACGCCACCGTGACCCTGCAGCCGCAGAACGGTGCGGCGATCGACTTCTCCCTCGACGAGTGCACCGTGCCCTCCACCGTCTGCGCGCTGGCGCTGATCACGGGCGACGGGCGGGACCTCACGGTGCAGCGCGAGGCCCGCTATCTCGTGCCGCAGCGCGGGGTGAGCCCCCAGCGGACCATCGACGCCGCCTACGGCTGGGGCATGAACTGGACCCCTGGACGCAAGTGACCTCCCCCTGCGCCCCGGCCCGGGAGCGGACGCTGTTGGCTGATTCGGGGCTCGGCGTGACGTCGGCCTTCAAGACCTGGTTGTGCTCTTGAAGGCCGACGTTGTCGTATGGGGTGGGTGCCGATGTCGATGCAGCCGACGGAGCCGGGAGACGTTCCCGCTGAGACCTGCGGGTGGCGCTGGCTGCCTTGCCGAAGGGGAGTCTGGCAATCCGGATTCGGGACGAGCTGGGGATGCTGTTCCGCGATGAGGAGTTCGCAGACCTGTTCCCCGCGCGCGGTAAGCCTGCGCGGTCGCCGGGCCGGCTCGCCATGGTGTTGGTTCTGCAGTTCGTGGAAGGCCTGACTGACCGGCAGGCCGCGGAGGCAGTGCGGGCGAGAAATCGACTTCAAAATACGCGCTCGGACTGGATCTGACCGATCCGGGGCCTCCAGCACCAACTCACGGGCGCCGCCATCAACCTCGCCCGCATCGACGCCTGGCTCTCCGGTACCAGCCATGCCCGCACGCGCGTCTCACACTTTGCGGCTCTCCAGCAGAGCCAGGGCTGACCAGCGCTCACGGATTGATGGCTCCAGAACCCCTTACAGCTTTGCCGATGTCGGATGGCCAATTGGGCCTGTATCGGGCAACGAAGTCGGCGAAGTCCTCGCACAGGTACTGCGGGTCAGAGGGCTTCAGCCGTATCTGCTGGTGACCGCTGTGCACCCACCAGACCTCGAAATCGGTCACTGTTCCCTCGACAGGCCAGTCCTCGTTTCGCCGACGAGGCAAAAGCACGACGTCGACGAACCCTTCGACACTGAGGCCAATGTCCACGAAGACACCGATCGCCCCCGGCCTGGGCACCCGGACAACAGTGCCCGTCAAGACCTGCCCGAAGCGCAGCTCACCTTGAACTCGCTCCCACTCTGCTTCCGTCACCACTTACGCATCCTCGCACCTCAGCACTGGCCTGGACAGGAGAGTCCGGTGCGAGCTTCAACTCACACGGGCCTCAACATCTGAATTCGCCAACAGCGTCCCGTGAGCGGCCGGGGCTCAGGGCTCGGGTGCGGCCTCGGGGCGGGCGTACGTACGCCCCTTCCAGGCCGCACCGAGGCCCCGGTAGTGCTGCACGGCGGAGTCCACCGTCATCAGGAGGTAGAGGACCGCGGTGAACGGCAGCAGCGGCGCCAGCCACAGCGACTGCCGGTAGTACCCGAGCATCGGCATGTAAGTGCCCGCCATCACCGCCCAGGCCGCCCCGCCGGACCAGGCCGCCACGGGGTCGCCCGTCAGCAGTCCGGTGACGAGGGCGGCGGGCGGCGCGACATAGACGAGGCCGAGCCCGAGGACCGTCCCGGCCAGCAGCATCGGGCTGTGCCGCAGCTGGGCGTACGCGCTCCGGGCGACCATGCGCCACAGGTCCGCCAGCCGTGGATACGGCCGCACACTGTCCACCCGCTCCGCGAGGCCCAGCCAGATCCGGCCGCCCGAGCGGCGTACCGCACGCGCCAGCGAGACGTCGTCGATCACCGCCTGCCGGATGGACTCCGGGATCCGCGCCCGCTCGGCCGCGGCGGCCCGCAGAAGGACGCAGCCACCCGCAGCCGCTGCCGTACGTGACCGCTTCCGGTTCACCCGGCGGAAGGGGTAGAGCTGCCCGAAGAAGTAGACGAAGGCCGGGACGATCAGCCGCTCCCAGGTGCTCGCCACCCGGAGCCTGGCCATCTGGGAGACCAGATCGAACCCTGACGCGCCGTCGCTCCCCGCAGCGGTGACGAGTTCGCGCAGGCTGTCCGGCTCATGCGCGATGTCGGCGTCGGTCAGCAGCAGGAACTCGGGCTCTCCCCGTTGGGCCAGCGCCATTCCGTGGCGCAGTGCCCAGAGCTTGCCGGTCCAGCCGGCATCGGGCTCACCGGGGGACACCACCGTCAGCGGGAGTCCGCCGCACCGCACGGACAGCGCCCGGGCGAGGTCCCCCGTGCCGTCGCCGCTGCAGTCGTCGACGAGGAAGATCTCCGCGACTCCGGGATAGTCCTGGGCCAGCAGGGACGGCAGGGTCTTCGGCAGGACCTCGGCCTCGTCCCGGGCGGGCACGACCACGGCGACGGAGGGCCAGCGCGCCGGTTCGGCCTCGGCGCGCACGGGCAGCCGCTGGTCGGTCCGCCAGAAGAAGCCCTGGCCCAGCAGCAACCAGACCCACACGACCAGCGAACCCACGGCGATCCAGGCAACGGCGCTCATCCGTCGAAGTGTGCCCCACTCCGGCGGCGCCGCAAGGGCGGTCGACTATGGTGACCGGGTGAAGATCGCACTCATGGACTCGGGAATCGGCCTGCTCGCGGCAGCCGCCGCGGTGCGTCGGCTGCGGCCCGACGCCGATCTGGTGCTGTCGTCGGACCCCGGCTCGATGCCCTGGGGGCCCCGCACGCCCGAGGACGTGACCCGTCGCGCTCTCGCCGTGGCCCGCGCGGCCGCGGCCCTCCGGCCCGACGCCCTGATCGTCGCCTGCAACACCGCGTCCGTCCACGCCCTGCCCACCCTGCGGGCCGAACTGGAACCCGGCCTGCCGGTCATCGGTACGGTGCCCGCCATCAAGCCGGCCGCGGCGGGCGGCGGGCCCTTCGCGATCTGGGCCACCCCGGCCACCACGGGGAGCCCTTACCAGCGCGGGCTCATCCACGACTTCGCGCGGGCCGTGGACGTGACCGAGGTGCCCTGCCCGGGGCTCGCCGATGCCGTCGAACACGCGGACGACGAGGGCATCGACCGCGCGGTGGCCGCTGCCGCCGCCCTCACCCCGGCCGGGGTGACGGACGTGGTCCTGGGCTGCACCCACTACGAGCTGGTGGCCGAACGCATTCGTGCCGCCGTGGAGAGCGGCCGGGCACCCGGCCTCGCCCCGCTCGTACTGCACGGGTCCGCCGAGGCGGTGGCCGCGCAGGCCCTGCGCCGGATCGGTGCGGTACCCGCTCCGTCGGCCGAACCGGCCGGCACCCTCACCGTGCTGCTCGCGGGACACGCCGCGGACGTGCCCGCACCCGCTCTGGCCTACGCCGAGGGACTGCTGCTCAAGGCCGTCAGCCCTGCCCTCTGACCGGTCCCGGCGCCCCGGCCGGGTCGCGCACGGCCGCCCCGGCGCGCGGAACCTGGGTACGCTGCATGGCATGACGGACCACCCCGGCAACGCACGGCACGGTTCGAGCCAGGCCCCGAGTACGGTCTGGACGGGACGGGCCACCAATCGTTTCCAGTGGCTGCTCGCCGCTGTGGGAGCCGGGTGCCTGGCGCTCGGCATCGAACTGGCTGTCGACTCGGCCTGGAGTGCGGGAATCGCGCCGCTGCTCATGTCCGTCATCGGCTGCGTCGCGGCCGGACTCCTCATCCTCTTCGGCACCCTCGCCTTCGTGCACGTGGCCGTGAAGGTCGACGGCGACGCCCTCGAGGTCCGCTGCGGCCACGCGGGGCTCCCCAGACGCCGGATCCTGCTCACCCATGTCGTGGGCGCGGACTTCGCTCCCAAGGTCACCCCGCGCCAGTGGGGCGGCTGGGGATACCGCTGGCGTCCGGAGAAGGGCACCGCCGTCGTCGTGCGCAGGGGGGAGGCACTGGTGCTCCGGCTGGGTGACGGGAGGACGTTCACCGTCACGGTGGACAACGCGGAGGCGGCCGTACGCTTCATCCGCGACCGGCTGCACCTCGGGCCCGCCGAGCAGGCTCCCGGCTCCTCCGGCTCCTGAACTCCGCCCCGGCTCCTGAACTCCGTTCCTGCATGGAAGCGGAGGGCCGGGGCGCCTGCCGCGCTCGTTCCTGCATGAACGCGGAGGGCCGGAGCGCCTGCCGCTCTCACAGCCGCTCACCGTAGACTCCGCCAGGTGAGCGCCACCATCACCACCGTCGACCAGCCGTCCGCCCCCGCGCCCCGCAGCAGGAAGCTGTGGCCGCGGCTCGTCCGGCCGGCCGCAGCCGTGCTGTCCGGTGCTCTGCTCTACGCGAGCTTCCCGCCCCGGCCTCTGTGGTGGCTGGTCCTGCCCGGCTTCGCCCTGCTCGGCTGGGTGCTGAGCGCCCGCAGACTGCGCGCGGCGCTGGGCCTCGGGCTGCTGGCCGGCCTCGGCTTCATGCTGCCGCTGCTGCACTGGACAGGCGAAGAGGTCGGCCCCGTCCCGTGGCTCGCGCTCGCCACGGCCGAGGCGCTCTTCATCGCCGTGGGCTGCGTCGGCATCGCCGCGGTCTCCAGGCTTCCGTACTGGCCGGTCTGGGCCGCGGCGGTCTGGACGCTCGACGAAGCGGTGCGGGCCAGGGTGCCGTTCGGCGGCTTCCCCTGGGGCAAGATTGCCTTCGGCCAGGCCGACAGCGCCTTCCTGCCACTCGCCGCGCTCGGCGGCACCCCGCTGCTCTCGTTCGCCGTCGTGCTGTGCGGCTTCGGTCTCCTGGAGGCCGTACGGCAGGTGCGCCGCCGCCGCACCGGGGACGCCGTGCCGCGTGCCGCCGTGGTGGCGGCCGCCGTGACCGTCGCCGCCCCCGTCGTCGCGGCACTCGCGGCCCTTCCGCTCGTCGACGACTCGGCCGAGGACGGCACCGCGACCGTCGCCGCGATCCAGGGCAACGTGCCGAGGCTCGGGCTCGACTTCAACTCCCAGCGTCGCGCGGTCCTGGACAACCACGTGGCGCGTACGGAGCAGCTGGCCCGGGACGTCACAGCCGGGAAGGAGCGCCGGCCCGACCTCGTCCTGTGGCCGGAGAACTCCTCCGACCTCGATCCGTACCGCAACGCCGACGCGGCCGAGGCCATCGAACGGGCCGTGCGGGCCATCGGCGCACCCACCGTCATCGGCGCCGTCCTCACGCCCGACACCGGGCCGCTGCGCAACACCCTGATCGAGTGGGACCCGAAGAACGGCCCCGTCGACACCTACGACAAGCGGCACATCCAGCCGTTCGGCGAGTACATGCCGATGCGGTCGTTCGTGCGGATCTTCAGCAAGGACGTCGACCGGGTGCAGCGGGACTTCGGCGCCGGCAGCCAGGTCGGGGTCTTCGACCTGGCAGGGACCAAGGTCGGCCTCGTGACCTGCTACGAGGCCGCGTTCGACGACGCCGTGCGGGACACCGTCAAGAGCGGCGGCCAGTTCATCGCCGTGCCGAGCAACAACGCGACCTTCGGGCGCAGCGAGATGACCTATCAGCAGCTGGCGATGAGCCAGGTGCGGGCGGTCGAGCACGGGCGGTCCGTCGTCGTACCCGTCACGAGCGGTGTCAGCGCGGTCATCCGGCCGGACGGCACGATCGTGGAGAAGACGAAGATGTTCACCGCGGACGCGCTGGTCGACGAGGTCCCCCTGCGTTCCTCGCTGACACCCGCCACCCGGCTCGGGACCCTGCCGGAAGGCATCCTGGCCCTGATCGCCGTGGCCGGCCTCGGCTGGGTGACGGCCCGCTCCGTGCGGGCGAGGAAGACCGCGGGGGAGTAGGGGACGCGAGGCAGTGGCGGACGCGGGGACGTAGCGCCGCCTCCTCCGGGCCGCACGGCGCGCCCCGGGGACTCGGTACGCTCTGCCTTTCCCTGCCCTGTGGCGCTCGGTAGGCCCTGCCTCGCGCTGCTCGGTACGCCCGGCCTTCCCTGCCCCGTGGCGCTCGGGACGGCCTGCCCTGCCCTGTGACCGTCGGGACGGCCTGGCCCGGCGCGCACCTGTGCCGACCGGGTCAGGCCCGTCCCGCCCGGCAGCCCGGCAGCGCGGGCCCGCCCGGCGTCACGGCAGGCGAAGCCCCGCGACGAGGAGCGCGACCAGACGCCGCGCGTCATAGGCAGGGTCGTTCTCCGCGCCGATGCAGAGGTTCCCCACGCCCCGCATGAGTTCGTACGCCTTCAGGTCGGTCCGGACCTCGCCCGCTTCGGCCGCCGCGTCGAGCAGCCGCGCGCACACGGGGACCAGCCGGTCGATGAAGTAGGCGTGCAGCGTCTCGAAGCCCGGGTCGTCGGACTGCAGCACCGCGGCGAGCCCGTGCTTGGTGACCAGGAAATCGACGAAGAGATCGATCCAGCTGCCCAGTGCGGCGTGCGGGCTCTCGCTGGTCGCCAGCAGGGCCGGACCCGCATCCGCGCAGGCCTCGACCTGGTGCCGGAACACGCCGATGATCAGATCCGCCCGTGTCGGGAAGTGGCGGTAGATCGTGGCCACCCCGACACCGGCCCTGGCCGCGATGTCGCGCACCGGCGCCTCGACGCCTGACGTCACGAAGACCGCCGCGGCGGCGTCGAGCAGCGTCCTCTCGTTGCGCAGCGCGTCGGCCCTCTTGCGTGGACCCGCCTTTCCCGCGCCCGCGCCGTGGCCTTCGTCGTTCGTCACGTCGTTCCCTCCATCGCCGTCCTTGCCGTCCCTACGCCCGTCGGTATTACCCGTCGACACCCGTCGGGTCCCCGGCGCCCGCATATGCCTCGGCACACGCAGACGCCCTCGACATTGCGAAACGGAACGGTGTTCCGTATTGTTAGCGGAACGAGGTTCCGTTTGCTCATCCTGTCAGAGCGGGAGGCCGGGACCAAGTCATGCCTGCCATCACGCTTCACCGTCATGGAGGAACACGTACATGCAGTACCGCACTTTGGGCCGCACCGGCGTCCAGGTCAGCACCCTCGTGCTCGGCGCCATGAACTTCGGCGCGATCGGGCGCACCACCCAGGACGAGGCCACGGCGATCGTCGATGCCGCTCTCGAAGCCGGGATCAACCTCATCGACACCGCCGACATGTACGGCGAGGGCGAGTCGGAGGAGATGGTCGGCAAGGCCATCGCCGGCCGCCGCGACGACATCGTGCTCGCCACCAAGGCCACCATGCCGATGGGGGAGGAGCGCAACCACCGGGGAGCCTCGCGCCGCTGGCTGGCCACCGAACTGGACAACAGCCTGCGCCGTCTCGGTGTCGACCACGTCGACCTCTACCAGATCCACCGGTGGGACCCGAGCGTCAGCGACGAGGAGACGCTGTCGGCGCTGACCGATCTGCAGCGATCGGGGAAGATCCGCTACTTCGGCTCCTCGACCTTCCCCGCCTACCGTGTCGTACAGGCCCAGTGGGCCGCTCGCGAGCACCACCTGAGCCGCTACGTCACGGAGCAGCCCAGCTACTCGATCCTGCAGCGCGGAATCGAGTCCCATGTGCTGCCGGTGACCGAGGAGTACGGGCTCGGCGTGCTGGCGTGGAGCCCACTGGCCTCCGGCTGGCTGTCCGGAGCTGTCCGCGAGGGGCGCGAGATCACCACCAGCCGCTCCAGAATCCTGCCGGAACGCTTCGACATCACCCTTCCCTCCAACCGGGCCAGGCTCGATGCCGTCGAACAACTGGCCCGGCTGGCGGACGAGTCCGGTCTGACGATGATCCAGCTCGCCCTCGGCTTCGTGACCGCGCACCCCGCCGTGACCAGCGCGATCATCGGACCGCGCACCACGGAGCACCTGCACGCGCAGCTTGCCGCGGCGGACACCGTCCTCAGCGCGGACGTACTGGACGCGATCGACGCCATCGTCGCTCCCGGGACCGATCTCGCCGCGCACGAGAAGTTCGACACCCCGCCGGCGCTGCTCGACCCGGCGCTCCGCCGGCGCTGAACCTCCGGCGGCACGCGCCGGCCCCGGGCGGGGCGCGCCGCCCTCGGGCGGGGTGCGCCCACCCTCGGGCGGGGCGGTCCGGCGGACACGTAGGCTCGGCACATGGCGACTCCAGAGTTCATCCGCGACATCCGCGCCACCGCCGGTCACCAGCTGCTTCTCCTGCCGGGGGTCACCGCGGTCGTCTTCGACGACGAGGGCAGGGTGCTGCTCGGCCGACGGTCCGACACGGGTAAGTGGTCGGTCATCGGCGGTATCGCCGAGCCCGGTGAGGAGCCCGCTCTGACTGCGGAGCGGGAGGTGTTCGAGGAGACCGCCGTGCGCTGTGTGGCGGAACGGGTGGTCCTCACCCAGGCGTTGCAGCCCGTTCAGTACGCCAACGGCGACCGTTGCCAGTACCTCGACATCACCTTCCGCTGCCGGGCCACCGGCGGGGAGGCGAGGGTGAACGACGACGAGTCGCTGGAGGTGGCGTGGTTCGACGTCGACGCGCTGCCGCCGCTGAACGAGTTCGCGCTGTTCCGGATCAAGCAGTCCCTCACGGACGGCCCCACCTGGTTCGCCCCCTCCACGGAGGGATGACAGCCCCTTGGCCCTTCCCGCGCGGGAAGGGCCAAGGGGCTGCAGGGCCCTGTCAGGCGGACGGACCTCTCTGTCCGGATCGCCTCGTCCGGGGGTGCCGCCGCTCAGACGGAACGCGCGTCGGCGGGTAGGGGCGTACCCTCCGCGGCCTGCCTCTCGGCCCCGGGCTCGATGTCCGCGAGATCGCGGTTCCGCGTCTCCTTCGCGCAGACGATCGCCAGTACGGTGAGCAGCGAGGCGGCGATGACGTACAGGGAGATCGGCGTCGAGCTGTCGAAGTCGGCGAGCAGCGCGGTGGCGATGAGCGGCGCCGGGGCGCCCGCGGCGACGGAGGAGAACTGGGCGCCGATCGAGGCACCCGAGTAGCGCATCCGCGTCGCGAACATCTCCGCGAAGAACGCGGCCTGCGGTGCGTACATGGCGCCGTGGAAGACGAGGCCCACGGTCACGGCGAGCAGCAGGCTCCCGAAGCTCCGGCTGTCGATCAGCGCGAAGAAGGGGAACATCCACACGGCCACGCCGATCGCACCGATGAGGTAGACGGGCCTGCGCCCGATCCGGTCGGACAGCGCACCCCACAGCGGGATCACGGCGAAGTGCACGGCGGAGGCGATGAGTACGGCGTTCAACGCCGTCTGCTTGCTCAGCTCCACGGCTGTCGTCGCGTACACGAGGATGAACGCCGTGATCACGTAGTAGCTGATGTTCTCGGCCATCCGGGCGCCCATGGCGATGAGTACGTCGCGCCAGTGGTCCCGCAGAACGGCCACGAGAGGCATCTTGTCCGCCGGCTCGGCAGCGGCCTTGCGCTGCTCGGCCTGGGCGAGGGCCGCCTTGAACACAGGTGATTCATCGACAGAGAGACGAATCCACAGACCGAGGATCACGAGCACCCCGGAGAGCAGGAAGGGTATGCGCCATCCCCAGCTCTCGAACGATGACTCCGACATGAGCGCTGTGAGCGCGGACAGCACCCCGGTGGCCAGCAACTGCCCGGCGGGCGCCCCCGTCTGGGGCCATGACGCCCAGAACCCGCGCCTCTTCGCGTCGCCGTGCTCCGAGACGAGCAGCACGGCCCCACCCCACTCGCCACCGAGGGCGAAGCCCTGGACCAGGCGAAGGACGGTGAGCAGGACGGGCGCCGCGGAACCGATGGTGGCGTGCGTCGGCAGGAGCCCGATGGCGAAGGTGGCACCGCCCATCATCAACAGGCTCAGCACCAGCAGCTTCTTGCGCCCGAGCCGGTCCCCGTAGTGCCCGAACACCAGAGCGCCCAGCGGGCGTGCGGCGAAGCCCACCGCATAGGTGAGGAAGGAGAGCAGGGTGCCGACGAGCGGGTCGGAGTCGGGGAAGAAGAGCTTGTTGAAGACCAGCGCGGCAGCGGAGCCGTAGAGGAAGAAGTCGTACCACTCGACGGTGGTCCCGACGAGGCTCGCGGCGACGATGCGGCGGAGGTTGGACGGGGGCGGGGTGGTTGCGGGCGACGACATCGGCACCACTTCCTGGGGTGTGACGGGGACGTTTGCGTGTCGCCACACCGTAGGAATCCGCAGGTCAGGAGCACATGTGGCGGGGCAACATAGTTCGAGGGTGTGCTATGCCTGCGGCCCCCATGCCGCCTCACGGCCGGGCGGTTCAGGGGCTCGGTGTGAGTCGGGACGAAGGCAGTCCGGGATGTGCAGTTCAGGGTGATTCGACGGTGTGGTGCTGACTCCTGCTGTTCCTGGTCAGGCCCTGGGCGATCATGCGCGGTGCGGCACCCCGAGAAGCCCTGGGGCTACCTGTGTGGGACCTGGCAACCTTGCACGGCGTGCCAGGAAAGCGCTGGTCCGGCCGTGAGGCAGTTCACAACCGGCCGGCAGCGGAGCTGACGTAGGTTCACCTGGTGCACATCTCAGCGCAGCAGACGCGCGACCTCGAGAACCAGTCCGCACCGGGTGCGGTGCAGCCTTCTGCCACTTTGCCGCGACGCGGTGAACGAGTGGTCTGGGCAGTGGCCGGCGCCTTGCTGGCTTCAGCGATCTGGGGCGTGACGCTCCTGCTGCCGATAGGCGCCTCCGACGGCCCGGACGTGCGGTACCGGATGAGTGACGACCTGTGCGCGGACGCGGAGATGACTGCCCTGGGCGCGATCTGGGGCAGGGGCGATGACTCCACGCACGAGGAGCACCGTCACCGAGCTATGGATGTTGCCCAGTGCCACGACTCCCTCGTCACGGACGACACGGCTCAGCAGCTGACCATACGGTTGCAGTTGCACAAGGTGACCAGTCCACGTGCGGAGTTCGAGGCCAACGGCGAAGCGATCGAGACCAACACCGGCCCCACAATCGTCAAGGCGCCGGTCGAAGGGCTCGGTGAGCGGGCCTACTTCGGGGTCATCGACTACGGCGGCCCCGGCGCAGTTGCAGTCCTCACCGTTCTCGACGGGGGCGCCGAGTTCTCCTTCAACCTGAACAGTGATGGAGACCGGACTCCCCGAGAGCTCAAGCCTTTGATGATCAAGGACATGCGCGCGCTCATGGTGAGCCTCGCGGTGTAGCGCCTGCCGTGGTCGACCCACGGGTGGTGAGCACTCGCTCCATCACCGATCCGTCAACGGCGATGAGCAGGGCGGCGGTAGAGCGACGGTGGCGCCGACTGCGCCCAGTGCCCTCTTCTTCTGGGCAGTGCGAAGCGTGTGGAGCGGCAGTGCGCATCCCACGTCGGCAGGACACGAGCGAGCGGTGTCCGCTCAAGGCCGTCCGGCGGCGCGCGCCGCCGCGTCCTCGGGTGCGGTGTCGATACGGTACGAGTTACGCGCGGCGGTGCCCGGCCCGCAGTCACGCACGCTGGGCGCGGAGCGGCGGCACTGGCCGCCGCGTACCGCACGCAGGGTTCACGGCAGCGGGGAGCCTGATCGGGGATGAGCGCCTACTACGTCGTCGGTACCGTCGGCTTCTTCGTCGTCGCGGGTGGTGTCACTGCCGTCGTGGTGATCGTCCGCAGCGGGCTCCGTGGGCCGTACGTCCCTCCGGAGCCGATGTGCGCGGCGTGCGGCCACGCCCGCTGGCACCACTGGAAGGGCGCCTGCCGCTACGAGCGGGGGGACGCCCGGTGGGGCGACGACAGTTATGGCACCACCTGGAAGGGGACGAGTATCCCTGAGATCTGCGGCTGCTCCGCCTTCACCTCGTGGCGGGGCGGGTGACGGGGATACGGCGGGCGGCCCTGCCGTCCGTGTCGACGGCGCAGGCGAGGGCCGCAGGTCGTGGGGCTCGGCCTGTCAGCCCTCGGGGCGCAGGAGTCCGCGCTCGTAGGCCTTCACCAGCCGTTGTGGCACCTGGTGGACCGCCCCGTCGATCGTGACAGGTACGAGCTGCGGCGTCGTGGCCTTCCACTGGGCGCGGCGGTGACGGGTGTTGCTGCGGGACATCTTCCGCTTCGGGACTGCCATGGTGACCTCCTGGATCGGCGCGGTCGACGCTATATGAAAATGATAGTCAAGGTCAATTAGCGGTCGGCTACGCAGTGCTCTCGTCCCCGCGCAGGGACCGGCGGCCGGACGACGGCCGGGCCGGAGATGCCGTCGGGCCGGAGCGCCCGATGCGCCGTACCCCGGCCCGTCCGGTCGGGGGTGGTGTCAGTGGCGTGCGGCAGAGTGCCGTGCATGATCAACGATGTGGACACCATCGACTGGTCGTCGATGAGCCATGCCTACGGGGCGGCCGTCGATGTTCCGGTATGGCTCCGGGGGATGGCCTCGACCGACGGCGAGGTCCGGCGGAAGGCACTCGACGACTACTACGGCGCCGCCCACCACCAGGGTGACGTGTACCCGTGCACGGTGGCGAGTCTGCCGTTCCTGTTCGCGCTCGCCGACGATCCCACGGCCGGCGACCGTGCCTCGGTCGTCGGGTTGCTGCTCAGCATCGGGCGGGAGTCCGTCGGTTGTGACGACGGCGGCATCCGCTTCGCGCCCGACGGCACCATCTCGACAGCCTGTACGGACGGCGCTGTCATGATGCGTGACCGTTCCGCGGCGTTCGTCGCGTACGCGGCCGACGCGGATCCCCCCGTGCGGCGCGCGGCGATCCCGGGCCTGGGCCTCTTTCTCGACGACGCCGACCGCGCGGTCGACGCCGTCCGGTCCCGGCTGCCCGCCGAACCCGGGACCGTGGAACGGCTGCTCGTCATCGAGACGATGGCCGGTCTGGCGCTGCGGCTGCCGGCAGCACGCACCGCCGCCACGGCCTGGCTCCGCGACCTGGCCGACGACAGCTCAGCGGACCCCGACATCAGGCTCGCCGCTCTCGTCCACCACGCCCGCTGCGTCCCGGACGCCGTCGGCGAGGACACCGTACCGACAGCGGCCGACCTGCTGCGCCGGCTCGCCCCCGCGACGGGGACGAGCACCGGAGAGAAGCCTCGCAGGGCCGGTTCGGGGTCCTGCGAGTGCGCCCCCGCAGCCGGAACGGCGGGCATCCCGCGGCAGATCGCCGCCGCGTTCGCCGACATGGCACGGCACAACCGGGTCCACGCCCCCACCACACCCCTGCTGCGCACTTTCCACAGAGTGCTGGGCGACCGCCTGCCCGAGCGTACGGCCCTGCTCACCGAACAGCTCCGCAGCCCGGACCCTGCCATCCGCTTTGACGCGATACGCATGGCCCAGGACCTGATCGGCACCTGGCGCGGCGACCACGCACGCCTCGTCGGGCTCCTCGCGGACTGCTTGCTCGCCGACGACGCCTACACCGCCGCCGCGGCGGCGGAGAGCCTCGGATCCCTCGTGCCCGTCACCGACGTCGCCCGCGAAGCACTCGCCGCCTTCGTCGCCGCACATCGCGCCACGTACGGACCGGAGGCCTGGGCGATCCCGACGCCGCTGGTGCGCCGTGCCCACCAGGAAGCCGTCATGGCCCTGGCTCGTCTCGGGGACGCGCGTGCTCTGCCAGGGCTGCTGACCGCCCTCGACGCCGACGTGGACGCCTGGCGTGCCGTTCAGGTCGCCGGCCATGTGCGGGCGGGCGCCGAAGAACTCGTGCCACGGCTCTGCCGACGTCTTGCCGCCGCCGACTACTCGCAGGAAGGGCCCGCCTCCGGCGCCGGAGCCCTGATCTCCGCGCTGGCCGCGTTCGGAGACACGGCTGCGGTGCCCGCCCTCACGGAAGCGATCAACGCCGCGCTCCGTCACGAGCAGTGGCGCACCGCAGCCTCCGCGCTGACCGCTCTGGCGTCGATCGGGCCCGACGCCGCATCAGCCCTGGACACGGTCCGCCCACTGGCCGACGCGCAGGACGTGAACCTCCGGACGGCCGCAACGGCCGCACTCTGGTCGCTCGAACGCGACCCCCTGGACGTCGTGCCACGCCTGCACGACCTGCTCGACAGCCACCAGCACCGCGACGCGGCCGACGTCCTCGGCCGGATCGGCCCACCCGCCGCGCCCGCGCTGCCGCGCCTGAAGGCGATGCTGTCCGCCCACTACGACTGGGCCCGTCTCCATGCCGCAGTCGCCGTGTGGGACATCGCCGGTGCGGCCGAGTCCGACGCCGTCATCCGTACGCTGATGGAGGTATGGCAGGGGAACGACGCCACCGCGTTCCACGTCGTGACGTGCCTCGAACGCATGGGACCGGCCGCAGCACCGGCCCTGCCCCTCCTCCGAGCGGAAGCCGCACGCGCCCGCCGTAGCCGGGGTGTCGACCTGGACGACGAACTGCACCGCACGTGCCGCACCCTCGAACGGCGCTTCGCCACGCCGCCGGCAAGCCGCCCCGGCGTGTGATTCCGGCACTCCCGTGCGTGGTGGTGGCCTTACCCCCGTGTGCGGCCGGGTGCGCCACGTGTGGTCCAGGCGTGCCGACTCCACCGTCCGGCAACGGAGTTGACGTACGCGTGCGCCGGTTTCCGCTCGTGCTGGGAGGGTGCAGCCGTGTGGTCGAACGCCCCGTGCCGAGCACGCCGGGGGCGTACGGGCATCCACGGCTTCGCCGGCGCTACGCGGACGGCTGACGGCGGGTGTGACCGGGGGACAGAGCGGTGCGGACCACGGTGACCAGAGCCGCGACAGCCAGCACGCACAGCAGGATGCGGAGTGCGAAGCCCAGGAAGGTCATGTGCAGCATGCCGTTCAGGGCCACCAGGACCAGACCGAGCCCGGCCGCGATGACCGGCACACGCCCTGCGGGGTCACGGACGAGGACCAGGATCACGCCGGTCGCCAGCACCGCCGACAGCAGAGCGAAGAGCACCGTCTGCAGCGTCCCCGCGCCGTACGTCGTCGCGCCCGCGTCGATGGCCTGCGCCGCGGCGACGGGGACGGCCGGCGCCGTGAGCAGGGTCAGCAGGGCAGGAGCGACGGCCCCGCCGCGGACCACCGGCTCTGGGACCGCGCGACTGTCGCGGCACCACCGGACCGTGGACGGTCGCAGGGCCGCGACCACAGCCGTCGCCGCGGCGACGGCCATCAGCGGGCCGACGGCATAGGCGATCACGGCGACGGTCTGCGGCCCCTGTGCGACCACGTACTGGACGCTCGCGCTCAGTCCGTGCAGCGTGGTCGACACGCCGGCAGCCACGATCGTCCGGCGGCCGGAGAGTCTGCGACGCAGCAACAGCCCCACGCCTGTCCCCAGCGCAGCCGACTCGACAAGGCCCAGCAGCAGATTCGCGACGAGCAGTCCGAAGGGCGCGCCGCTGTCCGTGAAGTAGGTGGCGGTCTGGGAGAGCAGGCAGACCAGGGGCGGCAGGCAGGACAGCGCCGCAGCCATGGCAACGGCCGCCGTCCGGCGCGCGTCGGGATCGGTCCCGCCCGGTCCGTCGGTCGTGACGCGGACGGTCGGTTGGTCGACCCGGCCACGTCCGGCCGGCCTGCTCGAGGAGGTGGACGGCGTCGGGTGGGCCAGTTGCCGCAGGGCTGCCGCGAGTTCCGTCGCACTGCCGTGCCGAAGGCCGGGATCCTTCTCGAGCAGCCTCAGTACGAGTGCGTCCCATTCCGCCGAGACACCCGGCACCAGGGTGCGGGGCGAGGGCGGGGCGTCCGTGAGATGGGCGCTGAGATAGCCCATGGTGTCGGGCGCCTCGAAAGGCAGCCGTCCTGTGAGGAGTTCGAAGAGCACGCATCCCAGGGCGTAGAGGTCGCTGCGGGGTTCGGGCCTGCCACGGGCCTGCTCGGGGGCCATGTACGGAGGAGTGCCGACGATGAAACCGGTCTGAGTCAGCCGGTCCGCGGTGGCGTACGGGTCGGCCGCGCGCGCGATGCCGAAGTCCAGGACCTTCACATGGCCGGAGCTCGTGACCATGATGTTCGCGGGTTTGACGTCCCGGTGCAGCACTCCGCCCGCATGAGCCTCGGCCAGCGCGTCGGCCACCTGGGAGCCCCACCGCGCCGCATCCTCCGGGGTGACGTCGCTGCGGCGCAGCAGGGCGTCCAGACCTTCACCGCGTATCCGTTCCATGACCAGGAAGGGCGTCGTCCGTCCCTCCACGTCCACCTCGCCGACGTCGTGCAGGGTCACGATGTGGGGGTGCTGGAGCTGGGCGGTGAGCCGCGCCTCACGCAGGAAGCGCGCGCGGGCGTCGGTGGCGTGACTGCCGCCGCCGGCGAGCAGCGAGATGAGCTTGACCGCCACGAGCCGGCCCAGCGTCTCGTCCCGGGCCTCCCACACCTGTCCCATCCCGCCCTTGCCGAGCGGCTCCACGAGCCGGTAGCGGCCCCCCAGCAGCTGGTCCCGCAACCGCCACGCCTCCTCGTTCCGCCCCGGCCCCCGTCATCCCGGATCATGCCGTGCACGTGCGCCGCGTACAGGCGATCTGCGGAAACTTCACAAACACCGGCCGGCGCCCGAGTCGTGCGTTCGCGGCACGCGCCCGTAGGGTGCACGAGCCATGTCGCAGGTGGCCGGGCCCCTTCACCGGTGCGAGCATGGGAGTGCGTCCGCCTCCGTGCGGCGCGCCCGGCGAACGCGTCGGAACTCGCCTACCGACCCGGGACAGGAGCACCACCGTGGCCGACCAGGCGCAGGCACCCGCGGACAGCACCCGCGAGGAGCCGCCCGCACCGGCGGACGTGGCCTTCGTACGCCGGATACGCAAGGACTTCCAGCGCATCCAGATGGAGCACGAGTTCGCCGTCGACGAGGTGTTGACCAAGGTGTCCATCCTGCGGAAGGAGTTTCTGCACCTGCACCGGTACAACCCCATCGAGCATGTCGGTTCCCGCGTCAAATCCCCCACGAGCGTCCTGCAGAAGGTCGCGCGCCTGGGTATCGAGCCCACTCCCGAGGCGATCCGGGCGTCCATCCACGACATCGCCGGCGTGCGCATCACGTGCAGCTTCATCGCCGACACCTACCGGGTCCTGGAGGCGCTCACCTTCCAGACCGACGTACGGGTGCTCCGGATCAAGGACTACATCACCCACCCCAAGCCCAACGGCTACAAGAGCCTTCACGCCCTCATCGAGATCCCGGTCTTCCTCAGCACCGGCCCGGTGCCGGTGACCGTCGAGGTACAGGTCCGGACCATCGCGATGGACTTCTGGGCCAGCCTTGAGCACAAGATCTACTACAAGTACGACGGTTCCGTCCCCGCCGGTCTCGTCGCCAGGCTGACCGAGGCGGCGCATCTCGCCGAGTTGCTCGACCAGCAGATGGAGGAGCTGCACACCGAGGTGCGGGGTGCGGTGCCGGAGAGCGCCGAGGACACCACGCCGGACGCCGAGGAGCAGATGCTGATGCGGCTGTGGAGGAGCGCTCGGGCGGGTGCAGAAGCCGAGGACAGCGGCGAGAACGCAGGCGGGCCGGCGGACTGACCGCCTCGCGGGCCGGACGGTCGGTCCACCGGCCGCCGGGGGTGGGAATCGGGAAGCGGCGCTGTCCTCCGGGCCGGCCGGGTGCTGACCAGGTGTTCTTCCCCCCTCTTCGGAAACCGGCGTGCTCCTCGGGGGCGAAGGGTGAGAAGCTGCGGCTCGGCCCGGCAGAGGGGGAAACGCAATGGGGCTCGCCTACGGCTACGACATCTACCTGCCTCCCGGGAACGTTGCCCGGGCGCTGGTGAATCTGGCCGCGCTCACCCCACCGCGTACGGACAGACCGCCGCTCGAGCTCACACTGCCCGGCGGGGACCGGATCGTCGTTCCCTTCACGTCGGACTGGAAGAGCGCACCGGTCGACTGCTCCCCACGCGGCACGCTCGATCTCGACACGTCCATCATGTTCGGCGTCGATGACGCGGTGCGGGAGTACGCGGAGAGGTGCGGCCTCGATGTCGAGCAGGACGGGCGCGTCGGTATCGGCTACGTCTACCTGACGATCCGCTTCGAGTCCATGCTGCATCCGGGCTACGCCTCACTGGAGTTCTGGGCAGCGACATCGGCGATGAGCCGCCTGTTCGCGCGGTCCGCTCGCGTCCGGGAGGTGTTCACCGGTCTCACGGCGGCCAGCGGTGGAGTGTGCTGCCTGTTCGACATCGGTGACGGCAGCTTCGGGCCGGTGTGCTGGCTCAACGGTGAGACGGTCCAGCAGGAGGACTCCGACTCCGCCTACCCGGATCGCGAAGACCTCGTGGCGAGTTGGCCCGACCCCGCCCCCGACCTCGTCCTCGACCTCGACCTCGACACCGACCTCGACCTCGGCCGCGACCGTTGAGCGAACGGAGCGAACGGAGCGAACGGAGCGACCTGGGTGTACCGGGACGCCGACGACTGATCGCAGTGGTCGAGTCGGCCTGGGAGGAGCTGGACGCGCCCGCTACCCGGCGCCGGGACTTCTGCCTCGACGCCATCAGCGACGTACTGGAGACGGGACGCCTGGCGCCGGACGACGCCGAGCGGGTCGTCGAGCGACTCGTCCTGGTCGCGCTCTCCCACGAGACCTGTGCGGTCCGTGAGTCGGCGCTGCACGCCGTCTGCACCGCCTCCACGCACTACCAGCTCCCCTACGGGGTGGTGATAGCCCTCGCCGTCGGTGCGGACACGTTCGAGCCCGTGCTCCTGGGTTACGTCCTGTCCATACTGGGCGCCACGTACGACCGTATGGCGCTGCCGGTCGTCGAGCGCTACCTACTGCACCCTGACCCCGAGGTGCGCAGGGAGGCGGCGGAGGCGGTGGACGAACTGTGCCGGAGCCACGAGTTCGCCCGGGGCGAGAGCCGAACCGGCCACCCGTAGGCGCGCCTTCTCGTCTCCCTTCCCGGGCGCTGCCGCGGACCGTTCGCGGCCGTCGTCACGTCCGGCCGGGCAACGGAAGCGGTCCACCATCTCCTGGCCAAGGGGCGCAGTCGTGGGCCGCTCTCCTTCGAGCGCCGCGGTCGCGGTGAAACCTCGTGCGACGTCCTCAGGGCTCCACTGACGAGCAGAGGCCGACGGCATCCAGCGTGCACAGGGAGACGAGTGCTGCGCCCTGCGCCCACGTAGGGAACGCGTGGGTGAGGGAGTTTTCGATACGCCGAGGATATGTGCCGGCCCATAGCCTCGAAGCGATCGCGGCCGGCCGACGCAGTGCCGGGACCGGCCCGACGATCGTCAGGAGCCTCGCGTACGTACGGGACGGTTCCGTGCACCTGTCCCAGTCCTCCGCGGACCTCATGAGCCGGGAACTTGATCAGTGAGTACATCAGCACAGGAGTTCGCGGATGCGCGGCGGCAGCGGGGTGAGGCCGAGGATCGCGCCGAAGCCGAGAAGCGTGCCGAGGTCGTGGCCCCGGTGGGGGCCGGGCAGGGTCCTGCCGGACGCCGGCGCTCCGGTACCCGTCGTGCGGGCATCCGCAACGTGATCCGCTTCGCCGCTCGCCCTGGACCCTGGAAGCGCGGCCCGGTGCTCGCCGCGCTGGGGCTGCTGCTGGGCCTGCTCATGCTGCTGCACGCGCAGGTCCCGGATGCCTGGGGGCTCGGCAGTCTCGTGGAGACCTTCCTGCCATGGTTCGGCTTGTGCGTACCCGTACTCCTCGCCGGGGCGCTGTGGCGCCGCTCCGCGTCCGCGGTGGTCGCTCTGCTGCTGCCCGCGCTGGTGTGGCTCAGCCTCTTCGGCGGGGTGCTCGGCAACACGTCCCACTCGGGCGGTGACCTCACCGTGGTCAGCCACAACGTGGGGGCGGGAAACCCCGACCCGGTCGGTGCCGCCCACGACCTGGCCGCTTCCCGAGCGGATCTGCTGGCCCTGGTGGAGATCACCCCGCAGGCCGAGGCCACGTACGACAAGGAGCTGGCGACGGCCTACCCGCATCATGAGGTGCGAGGCACGGTCGGGTTGTGGAGCAAGCTGCCGCTCTCTGACACCCGGACGGTCGACGTCGCGATGCAGGGCATGGCCGGGCCGCTCGCGGCGCACCTGTCGGCCGAAGAAAGGAAACCGACGCCCCGGGCGCTGCGTGCCACGGTGACCACGGACCGTGGACCCCTCGCGGTGTACGTCGCCCACCTGGGTTCCGTACGGCTGATGCCCAGGGGCGGCTACCGGACGGAGCAGCGGGACGCCGGTGCGCAGGCTCTCGCCGAGGCCGTCGCAGCCGAGCGGAACGAGCGGGTGGTGCTGCTGGGCGACCTGAACGGCACCATGGACGACCGCGCGTTCGACGGCCTCACCTCGCAGCTGCGATCCGCGCAGGACGCGGCCGGGGAAGGCTTCGGCTTCAGCTGGCCGGCGACGTTCCCGGTGGCGCGGATCGACCAGATCCTGGTTCGCGGGGTGCAGCCGAAGAGCTCCTGGGTGCTGCCGGCGACCGGCAGCGACCACCTGCCGGTGGCCGCCGGCATCAGCTGGTGAGCCGCTTACGTACCTCCGCCGGAAGTTCCGCCGGAAGTTCCGCCGGAGGTTCCGCAGGAAGTTCCGTCGGCATGCAGCGGCTGTGCGGCCTGCAACGGCTTCAGATCGAGGCGGAGGCCGGGGAGATGGCCGGGTGGTCGGCCGGGATCGCCGTCATCCCGACCGGAGTGCCCCCTGGACAAGGACGACGGGGCGCGGGTGACCCGCTCCCGTACGCAGGCGCTGTGCACGGAGTCGGCGTGTCCGACACATGACCCGGAGAATCGGCAGCGCCCGCACCGATGAGTTGTCGCCCGGCACGATGTCTTCAGTGCTACGGGCACCTCGCCCGGCGAAGAGAGAGTGGTGCGCACAATGAGATTGGTACTGCAGGAGTTCCTGTCGCTGGACGGCGTCTGCCAGGGGCCGGGCTCCCCGGACGAGGACACCAGCGACGGTTTCACCCGGGGTGGCTGGTTCGTGCCGTACCTGGACGAGGAGTTCGAACGACTGGCCGGTGTCTGGCTCGCTGCGGCGGACGCGTTCCTCTTCGGTCGCCGGACCTACGTGAACTTCGCGCGTGACTGGCCGAAGATGACCGAGCATCCTTCCGCCCGCATCCTGAACGCGCTGCCGAAGTACGTCGCCTCCCACAGCCTGTCCGAGGCCGGATGGGACCCGACCACGATCCTGTCCGGGGACGTCCCCGCACAGGTCGCGGACCTGAAGCTCCGGCCCGGCCGCGAGCTGCAGATCCACGGCAGCGCCCGGCTGGCCCAGTCCCTGCTGGCCGCCGGGCTGATCGACGAACTGCGCCTCGTGATCGCCCCGGTGGTCGTGGGCGAGGGACGCCGCCTCTTCACGGACGGGGGCGCTCCGGCAGCCCTGCGGCTCGTGAGCAACGAGACGACACCGGGCGGACTGACCGTGCACGTCTACGAATCGGCCGGAGCTCCGGAGTACGGGACGTACGGGGCCGACGCGTAGGCACTCCCGGACCGGTCCGCTCCGGAACCGAGCGGATCCCAGGTCCCGGGCCGCTCCCGAACCGAGCCCCTCCGGAACCGGTCCGCTCCGGAACCGGTCCGCTCCCGAGCCCCTCCGCGAGGAGGGCCATGACGGAAGGCCTTCGAGACCGTGCACCTCGTCCGGCGGATCGCCGTTCGAGCCCGTCCACCTCGCCCGGGGAGCACACTCGATGGCCGGATTCGTGTCCCGTGCGGTCCGTGGCGCTGGGACCGGTGACCGTCGGGCGACGTGTGATTGACTGATCCGCATGGCCCCGTCTCCTCAACCGCCCGTTCGGTCGTGACCGCCGATCCGACCGCGGCCACTCGGCCCCGCAACCGCAAGCAGCTCATCGTCGAGGCGGCCGGCCGGGTCTTCAGCGAGCGCGGCTACCACGCTGCGTCGATGGAGGAGATCGCCGCCGGAGTGGGCATCACCGCGGCGGCCCTGTACCGGCACTTCCCGAACAAGTACGCGTTGTTCGCCGAGTGTGCCGACGTCATGGCGGACCGGCTCGTCGCCGCGATCGACGAGGTGCCGTCCGGGGCGCCCCTGTCCGATGTGCTCACGGCCGTCACCCGGGTCACCGTCGCGCACCGGGCGTCGGGCGGCGTGTACCGGTGGGAGGCCCGCTTCCTCAACCATGACGACCGCCGGCACCTCACGGCGAAGTTCGGGCACGTCGTGGGGCGGGTCGACGAGGCGGTGCAGCGCGAGTACCCGCTGCCCGACGGGCGTCTGCGCGCGTCGGCGGCCCTCGGCGCGATCGGGTCCGTGACCATGCACCACACCTCGATCGCCCAACGCCGGGCCGAGGAACTGCTGTCGGCATCGTCACTGCGCGTGGCAGCGACCGATCCCGCCACGGCCCGCAGCGGTGCACGCCCGGTCGAGCTGCCGGCCCAGCCGGTGCCGCGGACGCGCCGCGCGGAGATCCTCGCGGCCGCCATCCCGCTGTTCGCCAGGGACGGGTTCGCCAGCGTCACGAACGGGCAGATCGCGGAGGCGGTGGGACTGGCACCGTCCGCGCTCTACCGTCACTACCCCGGCAAGGTGGACATCCTCCAGGCGGCCTGCCTCCAGGCAGCCGGACTGCTGGCCCAGGGGGTGGAGCAGAGCCTGCACGGGGTGGAAGGCCCGCACGACGCCCTCGTCGCCCTGGCGTCGACGTACGTGGCCTACAGCTTCGAGTACACGGCCCTCAACAGCGTCGCGGAAGCCGAGCTCGCCGGCCTGCCGGCCGATCTGCGGCGGTCCCTGGTCCTCGCCCAGCGTGAACACATCGCCGTCTGGGAACAGCAGCTGAGACTGGCCAGGCCGGAGCTCGACCCCCGCCAGGCCAGGCTGCTGGTGCACGCCGGGTTCGGTGTCGCGGTCGAGGCCGGACGCGGCCTGCGGTGGCGTGACAGCCCCGGCAACCGTGACGCCGTGACAGCTCTGGTCGTCGGCGCCCTGGGCGTCTGACCCGGGGCCGCACGACAACGGGAGGCCCCGCCCGCACAGGTGGCTGCGCATGCCCGTTCCGCGGCGCACCGGCCGAGGAACGGGCACGCGCGGCAGCGGCCCGGTGGCTCAGCCCGGCCTGTTCCCCGTCGGGATGGTGATCGGGGTGGTGGTCGAGGAGGAGCCGTTGTTGAGGAAGGCCATGGCCACGCCCCGCAGGAACTGGTCGAAGACGTAGAAGGCGCCGGGAGCGACGGGCGACAGGCCTTCGCGGAACAGGATGAAGGCCGGCCACACCGTGCGGACCAGGGCCGCCGCCGCGTAGTCGCGTCGCAGCCCCAGCCAGTCGCCGACCTGGTCGCTGAGGGCGTAGCGCACGAACTCGTTCAGGAACCCTCGCGTGACACCGAGGTCGATCTCCGCGGTCAGGCCGAGCAGGACCTCGGCCAGGTCCAGGCCCTCCGGGGTGGGGGCGAGTATCGGGGTGAGCACCTGCGCCGACTGGGCGTCCGCCGCCGCCCAGGTCTGCGGGATGTACTCGGCCGGTACGCCGAGCAGATAGATGGCGACCTGCCAGGAGTGCAGGAACGCCTCCTCGTCCGCCTTCGACATGGGGATCTTCCAGTCGAGCATCTTGCGGTGGACGTACGTGCCCAGACTGTGGAAGGTGACCAGGATGTCGGCGACGCTGATCGGGATGGTCTGGTCGGCACCCGCCTGCCAGTGCGGCGACTGCGGCAGCAGGTGACGCACCGCGCCGTGGACCAGACGCGTCTTGTTGGCCGTGACGATGAACTGCCCGGTCGGCTTGAAGGCGTCCAGCTGCGACAGGTCGTAGCCGAACGTGAACGTCTTGGCCGCCCGGTCCTTCATGTCGGCGCCGCCGAAGGACCAGTAGACGCTCCGTGCCTCCCGGGGGATCACGGTGCTCATGATCCCGCTGCCGAGGCCGTACAGCATGAACAGGTAGGTGTCCTTGCGCCGGTTGAAGTCGGCGGCGCGGGCCAGCTTGACGGGGTCGGCCCAGGACGGCAGCTTGTTGTACGTCTGAAGGTGCGCCCTGAGCTCGGCCGGTAGACCGCTGGGCAGGGCGTCGTTGTTGTTCACCCACTCCTTCATCGCGGTGTTGACCGCGGGAACCTGGCCGTTCTCCAGCAGCGAGACCATCAGAGGATCCGTCGCGCTGTCCCAGACGTACTCCGGGTCGACGCCCGACCCGGCTCCGGCGACCGAGTCCTTCGATGCCCATGCCCACGCCTTGGAGGGATCCGCCACGCTGACGAGGCCGAGCGCGACACCGAGGGACAGGGCCCTTCGCCTGCTGAGATTGTCCATTGACTTACCCGCTTCCCTGATGGACCAGAGGGTGCTATGTGCCCTATCTGGCTTGCCAGTTGCGTGAGCACGATGATTCATACCGTGCTGAGCCATGTGATTTTCAATTAACATAGCGGGGTGTCTCGGCGTCGGCAATGGTGATGACCGACCCCGAGTGGCCGCCCCTTCCCTGCCGCTGCCGTCCACGGCGCTTCCGGCGCGACACGATGCGCGCTGCCCGGTGGGCGGGGCGGCGGCCGGGGTGTTCGAAGGTCGACCGGCCGGTGCCTGTCGCATCACCGGCTGATGTGCTGTGTGAGCCTCCGGGAAAGCCTGATTCCGGCCACATCCTGACGGGGCGTCAGGCTGCGCCGGCGAGCCGCACGGGTCTGCCGCCCCGCGGCCCTCGCCTGTCGGCAGTCCATCGATGTGGTGCGCGGGAATGAGCCCCCCGCACTTTGAACTCACAGATGACAAAGTATGGACTTCTTCAGCAGAAGCCCCCTAGCGTGGCGGCGCAACCGTAGGCGATCGCTTTCGCGGATCAGTACAGCCCGTCCGGAGTGCCCCCGTTTCTGGAGGATCGATGCATCCACGGCTGTTCCAACGTGCCCGAAGACAGCTCACCGCCCTGCTCGTCGGGGGCTTCCTCGCAGGAGGCGTCTGGGCCGGGCCTCCGGCCGCCGCCGCGCCTGACGACATACCGTCTCAGGAACCGGGCGTCACTCTGCGGGTGTTCGACACCCAGGTGCCACTCAGCAATTTGTGTACGCTCAAACCGGGCCAGACGCCCAACCACGACAAGCTGATGCCCACCGTCGACTGGTCCACCGTCGACGACTTCGGGGGCTTCGCCGACAACTTCGTCGCGCAGGTGTCCGGTTACCTGGTCGTACCCGCCGACGGCTCGTACACCTTCCGCCTCACCAGCGACGACGGCTCACGGCTCACGATCGACGACCAGCAGGTCATCGACCACGACGGTCTGCACGGCGCGGAGCCGAAGGACGGATCCGCACAACTGACCGCGGGGTCCCACCCGTTCCGCGTCGACTACTTCGAGCGAGGCGGTGACCAGCAGCTGACGCTCGCGTGGAAGCCGCCGGGCGCGGGCGACTTCGCGGTCGTCCCGAGCGAGGCGCTGAGCACCGACGCCGGGGTCGTCCGCGTCACGGCACCGGGCCGCAAGGAATGCGAATCGGGCGCCGACACCCCAGGTGACGGCCTCCCGCTCACCGGCGTACGCCCCGACCTCGACCTCACCGACCTGCGTCCGGAAGGCTTCGAGCCGCAGGTCACCGGGATGGACTGGCTGCCCGACGGGCGCCTGGCGCTCTCCACCTGGGGCGGGTCGGAGACCACGACCGGAGAGGTGTACATCCTGGGCAATGTCACGGGCGAGACCAGCCGCGACAAGGTGACGGTGAAGAAGATCGCCGAGGGCCTGCGCGAGCCGATGGGCATCAAGTACGTCGACGGTTCGCTGTACGTCTCGCAGAAGCACGAGCTGACGCAACTCGTCGACTCCGACAAGGACCTGGTCACCGACGAGTACCGCACGGTTGCCACCTGGCCGTACGGCGGCAACTTTCACGAGTTCGCGTTCGGGCTCCTCTACCGTGACGGCTACTTCTACGTGAACCTGTCCGTCGCCATCGACTACGGCGGCGCGACCACGACGCCGCAGCCTGCGGAAGGCCGCGGCACGACGTACAAGGTCAGCAGGAAGACAGGGAAGATCCAGGCGATCGCCGGCGGCCTGCGGACCCCGAACGGAATCGGCTGGGGTCCCGAGAACTCTCTCTTCACCACCGACAACCAGGGTGGCTGGCTGCCCGCCTCGAAGCTGGTCCAGATCAAGCAGGACCGCTTCTTCAACCACTACACCCAGCCCTCAGGGGCCTTCGACGACCGCACCCCCACCCAGCCGGTGCTCTGGCTGCCGCAGAACGAGATCGCCAACTCACCCAGCACGCCCCTGTACGTGAAGGAGGGCCGGTTTGCCGGACAGATGCTCTTCGGTGACGTCACCTACGGGGGACTCCAGCGGGCCTACCTGGAAAAGGTGAAGGGGCAGTACCAGGGTGCCGTCTTCCGCTACACGCAAGGGCTCGAAGCCGGCGTCAACCGCATCACCATGGGGCCCGACGGCTCGATATACGCGGGTGGTCTCGGCGCCGACGGCAACTGGGGGCAGGAAGGCAAGCTGAAGTTCGGCCTGCAGAAGCTCACGCCGAACGGTGGCAACACCTTCGACATCAAGGAGATGCGGGCCGTCCCCGGCGGCTTCGACCTCGAATACACCCAGCCGCTCTCCGAAGCCACCGCCGAGGAGCTGGCCTCGCACTACCAGGCGGAGCAGTGGCGCTACACCCCCACCTCCGACTACGGCGGCCCGAAGATCGCCGAGGAACGGCTCGCCGTACGCTCGGCGACGCTCTCCGACGACAGCCGCACCGTGCGGCTGCGTCTCGACGGACTCAAGTCGGACAGGGTCGTCCACCTGCGCTCACCACGCCCCTTCGCCTCGGCTTCCGGTGAGACGCTGTGGAGCACGGAGGCCTGGTACACGCTCAACGCCCTGCCCGGCAAGCAGCCGGCGCCTGCCACGCTGTACGAGGCGGAGGAGGCGCGGCTCACCGGCACGGCCGGTGTCCACACCGACCACACCGGCTACTCGGGGAGCGGCTTCGTCGACCGCTACAACACGGAGAACAGGACCGGCACGACCTTCGACATCACCGTCCCCAAGGCCGGCGACCACGACGTGAACCTGCGCTACTCCAACGGCCCCAACCCCTTCCAGGGAACCAAGTCCCTTTCCCTGTACGTGAACGGGAAGAAGCTCAGACAGACGAAACTCGCCTCGACGGGCACCTGGGACGCCTGGTCGACGCAGACCGAGCGGGTGCGGCTGAAGGCGGGGCGCAACACCGTCACGTACAGCTTCGACACCGGTGACACCGGTCATGTCAACCTCGACCTGATCACCGTGCGCCCTCACCGTGCTTCCGTCCCCCTCTTCGACGGGACCTCGGACTCCCAGGAACAGTGGCAGCACACGGACGGGCGGCGCGTCGAATGGCCGCTCGCCCCCGAGCGGTCCATGGAGGTGTGCTGCGGCGACATCCGCACCAAGGACGCCTATCAGGACTTCAGACTGCGCATGGAGTTCCGGGTGCCCCTGCTGCCGGACGACGTGACCGGTCAGAACCGCGGCAACAGCGGTGTCTACCTCCAGGACCGCTACGAACTCCAGATCCTCGACTCCTTCGGCGACACCACCCCCGACACGAACGAGGCCGGGGCGATCTACCAGAAGAAGGCGCCGGACATCAACGCTGCCACCGCTCCGGAGACGTGGCAGACGTACGACATCACCTTCCGGGCCGCACGCTTCGACGACAGCGGCGTGAAGACCGCCGACGCGCGCGTCACGGTGGTGTGGAACGGGAAGAAGGTCCATGACGACATCGCGATCGACGGGCCGACCGGCGCGGGTGCGCCGGAAGGGCCGTCGGCGGGAGCGATCCGTCTCCAGGACCACGGGAACGCCGTGAGGTTCCGCAACATCCGCATCGAGCCGCTGAGCTGACCGCGGGTCTCCACCGGCGAGCGGGGCGTCCACGAGCTGTGGGCGCCCCGCTTCGGCGCGGGCCTCATCCGGGTCGATCCTCCGAGGCGTTCCAGGCGGACAGGAGACCTTCCAGCCAGGCCGGGGGCAGCTCCGCCTGATCCCATTCCGCCCGGAGCGCCGAGGGCGCGGCCGTGAGCCGCTCCAGTACGGCGATGCTCGTGGGGGAGTGGAGGAGGGAGTAGCGGCCGTGCAGGGCGATGTGGCTGCGGGGTCCGAAACGCGCGTACAACTGGGCCATCCGCTCCCGATGGGCCTCGGTGAACTCCTCCAGCTGCCCCGCGTAACCGACCCGCCCCACGACGCTCATGGTGCCGAGCACCGCGGCGAGGACCTCGTCCGACCCCTCGGGTTCGAGGTCCGAGGCGTCGTTGAACGAGAGGTAGAGCGGCGTCACCGCGACCTTCGCGCGCTCCACGTCCACCCTGCCGACGGAGTGATGGGACTCGGCTGCGTCGTCATCGTCCGAGTCGGGCACCGCCGTGCCGATGGCCCGGTCGAGGGCGCGCTCGGCGAGGCGGGCGAGCGCGTCGCCGACGGCCCGGGCACCGTCGTGCCAGCCGGCGTCGTACGAATCTCCCTTCTCGCCCGGGGCGCGCTCCGCCTTCGCGACCTCGGCCTTCGCGACCTCGGCCTTCGCGACCTCGGCGTGCGCGTCCGCGAGCGCACCGGCCTCCACGAGCGCGATCAGCTCATCGGCTTCGTCACGGAACACACCCGCGCGGCCGAGGAGTTCGAGGAGCGTCTCCTTCGCGTTCAGGACGCTGGCGGAGTCCAGCGAGTGCCCGGTCTTCTCGGTGGTGTCGATCGTGTCCTCCTCGTGGGCCTCGGTCCGGTCTGCGGGCCGGACGTGGCGCTCCGTCTGCGCCCCTGTCCCGGCTGTGCGGCCTTCCACCGGCAGGGGCCCCTTCCAGCATCTCAAGTCTCCACGACATGGCCGTTCATCGCCGCGTCCTGGACCGATCCGCATCACCCCGTGGCCGTACGTACACCTGTGGTGCGGTTCCCGGCAGCCGTGGAGTCGGCCGCTCGCCACGTTCCGTGACAGCGGCTCCGCCGTCGGCCGGGTGACGAGGACGCACCGCGTCCCCCTCGCCTCGAACGCGGGCGAGGGGGACGCGGTGCGGATGTGGCCGGCGGCCGCTGAGCGGTCAGCGGTCAGCGGCTCCGGGAGCGAAGGGGCCGTCCAGGGCTGCCCAGTGCAGCAGCATGATGGTCTTCCCGTCGACGATCCGCCCGTCGCGGATCATGGCGAGGGCCTCGGTGAACGGCAGTTCGAGGACCTCGATGTCCTCCCCGTCCTCCTCCAGCCCGCCGCCGGCCCCGGTCCGGTCGGCAGGGGTGTAGGGAGCGGCGAAGAAGTGGAGGCGCTCGGTGACGGAACCAGGGCTCATGTAGGCGTCGAGGACATGGGTGAGCGGCCCCAGGGTGACCCCCAGCTCCTCGGCGCTCTCACGTCGGATCGCGGCCGGCGGGTCGTCGGCGTCCAGCAGCCCGGCGGCGGCCTCGACGAGCATCCCGTCGGGATGGTCGTTGACGTACGCCGGGTAGCGGAACTGGCGGGTGAGCAGGACGCGACCGCGCTCCGTGTCGTACGGCAGGACGACCGCGCCGTTGCCCCGGTCGTACGTCTCGCGCTCCTGCGTGGTCCATCGCCCGTCGCGCCGGCGGTAGTCGAACGTGGTGCGCCGCAGCACGTGCCAGCCCTGCGAGGTGAGTTCGACGTCGCGGATCACGACGTCGGCGTTGCGGTGCAGATCGCGCCCGGTCCGGTCGAGGCCGGTACGTCCGCGGTGGTCGGCGATGTCGACGCCGGGGCGGGGGCTCACGCGTTCGCCTGCGGGGCGAGTGAAGGGATCTGGCCGAGGTCTTCGTACACGGGCAGGCCCCGGCGGCGGGCGGTGGCGACGTCCTGGTCGGCTCCGGCCGATGCGCCGGGCAGGCGCAGCACGGCGTCGCAGCGGGCGAGCAGGCGGTCGGCGACCGGGTACAGCACCTGGTCGGCGAGCGGGTCGGTTGGGCCGGCATCCGCCGAGTGCAGGACGGGCAGGGCGATCCATTCACCGATCACCGGCAGGTGGCCCGCGGCGAAGACCGGCCACGCGGCCGCTTCGAGGCGGGCGAGATTGGCGGCCATCGCCTGGGGGTCTCCGTCGGTTCCGGAGCGGTAGGGGCCGGCGATGAGGATGAGCATGGGCTTGTCGGTCATGCTGAGGTACGATACATGCAGAAACGTGAAAGAACATGGGAGAGTGTGCATGCTGGCTGCTGAACGACGGGACCATCTGCTGGGTCTGCTCGCTCGCAAGGGCAAGATCGTCGCCAAGGACGTCGCCGCCGAGCTGGGGATCTCCGAGGACAGCATCCGCCGCGACCTGCGCGACCTGGCGGGCGAAGGTCTGTGTCAGCGGGTGTACGGCGGCGCGCTGCCCGTTTCGCCGGCCGTGGCGGACTATCAAGCCCGGCAGGCCGTGGCCCCGGACGGCAAGCGGAAGGTCGCCACCGTGGCCGCCGGGCTCGTACGGCCGGGTGGGGCGCTGATCCTCGACGGCGGCACCACAGCCCTCGCGGTGGTCCATGCCCTGCCCCGGAACCTGGACTGCACCGTGATCACACACAGCCCGACGATCGCCGCCGCACTGCTCGATCATCCGCGGGCGGAGGTCTTCCTGCTCGGCGGCCGCATCTTCAAACACTCGGCGGTCGCCTGCGGAGCGGCGGCGGTGGAGGCGGCGCAGAACGTCTCCGCGGACCTCTGCCTGCTCGGCGTCACGGGTGTGCATCCCGAGGCGGGACTGACCACCGGTGACGCCGAGGAGGCCGCGATGAAGCGCGCGCTGGCCGCGCGGGCCGCGGACACCTATGTCCTGGCTTCCTCGGAGAAGATCGGTGCCGCTTCCCGCTTCCGTGTCCTGCCGTGGGAGGAGATCAGCGGCCTCGTCACGGACGCGACCGCGCACCATCCGGTCATCGAGCAGCTCACGGCGCGCGGCGTCGAGGTCCTGGCGGCGGACTGACGGCTACGGGCGTCCGCGCCCGTCCGCTCGCGCCGACCGCTCGGGCCCGACCGCTCGGGCCCGTCCGCTCGCGGTCCCGGCCCGGCGCGCGACGAAAAGCCTCGGTGCGCCGAAGGGCAGGTCTCCAGCCTCAGTGGCATGCGCCGCTCGCTGCCGCGCACCGCTCGCGAACATCTCGACACCAGTGGCAGCTTCGTCTTCGACGTCGAGTCCGCATCCGCCTTCGCGGGGGCGCGGGAGCAGGCGGCCTGCGCCCCGGAGCTCGTGGACGGATTCTGGTCCGCCCGTCCCCGTTTCGGCTCCCACAACACCTGTCGCTGCGACGGTGAGTGCGTGTCCCTGGACACGTACGAGATCTTCGAGGCCGACCGGCACAGGACGCTCCTCGACTGGGTCCGCTACTTCACTCCGGCGGAACTCGTCGCCGAACTGTGCGACGCCGGCTTCGGCGAGGTCGACATCCTCGGCGATCTGACAGGAGCGACCCACGACGGCGACGCGCCGCGCTTCGCGGCCGTGGCGAGGCGCGGTCGCTGAGCTCCCGCGCGGCTCCCCGGAGCCGCGTCCGGCCGGCGGGCGGGAGGGGGCCGCCGACCGCGCCCCCCGGCCGGGGGAGTGGCGTCGCTCAGCGCAACTCTCGTCTCAGCCACACGATTTCACCCTTGTCGTCCGTGGAGACGTGATCCCGGTCGAACCCGAGCTTCTCCAGGACGCGCAACGACGGTGTGTTCCACGGGCGGACGGTCGACCAGAGCCGCTCACGCCCGGTCGCGGCGGCGGCGTCGAGGACCGCGCCTGCCGCCTCGGTGGCGTAGCCGCACCCGTGCACGCGCTGGAACAACTCATAGGCGATCTCCGGCTCTTCCAGGGTGGAGCGGCCGATGATCAGTCCGCAGTACCCGATGAAGTCGCCTTCGGCGCGGCGCTGGATGGGCAGCAGAG
Source organism: Streptomyces sp. NPDC005494 (assembly GCF_042872025.1). Classification (NCBI taxonomy): domain Bacteria; kingdom Bacillati; phylum Actinomycetota; class Actinomycetes; order Kitasatosporales; family Streptomycetaceae; genus Streptomyces; species Streptomyces sp. NPDC005494. Next base: position 406,566 of record NZ_JBIAJR010000007.1, read on the forward strand.
CGATGCCCGTCGTCACCGTCTCGGTGAGGAACTCCGCGATGGACGTACGGATGTGCTCGACCGTCGGCGCTCCGTCGCCGCGTTCGGAGAGAAGGGAGCTGAACTCGCCGGCGTCGGACTCCGCCCACGGCCGCAGGGTCAGCCGCTCGGTCTCGAGGTGGAACGGCATGGTCTCGTATGGTGACATGGGCCCACCTTGCCCCATGCCTCAGCCGCGTGCCCCATCACGAGCCGCCTTGGCCGGACGATGCCGATCCGATGGCTCGAGTCCGGCGGCAGGTGGTGAGGCGTGCGACACCCCTGCGTCCTGGCCTGACCACTCCGGCGGCCAACTAGCCGTGCGGGTCCCGCCCGAGTGGGCCCTTGCCGGGCGCCGTGGCCGGAAGTGAGCGTGTGTGCAAGAGATGTACATGCCTCCGGTCCAGACCAAAGCCTTGACAGGCTCGGCGTTCATTCCTTAAATCACGTACTGAAGTAAGTGCTTCCATCCCTTCGTTCCCTCCGTCCGCTCGGCCGGGGGGTCTCAGGGGAGTGCCCCTTCCGCCTCACCTCGGTGCATATGTCATGTGCGCGTCATCCCCCACGCTCCCCGAAGGGAGAAGTAAATGAGTTCCACGCGCTTTCCCAGACGTCTGGTCCTGTCCCTCGTCATGGCGCTCGGCTTCGCCTCGCTGACGACCGGCCTGGCGCAGAACGCGCCCGTCGCGACGGCCGCGCCCGTCTCCGACACCGCAACGGCGGCAGCAACTGCCGCTGTGGCGTTCGCCGATGAGTTCAACGGGCCCGCGGGCTCCGCCGTCGACGGCAGCAAGTGGCTGACCGAGACCGGTGACAACGTCAACAACCACGAGCGGCAGTACTACACGGCGGGCACCAACAACGCCGCCCTCGACGGCCAGGGCAACCTGGTCATCACCGCCCGCAAGGAGAACCCCGGCAACTACCAGTGCTGGTACGGCAGATGTGAGTACACGTCGTCCCGTCTGAACACCTCGGGCCGGTTCACCTCGACGTACGGGCACGTCGAGAGCCGGATGAAGATCCCGCGTGGGCAGGGCATCTGGCCGGCGTTCTGGATGCTGGGTGCCGACATCGGCAGTGTGGGCTGGCCCAACAGCGGTGAGATCGACATCATGGAGAACGTCGGCTTCGAGCCGGGAACGGTCCACGGCACCCTGCACGGTCCCGGTTACTCCGGCTCGGGCGGGATCGGCGCCGGTTACACCCTGCCAGGCGGCGCCGCCTTCGCGGACGCCTTCCACACGTTCGCGGTGGACTGGTCTCCCAACTCGATCACCTGGTCCGTGGACGGCACCGTCTACCAGCGCCGCACACCCGCCGACCTCAACGGCAACGCCTGGGTGTTCAACAAGCCGTTCTTCCTCATCCTCAACCTCGCCGTCGGCGGCTACTGGCCCGGCGACCCGGACGGCAGCACCAGCTTCCCCCAGCAACTCGTCGTGGACTACGTCCGCGTGACCACCGGAGACACGCCCTCGGGTGGTGGGCCCATCACCGGGCTCGCCGGCAAGTGCGTGGACGTCGCCGGTGGTGCGGCGGCGAACGGTACGGCGGTGCAGCTGTACGACTGCAACGGAACCGCGGCGCAGAAGTGGACCGTGGGCTCCGACGGCACCATCCGTGCGCTGGGCAAGTGCCTGGACGTGGCCTCCGGCGGTACGGCCGACGGGTCCCTGGTGCAGTTGTACGACTGCAACGGAACCGCGGCGCAGCAATGGGCGACGCCTGCGGCCAAGGACATCGTGAACCCGCAGGCGAACAAGTGCCTGGACGTGTCCGGTGGCGGCAGCGCCAACGGGGCGCGGTTGCAGATCTGGACCTGCACCGGCGCCGCCAACCAGAAATGGACCGTCACCAGGTGACGAACCGTCAGCCGCCGCATCCGGGGCACCGCCTCACGGGCACGGGGCAGATGGCGATCGCGCCCGGCCGCACCGACTGATCCGGACGGCGGACGATCGGCCCTTCCGGCCGCCGAAGACTTCTCGCCGCCCGTGCGCGGGCGGCGAGAAGTCCTCGTACGGTGGCCCGGCCTGTCAGCCTCCGTCAGAGCGGACAGCCGGCGGGCTCGCGTCGCAGAGTGATCCAGCGGGTCTCCGTGAAGGCCTCGATGTTCGCCTCCGTGCCGCCGTGGCGCGATCCGGTGCCTGACGCCCCGACCCCGCCGAACGGGGCGTTCGCCTCGTCGTTCACCGTCTGGTCGTTGATGTGCACGATGCCGGTCGGGATGCGCCGGGCGAGCTCCAGCCCGGCGAGCCCGTCAGCCGTCACGATGCCGAGGGAGAGGCCGTACCCGGTGCATTGCTCGGTCGTCTCCAGGGGTGAGATCATCACGGAATCCGTCTCTCTGCGGTCGCCCGTGATACTGCCCCAGACTTCCACGGCGTGAACTCAGCCGCCGATGGCCGGATCGTGATTTCCCTGCCGTTCGTTCCCCGAACTCCCGACGCTCCCGCCCGCCCCTGAACTTCCCGAGGCTCCCGCCCCGCTCCGACCTGCAACTCACTCTGCCCTGCTGCGGTCGACGACCGCCCGGCGCGCTACCGGGACAGCAACGGGACCCAGTGATCCACCACTCGGTCCAGGCGTTGCCGATGCCCGACGATCCAGTCGTCCGGCGGGACGAGCGGAACCCGCACGGTGACCATGGACGAATCGTCTTCGACGATCACCTCCGGGCAGTCGCGCTCCCCGGTGAGCTGGATCGAGACGGTGGGCCCCCTGTCCCACTCCATCCAGGCGACGTCCTCGCCGGCGGCCAGTCTGTCGAGAGCCTCCGCCCAGGCCCTCAGCTTCGAGACGGACAGCACCAGGTCGGTACGGCCGGAGACGAACGGCGTCCGGACCAGGATCTCGGCCCGCAGCCCTCCCGCCCATACGGGCAGAGGACCCACAATGCCGACGGCGACGCTGTTCCCCTCGTCATCGGCCAGGGAGATGAGCTCTCTCGGAGCTGGGTCGGACACGGCTGCCCTTTCGCCGGAGGGTCCAGAGATGATCCGTTGCCGATCATGCCCTGGAACCTTCTGCGTGCGGAGTCCCGGCGGACACGTCGTGCACCTCCTCCCGGGTCCCCGGGGGGGTGGTGGGCCGGCCTTCCTGTGTCCGCCGTCGGAGCCGCTCCGGGCCGGCGCGACGACGGTGGCATACGGGCCGTCGCGGAACTGGACAGGGCAGGACACGTGACGTGCCGATCCGGGCACCGGCGTTTCGGCCAGTCGACGTTCCTGGCCGAACCGTGCGGGACGGGGATCCGTGTACGCCGCACCCTCGCGGATCCGCGCGCGGGACGGGTGCACAGACCGACCGAAAGACATGTGTTCGACAGTGGAGTCGGCTCGTTGAGCCCGACGACACAACCGCAACCGCCGGAGGAGACACGTTGATAGCGGCCGGATCGAACCGCGAGGCGAACAAGGATGCGCGTAAATCCGCACGGGCGGACGGCATGTCGAACGCGGAGCGCGAGCTCTTCGGGGGGCGGCTCCGCTACGACCAGGCGTTCGTGCGCCATGAAAGCCCTCTGACGCGGCTCGGGTTCGGGCGGTTGGCGGCGGCGCTGCCACGCATGGTGGGCATGGTGCTGCGTACCGGCTGGGAGACGGACAGGCGTGCGCTCGCCGGTGTCGTGGCCGCCCAGCTCGGCCAGGGAATCACGGCGGCCTGGGGCCTGGTCGCCGTCAACAGCGTCCTCGCACGGCTGTTCGCGACCGGCCCGACCGCGGACAAGCTGCGTGACGCCCTGCCGTCACTGCTGGTGCTGGCCTTCGTGGCGGTGGGGTCGGCACTGCTGACGGCGTGGTCGACCGCGATGTCCGGCCGGCTGGAGCCGCAGGTGGAGCGAGCGGTGTCCGCGCGGTACTACGCGGCCGTCACCCAGGTCGAGGTGGAGGCGACGGAGCGGCCCGAGGTCCAGCGGATCCTGGAGGCGGGCAGGTTCGGCACGGACTCCGCCCGCAACATGCTGCGGCTCTCGGTGGGCGTAGGCAATGTACTCATCGGCATGGTGGCAGCCGCGACGGTTCTGGCGGCGCTGCACTGGACCCTGCTGCCGATGCTTCTGGCGATCGCCCTCCCCAAGGGGTGGGGCGCCGTCCGCTCGGCTCGTCGCGACTACCTCTCGCGCCTGACCTGGATCGACCACAGGCGCGCCATCGCCTCGCTGCTGGGATGCCTCACCCGTCCGCACGCCGCGGGCGAGATCCGTGTGCACGCGGCCGGCACCAAACTGCTCGCCGGGTACGAGGAGATGTCCCGGCAGACAGAGGCGGAACAGCGACGGCTGGCCAGGGCGCAGGCCTCCACCGACCTGGTCGCCGGAGGGTTCGCCGGGATGGCGTCGCTGGCCTGCTACGGGGTGCTGTGGTGGCTGCTGGCGAGCGGCGGGCTGCCGCTGGCCGTGGGCGGGACGGCGGTGATCGCGATCCGTACCTCGACCGCCCGCCTCACCTCCCTGGTGCAGCAGGTCAACAGGCTGTACGAGGAGCTGCTGTTCCTGACCGACACCGAGAAGGCCGTCGAGGTGGCCACGGCACAGGCGATTCCCCGTACGGGCACCGCCCTGCCCTTGCCGGTGCACGCCGTGCGGGTGGACGACGTGTCGTTCACCTACCCCGGGGCCTCGGCCCCTTCCCTGCGCGGGGTGAGCGTCTCGGTCCCCCGGGGCAAGGTGACCGCCCTGGTGGGGGCGAACGGCTCCGGGAAGACCACGTTGACCAAAGTCCTCGCCGGCCTGCTGCTGCCCGGCGAGGGAGACGTCTGGTGGGAGGGCGAGTCGGGCGAGCGGGTCGAGCTCCGCGAGGCCGACCGGGCTCAGGTCTTCGCCTCGGTGGGGCTGCTCGCACAGGACTTCCCACGCTGGGAGATGACCGCCGCCGCGAACGTCGCCATCGGCGCGGGGGACCGCCCGCGAGACATGGACCAGGTCAGGGAAGCCGCCCGGGCCGCGGACGTGCTCGCGCTCGTCGAAGGTCTGCCGCACGGCTGGGACTCGATCGTCCTCAAGGGGTACGAGCGCGGCGTCCAGCTCTCGGGCGGCCAGTGGCAGAAGCTCGGGACCGCTCGCAGCCTGTACCGCGGAGCGCCGTTCCTGCTGGTCGACGAACCGACGTCCGCGCTCGACCCGCACGCCGAGATCGCGGCTTTCGAAGCGCTGTGGTCCCTGGCGGACGAGGGGCACGCGGTCGTACTGGTCACCCATCGGCTCGCCGCGACCGCGAAGGCCGATCACATCTACGTACTCGATCAGGGGCGGGTCGCCGAAGAAGGCGATCACAAGCAGCTGATGGCCCGTCGAGACGGCCTCTACCAGGCCATGTTCACCGCCCAGGCCGCCCAGTACGGTCTCGCCGCCGCACCCTCCCCCGACGTGCTGCCCGGCCCACGTACCTCCCCCGCCGGCCAGGAGGAGGCACGGTGACCTCCAGGGCGTAGGTAAGGGTCTGCCGTCCACCTCGGCCTACGGGAACGGGCCGACGGCAGGCGGCGGTTCGCTCGACGCCCGTCCCGCGGAGGCCGCCGACGGCGCGGGGGAAGATCTTCGCCGCGAGGAGACTTCGCGGTGCATTACACCCGACGGTGAGGATCGTGCAGGTCTTCCGGTGTATGCGTCAGGGGCACAGAGGGAGCCGCCTACGTTCGTGCCCATGCCTGATTCTTCTGACTCCACGTCACCGGCCGTCCCCTCCCGCCGTGGGGTGCTGCGAGCGGCGGCCGTCGTCGGCGGAGCACTCGGTGTACCCGGCGCGGTGGTGGCGGCCGGTGGGCAGCCTTCCGCCGCGGCAACGCCCTCGATCGTCCCGTCGCCGCCTCCCCAACTGCCCGCCGGGCTGGTGGCGTACCGCACCCCCTACGTCAACTGGGCCGGCGAGATCACCCACACCGGGCTGTGGGCCTGCGCCCCCCGCACCGGCCAGGACCTCGCCGACCTCGCGAACTGGGCGCACGCCAACGGCTGGCGGCTGCGCGCACGAGGCAAGGCGCACAACTGGTCGCCCCTCACCATCACCGGGCCGGACGAGTCGGACCGGCGCGTGCTGCTCATGGACACCACCGAGCACCTGACCCGGATGGAACTCGTGACGCCGCCGCCCGGCGCCCCCGGTGCCGTCCGGGCGCAGACCGGAGTGACCCTGGAGACCCTGACGGCCTACCTCGCCGAACACGGCCTGGGCGTCACCAACACCCCGGCGCCGGGTGAGCTGACGCTCGGCGGGACGCTCGCCATCGACGCCCACGGCACCAGCGTGCCCGCCGTGGGGGAGACCCCGCGCCCGGGACACACCTACGGAACCCTGAGCAACCTCGTCCTCTCGCTCACCGCGGTCGTCTGGGACGCCGCCCGGTCCGCGTACGTGGTGCGCACCTTCCACCGGGGCTCCGACAAGGAATGCGAGGCCCTGGCCACACACGTCGGCCGCGGTCTCGTCGTGGAGGCGGTGCTCCAGGCGGGCGAGGAGGTACCGCTCCGCTGCCGGAGCCGCGTCGACCTCACCAGCGACGAACTGTTCGCCGCTCCGGGCAGCGCCCTCGCCGCCCGGGGCAACACCTTCGCCGACTTCCTCGACAGCGCGGGGCGGGTGGAAGCGATCTGGTTCGCCTTCACGGACAAGCCATGGCTGAAGGTGTGGAGCCTCAGCCCGGAGCGTCCGCCGACCGCGAGGGCCGTGCACCACCCGTACAACTATCCGTTCAGCGACTCGCTGCCCACCCCCGTCGCCCGGCTGGCCGGACGCCTCCTGGGGGAAGGGGCCTGGTATCTCGCCCCGGCCTTCGGCGCGGCCCAGTACACCGTGGCGGCCACCGGGCTGGCGGCGACCTTCTCCACGGACCTCTGGGGGGCGGCGCACAACCTGCAGTTCTACCTCCGCCCCACGACCCTGCGGGAGACGGCCAACGGGTACGCGATCATCACCCGGCGGGCCGAGGTGCAACGCGTCATCTCGCAGTTCGCGGCCTACTACAGCGAGCAGCTGAAGACCCGGGCCGCCCGCGGGGAGTTCCCCGTCAACGGCCAGGTCGAGATCCGTGTGGGCGGGCTGGACCGGCCCGAGGAGTCCGCCGCCCCCGGAGCCCGGCCGCCGCTGCTCTCCGTCGTACGGCCCCCCGCGGACCGGCCGGACTTCGACTGCGCGGTGTGGATCGACGTCCTCACCCAGCCGACGACCCCGGGAGCCCACGCGTTCTACCGGGACCTGGAGCGCTTCCTGCTCGCCACCTTCGACGGCGACTACGCCCTCACCCGTGTCGAGTGGTCCAAGGGCTGGGCGTACACGGACACGGCGGCCTGGGCGGACCCGGAGGTCATCGGAACGACGGTGCCCGCCTCGTACGGCCCCGGGCAGTGGGCGGAAGCCGTAGGAGTGCTCGACCGGCTGGATCCGCACGGCGTCTTCGGGAACGCCTTCACCGACCGGCTGATCCGGACGTGACCGGCCCGGGGTGACGGAGCCGGCCCCTCCTCAGACCTCGCGGTGGAGCAGGAACTCGAGCAGCCCCTCGATCTCGTACGCCGCGCGTGGGGCGAGGGGCACACCCCGCAGGCAGCCATGGGCGGCGTCGAGGTGGCGGCGGGCTTCCTCCAGAGTGGCGGTACGCCCGCCGCACGCCTCGACGAGTGCCGTCGCGCGCACCGCGCCGGCATCGTCGAGGGGGAGCGGCGCGTCCAGAAGGGCGGCGAGTTCCCTGGCATGGCGCCCGCCCCCGGCGAGGGCGGCGAGGACGGGACAGGTCTTCTTCCGCTGCCGCAGATCGCTGTGCACGGGCTTACCCGTCACCGCCGGGTCGCCCCAGATCCCGAGCAGGTCGTCGACGGCCTGGAAAGCCACCCCGAGGTGCCGCCCCGCCCGGTCCAGAGCGGCCACGGTGCGCGGCGGTGCGCCGCCCAGGAGGCCGCCGAGCGCCGCGGCACACCCCAGCAGGGTGCCGGTCTTGAGTTCGGCCATCGCGCGGTACTCACCGGGCCGGACGGCGTCCGGCCCGGTCCAGGGACGGGACGCGAAGAGCAGGTCCTCGGCCTGACCGCGTACGAGACCGGTCAGCGTCCCGGACAACCGGCCGACCGCCGCGGCAGCGTGCGGACCGGGCGTCTCGGCGAGGACCTGCACCGCCAGGGCGAGCAGCGCGTCGCCCGCGAGTACGGCCGGACCCGTGCCGTACGCCTTCCACACGGTCTCACGCTGCCGGCGCATCCCGTCGCCGTCCATGATGTCGTCGTGCAGCAGCGAGAAGGTGTGGACGAGTTCGACGGCCACCGCACCGGCGAGGGCGCTCTCCCCGGACGCTCCGACCGCCTCGGCGGACAGGACGGCGAGGGCCTGGCGCACGCCTTTGCCCTCGACGGCCCCCTCGGTGGGAGTGCCGCCGACCTCGCACCAGCCGAGCGAGTACGCGGCCATCTCGCCCGGCCACTCATGGAGCCGTTCCAGAGCGGCGGACAGGGAGGGGCGCACCAGATCGCGGCAGCGGACGAGGGTGCGGGCAGCGGTGCCCGCGAGCTCCGGGCGCATGGTGTGTGCGGGCCCGGCAGGCACGGTAGCGGAGGTGGTCATCGCGTCATCGCCTCCTCGGCCCGAGGGCCGGTCCCCGGCAGAGGGCCCACCCCCAGCTCCGCTGCGGCCCTGTCCACCATGTCCCGCGCGTGCCGCAGGCCGATCCGGTCCAGGGTCTCGCGGAGCCCGGCCAGTTCCACGACCGTCTCCGCGGGATTGCGACCGAGCCGGGCCAGCGCCTTGGTGAGTCCCAGCCGGGAGAGTGCCGTCCCGCGTGGCTCGTTCATCTCCTCGAACTCCGCGAGCGCCAGCGCGTAGTCGGCACGGGCCTGCGGATACTGCCCGGCCCGGTAGCGCACGTTGCCCCGCATCTTGTGGTTGTAGGCCAGCGCGCTGGACAACTTCATCTCGCGGCACAAGGATTCGGCCTCGCCGAGCAGCGCGAGGGCGCGGTCCACGTCACCGTCGCGTACGGAGACCACGTCGGCGATGCCGCGCAGCGCCCAGGCCCGCCCTCGCCGGTCGTCGGCCCGGCCCGCCGTCTCCGCCGCCTCCTCGAAGAGGGCCAGCGCCTTGTCGTACGAACCGGTGTTGCGGTGCATCTGCGCGATGCCCTCCAGCGCCCACACCGTGTGCCTGGCCTCCCCGCGCCGGCGCGCCTCGGCGAGCAGCTGCTCGTGCAGTTCCCCGACGGCCTGGTAGTCGCCCTGGATGCGGCCGGTCTCCGCGAGACCGGCCAGTGAGTAACCGCGTACGACCACATCGCCGCCCCGTTCGCCCAGTTCGGCCGCGAGCCGGAGAAGCCGGTAGGCCAGGGCCAGCGAACCGCGCTGGCGGGCCAGTGTGCCTCCGCTCCACAGCGCCCAGGCCATCGCCCCCTTGTCCTGCGCCGAACGGGCCGCGCGGTAGCTCGCCTTCCACGCGGCATCGGCCTCCTCGATCCGGCCCAGTCGCCGGCAGGCCTCCGCGACCGCGAGCCCGCAGCGGGCCATCTCCCGTCGTTGCCCGGCACGTTCGGCCGCCTTCAGCTCCTCGACGCCCTTGGCCAGCACCTCGGTGAGGGAGGAATTGACCGACAGGGATCCGAGGGCCCCCTGATACTCCGGAGCGAACGCCTTGACCGTCGGACGGTCCTGCTGAGTCACCCGTGCCACCTGCTCACTGTCTCGCCTGTCCTCGGCATCGCTGCCGTGCGGCGGTTGTCCCACCGTCTTGATCAGGACGTTAGGAGCGAGCGGGGGTGAGGCGAATCCCTCTCCGATCTCGTCGTGGGTCATACCTGAGGGCCACGGATGGAGCCCTGTGTAGTCATCGGGACGGACGGCGCCCGGGGGCCGGGCAGTCCCGTCGGCGCCGCCGGTTTGTGGGCCCCCCGCCGTGTCCGCCCGCGTACAGCCCGCTTCCAGGGCCCGCGCGGGCTCGCCGTACGGGTCCTCCTTGCGGGGGAGGCGCGGGGGAGCCGGGGCTGTGGAACCTGCCGTCCTCAGCCGTCCAGGTCGATGTCGCCGAGGTCCACGAAGTCGCAGTAGACCACCCGCTCCTGCGTCTCGGCCGAGCCGTCCGTGCTGATCGACTCCGTCTCCTCGACCGTGAGCCGCAGGCCCTGTCCCCGGCCGCCCTCGGCGTGGCCTCTGCGGCCCCACGGCCGCCCGCCGGTACCCCACCGCCGGTGGCGCCCGTGCCATCCGTGGCAGCGCTGCGGCAGAGTCACCTCGCCGGTGAACACCGCCCTGTCGGAGGTCTCGGCGTCCACGGACACGAGCTCCACGGCACTGTCCTCGACCGTCACCCAGCCGAGGTCCTCGTCCTCGATGGCGGGGTGCCTGCGTTCCAGACGAGCCCTGACCCTGGGGGGCGGTGCACCTTGCGGACGGTAGGACGGCCCGGTCAGCGTGATGCTCACGGGCGAGTCACCGCTGACGGTGAGTTCACGGTCGGGCAGCGTCCGTACGAGATCGGAGAGCACCACACCGGAGATCTCCGCCCCGGTGATCGATGCGGGCTGCAGGCGCACGAGGGCCAGACGCACGAAGGGGAAGTAGCTGTCCCCGGTGTCGAGTTCGAGGTCGCAGAACCAGCGCCGGCGGGCCTTGTCGAACTGCGGGGTGAAGCCGAGCGCGGTGACCGTGGAGGCCCCGGCCACGCCGTCGGCCGTGCCGCGGGACGGGCGGCGGACCGTGTCCACGTACGCGACCTTGCCGGTGAACATCGCGGCCGTCGCGGGCCCTACGGAAGCCGACAGGTGGATCGGGTCCCGTCCGATCTGCGTGACGACCGGCTCCTCGCCGGGGGCGCCCGGGCCGGATCCGTCGTCGATGAGGACGCCCAGGAGCTCTCCGTCGCCGGAGGAGAACCAGGGGCGGTCCAGGAAGACCCGGATGCCTCCGCCGCGCCTTTGCCGCACCACGGTGCCGGGAGGGCTGTCCGGCTCCTCGAAGGCCAGGGTGGGCATGCAGTACAGGACCCCGGGGGCTGCCGGAGGAGCGCTGCTCGGGACCGAGTGGGGCACCGCTTCGCCCTTCGGCGGATCCTGTACCGAGGGCTGCTGCCCGGAGAAGTACTCGGCGAACCTGGTGGTGGCCACCGGCCGGTAGAGCACCTGGCGGTGCTTGGTGTCGCCGAACTCCTGCCGGCTGTAGGGCGGAGCCGCCGGAGGCTGGGCATTCTTCGCCAGCGTCTCGGCCAGCTCCGTACTGAACGTGAGCACCCCGTCGGTCACCGTGCAGGAGGGAGGAACCCTGAGAGGCCGGCCGTCCGCGTCCACGGTATCGGCGAGGGAGAGCGGAAGGGAGAGCACGTGCGCGCTGCCCGGCCGCTCGGTCCGGCCCTCCGGCCCCTCGTCCGTGACATCGGTCCACTCGGCGAACACGTCGACGCGTTCGGTGCTCCCGGTGTGCACCGTGACGGCACCCAGCAGGTGCTCGGTCGTGGCCGACGGGAGGCGGACCGGTGCTGTACCGAGCTGCAGCAGCGGATCCTTCAACGGGTGCGCCACCGCGTGGACGAGGGTGAACTCCTGCCCGGGGGTGAAGAGCCAGTGGCGGCTCTCGTGCGCCGATGTCATCAGCTCACCGACCTGGGCGTCGTCGGTCGCCGTCGACTCGCGGCACCAGTCGGCCACGCCCAGCACGCTGTCCTCCACGGTGATCCGCGAGGAGACCCGGACGGTGTGGACGGCGGCCTTGGGCAGTTGCACGGTGAGGACACGCGCCTGCTGGTCGAACTGCGGCGGGCCGTCGCCCTCCGTGACGCGGATCCGGAAGGACACCGGACTGTGCCAGGCGGCGCCGTTCCACTCCACCGGGAAGGGCTGACCCGGTGGCAGACCGGGGAGGCCGAAGAACACGGCGCCCGTGGACAGCGGATCGGGGAGGTAGGGCATCGGCACCTGCTCGCCCGTGTGCAGGACCAGCGGCGGTGACTTTCCGCCGTCGGCGGCGTCGACCCCCTCCTGCACCTGCGCTCCCGGCAGCGTGGCATCGTCGAGCGATCCGCTCTCGTGCAGCGCGAGTCGGTACACGGCGGTCCGCACGGCCGGGTCGGCCGAACCGATGGCGGTGTCCAGCAGCCCGTGGCGTTCGACGCATTCCAGCGAGGCCTTCGGAGCCACGACATGGCGCTCGTCGTGGGGTGTGTACGGCGCGTGGGCGCCGCCGGTGACCGAAGGCGACGCGTTGAAGGCGGCGGCGTACTGCTCGGTCGTCACTTCGCGGTCGCTGCGGACGACCAGCCGCTGGGCGCGGGCGCCGTCGACGAGCGGGAGACGCGGCACCAGCACGGGGGAGGGGACCGTCTCGAAGCGGCGGAACGGCTGCGGGCCGTCGGCGGGGAGTGCCAGATCGGTCCTCCCGGGTTCCGCCTGCATCAGTGCGTCGGCCTGCGCGGGGGTGAGCCCATTGCCCGCGAGGTCGACGGTGCGTACACGGACCCGGTAAGACCGGCCGAACCGGAGTTTCGGCAGCGTCCCCGGCCGCGCGACGGACGTGATCTCCAGCGGGATTCCGGGGGCGGCCGGATTGCCGATGCGCTGGGGCTGGGTGGTTTCGTCCCCGGGGTCCGGGGCCCGTTCCGCTGCGCTCACCACCTTGCCCGGCCGCGGTGCGGCCAGTGACCAGCCGTCCCAGGTGATGACGTTGTCGTGCAGGTAGAGCCGCTGTGCGGTCTCCGGCCTGGTGGCCAGGCCGACCTGGAAGAACCCTTCGTCGGAGGCGGCGAACAGCGGGGCCTGCGGCAGTCCTGGCGGGCAGTACGCCACGTCGCGCTGGTGCAGGGAGAACCACTGGGCGCGGCTCTCGTCCCAGACGTCCAGCCGGTGCCCGCGGACGAGGTCCTCGGCGAACAGCTTCACCTGACCGGTGGCGCCGGCGTCCGCCACGAGCTCGTCGGCCTTCTGCTTCTGCTCGGCGGCGGCCTGGAAGTCCTCGGTGATATGAGCCATGCGGTCCTTGCGTGCCAGGGTGAGACCGCCTGTGCGGACGACCGGAAGTCCCACGGACTCCGGTTCGGTGGCGTCCAGTTGCAGAAGGGCGCCGTCGGCATCGGCCTGCTCGATCGAGAACTCCTCAGCGGGCAGCGGCACCAGGCCCTGGGCCGGGGGAGCGAGCGGATCGGCCGGCTGCGCGTCACGGGCGCCGGCGACGAAGGCATGCTTGGCCCGGTCGAGGACGTAACTCGTGTGCGGGGTCACGTCATGGCTGAGTGGCGGGCCCGCGTCGGGGCCACGCAGCAGCGGCTCCCAGGTGGGCTCGACGACGAGGAAGAGACCGCCCGCCGAGTCGGGGACACCGTCGGCGGGGAGCGCGAAGTCCAGGACCAGCCCCAGACGGCGCAACAACGCCGGGTGGTCGCCCAGCGAGCTGAGCATGGTGTGGAAGTCGGGCACAGGGGGTTCCAGCGGAGGATCGGTGTTCTCCTCGGAACGTGCGAGCGTGGACTGGGCCGGGGGCGGGTGGTGGAAGCCCTGCAGTTGCTCGAAGGTGTTCATACCTTCGGCGGACGACGGGGCCAGACCCCGCATCCCGCCCTCCGCGCTCATCGTGTCCAGCTCGCTGCGTCGCGGTGGACCTTCGGGGAAGCGGGTGGCCGCCATGGCGTAGATGTGCCGGGCGCTCGCCGTCATGGCCCGGGAGGGGCAGGTGGTGACCTCACGGTCCTGGTGCCGGTCGAACGTGAAGGAGTCCAGAACCGTCTCCGCGCGGAAGAGACGCTGCCACAGGACCGTGTCGGGAGGCGCGCCGGTCGGTTCGAGCGGCCCGATCGGGAAGTCCTGCGGCTTGGTGACACCGTCGGTGGTGGCGAATGCGAACGTGGCCGATGCGATTTGATCGGGCCACCGCAGGAAGTCGGGGAAAGGGCCGAGCATGGCTCGGGTACCGGGCGCCTGGGGCTCGCCGGTGGACAGCTGCGGCGACACGAAGACCGAGACGAGCAGTTTCGTCCCGTCGGCCGAGAAACCACCCGGGAGGACGGTCCAGTGGATCCGCTGTTCGAGGGCCATGGCTGGAGGACTCCTTTGTGGCCGGGCCCGCTGCGGGGCGTCGGTGGAGGGCGGGCTCAGGCCGCGTAGGCCAGGCAGTACGTGTCCCAGTCGTCCGGCTCCACGCACTGGGCGAAGGTGGGGTCACCCGGCGCGCCGGCGAAGCTGCGCTCCAGGGTGAGCGAGACCGTCTTGCTGAAGAAGGCGATCCGTACGCTGACGGAGAGGGTGCCCCGGCCGCGTATCACCGATTCGCCCCCGGACTTCTGGTAGCTGAGCTCCAGGTAGAACTCGACGGTCACGCTGACGATGCCGAGCACCGACAGATAGCCGTTGCAGCGCAGATAGCCGCTCAGAGTGATGTCCTGGGCGCCCTGGTCGTTCTTCTCGAGCTTGAAGTAGACGCCGGCCATGATCGAGACACCGCCGCTGGCGACACCCAGATTGAGCGAAGCCGTCCCTCCGAACTCCAGGGCTCCTTCCACGAGCTCGATGCCCTCGGAGGAGACCTCCATGGCGAAGAACCCGCCACCGCCGAACAGGGAGACGCTCACGAGGAACGGGTCCTCCCGGCTGCAGATCCCGAACCTGAAGCGGATGGACGACGCCTCGAAGGGGATCGTCAGCCCGGCGGTGAGGGAGAGGTTCTGCAGACTGAACACACCGACGGCGATGCTGGGTACCGCCAGCGAGTAGCCCGCCCTGATGCCGGACGGGTCGATGTCGATGTACGCGCCCTTGCCGAAACCGTCGGCGGGCAGGAGGCTCCGCAGATTGTTGATGAACGACAGTGCACCCTCGAACACCAGCTCCAGGCCGGAAGCGTCGATGTCGGGTTTGCCACCGGGCGCGGAGGTGAAGGAGAGGCGGGCGATCCTCACCTCGGCCAGGCCTGCGAACCTCAGTTTGAGGTTGGTCAGTTCACCGCTGACGCTGGACTTGTCCAGGCCGTCGGTGGACACGGTCGTACGCGAGTCCAGGACGAGCGAGGCGTCATCGAGACCGACGATGCCGGAGCTCTTGATGGACGGCTTCCACACGTAGCGCAGTTCCTTGCCCGCGCCCTCGGCGAGTTCGGTGACGCGCAGGACGGGGACGGGCAGGAGGGTCCTGGGATCCCCGCTCCTGATGATCTCCTCGATCCTGCTGTCGGAGAGCTGCGCGAGATCGGTGACGGCCGACTGCGGGATCGTGCCCAGGATGTCCGACAGCTCGACGATGCCCAGGAGCTTCCCGATCTTGAATGCCTTCGTGACCTCGTCGATGGGGAGGGGGACATCGGGTGCGACCGGGACCTTCGAGAAGGTCTCGGCCAGCACCCCGGCACGGCCGGTGATCTCGGAGACCGCCGAGTTGGGACTGGCGAGCCCGCCGGCCTGTTCCGCCTTGAGCAGCAGCTGCACCGGCGTGTTCATGGTCAGGTAGGCCCCGGAGGGGTTGTCGGTGAACCCGCGCTCCAGATAGCCGGCGTTCATCCGCACCTGCACGCGGCCGCCGCCGGGCGCGAAGGCCTCGACCGCGGGTTCGCGGACCTCGGCTCCGGCCACGAACAGCACCGCGTCCAGCGGGTGATCGCCGCCTTGCGCTCTGGGCTGCACGTCGAAGCGCAGCGTGTCCACGGGGTGGCAGGTGCTGCCGGGCGCGCCCGGCAGGGGTTCCGCGATCGCCATCTCCTGTCCGTCCAGCCGGGCGATCGCGCGCGCGTCACCGGGACCGAGCGCCGCCGGAGCGGGCGTGGCGTGCGGGAAGGAGGCCGTGACCGAACCGTTGGCTCCGCTTGCCGACGGGACGAGGAGGAGGGGCATACGGAAGCTGACCTTCCGGCCTTCCTGATCGGTTCCGGTGACCGGCAGCAGATAGTCGGCCCCGGTGTCCTCGAGCACGGCGAAGAAGGGCCCTGACGGCGGGTCGGCGTTCTTGAGCTTCGGAGTGGCGCGCTCGTCGATGTGCAGCGAGGTCAGGGGCATCTCCCGCCCCTGGTGCACGTAACCGGTGGTCGCCCCGTAGCTGATGTCCGGCTGCGGGAACTCCGCGTGCCGCTCCGAGTGAAGGCCGGCCACGATGGTGCCGTCCCCAGCGGCTGTGAAGACCCGTCGGGTTTCGATGATGAACAGGGCCTGATGGCCGGTGTGGCAGAAATAGCGATCAGCCGTCCGGACGAACTGGTCCCTGCCGAGACCGGTGATGTGGTCGTACGAGGCCAGAGGGGCCGGCCGGCCCGCCTCGACGAACTGGTTCAGCGCATCTTTGTCGAGGGACCAGCTGCCGTGCAGATGCGCGGAGGCGCCCAGTGACGTGAGCCTGAACTGCTCGGCGTGCAGCGGATCGCTGAGGATCTCGATGGGAAACCCGTTCTTGTCGAAGACCTCGTGCCTGCTGGTCTGGATGACGATGCCCTCGAGATGATCCTGGAGCAGGGGCAGCCCGGGCGGCAGGACGCCCGTCGTCGCCACGGCACGCAGGAGGGGCGCCTCACCCGCTTCGGGGCCGAGCAGGCTCGTGTGCCAGAGCTCGGAGCGGCCGTCGGCGGCGAAAGGATCGGCCAGGTGCTCCCAGCGGGAGATGGCGTCGTCGTGGGTGAGCAGGAGCCGTAGGGGGAACTCGATCGTGGTCCTGTGGACACCGCCGTAGACGGCAGAGGTGCCGGGATCGGGGGCCCCGACGACCGGAACCGACTGGGGGACCAGCCGGGTCCAGTCGAGGAGAGCCGCGAGCGAGAGGCCGACACCGTCCATGTCGTCGGGCAGGGAGAAAGCAAGCGTGGACGGCCGCGCGGAGAAGCTCGCGACGCGTGAAGGCGGCGTGGGCGGAAGGGGGAGTGCTGCCTCGGCGACGTGCTGAGGCGGCAGGGTGACCAGGATCTGGGCGGGGCCCGGAGCCTGACGCACGAGCCGGTCCCCGTCCTGACGGAGATTCACCAGACCGATCTCCAGGACCAGCATGTCCTGCGGCCTGAGCACGCGGAACGGACCAGTGACGGGCGTGCCGTCCCCTGGAGCGGGGTGGTTCGGGTCGCCGTCGTGCCCGGGGCCGTGAGGGCCTTCGCCGGGGCCGTGCGGGCCGCCATCGTGCTCGGGCCGGTGAGGTCCGCGCCGGCCGTCTCCACCACGGTCCCCGCCGTCGCCCCGCCGGAATCCACCCCCGTCGTCGCGGTGTCCGGGACGCCCGCCCTCCCCACCGCGATCCCCGCGGCCGTCACGCCCTCGATCCCCGCGGCCCTCCCCGCCGCGGCCGAAGCCTCTCCCCCCTCCACCGCCCCCAGGGCCCCCACCGTGCCGTGCCGGCAGCACCTCCCTCCACAACCGCAGGAGGAGGAGCTGGGTGCCGATGTGGAACATGACTGTCTCCTGGCACGGTAGGGACCAGAGGGCCGGCCGACGCACGAGGCGTCTCAGTCGAAGGGGACGGACTCGTGGGCCACGGCCCCGCTGCCGTCCGCGTTGCGCACGATGCGGGCGCCCTGGAAACGGTTGTTGCGCCGCTCCTGGGGGCCCATCTCGTCGGAGACCGGGTAGTGGAGGAAGCTGTTCTCCCAGCCCAGGCCCGCCCACGTCTGACGGATCGGGCCGTGAACCTCGTGGGCGCCGGTCTGCGGGGTCCAGTAGATCGACCCGCCCTCGAACTGGTTGAAACGGCCCACACCGTCGGGGCAGCCCGACTCGTCCGTGAGGGGGTAGCCGAGGAAGTGGCTCGAACCTCCTAGCTGGGCGTAGTGCAGACGGATGTCCCCGTGGATCTCGTGGGCGCCGGTCTGTGGCGACCAGTAGATCGACCCGTGCTCGTAGTCCCGGGACCGGCCGCGCCCGTCGGGGTTCGCTCCCTCCGCGCTGCCGACGCCGGTGTCGACCGGCTGTCCGAGCCACTGGGTCTGTACCCACTTCTCGTCGATGGCTGACATCGGACCTCCAGTTCCGGGTCACGGCCGCGCCTTGCGCCGTGGTGCTCCCCGCCCGCCGTGGACGGGAAGCCGGATCAGGGGGCTACCGGCGGGGTGCCGGCGTACCCCTGGTGGGAAGAACGGCGAAATGGTGTGTCTGCGTCGTGGCATCCCTGACCTCGCCCTCACCCCGCGTCGGGGGACGAACTGCTCCTGGTACCCGGCCCACGGACGGAATCGAGCAGAGCCTGTCCCTGATGGTCGACGTACTTGGTGAACAACTGCTGCGAGTAACCGAAGACGATGGCCCAGGCGATGATCTGGGCAGTGGAATCGAGGGCGCTGAGGCCCGGCACGAATCCGCCGCGCATCAGCAACAGGCCGAGCACGGCTGTCAGGGCGCCCAGCGGCAGCTTCAGCAGCGCCAGGACCACGGGGACGTTGTAGGGCAGGGAGGTGCCCCTGATGCGGCGCAGCGCCGCAGCCGACGCGACGGCGGCGGACAGGACGCCGATGATCTCGATGACGAGATAGTCCCCGGCCTGTGCGACCTGGGCGGTCATCTGGCTGGTGACGGGCGAGTCCGGCGGGAACGGGATGACGAATCGGCTGCGTGTCGGGCACACGACGTTGAAACCGCCGTTGACCTCGGGGGTGAAGCAGAGCGGGACCAACGCCTCCCAGATGACGGTGATCACGGCGACGGCCACCGCGGCGATCGTCAGGCCGATGGTGACCGTCCCCACGATGCGTACGAAGCTCCGTACGCGCAGCCGCTCGTTCCACAGAAGCTTGCGGGCGAGGCTGACCGTCTCGGCCAGGAAGGCCCGTTCGCTGGGGCGGAGCTTTCGGTCGGCGTTGTGCTGCATCCCGCGCGCGATGTCGATGACCCGTACCCGCCGTGGGTCGCCGGCCGGGAGGTGTTCCTCGACCAGGGCCACGATCTGCGGGAGCATGGCCTTGACGTCCTCGGCGGACGCCATCCAGACCATGAGGTTCAGCGCCGCGTCCATGTGTGCCTGTGCGACGCCCAGGTGAGCCGCGCGCCTCTTGCCGGGCTGCGTGACGAGAAGGGAGCGCTCGGCCTCCGCGAGCTCTCTGCGAGCGTTGGACGCGTAGTTCCGTACCACTCTGCGCCGGTCGGAATCGACGGACGCCCGTGTGCTCAAGGCGTCGATGATGGCTTCGAGCTCCGTGATCCGGGCCCTCAGCCCCTCCTTCTGCTCCCACGGGCCCATGTCGTCGCGCGGGCTGAGGAATTGCACCCAGGCCGGTGGCTCCTCCGCTCCGGCGTAGGCGGCCGTCGGTACCGCTCCCGGAGGGCCCGAGTCCGGAGTGGCGTCGTCCTCGGCCGACGCCGGAGCACGGGCCGCTCGTCTCCTGGCCGCGCCGACGGTCCAGGTGGCCATGAGAACTCCTCCTCAGCGGTCTGCCGGTCGTCGCGGGCCCGTGGCCCGGAGCGGCGGTGCGGGGGTCATACCCCGTCCACCTGATGGCCGCCGGCGATGAGCAGGGCCGCCAGCGTCGCCAGCGACACATCGGTGCACTGTCCGGTCCGGGGCAGTCCGTGGTCTGCCTGGAACGCGAGCACTGCGGCCTGGGTGTTCGGTCCGTCGATGCCGTCGACCACCCCGGGGGAGTAGCCGAGCAGGACCAGCCCCTGCTGGATGCCCCGGACGGTGCCGAGGTGTACGGCCACGGAGCCACCTCCACCGCCGCCGTCCCCGACGACCGGGGGCGAGCCGTCCTGGAGGAACTGGACGCCGGTGGCGGCGTCGGACGTCGCCGTCTCCAGGAAGAAGTCGTACATGTTGTCCACGCCGCGGTAGCGGTCGTCCGGAGCGGGCGCGCCGCCGAGGATCTCGACGATCGCCATGTGGAGGTGGGGTGTGGTGCCGGGGAACCGGAGTACGGACCCCAGCTCGTCGCCGCGGCCGACGGGAGAACCGACACCGAGTCCGTCCGGCACATCCTTCATGTGCGTGTAGAAGCCGCCCATCATGTCGTTGGGCGCGCGCATGAAGACCTGGGCGCCGTAGATCTTGGGGGTGTCCTCCGTCGGGACATGAGGGTGGAAGACGGTGACGTGGCCGTCGAAGGCGGCTCGGACCATGGACCCGTCCTGCGCCCCCAGGTCCATCCCGTATTCGATGTACCACTTCGCGGGCGGCGCATGCGTTCCGATATGGGGGCCGCCGAGTCCTGAGGTGAAGCCCGCGGAGACGGGGCTGGACACTTCGATGTCGAACGCTGCCATGACGTGCCTCCGAGCGCGCTCTTCCACTTCGCGATGCGGTGGTTTCGTCCTCGGCCCGTTCCCGGTTCTCGCCGGACCGGCCGACACTTTTCAGCGTATGACGCCGAGAGTGCCGTCGCGACCGGATGGGAATGAACGGGCGGGAACCCGTCGTGAAGGAGCTTCTGTCCTTGCTCTGCCGTCAATTGAAGCCCTGTCCCGGAGAAGTTGGGGATTCATCGATCGCCGAGGGTGAGTATTGTTGTCGGTTCTACAGCTCACGTGCGGAGTGAACGACCGCAGGGCGTACGGTGCGTGGAATGCGGTCGACGGTTATAGTGGCCGGTCGCCGTGGGCAGGTTTATAGTCGGAATGGAACCGGCTTCGTCCGGCGCGGCACCCCGTAAGTGCCTGCGTGAGCGGGGACGGTGGACAATATGAGGCAGTGTCAGAGAATTCGTTGAGACGTTTCCGGCGCTGCCACCTCTCTCTCCTGTCCGGCCCGCCGTGACGACGGCCGACATGCTCGGGAGCTGCGGCGACGGGTCGGCACCCCTGCGGCTGTCAGGAGCCCATCATGGCCACCATGACCAAGATCGATCTGTCGGAAATCCGATTCGGAAAGACCAGCGAACAGGTCCGCACCGTCCAGCGCGCTCTGATCAAGCGGGGCTTCGACATTCCGGACGGTGCCACCGGCCACTTCGGCGAGCAGACCAAGAAGGCCTACCGCACGTACCAGCTCAAGCAGGGACTCAAGGGCGACGACGCCGATGGTGTGCCCGGTTGCCGCTCGCTCACCGACCTCGGCAAGCAGGAGCACTTCCAGGTGGACTGCGGCAAAGCCGCGGCAAAGCCCAAGGGGGCCTCCTCGCACGGTGGGCGGGTGGCCACACCCGTGCCGGGGCACAAGGTGTCGTTCGAATTCTTCCGGCCGGGTCCGTACGCCTGGAAGCCCGACGGAATCGGCAGGCACACGGGCCAGGACTTCGCGGCGGCCCCCGGTTCACCGGTCGTGGCCGTGCGCAACGGAACCGTCGAGTGGTCGAACGGCGACGGCGGCGCGTACGGCCAGTGGATCGGTCTGCACGCGGACAACGGCCATGTGTACACCTACTGCCACCTCTCGGCACGGCAGGTGAAGCGAGGCCAGACGGTGAAGGCCGGGCAGCGCATCGGCAAGGTCGGCAGCACCGGTAACTCCACGGGCCCGCACCTGCACTTCGAGATGTCCAAGGGCTCCCGGTGGGCCTACGGCCAGGTCGCGAAGCCCGGCTGGTGACGCCGGAGGGACGGACATGGGTCCCGAGCCGCCCCTCATGGGCTCCGAGCGACGTGCCGGCCCTGAGCGGCCTCGCGTGCGGATCGGAGTCCTCGGCGGTTTCGGGCTGTGGGTGGGCGAGGACCCGGTGACCGTACCCGCCGGGTCGGAGAGGGTGCTCGCGTTCGTCGCCCTGCGCTGCCGGGCCGCGGTGCCCAGACCCCTCGTCGCCGGCACCCTGTGGCCCGAGGCTTCCGAGCGGTGCGCGCACGCGGATCTGCGCGCGGCACTGGCCCGCCTCAGCCACAGAGGCCGGCAGGCGCTGGACGTCACCTCCGCCGAGGTGCGTCTCGCGCCGGGCACGACCGTCGATCTGCATCACGTGCGCCGGACGGCGCAACGCCTCGTCGACCCCACCGCCGATCCCACCGGGGCGGACGGGGTTCCCGGCGCGCCGCTGGAGATCGTCCGCGTTCTCTCGGCCGAGCTGCTGCCCGGCTGGTACGAGGACTGGGCCCTGTCGGAGGCCGAGGAGTGGCGGCAGTTGCGCCTGCACGCCCTGGAGACCCTGGCAGGGCGGCTGCGTACGGCAGGACGGCATGCCGAGGCCATCGCCGCCGCGCAGGCCGCGGTGCACGCCGAGCCCCTGCGCGAGAGCGGCCAGACCTCCCTGGTGCTGGCCCATCTGTCCGACGGGAACCTCTCCGAGGCCCTGAACGCGTTCACCCGCTACGCCCGCCGCCTGCGCGACGAGTTGGGCCTGGATCCGCCGGAACACCTGTACCGGCTGGTGTCGGAGTGCGCCCGGCCCGCGAGGGCCGTCGCCGCCCCGGACGAGGGCGCGGCGTGAAGGAGCGACGCGGGACCGCCCCCCTGGCAGCACACGGGAAGCGCGTCACGCGGCCGTCACGCGGCGGTCACGCTCATCGGCGAAGAGTGGCAGGGGCAGAGGCCGGCCTCGCACCCGGGGCGGGCCCGGCAATTCCCGAGGAGAGTCATGGCCACCCCACTCTCAGCCGACCGCTTCCTCGCCGCGCTGCGCTCCGAAGGGCTCACCGTGGTCGAGCACCGGTCGTGGCGTACGCACAACCGCAACCACAAGGGCCCCTGGGGCCCCGTGCACGGCGTGATGATCCACCACACGGTGACCTCAGGCACGACCGGCAGCGTGGACCTGTGCTGCAAGGGCCACTCCGCTCTGCCCGGCCCCCTGTGCCACGGAGTCATCGCGAAGGACGGCACGGTCTTCCTGGTCGGCTACGGCCGAACCAACCATGCGGGCAAGGGCGACCAGGACGTCCTGCGCGCGGTGATCGCAGAGACCGCTCTGCCGCCGGACAGAACCGCGGACACGGACGGCAACGCCCGCTTCTACGGCTTCGAGTGCGTGAACCTGGGCGACGGACGAGACCCGTGGCCGAAGGAGCAGGTGCAGGCCATCGAGAAGGTGGCCGCCGCCCTCTGCCGAGCGCACGGCTGGAGCGAGCGGAGCGTGATCGGCCACCGTGAATGGCAGCCCGGCAAGGTGGACCCCAAGGGCCTGGAGATGACGGACCTGCGACGAGGGACGCGCGGGCGTCTGTCCGGTGTCCCGGCGCACTCCTGACAGGTCCTGGCGGAGCCGGTCCGACCGGTTCCGGCACACGGTTTCCGGCACACGGCTTCGGGTGGCAGCGACGCTGCCACCCGAAGCCGTGTGCCGGAACCGGTCAGACACCCACCACCGTGAAACCCGCCTCCGCGAGCCGGGCGCCGAGAGCGCCCACCGTGGCCGGGTCACTGAAAGCCCCGTTCTGTTCGAGTCCGTGGTCGGCCTGGAACTGACGCACGGCGCCCTGGGTGCGGGGGCCGTCCCCGCCGTCCTGGCGGCCGGGGTCGTAGCCGAGGGCGAGCAGCGCACCCTGCACGCCGAACACGTCAGACAGGTCGAGTGCCAGACTCTCGGTGGGCAGCCCCTGGTTCTCCACGGTCTGGGCCAGGAGGAAGTGCGCTCGGTCGAGCTTGTTCCGGATCCTGATCGTTCCCTCGTCCGGGGTGAAGTGGCATTCCTCCGCCGCGCCGCTCCAACTGCGCACCGACACGTGCTGCTGGAGCTTGGGGAACTTGAACGCGGGTCCCAGCGCCCAGCACATGCTCAGAGTCGCCAGCTGCGCGTTGGCGGGCCACGTGCCGAAGTCGGCGAACTCGGGACGGGCGGTGAGGACGGACTCCATCTGGTCCAGTTTGGCGAACACATGCCGGTCGATCTCCGCGTCGTCCACGTGCAGCGACGTGAACGGGGGCCGGAACGCGTTGTGTCCCTGGGGGGCAAGATCGAGGCGCCCCTTGACGTTGTCCCACTCGGCGGCGACGAGGTCCGCCGACACAGGATTACCGCCGGCGTCCAGCCACAGCAGCTCGCCGGCCAGGGCGAGCGAGGCGGCCCGCTCCGCCGCACTCGGGGCGGAGTTGGGCGCGGCCGTCTGGTCGATCTTGTTGCCGATCCCCGTGCTCACCCATCCTTTCTGGTCGAGGTACATGAAATCGACTCGGCCTTCGAGCGGGTCGTTGAACCTGATCCATTGGTCGCGTACGGACTGGTGCATGATCTCGGCCTCTCTTCGACGGTCCGGCGGGGCGGTCCCGTCCGGCGGACCGAGCCCGGCAGCCGCAGGGCAGGCACGATCAGTTCCACGGGGAGACGACCGGCTGTTTCGCAGCCCCTCCGAGGAAGGGCGCGGGGGCAGGGGGCGGCCATCGATCTGCCGTCGCCGGGGCCCTCGTCGGTCGGAGGGTCGCCGGCGAGGCCGAGGTCCTGGACCGCGCCCGGGACAGTGGAACTGCACGCCGCCCGGATTCCGAGCCCGGATTCTCTCGCGCCGATGCCCACGATCGGTGTGTCGTCGACACCGGCGGCCTGCCCCAGGTGGTCCTCGAACAGGAGGATTCCTCGCCGCTCCCGCAGCGCGGGCACGCGCAGACCCAGGGCGGGGGATGCCCCTCCCCACGGACCCACGGACGTGGACTTGGACAGGGGACGGACTCATGCGTTCGGATGTGACGTCCATGAGCTGCTCCGCGGCGTCGAGCCGAGGGTCATCCCGCATGCGGTGTTTCGTGCGCCCGTTCGCGTCATCCATCGGCAGCGGCGAGACCGCCGCAGGCGCCGAAAGCCCTCTCAAGTCTATGTCCGGGGTGGGGCGCTGACCACCGCAGACGCGGTCACGGCCCCCGGCACGCGAGGGGCATCCGGGCGCGGTGACGAGGCGTCACCAGCGGCGCGGGGAACTGACGGCGAAGGCCTGCGGCGAGGCTCCCGTGCGGTGGGACGGCACGGGCGGCGGACCAGCGGGGGCCGGGCGGGCGGGTGATTGTAAGCCCGACGTCCGAAGTGCGCGCGGCGACGACCGGGAGCCCGTTTTGTGGGCGGGTGGTCGTAGTTCGGGGCCGCGTCCGGTGCGGGACCGGTTCCGGGCCGCGACGGGCGCGGGGGTGCGGAGGGCTCGGCCGGGTTCCGGGCCGCGACGAGAGGGGCCAGTGTCGGGTTCAGGGTCGCGACCGGTGCGGAGGGCTCGGCCGGGTTCCGGGCCGCGACGAGAGGGGCCAGTGTCGGGTTCAGGGTCGCGACCGGTGTGGGGGCCGGTGTCGGGTTCGAGACAGCGACCGGTGTGGGAGCCGGTCTCGCCCCCGTCGGCCGTCCGGCCGCTCGGGATGCGCGGGAGCGTGCCGGAAGGCAGCGTGGGGGAGTGCCGCAGCTGCTCAGAGTCCAGTGGATCCCCGTAGGTCTCATCGTCATGGCCGTGGTGATCGACCTGGTCACGCCGCACGGAGTGACGTCGGCACCGCTCCTCATGGCGGCGCCCGTCGCCGCGGCACCGCTCCACGGCGTCCGCGGGATCATCGGGGTGGGCCTCGCCTCGATGGTCGTACACGCGTTTCTCGCCTGGATCGACGGTACCTTCGGCTGGCACGCGGGAGCGGCCAACCAGCTCGCCCTCGCGGCTCTCACCGTGCTCGCCCTCCTGATCCACCGCACACTGCGCAGACAGGACGCCCGCACCCGGCGTGCCCAGCACGTCGCAGCGGTCGCCCAGCAGGCGGTGCTGCCCGACCCGCCGTCGCGTCTGGGGGACCTGCGCATCGACGCGCGATACGTGCCCGCCGAGAGCGAGGCCGCGATCGGCGGTGACCTGTACGTGGTGCAGAGCACGCCCTTCGGTATCCGCGTCATGGTCGGGGACGTGCGAGGGAAAGGGCTCGGAGCGGTCAGAGCCGTCAGCGCCGATCTGGGAGCCTTCCGCTATGCCGCGGACGAGGCGGAGGACCTTCCGCAGCTGGTCGACCGGCTGGAGCGGGCCCTGATGCGGGAGGGCGCGCGGCGCGGCGGGCAGGAACAGGAGGAGGGGTTCACCACCGCGCTCATCGCGGAGCTGTCCGAGGACCTGGACGTCGTGCGTCTCGTCAACCGGGGGCATCCGCCGCCGGTGCTCCTCGACGCGAAGGGCCGCGCCACACTCCTGGAGCCCTCCGAGGAGGCGCCCCCGCTGGGAATGGGCGGACTGGGCGCCTGGTCCGCGCCCGTCGACAGCTACCGCTTTCCGCCCGGCGCCACCCTGCTCTGCTACACGGACGGCGTCACGGAGTCCCGGGACCCGGACGGAGTCTTCTACGACCCCGTCGCCCGCCTGCCGATCGCGCTCGGCAGGACGGCGCGCTCCCGTGACCGCCTGGCGCCGGGGCAGATCCTGGACACCCTGATCGAGGACGTCCGGCGGCACAGCGGTGGCCGGCCGCAGGACGACCAGGCCGTGCTGGCGCTTCACCGCGTACGCCCCGGAGCCTGACGGCTGCCACCGCGCTCCGCCCGCCAGCAAATCGCCCGAAGTTCGTCATTCGGGGCATCCATAAGCCGCACGTTGACGCCCTCAAAGTGATTCGTATACTGGCCGTGCCCAATTGGGCAGTATCAATGGACATCTTGAGATGGGTTGGTCCTGATGAACTCGGAGCCGGGCGGCAGCCTCAGCCGACGGAACGTGCTGCGGATCGCTGGAGCGGGCATGGGCCTGCTGGCCGCTTCGGGTGTCCTGGCCGCCTGTGCGCCGCAGCCCGCCGGCAGCGGTGACGACGCTGCGGGGACCGGCTCCGGCAGCGGTGCGCAGGGCGCCGGCGCGGCGATCGACCTGCTCACGCTGGCACTTCCGTCGTCCCTGTCCAGCCTCGACGTGGGGCGCGAGTCCGGCGTGCTGAACTACCTCGTCGCGGCACTGGCTCAGGAATCCCTGCTGTCGGTCAGCCCTTCGGGTGAGCTCGGGCCGGGTCTCGCCGCCTCCTGGAAGCAGCCCGACGCCCGGACCTACGTGTACACCCTGCGCCGGGGTGTCGTCTTCTCGGACGGAACCCCCTTCACCGCGGACGACGTGGTCGCCTCGATCGAGGCCATCCGCGACCCTGACAACGGCTCCGCGCTCTCGTACGCCTACGCGGGGGTCAGTTCGGTCAAGGCCACGGGCGACCTCGAGGTGACCATCCGTCTCTCGGCTCCGGACGCGATGTTCGCCTGGACCACCACGGCGGGCGGTCTCCTCGTCAGCAGCCGCGCCTTCCTCACCCGCAACAAGGGGAAGGTCGGTACGGCGCAGACGCTGCTGCTGGGCACCGGTCCCTACAGGATCACCGAGTTCGCCGCCGACGACCACGTGCTGCTCGAGCGCAACGACGCGTGGTGGGGCGAGAAGCCCGCCGTCCAGAAGATCAAGCTGTCCTTCGTGCCGGACGCGGGCACGCGGCTCGTGGCGATGAAGTCCGAGGCCGTGGACGGCGCCCTCGGCCTGGCGTCCGACGAGGCCCGCAGCTGGGAGTCGGCCGCGCGCGTCACGTACACCGGCGACCGTTCGGTCGTCTCCCTGGCCTTCGACACCACCAAGGCGCCCTTCGACGACATCCACGTCCGCCGCGCCTTCGCCCACGCGGCCGACCGCGCGGGCATGGTCAAGGGCCTCCTGCACGGCAAGGCCGAGGTCGCCGACGCCCTGCCGTCCCCCGACATGTGGGGCGACCTGATGCCGGCGGGCGACGTCCGCTCCGGCTACGGAGCTATACCCGTCCCGGACTTCGACCTGGAAGCTGCCCGGGAGGAACTGGCCAGGTCCTCGGCCAAGGACGGCTTCGAGGTGGAGCTGCACTACCCCGGCAGCGGACCGCAGCTCGGCAAGGCGGCACTGGCACTCGCCGCGTCGCTGAAGAAGATCGGCATCACGCTGGACGTCAAGGAGATCACCCTCGAACAGTGGGTCTCGGAGCTGGGTTCCGGCAAGCAGCCGCTCCAGTTCCTGTGGTATTTCCCCGTCACGGGTGATCCGGCGGAGCTCGCCGACCCGTATCTCAACGCGGCCGCCACCGCCACGAACATCGCCCACTACGACAACGCCGCCGTGAACTCCGCGCTCGACAGCGCCAAGAAGTCCACGGACCCGGCGGAGCGCGGCAGGCTGCTGATGAAGGCGGTGCAGGAGGCGGGCCCCGATCTGCCTTACCTGCCGCTCTGGTGGGCCCGGAGCGCGACGGCGCTGTCCAAGGACATCGTGCTCCTGGAGCAGGGCCCGTACGCGTTGATCGGACCGTGGGCGACCCGTGTCCGTAAGTCCGCCTGACACCTCGTCGCTCCCCCCTGACCCTCGTCGCATTCGCCTGACACATCGCCGCGCCCGCCTGACGTCCCGTCGGCTCCCCGGCCACGTCAGGCCTGGGGCGGGGCAGACACCCCGCCCCGCCCCAGCACCACGAACGGAGACACATGACCGGCACCGTCGCACCACCGCAGCCGCCCGCCGCGCTCGCGGTGCGGCGCGCCCGCGAGGCGACGCTCCGGCTGACGCACCCGGTCGAAGCGCGGGTCAGCCCCGACGGCCGTACGGTCGCGGTCAGCGCCGCCGGACCGCAGCGCACCGAACTGGTGCTGTCGGCCGTGCCGGAGGCGTTCCGCGAGGAGCCGGCGTCGGCGGAGCCGGTGCCCCGAGCCCCCCGGGACCGTGCCGTGGACCGCCACAGCCCCCGCTGGCTGCCCGACTCCCGGACCCTGCTGCACATCGCGGAACCGGCGGGCTCCGGCCATCCGGAGCTGGCAGCCCTGGACACGAGGACCGGATCCGTCCGTACGGTGGCCACCGCGCCCGGCGCCGTGGAGGACATCCTCGTCTCCGACGACGGCACCCGGGCTCTGCTCCTCTGCGCCGAGGACGGCGCCGAGCGTGACGGGATGAACCTCGGGCTGCCGGTGCGGCTCGGGCCCGTTCCCGTCCCCGAGCGTTTCACCGAGGGCGGCGGCCGCCGCTCGGTCTGGACGGTCGAGCTGGCCGGCGGATCGGTGCGGGCCGCGGGCCCGGCCGGGCTGACCGTGTGGAACGTCGCGTGGCGTGGCGGGCGCACCGCCGTGGCCACGGTCTCCGAGGAAACCCTGCCGGCCGGCTACTACGACGCGAGGTTCGCCGAACTCGACCTGGTGACCCGGACCGCACGCACGCTCCACACGCCGGACGGACAGCTCGCGGCGCCCGCCCTCTCCGCCGACGGGCGGCTGGCAGCGGTGTGCGAAGGGATCTCCATCGTCTCCGGCCGGCCCCTCCTGATGGACCTGACCACCGGCGACGTGCGCAGGCGGGACGACGTCGAGGACGCCACCTGGCTCCAGTTCGACGACCACGCCGCCCCGGGCATCCTCTGGCACGCCGGATGGGACGGCACCGGCTCCCGGGTGGGACACGACGGAGCCCGTCTCTGGAGCGGCGAGGCGACCCTGAGCGGTGCGGGCTTCCGGCCCGCGCTGTCCCTCGACGCGTCGGGGCGTATCGCCGTGACCGTCCTGGACGCACCGGGCCGCCCCGCCGAGGCGGTCGTCGCACGGACCCACGGTCCCGGTGCCTGGGACTGGACGGCGGTCACCTCGCTCAACGCCGGTGCGCGGGACAGCGCGGACGTGTCTCTGCGCACCACCGCGACGACGTGGCGCTCCGAGGACGGCCGCCCGGTCCGGGGGCTCCTGCTCCAGGCCGGCCAGGACCGCACGCGGACCCCCCGCCCCCTCGCGGTGCTCGTGCACGGGGGCCCGGCCTGGCTCTGGTCCTCGATGTACGCGCCCGGCGACGTGCTCGGCCTGGCACCGGCGCTCGCCGCCGCCGGCTATCTCGTCCTGCTGCCCAACCCGCGCGGCAGCAGCGGCGCGGGCCGGGAGCACGCGCGCGCGGTCGTCGGCGACGTCGGCGGCGGCGATCTCGAGGACGTCCTCTCCGGGGTCCGCCATCTCGTCAGGGAAGGCCTCGCCGACCCGCGCCGCGCCGCCGTGCTCGGACACAGCTACGGCGGGCACCTCGCCGCCCTCGCCGCCGCCAGGACCGATGTCTTCGCAGCGGCCGTCGTGGTGTCGGCGCCCACGAACTGGCTCAGCTTCACGCACACCAGCAACATCGGCGGCGGTTACGACCGCACCTACCGCATCGGCTCCCCGCAGGACCCCATGGAGTGGTGCCGGCGGTCCGCCGTGTTCGCCCACGGCGGCAGCGGTACCCCGACACTCATCGTGCACGGCGCCGAGGACCGGGTCACCCCCGTGGGCCAGGCCCACGAGCTCCACCGTTCGCTGCTGCGCGCCGGCCGGGCCCCCGCTGAACTGCTCGTGTACGCGGGCGAGGGGCACGAGTTCACCGAGCCCGCGCACATCCTCGACGCCGTCACCCGTGTCGCCGAATGGCTCGACACCCATCTCGGCGGGGCCGTTCCGGCGCCGCCGCCCACAGCCGCCGCCCAGGGGCCGGTCTCCCCCGGACCGAACCCTGGTGCGGCTTCCCCGGCCGTGCCGGAGCGCGACTTCCCCCGGTCGACCTCCGGCACGGCCGCCCCCTCGTCGTCCGGGGAGCGCCGATGACCGCCGTCCGCGCGGGCGCGCGCCTGCGTGCCGGGCTGCCGCTCGGCTTCGTACTCCGCAGGGTCTCCGGCACGGCGGTCCTGCTCCTCATCCTGTCCGTCGCCGTCTTCGCCCTGCTCCAGGCGGCTCCCGGCGACCCCGCGCAGACCCTGCTCGGCCCGCGCAGCGCGACGCCCGAGGCGCTCTCGGCCGTGCGGGCCCGCCACCACCTGGACAGTCCGCTGGCCGCCCAGTACTGGTACTGGATCAGCGACGCGGTCCGGCTGGACCTGGGCACCTCCATCCGCACCGGCGAGAGTGTCGCGTCCGCGATCGGCGGCAGGCTCGCCCTGACCGGCCAACTGGTCGGCCTCGGCCTCTTCGTGGCCCTCCTGCTCGGGCTCCCGCTGGGCGTCCTGGCCGGGTTGCGCAACCGGCGTACGACCGACCGGGCCGTGCAGAGCCTCGGCGTGGTCGCCCTGTCCACACCTGCCTTCGCGAGCGGGCTGGTGCTCATCTACGTCTTCTCACTGATGCTGGGCTGGTTCCCGGCGTACGGGCCGGGCGAAGGCCCGGGCGCCGACCGTCTCACCCACCTGGTGCTGCCCGGCGTGGCCCTCGGGCTGGCGGTCACGGCGGTGCTGCTGAAACTCACCCGGGCCGCCGTCGTGCGGGAACTGGAGCGCGAGCACGTCACGTTCGCCCGCGCCCGCGGCGTACGGGAACGGGACATCCTGCTCCACTACGTGCTGCGCGGCACGCTGGTGCCGGTACTCACCGGGGTGAGCCTCGTCATCGCCTATCTGCTCGCCGGCACCGTCATGGTGGAGCAGGTGTTCGCCCTTCCCGGGCTCGGTTCGCTGCTCGTCGACTCGGTCACCTTCCGGGACGTGCCCGTCGTCCAGGCGGAGGCGCTGCTGCTCGCGGCCCTCGTCTGCGCCGCCAACCTCGTCACCGATCTCGCCCAGCCCTTGCTGGACCCGCGTCTGCAGTCCACCCCCGCACCGAAGGCGCCGCGCCCCGGGGTTCCCGCGGCCCAGGACGCACCGGGGCCCGCCCTGGCCGGCGCTCCCGGCGCTCCCGGCGCTCCCGAGAAGGACGGCCGATGAAGAACCGCACGCCCCTCTTCCCCCGTCTGTCCCCGGCGGCCCTGTGGAGCAGCGCCGTGGTGCTCCTGCTGGTGCTGGCCGCCGCCCTGGGGCAGGTGCTGCTGCCCGGCTGGGACACCCAGGACCTGGCCACCGGGGTCACGATGCCCGGCGGCGGGCATCTCCTCGGGACCGACGAACTGGGACGTGACATCGCCCGGATGGTGGTCGCCGGAGCGCGCTCGACGCTGGCCGGCGCGGCCCTGGTCGCCTTGGGCTCGATGGTCATCGGCAACGTCCTGGGGCTGCTCGCAGGCTACCGGGGCGGCTGGACCGACGCCCTGGTGCGCCGCTGGGCGGACCTGCTGCTCGCGCTTCCCGCCCTGCTGGTGACGATCGTCGTCGCCGGGATCGGCGGAGGCGGGTACGCGCTCGCGGTCGGCGTACTCGTGGTGCTCACCTCGCCCGCCGACATCCGGCTGGTCAGGTCCGCCGTGCTGGAACAGCGGCACCGCGCCTACGTCGAGGCCGCCGAGACGCTCGGACTCTCGCGGTTCGCCGTGATGACCCGGCACATCTGGCCGAACGTACTGCCCGTGGCCGTCGCCAACGCCCTGCTCAACTTCGCCGGGGCCGTCGTCGCCCTCAGCTCGCTCTCCTTCCTCGGCCTCGGAGTGCCGCCCGGCGCCCCCGACTGGGGGCGGATGCTCTCCGAGAACCGCACCCTGCTGTACGACAATCCGTCCGCCGCGCTGGCGCCCGCCGTCCTCATCGTCGTCGCGGCCGTAGCGCTGAACATCCTCGGCGACCGGCTGTTCGAGGCGTTCTCCGACCGAGGGAGGTCCTGATGGCAGCGCGCCGCACGACCGGACACGCCGCTCCCGGCGAGACACCCGTTCCGGACGGGCCCCCGCTCGCCGGGACAGCGCCCGGACCCGGCGGGCCCCTGCTCGCCGGGACAGCGCCCGGACCCGGCGGGCCCTTGCTCGCCGTGGACGGGCTGCGGGTCGCCGCCACGGCAGGCGGCGCGGGACCGGCCACCATCCTGGACGGCGTCTCCCTGACCGTGGGCCGAGGCGAGTGCGTCGGCATCGTCGGGGAGTCGGGAAGCGGCAAGTCGCTGGCGATGCGTGCCGTGGCCGGGCTGCTGCCGCCCGGCACGGCCGTCACCGGGGGCACGGTGCGGATCGCCGGCCAGGAGGTGCTGGAGCTCGCCCCGCGAGCCCGCCACGCCCTGCGCGGACGCCGCGTCACCCTGCTGATGCAGGACCCGTTCACGATGCTGCACCCGCAGCTGACCTGCGGGCGTCAGATCGCCGACGGGCTGCGGGAGCGCCACGGGGTCCTGCGCGGGCGCCGGAACGCCGGGGCCCGACGGGCCGAGGTGGCGCGCCGGCTGGCCGAGGTCGGCCTCGGCCCCGAGGTCGCAGGGAAGTATCCGCACGAGCTGTCGGGCGGAATGCGCCAGCGAGTCGCCGCGGCGGCGGCGCTCGCCGGGGATCCCGAACTGCTGATCGCCGACGAGCCCACGACGGCGCTGGACGCCGCGAACCAGCAGGCCGTACTGGATCTGCTGCGCGGCCTCCAGCGGGACCGGGGCATGGGGCTCGTACTGATCAGCCATGACCTGCGGGTCGCGTTCTCCGCCTGCGACCGGGTGTACGTGCTGTACGCGGGCGCGGTGCTGGAGCACGGCCGTCCTGACGAGCTGGAATCGGCGCCCGCGCACCCCTACACGGCCGGACTGCTGGCGTCCGAGCCCTCGGTCCGCACCCGCTTCGCCGAACTGCCCGCCCTGCCGGGTTTCGTACCGCCGCCCGGCAGGCGCACCGGCGGCTGCCCGTTCGCCGCCCGGTGCGCGTACGCCGCGCCCCAGTGCGGGAGCACGCCCCTCGCCCTGCGGACCGTCACCGGGGGTCGGCAGTCCGCCTGCCACCGGCTGGCGGAGATCGGCGACGCGCTTGCTGCGCCGGGCGACCGGCAGCCCGGCACCGGCGGCGCGCCCAGCGCCGCGAAGGGCGAGGAAGCGGTACTCGCCGTCACCTCCGTGGACCGTACGTTCCGCTCGCCGGGCGGGGACCACCACGCCCTGCGGGACGTCGGCCTGACCGTCGCGCCCGGTTCCGTGGTGGCGCTGGTGGGGGAGTCCGGCTCGGGAAAGACGACCCTCGCGCGGATCGCCATCGGCCTGGAGACGTTCGACAGCGGGAGCGTGCGCACGGGAGGCATCGCGCTGCCGGCCGGCCGGCGCCCCGCCACGGCGGACCGTCGCAGGCTGGCCGGACAGGCGCAGATCGTCTTCCAGGACCCGTACTCCTCGCTCAACCCCCTGCGCACGGTGGGCGCGACACTGCGCGAGGCGCTGGCGGCCCGGGCGGGAGGACGCGCCCGCGACATCGCCCCGTCGGACGTCGACGCCCTGCTCTCGCAGGTGGGGCTGCCGCTCCCGTACGCCGGCCGTCGTCCCGCCGCGCTCTCCGGCGGCGAACGCCAGCGGGTCGCGCTGGCCCGGGCCCTGGCGGCCAGGCCCAGGCTGCTGATCTGCGACGAGGCGGTGGCGGCACTCGACGTCTCGGTCCAGGCCCAGCTGCTGAATCTGCTCGACTCACTGCGCCGCAGCGAGGGCTTCGCCATCCTGTTCATCACCCACGACCTGGCGGTGGTGCGGCAGATCGCCGACCGGGTCGCGGTGATGTACCAGGGGCGGATCGTCGAGGAAGGCAGCGTCACCGAGGTGCTGGACGCGCCGGGGCACCCATGGACCCGCAGGATGCTCGACGCACTGCCGGGGTATACGCCCCGCAGCGGGGCGAGGGGTGCCGTCGAGGACTGACGGCCCGACAGACACACCGCTAGAGTGGTGCGCTGACCTGCGCCTACCGAGACCGTGAGGAGGAACGCAACGGTGGAGACACCAAGCGCGCCGACACTGCCCGCGCCGACGCGTCCGCAGACTCCGCCGGCCGCCCCAGGGACCGTGCGCGCGTCGCTGGCGTCCAACCTCAACCGCCGCCGGCTGGCCCGCGGCCTCAGTCTGCGCGAGCTGTCGGCGGCCACAGGCGTCAGCAAGGGGCTGCTCTCGCAGATCGAGCGCGCCGAGGCCAACCCGACGGTGGACGTGCTCGTCAGGATCGCCGACGTGCTGGAGGTCGGCGCCACGGATCTGCTGCGGCAGCCGATGCTGCGCCCCGAGATCGTCCGGGCCGCGGACCTCCAGGAGCCGGACGGCGAGACCTCGGTCAACCTGCTCTTCGCCGGCCGGGGCGAGGGCCGCATCGAGATCTACCGGTCACGGCTGCACCCGCACGGCACCAGCCAGGTCAGCTCGCACGGCACGGATTCCGTCGAGTACGTGACCGTGCTGTCCGGCCGGACGACCCTGGTGGTGGACGACGTACCCCACCAGCTGGAGACGGGCGACACCGCCCGGTTCTCGGGGCTCAGCGCCCACTACTACATGACGCAGGACTCCCCGGCCGTTACGCAGACCATCGTGAGCTACCCGGGCGACTGACGGGCTGTACGGCATGAGTGACGGACCGTCCGGCGGTGGCCGACGGGCTGTACGGCGTGGCCGGCGAACCGTACGCGAGCACGCGAAGGTGCCCGGCCAGGAGGTCCCGACCGGGCACCTTCGCCGTCAGGCGCTGCCGGTGGCGGCAGCGGCGGTGCTGTCCTGTGTCCGCCCTGCCGAGGGCGCCACGTCGTCGTCACGCCGCGACCGGTGGGCCATCCAGGCGGCCACCAGCGCGCCCGAGATGTTGTGCCACACGGAGAACACCGCGGCCGGCAGAGCGGCCAGCGGGCTGAAGTGGGCGGTGGCGAGCGAGGCGGCGAGGCCGGAGTTCTGCATGCCGACCTCGAAGGCCATGGCGCGGCTGGCGGGCCGGCCGAGCCGGGCCGCCTTGCCCGCGGCGTAGCCGAGAGCGAGCCCCAGGCCGTTGTGCAGGACGACGGCGAGCAGGACGGTGAGAGCGGCCGACTTGATCATGCTCGCGCTGCCCGCCACGACGGCGCACACGATCGCGGCGACGGCGAGGGACGACAGCCAGGGCATGACGCCCAGGACCCGGTCGACGAGCCTGCCGAAGACGAGCCGCACCACCAGGCCGCCGAGGACCGGGAGGAGCACGGTCTTGAGAATGTCCGTGATCATCGAACCGGCATCCACGGGCAGGTACTCACCGGCCAGGAGCAGTGTCAGCGGAGGCGTCACCAGGGGAGCGACCAGTGTGGAGACGGTCGCCACGGACACCGACAGCGCCACGTCGCCACGGGCCAGGAAGGTCACCACGTTCGACGCCGTGCCGCTCGGCGCGCAGCCGACCAGGATCAGTCCCGCCGCGAGCTGCGGAGGCAGCCCCAGCAGATGAGCGATGATCCAGCCGAGGCCGGGCATGATCACATAGTGCGCGACCAGGCCGATCGCCACGGCCCACGGCCGCCTCGCCACGCCCTTGAAATCGAGCGGAGTCATCGTCAGCCCCATGCAGAACATGACCACGCCGAGCAGGTAGGGGACCGACTCCGTCCAGCCGGCGAACGTGCCGGGAGTGACGAGACCGGCTACGCCCGCCACGAGCACGAGGACGGGGAACACCGTGACGGCGCGCCTCGCTCCCTTGTCGTCGGAACCGGTTTGATCAGGGGTTATCTGTTCGTTCTGCACAGGCGCGATGAGACGCCGTGTGCCCCGGGCTCCGCAAACCCGTCTCATCATACGGACTAAATGTCCAGGATTTGTCGGTGCGGAGCGCCCCGGGACCCGGCGTGACTACTTCCCCGACCCGACCGGGTCCACCGTGATCCGGGGGGCCGTGCCGGCGTCCACGGGGACGCCGACGGCGAGTGACATGCGGTGCGAGTGCGTCTCGTTCGGCGGGGTCACCAGTGCCGAGGTGAACGTCACCCCCGAGCCGTCGCCGGTGCCGGGCGGGAAGTGCAGGGAGAAGTTGGTTCCCTCCCCGGGGGCCAGGGTGACGGTCGGTGCGGACCGGTCGCTGCGCTCGGCGCTCACCGTGCCGTCCTTGCCCTCCAGGTCCAGCCCCGGGAACCCGCGCATGGAGCAGGCGGCGGATCCGGTGTTCTTCAGGTTGATCAGTACCTCGCCCTCCGCCATGCCCCCGGAACTGCTGAAGGAGAGGTCCGAGGTCCGGCAGGTGCCGTCCCCCACGCGCGGCGCGCCGGATGCGGAGGCCTGGGTGTCGCCTCCGCCCGGGGCTCGCGTCTTCTCCGCGGCACCGGGGCGCTCGGTGCCGCCGTCGGTGGAAGCCCCGGTGTCCGGCGTGGCCGACGCAGAAGCACCGGCGGGGGCGCTGTCGGTGGCGCCGTCACCGTCGCACGCGGTGAGGGAGAGGGCGGCCGCAGCGGCGACGGCGACGACGGCGGATGTGCTGTGAAGACGCATGATTTCCCCTTGGGGTGAGAGGCGTCGAGTGCTCCGCACGAACACGTACACCGGTGAGGCACGCGATATTCGCGCGGAGGGTTGCGGGCCGGCCGAAAACCATCGTGCGTCGGAGGGCGCCGCCTCCACGAGGGCTCGTGCCCGCCCGGAGGCCGGCCATGCGTCCCACCGGGTGGCACCGGTGCTCCTCGGGTACGGGACCGTTTTGCCGTGCCGTGGGCTGGACATGCTCCCGCTCATGACGCAGAGCTGTGACGCGCTGGAGTGGACGCTGAGGAGCGAGCGTCCCGGGCCGGCGGGCTACCTGGACGTGCGATGCCGCACCTATGTGCAGCCCGACGGCAGGGAGTCGGACTGGGACGTCCTCCACGGCCCCCGCACGGTCGCCCTCGTCGCCTTCACGCAGGACGGCCGGGGCGTTCTCGTACGGCAGTTCCGTCCCGGCCCCGGCAAGGTACTGGCAGAGCTCCCCGGCGGCATGGTCGAGCCCGGCGAGGACGTTCTGTGCGCGGCGGAACGGGAGCTCCTGGAGGAGACCGGACACCGGGCGGGGACCGTCGAGGTCTTCATGCGGACGTACCTCGCCTCCTTCGCCACGCACGTGCGGTACGGGGTGCTGGCGCGGGACTGCCGCAGGGTCGCCGAACCGACCCCCGACGCGGAGGAATTCCTGGAGCCGCTCCTGCTGGAGCGTGACGCCTACACGGCACACCTCCTCGGCGGTGAGTACACGGACACGGACCTGGGCCTCGCCGGACTCGTCGCGGCCGGCCTCCTGCGCACGGGTGACTGAGGCACCGTCCCCCGACGCGAGTCCGACGCGAGTTCGACGCACGGCAGGCGCGTGGCAGGCGCGGGTGCGGTGCGCGGCAGGCCGGTCCGCCGTGGCGCCTGGCACCGGCCGCGCACCACGGCCCCGACGGGCCCGCGCCGATGACCGTGGTGCAGGGTTGACGCCGGGTGCAGCCAAGGGCTGAGCCGGTCCGCCCCACCCCTCGCATCGGAGAGTGCATCCGCATGAAGATCGTCGACGCCACGGTGGTCGTCACCAGCCCCGGCCGGAACTTCGTCACGCTCCAGCTGACGACCGACGAAGGGCTCACCGGACTGGGCGACGCCACGCTCAACGGCCGGGAGCTGGCCGTGGTCAGCTACCTCACCGACCACGTCGTCCCCCTGCTCATCGGTCTCGACCCGCACCGGATCGAGGACACGTGGCAGTCCCTGTACCGAGGCGCCTACTGGCGGCGCGGACCGGTGACGATGGCCGCCATCGCCGCCGTCGACGTCGCGCTGTGGGACATCAAGGGCAAAGCCGCCGGACTCCCGCTGTACCAGCTCCTCGGAGGCGCCAGCAGGGACCGCGTCCGCGCCTACGGCCACGCCAACGGCAAGGACATCCCGGAACTGCTCGACTCGGTGCGGGCCCGCCTCGCCGAGGGATACCAGGCGGTGCGTGTCCAGTCGGGCGTCCCCGGTCTCAAGGCCGTGTACGGGGTGCACACCACGCACGACGACGGGTCGCCCGTCCTCCACCAGCAGGCCAGGCCCCTGGTCGAGGACTGGGACACCGACGCCTACCTGCGCCACGCTCCCGCCGTCTTCGAGGCGGTCCGCGCGGAGTTCGGGGAGGAACTGCCCCTTCTCCACGACGCGCACCACCGCCTCACGCCCGCCCAGGCGGCGCGGCTCGGGAAGGACCTGGAAGCGTACCGGCCGTTCTGGCTGGAGGACAGCACCCCCGCGGAGAACCAGGAGGCCTTCCGTCTGATACGCCGCCACACCACCACACCGCTGGCCGTGGGCGAGGTCTTCAACACCGTCCACGACTACCAGACGCTCATCACGGAGCAGCTGATCGACTACGTCAGGTCCGCCGTCACGCACTTCGGTGGTGTCACTCCGCTCAGGAAGCTGGCGGACTTCGCCGCGCTCCACCAGATCAAGACCGCCGTGCACGGCCCGCAGGACATCTCCCCGGTCGGGATGGCGGCAGCGATCCACCTCGACCTCGCCGTCCACAACTTCGGGATCCAGGAGTACGCGGGCCACGAACCGCTCACGGACGAGGTCTTCCGGCACGCCTACACCTTCACGGACGGGCACCTGCACCCCGGCGAGGCCCCGGGCATCGGTGTGGAGCTCGACGAGAAGGCGGCGGCGGCCCACCCCTACGAAGCGGCGTACCTGCCCGTCAACCGTCTCCAGGACGGCACGGTCCACGACTGGTGAACCCCCCGCGGGTGCTCAGGGCGGCGGGGGGGGGGGGGGGGGGGGGGGGGCCCCCCCCCCCCCGTCGGGGGGGGGGGCCGGGGGGAGCGGGGGGGAGGGGGCGCCCCCCGGCCAAAGGGCCGGGCGGGCGGGGCCG
>NZ_JBIAJR010000008.1:0-150518 GCF_042872025.1 Streptomyces sp. NPDC005494
GGGGGGCCCGGGGGGGGGGGGGGGGCCCGGGGTGTGCCGGTGTGTGGGGGGGGGGGGGCCCCCCCGGGGGGCGGGGGGGCCCCCGGGGGGGGGGGGGGGCGCGGGGGGGGGGCCCCCGGGGGGGCCCCCGCCGGCGACTGCGAGTCATATCTGGATGATGATCATCTCTTTCGTACGACAACGAAGTCGGCGAGCGCGGTGAGCTGCGCGCGCACATGTTCCGGCATGTCGACGCCGTCCAGCGTCTCTATGGCTACCGCGTGCTGACGGCGGGCTTCCTGGGCGGTCCACTCACGGCCGCCCGCCTCCTCGATGAGTGCCGCACGTGCGGCGAACTCCTCTTCGGAGAAGCTGTCGAAGTCATTGCTCTTGGCGTCGGCGGCGAGCATCTCGCCCAGGCGCTCCGAGGCGGGCCCGCCAGCGGCGAGCGCGGCGACGACGGGCAGGGACTTCTTGCGCTGGCGCAGATCGCTCCACGTCTGCTTGCCCGTGGACTCCGGGTCGCCCCAGATCCCGAGCAGGTCGTCGACGGCCTGGAAGGCGAGCCCGAGGTGGTAGCCGTACGTCTCCAGGACGTCGGCGGTGCGGTCGTCGGCACCGCCGAGCACGGCACCGATGGAGACGGCGCAGGCGAGCAGCGCGCCCGTCTTGTTGCCCTCCATCTCCAGGCACTCCTCGACGGTGACCCGCTCGCGGTGCTCGTAGGAGATGTCCTGGGCCTGGCCGTCGATCAGCTTGCGGCTCGCCTTCGTCAGGCGCCAGGCCGCACGGCCCGACTCGGCGGTGCCGAGCTCGAGCAGGACCTCGTTGGCCAGCGCGAAGAGCGCGTCGCCGACGAGGATCGCCTGGGCGGGGCCGTGCACCTTCCACACGGTGTCGCGGTGACGGCGCTGCTCGTCGCCGTCCATGAGGTCGTCGTGCAGCAGTGAGAAGTTGTGCACGAGTTCGACGGCGACGGCGCCGGGGATCCCCGCCTCGGCAGGAGCACCCGCCGCCTCCGCGGACAGCAGGGACAGCGCGGGGCGCACCGCCTTGCCTCCGTCGCCGTCGGCGGGCCTGCCCTGGGCGTCGATCCAGCCGAAGTGGTAGGCCGCGACGGTGTCCATGGGGGGCGCGAGCCGCTCCACGGCAGCTCGCAGCACCGGCGCTGACAGGGCCCGTCCGCGCTCCAGAAGCGCGGTGACGTCCGTGGTGTCCGCCACGGTGTCGGAAGCCGGATTCGCCGGGGTCACAGACTCTCCTCTTGTTCCGGTGGTACTGCTCATGCCGCCTCCTGCAGCGGATGTTCGTGTGGCCGGCCGAGGGCCTGGAGCGCGGCCTCGGCAGCGGTGAAGCCGCTGCGGACCGCGCCCTCCATCGTGGCGGGCCAGCCCGTGGCGGTCCATGCTCCCGCGAGATGCAGCCCGGGGGCACGCGTGTGCGTGCCCGGCCGCAGGCGCCCTACGCCCGGCGCGGGCGCGAAGGTCGCGGTGCGTTCCCGGGTGACGAAGAAGTCGCGGATGCCCGCCCCCCGGGCGGCCGGGAGGAGTCGCTCCAGTTCGGGCAGGTAGCGCCTCCGCAGCTCGGCGACGGGCAGATCGATCTCGTCGCCCGCCGCGGACTGGGACACCGCGAGGTACTGGCCGCCGCCCTGGAGACCCGAGGACGCGGTGCGGTCGAAGACCCATTGCACGGGTGAGCCGAGCGCGGCGAAGAACGGCCTGCGCAGCACCGTGCGGTCGTAGACCACGTGGACGTTCAGGATGGGCGCGTCGGTGAGGTCCAGCAGCCGGCCGGGGTCGTCCAGCGCGCCCTCGGGCAGCAGCCGGTGGGCGTCACCCTGCGGTACGGCGAGGACGACGGTGTCCGCCTCGATCCGCTCGCCGTCCGTCCCGACGGCCCAGCGTCCGTCCTCGGTACGGGTGAGGGAGGCGGCCCGGGTGCGCAGGTGGATGCGTACGCCCGCGGATTCGAGCGCCTTGCGGGCGAGGGTGTCGTGGAGGTCCCCGAGCGGCACGGCGGCCCAGCCGATGTCGGCGGCGCCCGGTTCGGAGAGGAGTCCGGTCTTGAACACCTTCGCGGCCAGCGCCATCGAGGCGTTCGGCGCGGTGGCGTTCAGCGTGGCGACGCCGACGAGGTCCCAGAGGGCCTCGATGGTGCGCTGCGACTGGCCCTGGCGGCGGAGCCAGGTGGCGAAGTCGATGCCGTCGAGTGCGGGGTCCGCGGGGTCGAGACGGCCCAGCGCCAGTGCGGCCCGGGCGACGCCGGCCTTCTCCGCGAGCGAGAGGTGCGGGTAGGCGGCGAGACCTCCTGCGAGGTGCAGGGGTACGGGCAACGCGGTGCGGCGCAGCCGTCCGAGCCTCGGGCCCGCGGGCCGGCCCACGTCGAGTACGGGCACGTCGAGGCGGTCCTGCAGCGGGGCGAGGTGGCTGCCCTCGATGCGGTCGAGGAACCAGCGGTAGCCGGTGCAGCAGCGCAGGTAGACGTGCTGGCCGTTGTCGACGGAGAGGTCGCCGCGCCGGAAGGAGAAGGCGAGGCCACCGAGCCGGGGGCGGCCTTCGAGCAGGGTCACGTCGACGCCTGCGCCGGCGAGGCGCAGCGCCGAGGTCACACCCGCGAGGCCGCCGCCGACGACCACGGCATGGGAGCGGTGAGGGTCGTTCCGGCCGGTCATGCCTGCCCCCTTCGCCCTGCCGCCGCGCACGGCTGCTTCCGTCGCTTTGTCGCAGTGTGGGACGCACCGGGCCCCGTGGGGGTTGCCCGAGGTCCGTGCCCGGCCCGGTTGCGGCCCGTCATCAGATCCTCCCCCTGGCCGTCCGGCGGGAGACGTACCGCGCGTCGAGGCCCGACAGGCCGCGCACCGCCACGTACGCCTTCTCGTGGCCCGGCAGCGAGACCCGCCCGCGCAGCACGGCCTCGGGGTCGCGTTCGATGCGGTCCAGCAGCCGGCGGTAGATGCCGGCCATGGCCGCCACGCAGGCACCGCTGCGCCGGTCCAGCATCGGCAGCAGCCGGTAGCCCTCGGCGAAGAGCGCCCGGGCACGCCGGACCTCGAAGTGCACCAGGCCGGCGAAGTCGGACCCGGGGGGCGGGGTGGCCCGTGCGAATCCGGCGGAGCAGCCGAACTTCGCGAGGTCGTCGGCGGGAAGGTAGGTACGCCCGTTGCCCGCGTCCTCGCGCACGTCGCGCAGGATGTTGGTGAGCTGGAGCGCGAGGCCGAGGGTGTCGGCGTACTCCGCGGCCCGTTCGGAGCCGGGCGCGCCCGTCTCCGTACCGAAGACGCCGAGGCTGAGGCGCCCGATGGCGCCCGCGACGCACCGGCAGTACAGCTTCAGGTCGTCCCAGGTCTCGTAGCTCGCCCCGCGCACGTCCATCAGCACACCGTCGATGAGCTCGTCGAGACCGCCGAGCGGCAGCGGGAAGCGCTGCGCGGCGTCGGCGAGCGCGACGGCGACCGGGTCGGTGTCGTCCTCGTCCACCGCCTTGTCCCGGATGCGGTCGAGCAGCTTGCGGGTGTCCGCCAGCCGGGCG
Source organism: Streptomyces sp. NPDC005494 (assembly GCF_042872025.1). NCBI lineage: Bacteria > Bacillati > Actinomycetota > Actinomycetes > Kitasatosporales > Streptomycetaceae > Streptomyces > Streptomyces sp. NPDC005494. Next base: position 3,511 of record NZ_JBIAJR010000008.1, read on the forward strand.
TGCTTGACCTCCGGGTCCAGCTCACCGTCGCCGATGTCGTCGACCCGACGGGAGAAGGCGTACAGCGCCGACATGGCCTGTCGCTTCTCGTACGGCAGCAGCCGGATGCCGTACGCGAAATTGCGGGCCTGCTGTCCGGTGACGGCCTCGCAGTAGCTGTATGCGGCCTGTACCGGTGCCGACATGTACGTCGTCTGTCCCTCCACGGTCCGGCTCACCCCTCTCTGTGCGCACTTCGCAGGACGGCACCCATTTCGCGCAGCAGTCTGGGCGCGGTGGGCCTGGGCGGTCCGGGCAGTACGTCGAAACCGGCGGCCGCGATCGCGGTGAGCGCCGCGCGCCCTCCGCCGACGAAACCGGCGAGCAGCAGCCTGAGCCGGCCGTGGACGCTGTCCACCAGGGGAATGCCCTCGTCGAGCAGTTCCCGGGCGCGTCCCGCCTCGAAGGCGACGAGGGCACGCACGGACGCGTTGGCGGTCGGTGCGGCCAGGTCCGCCTCGGTGACGTGGAACCGCTCCATGTCCTCGGCGGGAAGGTAGATCCGGTCGCGGCCGAGGTCCTCGGCGACGTCCTGGAGGTGCTCGGCGATCTGCAGCGCCGTGCAGACGGCGTCGGAGCGGCGGATCCGTTCGGGGCTCGCGGTGCCGGTGATCGCCAGCACGAGGCGTCCGACGGGGTTGGCGGAGAGCTCGCAGTAGGCCAGCAGCTCGCCGTAGGTGCCGTAGCGGCGGACCTTCTGGTCCTGCCGGTTGGCCTCGACGAGGCCGAGGAAGGGCTCGGGGGTGAGGCCGCAGCGCCGGACGGTGGGACGCAGGGCGCGCATCAGCGGGTGGCTCGGGCCGTCGCCGGAGCGGTCGAAGACGCGGTGCAGGTCGGCCTCGAGCGCGTCGAGCAGGGCGAGCCGGTCCTCGCTCTGTCCGGGTTCGAGGCCGAGACCGCGGGCGTCGCCGCCGCCGGGGGCGAGGTCGCCGTCACCGATGTCGTCGACGAGGCGCGCGAAGCCGTACACGGCCATCAGGTCGTCACGCCATGCGCGGGGCAGGAAGAAGGGGGCCACGGGGAAGTTCTCGTCCGTGGCCTTGTCCAGCGTGCCGATGGCGGCGGCGTCGGTGCGCGCCTGCTGCACAGGAGTCACTGCGGACCACCCGACGCGGGGACGGCGAAACCACGTCGGAGCTGGAGATCTGCCATCATTGCCGTCATATCTCCCGTTCTACACTGCTGACCCAAAACATCCCTTTTCGGACACGCCGCTCGTCCTCCCGAGTGCGACATGCACGCAACGGGGGATGTGCCGGGGGGCGTATCACCCCACATTGGCGCGAATCAGCACCGGTACAGCTTACGTTGCAGAGCTCACAGGGCCGCGCCGGGGTGCGGCGCGCGACCGTACAACGCCTGAACTCCCGCCAACCTTCCCCGCAGCGGGGGCGATTGACGTCATCCGCCGGGAGGAGATCGCCCCTGGTACGCCGAGCGGCCTTCCGCCCGGAGCGGCACAGCGTGGTGGCCCCCGCCGCTGCGCTCGGGCGGGGGCCACCACGGACGTGTGCTACTTGCCGGTCTCCCGCTCGTACGCCTTGAGCACCTCTTCGGTCGGGCCGTCCATCAGGAGCTCGCCCTTCTCCAGCCACAGGACCCGGTCGCAGGTGTCCCGGATCGTCTTGTTGTTGTGGCTGACCAGGAAGACGGTGCCCGCCTCCTTGCGCAGCTCGCGGATGCGCTCCTCGGAGCGGACCCGGAACTTGCGGTCACCGGTGGCCAGCGCCTCGTCGATCATCAGGACGTCATGGTTCTTGGCGGCGGCGATCGAGAAGCGCAGCCTCGCCGCCATGCCGGAGGAGTACGTCCGCATCGGCAGCGTGATGAAGTCGCCCTTCTCGTTGATTCCGGAGAAGTCGACGATGTCCTGGTAGCGGGCGCGGATCTCCTCGCGGCTCATGCCCATGGCGAGACCGCCGAGCACGACGTTGCGCTCACCGGTCAGGTCGCTCATCAGCGCGGCGTTGACACCGAGCAGCGACGGCTGGCCGTCGGTGTACACCTTGCCGTGTTCGGTAGGCAGCAGTCCGGCGATGGCCCTGAGCAGGGTGGACTTGCCCGAACCGTTGGTGCCGATGAGGCCGATGGCCTGGCCGCGGTAGGCGGTGAAGGAGACACCGCGCACCGCGTGCACCTTGCGTACGCCTCGGGGCTCACCCTTGCCCCGGCGCATTATCCGGCTCAGCGCCGCGGTGGCGCTGCCCTTTCCGCCGCCCGTGCCGTTGACGCGGTACACGATGTGCACGTCGTCCGCGATCACGGTCGGGATGTGTCCCTGGGACGCTTGCTCAGCCACGGCCGTACCGTTCCTCTGCCTTCCAGAAGTACACGAAGCCCACGACGCCCACCACGAGCGACCAGGCGAGCCCGACAGCCCAGACGTGGTCCGGCAGGTTCTCGGAGCCGTAGCCGTCGATCAGCGCGAAACGGACCAGGTCCATGTAGATCGCCGCCGGGTTGTACTGGAGCACGTCCGCGATCCACTGCGGCTTGTCGGCCAGCATCACGGGGATGGAGAACATGACGCCTGACGCGTACATCCAGGTGCGCATGACGAAGGGCATCAGCTGGGCGAGGTCGGGGGTCTTGCTGCCGAGGCGCGCCATGACCAGCGCGAGGCCGGTGTTGAAGAAGAACTGCATCGCCAGCGCAGGCAGGACCAGCAGCCAGGAGAGGCTGGGATAGCTCCCGAAGCCCACGGCCACGGCCAGCAGCACGATCATCGAGTACATCAGCTGCTGGAGCTGCTGGAGCGAGAACGAGATGGGCAGCGAGGCACGGGGGAAGTGCAGGGCCCGCACGAGGCCGAGGTTGCCCGCGATGGAGCGCACCCCCGCCATGACCGAGCTCTGCGTGAAGGTGAAGACGAAGACGCCGGTCACCAGGAACGGGATGAAGACCTCCTGGGTCATCCCCTTCCGGGTTCCCAGGATCAGGCCGAAGATCAGGAAGTAGACCAGCGCGTTCAGGAGCGGCGTCGCCACCTGCCACAGCTGGCCGAGTTTGGCCTGGCTGTACTGCGCGGTCAGTTTGGCCCGCGAGAACGCCAGGATGAAATGCCGGCGGCCCCAGAGCTGTCGCAGGTACGCGAACAGCCCGGGCCGGGCACCGCTCACCGTCAGGCCGTACTTGTCGGCCAGCTGGGAGGCGCTGAGCCCTTCGTCGGCGGACGGCGGGTTGCTCAGCGCAATCCCGCCGTCGTGGGTCGTGTCACTCACAGTTAAGAACTCTCGTCTTCACAATGCGCTGCCGGTCGCGGGCGCGGCCAAGGCGGACAGGTACCCGTACGGAATGAGTACGGCTCATGGTCTCAGAGGAGAGCCTCTCAGATCACGGGCGGCCGGCCCAGTCTGGTCAGCCGCCAAACCGTACGCCACCTCATGGGGCGCCGGGGACCGCAGGGGGTCGTCCAGCCTTCGCGGAAGCCGCCGAACCAGGCCTTGAGCGCGGGCAGGGAGGGCCTGCGCACCAGGGTGAGCAGCAGCCACACGCCGACGTACACGGGGACGAGCGGGGCAGGGAGGTTCCGGCGGGCGAGCCAGACCCGGTTGCGGGCCACCATGCGGTGGTAGACCGCGTGCCGCGAGGGCGCGGTGGTGGGGTGGTTGAGCACCATGTCCGCGCGGTAGTCGATCATCCAGCCGGCGTCCAGGGCACGCCACGCGAGGTCGGTCTCCTCGTGGGCGTAGAAGAACTCGCCGGGGAGCGGACCGGCCTCGGCGATCACCTGGCTGCGTACGGCGTTCGCGCCGCCGAGGAACGTCGTGACACGGGACGAGCGCATCGGGTCGGAGGCGCGCAGCCGCGGCACGTGCCGGCGCTGGGTGACCCCGGTCTCCGGGTCCGCGATGCGGAAGGTGATGATGCCGAGCTTCGGGTCCGCCTCGAACGCCTGCCGGCAGAGCTCGGCGGTGTCGGTGTTCGGGAGGAACCCGTCGTCGTCGAGGAAGAGCAGCGCGTCCACGTCGGCCCCGGAGGGGCCGAAGGCCTCGATACCGACGTTGCGGCCGCCCGGAATGCCGAGGTTCTCGGGCAGCTCGACGGTCCGGACGCCCGGGGGGACGTCGGGGACCGGGGCTCCGTTGCCGACGACGACCACCTCGATCCGGTCGCCGTCCTGTCCGGCGACCGAATCGAGGAGGGCGCGCAGTTCGTCCGGGCGGTTGCCCATGGTGATGATGACTGCGCCGAGTTTCATGGGAGAGCTCACTTCAGCCTGCTGGACGCCAGGATCGACACCAGGTGCAGGACGGTCTGGAGAAGGGCGATGCCGGCCATGACGGCGACCGCGAGGCGGCTGAAGAAGAGGTCGTCCCTGACGGTGTCGAGGACGGCGACGACCAGGATGACCAGGGACGCCTCGATGCCGAGGATCAGCCGGTGGAACTTGAGCGCACCGGCGGCCCGGCGGGCGAGGGCCATGCCGGAGGAACGCGGCTCGGACGCGGACTCCTTGACCGGCGGCAGCCCGCCCTGGTGGCGCGCGACGCCCACGAGGTCGGTCTCGGCCTTGATCAGGATGGCTCCGAGCGCGGCGAGCGTCCCCAGGAAGGCCCACAGCCAGTCGACGCGTCCGGAGCCCCACAGGTCCGCGGCGCGCAGGCCGAAGCCGACCAGCACGGCCGCGTCACAGAGGTAGGCGGCCACCCGGTCCAGGTAGACCCCGGCCAGGGAGTACTGCTTCTTCCACCGGGCCACCTCGCCGTCGACGCAGTCGAACAGCAGGTAGAGCTGGACCGCGATAACGCCGAGCAGGGCGCCCGGGATGCCCGGGACCAGCAGGGCGGGAGCCGCGAGAACACCCGCGACGGTCATCACATAGGTCAGCTGGTTGGGCGTGACCTTCGTGGTCACCAGGCGCCGGGTGATGCGCAGCGAGATCTCGCGCATGTAGAGCCGACCCGCCCAGTGCTCGCCACTGCGCCGGTCCTTCACGCCCGGAGGGTGCACGACCGGGCGGAGTTCAGCTATGGATGGCTTTTGCATAGTCGGCGTACGCGTCCCTGATCTGGTCGGTGGACAGGTTGAGGTGTTCCAGGATCGTGAAGCGTCCCGGGCGCGTCTGCGGTGCGTAGTCGACGGCCCGCACGAACTCTTCGGTGGTGAAGCCGATCTCGTCGGGCAGGACCGGCAGCCTGTGACGCCGCAGTACGGACGCCATGTCGAGCGCCTCCGCGTGGGCACCCCGCAGGTACATGGCGAAGCAGGCGCCGAGGCCGACCTGCTCGCCGTGGCTGGCCGCGCGCTTCGGGTAGAGCAGGTCGAAGGCGTGGTTGATCTCGTGGCAGGCACCCGACGCCGGCCGGGAGTCACCGGCGATCGACATCGAGATGCCGGTCAGGACCAGGCCCTCGGCGAGCACCTTGAGGAAGGCGTCGTCCCCGACCTCGCCGGGGTGGCGCAGCACCGCCTCGCCGGCCTGCCGGGCCATCGCCGCCGCCAGGCCGTCGATGTCCTCGCCGCGCGTCGCGTGGGCGAGCTCCCAGTCGGCCACGCACGAGATGTTGGAGACCGCGTCGCCGATGCCCGAGCGCACGAAGCGCGCGGGCGCCTCCCGGATCACGTCGAGGTCGATGACCACGGCGATCGGGGTGGGGACCCCGTAGGAGCCCCGCCCGTTGTCGTTGTCCAGGGTCGCGACCGGGGAGCAGAGTCCGTCGTGGGACAGGTTCGTCGCCACGGCGACCATGGGCATGCCCACGCGCGCCGCGGCGTACTTCGCCACGTCGATGATCTTGCCGCCGCCGAGGCCGACGACGGCGTCGTAACGGTTGCCCTTGATGCCGTCGGCGAGCCGCACCGCGGCGTCGATCGTGCCGTCGGTGACCGGGTACCAGTCGGCCCCGGGCAGCACCGGGGCGAGCCTCTCGCGCAGGGCGCGCCCGGAGCCCTCGCTGATCGCGATGGCGAGCTTGCCCGAGGCGGAGATCCGCTGGTCGGCGAGGAGGCCGGCCAGATCGTCCATGGCACCGCACCGGATGTCGACGACGACCGGGGACGGGATGAGACGGGTCAGTACCGGCACGCGATCTCCCTGCCCCTGGCGAGGTCGTCGTGGTTGTCGATCTCGACCCACGTCACCTCGCCGATGGGCGCCACGTCGACGGTGAAGCCGCGGTTCACCAGCTCCTGGTAGCCGTCCTCGTAGTAGAGGTCGGGGTCGCGCTCGAAGGTGGTCCTCAGCGCGTCGGCGAGCTCCTCGGCGGCCTCGGGCTCGATCAGCGTGACGCCGATGTACTCGCCGGTCGCGGTGGCCGGGTCCATCAGCTTGGTGATCCGGCTGACACCCTTGCCGTCCTCGGTGATGACCTTCATCTCCTCGTCGGCGAGGTTCTTCACCGTGTCGAGGGCGAGGATGATCTTCTGGCCCTTGCCGCGTGCGTCCAGGAGGGTCTTCTCGACGGAGACCGGGTGGACGGTGTCGCCGTTGGCCAGGATGACGCCCTGCTTCAAGACCTCACGGGCGCACCACAGGGAGTAGGCGTTGTTCCACTCCTCGGCCTTGTCGTTGTCGATGAGCGTCAGCTTCACGCCGTACGTCGCCTCGAACTCGGCCTTGCGGGCGTAGACCGCCTCCTTGCGGTAGCCGACGACGACCGCGACCTCGGTGAGCCCGACCTCGGCGAAGTTGGCCAGCGTCAGGTCCAGGACCGTCTTCTCGCCGTCCACCGGCACCAGGGCCTTGGGCAGCGTGTCCGTGTAGGGACGCAGACGGCGTCCGGCACCGGCAGCCAGTACGAGGCCGATCATGCGAGTTCTCCTTCGTCGTGTACTGCGGGGGCCGAGGAGGACACCCAGAAGCGGATGGACTCCACGAGCACCACGAGAGCCACGGCCGCCGCGAGGACGGTGAGTGCCGTGGTGAAACCTGTACCGCCGGTCAGTGCGGCGGCGAGGACGGCCACGACCAGGGCCCTGCCCTCGTGCCCGCCGATGGTGCGCACCAGCCACCGGGGCGGTGCTCCGGTGCCGCCACGGATGCGGTACACCGTGTCGTAGTGATGGTAGGCGACGGCCGAAACCAGGCCGAATGCCGCGGGAACGGCGTGCGGCACGTCGCTGCGCGCGGCCAGCACGAGCACCGTGCAGTATTCGGCGGCCCGGAAGACGGGGGGGACGAGCCAGTCGAGGGCGCCCTTGAGGGGCCGCGAGACGGCGAGGCCGGAGATGACCGCGTAGAGCGCCGCGGCCCCCACGGTCAGCCAGCCGCCGTACGGCGCGAACAGTGCCGCGGCGACGAGCACGACAGCCCCGGCGAGCGCGAGGAACGGGGCCGTGAAGCCGCCGCCGGGACGTCGGAGCACGGCGCCGACGGCCTCGGCGAGCGGCCCCGAGTCGGCGAGGTCGGCGAGTGCGCGGGCCGCGCGGTCGGTGCGCTGCGCCTTGCGGGTCAGCGAGCGCAGCAGCCGCCCCGCGGTGGTGTAGCAGGCGGCCAGGGCGCAGCCGACGAGCAGGGCGTAGAAGACGATCCGGGGCGTGGTCACGGCGGTCAGCACGGCGATCATGGCCCAGCGTTCACCGATGGGCAGCACTATCATCCGGCGCAGCCAGACCGTCCAGCCCACGCTGTCGAGCTTGTCGGACAGCGCGGCCGTCGGGCTCGTGTTGGACACCGCGTCGTGGTTGGCCTCGTTGAACGAGAAGTCCACCACGTGGCGGCAGGCCTGGAGCACCATGGCGCCGAGTGCCAGGACCCACACGTCGTCGCCGCCGCGGGCAGCGCCGAGGGCGAGGCCCGCGTAGTACGCGTACTCCTTGGCCCGGTCGAAGGTGGCGTCCAGCCAGGCGCCCATCGTCGAGTACTGGAGCGAGTAGCGGGCGAGCTGCCCGTCGGTGCAGTCCAGGACGAAGGAGAGGAGCAGGAGCACCCCGGCCGCGATGTATCCGCCGCGGGTGCCGGTCGCCGCGCTGCCCGCCGCGATCAGCGCGGTGATCAGCGAGGCGGTGGTGACCTGGTTCGGGGTGAGGCCCCGGCGGGCGCACCAGCGCGCGATGTAGCGGGAGTACGGGCTGATGAAGAAGGTGGTGAAGAAGCCGTCGTGCGCCTTCACCGCGCTGCGCAGCCGTACGGCCTCGTCGTCGACGGCGTCGACGGCGGTCCGCGCGGCCACCCGCTCCTCGGCGCCCGTGGGCACCTCGGCCGTGAGTGATCCGAGCTCGGGACGCTGTACGTGGGTGCCCTCCGCGTCCAGCGCGACGGCCAGCCGGCCGGGGACGGTGCGGTCCTCGGTGACGGGCTCGGCGCCGGGAGGCGCGACGGGGCTGCCCGCGCCGACGGCCACGACGGCACGGCGCAGGGCGCGCAGCAGCGCGGGGCGAGCCTCGGGCTGCGCGGTGAGCGCACCGGGGATCGCGGCGGCGGCGAAGCGGGGGTCGGTGAGTCCGAGCCTGAGGGCGTGGACATGGCCGACGAAGCGTGGGTCCACGAGCGCGACGCGCCTGCTCGCGGGGACCGCGGCGAGCAGCTCGGCGGCCTCGGAGGCGTCGGCTGCGGCGGTCACGTCGAAGCCGAGTGACCTCAGATCGTCCTCGAGTGACGACCCGGGTACCGGCGCACCGGTGAGAATGGCGGTCGACAGACGAACTCACTCCTTGGCGCTGACGGGAACGGCGCGCGACAGTGCGGCCCGGAGGTGGGCCGGCGGCACGTCGGCTGAGGCTATCGGATGAACGGAAGACCGAGTTCACCGCCCGTTTGTGCTCCGTTCGGGCGAACCGGCCATCATGCGGCGCCGTTCGCGATCATCATCGTCGATCAACGCCTCGCCCCACAAACCGCGTCCGCGCAGCGCATAAGCTGACGTCCATGACGTGGTTGATCACAGGCGGAGCCGGCTACATCGGGGCACATGTGGCGAAGGCCATGACGGCGGCCGGGGAACGGGTCGTCGTACTCGACGACATCTCCACAGGCATCGAGGAGCGACTGCCCGCGGAGGTCACGCTGGTGCGCGGCTCGGCGTCCGACCGGGAGGTGCTCGACCGGGTCCTGGCCGAGCACGCCGTGACGGGTGTGGTGCATCTCGCGGCGAAGAAGCAGGTCGGCGAGTCCGTCGCGGAGCCGCTGCTCTACTACCGGGAGAACGTGGCCGGGCTCGCGGTGCTGCTGGAGGCCGTGGTCGCGGCCGACGTGCGGCGCTTCCTCTTCTCCTCGTCCGCGGCGGTCTACGGGGTCCCGGACACCGACCTCATCACCGAGGACACTCCCTGCGCGCCGATCAACCCGTACGGCGAGACCAAGCTCGCCGGGGAGTGGCTGGTGCGCGCCGCGGGGAAGGCGTACGGCATCTCGACGGCCTGCCTGCGGTACTTCAACGTGGCGGGGGCGGCGGAGCCCGCGCTGGCCGACACAGGTGTCTTCAACGTCGTCCCCATGTTCTTCGACCGGCTGACGCGGGGGGAGGCCCCGCGGATCTTCGGTGACGACTACCCGACGCCGGACGGCACCTGTGTGCGCGACTACATCCACGTCGCCGACCTGGCGGACGCGCATCTCGCCGTCGCGCGGAAGCTGGACGAGGGCGCGGGTGACGGCAGCGGCGGGGACCTCACCGTCAACATCGGGCGGGGCGAGGGCGTGTCCGTACGCCGCCTCGCCGAGCTGGTGGCGGAGGTCACCGGCAGGCCCGTCGAGCCGGTGGTCGAGCCGCGCAGGCCCGGGGACGCGGCCAGGGCCGTGGCGTCGGCCACCCGGATGACCGACGAGCTGGGCTGGACGGCACGCCGCGGGATGCGCGAGATGGTCGAGTCGGCCTGGGAGGGCTGGTGCCTGCGCCACCCGGAGGCACGCGCCGCACGCTAGGCGACGACCTGGGCCCCATCCTCTGACCTGCGAACGTTTCCGCAGGTCAGAGCATATGACAACGGTGTTCAGTGCCGTGTTGCCCCGTACCCCTCCCCCGTAGTTCACTGGCCGCATCGGGCGAGATGCGTCCGAGCCGTTCGAGGGTGACGAGCCGCTGGCGGGTCACGAGCCGTTCGAGGGTCACGACGCGTTCGGGAGGCGTTCTCATGGGGGCAGGCCACGATCACGGGCATGCGCACGGAGGGCCGCCCCCGACGGGAACGGCCGCCGCCGCGTACCGGGGCAGGCTCCGGGTCGCGCTGGGCATCACGCTCGGCGTGATGGTCATGGAGATCGTCGGCGGACTCCTCGCGGACTCGCTGGCGCTCATCGCGGACGCCGCCCACATGGCGACCGACGCGCTGGGCCTGGGCATGGCGCTGCTGGCCATCCACTTCGCGAACAGGCCCGCCGGCCCCAACCGCACCTTCGGCTTCGCCCGGGCCGAGATCCTCGCCGCCCTCGCGAACTGCCTGCTGCTCCTCGGCGTCGGCGGCTATCTGGTCTTCGAGGCCGTCGACCGCTTCGTCACCCCGGCGGAGACCCGGGGCGGACTGGCCATCGCCTTCGCCGCCGTGGGCCTGGTGGCCAACGTGGTCTCGCTGTCGCTGCTGATGCGCGGGCAGCGGGACAGCCTCAACGTGCGGGGCGCCTATCTCGAGGTCGTCGCGGACACCCTCGGCTCGGTGACCGTGCTCGTGTCGGCGGGCATCATCATGGCCACCGGGTGGCAGGCCGCCGACCCGATCGCCTCACTGCTGATCGGCCTCATGATCGTGCCGCGCACGGTGAAGCTGCTGCGGGAGACCCTCGACGTGCTGCTGGAGTCGGCCCCCAAGGGGGTGGACATGGAGGAGGTGCGTTCCCACATCACGGCGCTTCCCGGTGTGCTCGACGTACACGACCTGCACGCCTGGACGATCACCTCGGGCATGCCGGTGCTCTCCGCCCATGTCGTCGTGCACCAGGAGATGCTGGACTCGATCGGGCACGAGAAACTCCTGCACGATCTCCAGGGGTGCCTCGGCCATCACTTCGACGTCGAGCACTGCACCTTCCAGCTGGAGCCCAGCGGGCACGCGGAGCACGAGGCGCGGCTCTGCCACTGACGCGGGCGACGGCCCGGCGCCGGGCGCGCGCCGGAGCCGGCCCCGCCGCACCCGCGGGGCGGACATGCCCGTACCCGAAGTACGGACAGGCGGCTTTTGTACGGCAGACTTGACCGCACTCGAGGGGTCCGGCGCACGAGGCCGGGAACCAAAGCGAAGGATGGGTATGCCGACCACACCAGCCACCGCGGCGCACAGCTCGTCGAACGCCGCAGCCGACGCGATCATGCTCGAACTGGTCGACGAGAGCGGCACCACCATCGGCACCGCGGAGAAGCTCGCCGCCCACCAGGCACCGGGCCAGCTGCACCGGGCGTTCTCCGTCTTCCTCTTCGACGAGCGGGGACGGCTGCTGCTCCAGCGCCGCGCGCTCGGCAAGTACCACTCCCCCGGCGTGTGGTCGAACACCTGCTGCGGTCACCCGTATCCGGGAGAGGCGCCGTTCGCCGCCGCCGCCCGGCGCACCTACGAGGAGCTGGGGCTCTCGCCCTCGCTGCTCGCCGCGGCGGGCACGGTCCGCTACAACCACCCCGACCCGGTGTCGGGCCTGGTGGAGCAGGAGTTCAACCATCTGTTCGTCGGCCTGGCCCAGGAGGAGTTGCGGCCGGACGCCGAGGAAGTCGGCGAGACGGCCTTCGTGAGCGCGGCGGAACTCGCGGAGCGGCACGCCGCCGCGCCGTTCTCGGCCTGGTTCATGACCGTGCTGGACGCGGCACGGCCGGCGATCCGGGAGCTGACGGGACCGTCCGCGGGCTGGTGAGGCCCAAAGAGCACCGCGCAGGGGCGTTCAGAGCTGCGTCTTCAGGGGCAGCGCCGCCCAGATGATCTTGCCCCCGCCCGCGGTGTGCTCGACGTCGCAGGTACCGCCCGCCTCCGCGGTGATCTCCCGCACGAGCAGCAGCCCCCGGCCGCCGGTCTGCCCGTAGTCGGTGACCAGGGCCGTGGGGCGGTAGGGGTGGTTGTCCTCGACGGAGACTCTTATCCATTCCGCCCCGATGGCCACCTCGACGGCCAGCTCGGGCGAGAGGAGCGCCGCGTGCCGGACCACGTTGGTCACCAGCTCCGACACGATCAGCAGCACTCCCTGAAGGATGTCGTCCTCGACGGGTACGCCCTGCCTGTCGAGCAGGTCCCGTACGGCGTGCCGGGCCAGCGGCACCGAGGCGTCGACGGCGGGGGCGGTGAAGCGCCACACCCCTTCGTACGACACGGGTCGGGCCGGAACACTCCCGCGGCTCTCCATGGACCGGCACCCGCTCTCGGCTCGCACATCACTGACCATCGAGTAATGAGTGTCGGGACCGGCGTGCTCCGGAGTACGGCTCTGACCACAAGTGGTCTCTCATGGAACCAATTTGACCGAGTGAGCATGTCATCGTCGGAGGTTCGGACTACTTCTCGCCCTCTTCGGGCGCCATCTAGTCCGTCACCAGGCCGACGACCCGTCGCCCCCGCCACCCCGATCGCGATCGGTCCGAGCCCGCCGGACATCGGCGGCGCCTCACGGTGCGTGCTCGCTTCCCCTTCTGATCACACGTTCGAGGGGTGCGGATAGCATCCGGCGCATGGACCTCACGGAACGGGCCGCGCTGACGGAACCCCGGCTGGAGCACACGGTCGTGGACGGGGTGGCGACCGTCGTCATCAGCAACCCCGCCAAGCGCAATGCCATGACGTCGGACATGTGGCGGGCCCTGCCCGCGCTGCTCGAAGCGCTGGCGGCCGACCCCGGGGTCCGCGTCCTCGTGCTCACCGGTGCGGGTGACACCTTCTGCGCCGGTGCGGACATCGCCTCCCTCCAGGACCCGGCCGGCCGGCCGCAGGCGCTCGCGGTCCGGGCCGAGGAGGCCCTGGCGGCCTTCCCCCGGCCGACGCTGGCCGCCGTGCGCGGCTACTGCGTGGGCGGCGGCAGCCAGCTCGCCGCCGCCTGCGATCTGCGGTTCGCCGAGGAGGGCGCGTCCTTCGGCGTCACCCCGGCCAAGCTCGGGATCGTGTACCCCTCCTCCTCGACCCGCCGGCTCGTCTCGCTGGTCGGCCCCGCCTGCGCGAAGTACCTGCTGTTCTCCGGCGAGCTGATCGGAACCGAACGGGCGCTGCGTACCGGGCTGGTGGACGAGGTCCTGCCCGCGGGCGGGCTGGAGGAACGGGTGCTCTCGTTCGCGCGGGTGCTGGCCTCGCGCTCGCAGCTGACCCAGGCGGCGGCGAAGGAGTTCGCCGACGGCCGTGAGGACAGGGACGGGTACTGGTCCCGGCAGGCGCGGGGAAGCGGCGACACCGCGGAGGGGGTCGCCGCCTTCCTGGAACGCCGTCAGCCACGGTTCACGTGGACCACCGCAGCTGACGGAACCTCGCCTACGTCAGGATGAACCGGCTCTTGGAGCGCCATTCCTCGACCATGTCCGCGGGCGCCTTCGCGGGTGATCCGCAGTCGTAGGGCGGCTGCGGGTCGTACTCGGTCAGCAACTGGACGACCTGGGCGTGGTCGTCGCCCGCGATCCTGCCGAGCAGGGTGAGACCCATGTCGATGCCCGCCGAGACGCCGGCGGCGGTGACGTACTTGCCGTCGACGACCACCCGCTCGCCCGTGGGCTCGGCTCCGTACGTCTTCAGTTGGTCGAGGGCGAGCCAGTGCGTGGTGGCGCGCCTGCCGCTGAGCAGTCCGGCGGCGCCCAGCAGCAGCGAGCCGGTGCACACGGAGGTCGTCCAGGTGCTGGTGGTGTCGGCCGTGCGCAGCCAGCCGAGCAGCGCCTCGTTCTCCATCTGGCCGCTCTGTCCCGGACCTCCGGGCACGATCACCACGTCGGGGGCGGGCACGTCGGCGAAGGTGCGGTCGGCGACGAGGGAGAGACTGCCGATGTCGTTGCGCACCGCTCCCGCCCGCTCGGCGACAAGGACGGTTTCGGCGCCGGGGGCCCGGCTGAGCATCTCGTACGGGCCCACGGCGTCGAGCGCGGTGAAGCGGTCGAAGAGCACGACGGCGATCTGCATGGGTGTTCCTTTCACGGGTGTGGCGGTCGAGTCACGGGTGTGGCGGTCGTGGTCACACGGACTGGGCACGGAAACGGCGCCGGTATTCGGCGGGGGCCGTGCCGAGGGCTTTGACGAAGGCGCGGCGCATCGCTTCGGGGGTGCCGTAGCCGCTGGCGCGCGCGATCCCCGTGACGCCGTCGGCGGTGTCCTCCAGCAGCCGTCGCGCCTGTTCGAGGCGTACGCGCTCGACGTACTTGCCGGGCGTGGTCCCGGTCTCGGCCTGGAAGGCGCGGGCGAAGTGCCGGGGCGAGAGGCTGGCACGGGCCGCGAGCGTCTCCACCGAGAGGTCGGCGTCGGGGTGCTCGGTGACCCAGTGCTGGACCTCGCGCAGGGGCTCCCGGACGGCGGTCTGGGCGGTGAGCTGCGCGCTGAACTGGGCCTGGTTGCCCGGGCGCCGCAGGAACACCACCAGGTGCCGGGCGATGGTGAGCGCGACCTCCCGGCCGTGCTCCTCCTCGACCAGGGCGAGCGCGAGGTCGATGCCGGCGGTGACGCCCGCGGAGGTGGCCAGCCGTCCGTCGCGTACGAAGATCGGGTCCGGGTCCACCTCCACGGCCGGGTAGTCCCGGGCGAGCGTCTCGCAGACGGACCAGTGGGTCGTGGCCCGGTGGCCGTCGAGCAGGCCCGCCGCAGCGAGGAGCAGGGCGCCGGTGCACACCGAGACCAGTTGCCGGGCCGCCGGTGCGTGGGCGCGCAGCCAGTCGATCAGCTCGGGGTCCTGGAACCTCGTACCCGCCCCGCCCGGCACGAGGAGCACATCCGGCGCGGGGGCGTCGGTGAGTACGCCGTCGGGGACGAGGGTGAGGCCGCTGGAGCAGCGGACCGGAGCCCCGTCCAGCGAGGCGGTGCGCAGCTCGTAGGAGATGCCCGGGAAGTGGGAGGCGCCGGCGAAGACTTCCATCGGGCCGCTCACGTCGAGGCTCTGGACTCCCTCGAAGAGGACGACGAGCACGGATCGCTGCTTCATGTCCGTCATCCTGGGCGGCCGGACCGGTGGCCGCAATGACGAGTTTCCCGCCTTTCCTGCCATGCGGGAGGCGCTGGGCGGGCGGCGGCCACCCCGGGGCTGTTCGACGTACCAACCAGTCGGTAACGTGCTGCCATGAGCACTCTTCCGCCGCGCGCCGGGCGCCGCTGCCACAACGCACTCAACCCGCTGCACTCCTGCGTCTACTTCTCACCGGACCTTGGCAAGGAGTTCGGCGAGCTCGGCGTCGAGGACGCGAGCGCCGTCTACTTCGCCGCTCGCGGAGCGGCCCTGGGCGCGGCCGGGGCGGGCACGGTCACGGCCACCTTCTACAACTTCAACCACGAGCTGGTGAGCCGTCACCTGCCCGCCGTCTGGTCCCGCATCACTCCCGGGGCCGCGCTCGACGCCCGGCTGCGGGCCGCCGACTCGACGCTGCGCCGGGTGCTCGGCGAGGAGACCCTCGCCTCGCCGGAGATGGCGGAGGCGGCGGGGCTGGCCCTGCGGGCCGCGGAGGCCTGCACCCGTCACGCCCGCCCGCTGTACGCCGCGCACGCCGATCTGCCGGTGCCCGAGGAGCCGCATCTGGCCTACTGGCACGCGGCGACCCTGCTGCGCGAGCACCGGGGCGACGGGCATCTGGCCGCGCTGCTGGCGGCGGACCTGGACCCGCTGGAAGCCCTGGTCAGCCACACCGCCACCGGCAAGGGCATGGCTCCGCGCTGGATTCTCGCCACCCGTGGCTGGCGGCGCACGGACTGGGACGCGGCGGTGGAGCGGCTGCGCGCGCGTGGGGTGCTGGACGCGGAGGGCGAGCTCACCGAAGCGGGCACCGCGCTCCGGGCCGGCCTGGAGGAGGCGACGGACCGCATGGACGCCGCGCCGTACGAACACCTGGGGGCCGACGGGGTGGCCCGGCTCACCGAGCTGGGGCGCGGCTTCCTGTTCGCGGCGGCTGCCGCGGGCGCGTTCCCGGAGGACCTGGTCGGCAAGGGCTGAGCTCCGGCACGTTCGCGACGCTCCGGTGGAGCGTCGCGCGGTGCCAGGACCCGGCGCGCGTGACCGCTCCGGACACCAGGACGCCGGGGCCGTGATCGAGCAGGTCACGCGACACGGCCCCCGGCCACCCGGCACAATGCAGGCGAAGGGGCCCACCCGGGTGGGGACCACCCCAGTGGCACAGCCAGCACAGCCAGCATGAGAAGGCGAGTCGGGAAAACCGTGACGACGTCCATCGAAGGCAGGATCGCCGAGGAGCTCGGCGTACATGAGCGTCAGGTGAAGGCGGCGGTCGACTTGCTCGACGGCGGCTCGACCGTGCCGTTCATCGCGCGCTACCGCAAGGAAGCGACCGAGATGCTCGACGACGCGCAGCTGCGCACGCTCGAGGAACGGCTGCGGTACCTGCGGGAGCTCGAGGACCGCCGCACGGCGGTCCTCGACTCCGTACGCGAGCAGGGCAAGCTCGACGCGGCCCTGGAGGCCCGGATCCGGGCGGCCGACACCAAGGCGCGGCTGGAGGACATCTACCTGCCGTTCAAGCCGAAGCGCCGGACCAAGGCCCAGATCGCGCGCGAGGCGGGTCTGGAACCGCTGGCCGAGGGGCTGCTCGGCGATCCCTCCGTGGACCCGCTCACCGCCGCCGCCGCGTTCGTCGACATCGAGAAGGGTGTCGCGGACGCCGCGGCGGCTCTGGACGGTGCCCGGGCGATCCTGACCGAGCGCTTCTCCGAGGACGCCGACCTCACCGGCGAGCTGCGCGAGCGCATGTGGTCGCGCGGCAGGGTCGTCGCGAAGGTCCGGGAGGGCAAGGAGGAGGCCGGCTCGAAGTTCGCGGACTACTTCGACTTCGCCGAGCCCTTCACCGCGCTGCCCTCGCACCGGGTCCTCGCGATGCTGCGGGGCGAGAAGGAGGACGTCCTCGATCTCGTCCTCGAACCGGAGGAACCGTCGGAGCAGCCCGGCCCCTCCTCCTACGAGAAGATGATCGCCCGCCGTTTCGGTGTCGCGGACCGTGGGCGGCCCGGGGACAAGTGGCTCGGCGACACCGTGCGCTGGGCCTGGCGGACCCGGATCCTGGTGCACCTCGGGATCGACCTGCGGCTCCGGCTGCGCACGGCGGCCGAGGACGAGGCGGTGCGCGTCTTCGCCTCGAACCTGCGCGACCTGCTGCTCGCCGCACCGGCGGGGACGCGGGCGACCCTGGGTCTGGACCCCGGTTTCCGTACGGGCGTCAAGGTGGCCGTCGTGGACGCGACCGGCAAGGTCGTCGCCACGGACGTCATCCACCCTCATGTGCCCGCCAACCAGTGGGACCGTTCGCTGGCCACCCTGGAGCGCCTGGCCAGGGAGCACCACGTCGACCTGATCGCCATCGGCAACGGCACGGCGTCCCGGGAGACCGACAAGCTCGCGGGCGAACTGTGCGACCGCCACCCGGAGCTCGGGCTCACCAAGGTGATGGTCTCGGAAGCGGGTGCCTCCGTGTACTCGGCTTCGGCCTTCGCCTCGCAGGAACTCCCGGACATGGACGTGTCGTTGCGCGGCGCGGTCTCGATCGCGCGCCGGCTCCAGGACCCGCTCGCCGAGCTCGTGAAGATCGACCCCAAGTCGATCGGTGTCGGGCAGTACCAGCACGACCTGTCCGAGGTGAAGCTGTCGCGTTCCCTTGACGCGGTGGTCGAGGACTGTGTGAACGGCGTCGGCGTGGACGTCAACACCGCTTCGGCCCCGCTTCTTTCGCGTGTCTCCGGCATCGGCTCGGGACTGGCCGAGAACATCGTGGCGCACCGGGACGCGAACGGCCCCTTCCGTTCCCGGCGGGCGCTCAAGGACGTGGCACGGCTCGGGCCGAAGGCGTACGAGCAGTGCGCGGGCTTCCTGCGGATCCGGGGCGGTGACGACCCGCTGGACGCGTCGAGCGTGCACCCGGAGGCCTATCCGGTGGTGCGGACGATGGTGAAGCGGACCGGCGGGGACGTCGCCTCGCTCATCGGCAACACCGACACCCTGCGGTCGCTGCGGCCGCAGGAGTTCGTCGACGAGAAGTTCGGCCTGCCGACGGTCACCGACATCATCAAGGAGCTGGAGAAGCCGGGCCGTGACCCCCGTCCGGCCTTCAGGACGGCCACCTTCAAGGAGGGCGTCGAGAAGCTCGGTGACCTGGCCGCCGGGATGGTGCTGGAAGGAGTCGTCACCAACGTGGCGGCGTTCGGCGCGTTCGTGGACGTCGGCGTCCACCAGGACGGTCTCGTCCATGTGTCGGCGATGTCGCGGACGTTCGTGAAGGACCCCCGGGACGTCGTGAAGCCGGGCGACATCGTGAAGGTCAAGGTCATGGAGGTCGACATCCCGCGCAAGCGCGTCTCCCTGACGCTGCGGCTCGACGACGAGGCGGCGCCGGGCCAGGGCGGCGGACAGGGTCCCAGGCGCGAGCGGGGCGGACGGGGCGAACGCCCGCCGCGCCAGCGGCAGGGCCAGGGCGAGGCGCCGGAGGGCCAGGGCGGCCGTGACCGGCGTGGCGGCAACGCGGGAGGCTCCCGGGGCGGCGGTACCGGTGGCTCCCGAGGAGGTGCGGGCGGATCTCGTGGCGGCAGCTCGGGCGGCTCGGCACGCCAGGGTGCCGCGCCTGCGAACAGTGCGATGGCCGACGCCCTGCGGCGTGCGGGTCTGACCGGCCCCGAGGGCGGCGGCCGGAAGCGCTGACGCGGGGGCGGGCGGGCGCGCCGACGGGGTGGGCGGGGCGGTGCCCCGCCCACCCCGTTCGAGCCCGCCCTTCGCCCAGCCGGACGGTGTGGGGCCACCGCCGTCGACCGCGCACGGGTATCGCCCGAAGCATTGACATGCTCAGGACGCGCCGCCACTCTGATGCCAACCGGAATGCAACCGGTTGCATTCTGCCGGAGGAGAGGACTTCCGATGGCCCCTACAGCCCGGCGGACGGCCCCGCCGTTCCCGGTGCGCGCGGCTCCCTGATGTCCGATCCGCCCGGCAACCGGTTGCAGAACTCCACGACGGCCCGGTCGGCAGGGATGCGGGCGGGGCGGACAGGGTGATGCGTTCGTGGCCATGACCATCCGTGACGTCGCACAGGCCGCGGGGGTCCATGTCTCCACCGCGTCCCGCGCCCTGACGGCCTCCTCTCTCGTGAAGAAGGAGACCAGGGACCGGGTTCTCGCCGCCGCCGAGGAGCTGGGGTACCGGCCCAACGAGTCCGCACGGGCACTGACGACCGGCCGCACCCGGAACCTCGGGCTGATCGTCTCGGACATCGCCAACCCCTTCTTCCCGCCGCTCATCAAGGCGGCGCAGGCGTACGCACGGGTGCGCGGATACCAGGTCTTCGTGGCCGACACCGACGAGGACGTCCGGGTCGAGGAGGAGCTGATCCAGACGCTCGCCCGCCAGGTGGACGGGGTCATCCTGGTCAGCCCCCGGCTGTCGGACGACGTGATAGCCCGGCTGGGCGGGGAGCTGCCCTTCGTCCTGGTCAACCGCCAGATCACGGGGCTGTCCGCCGTGCTCATGGATGTGGCCCACGGTGCCGCACTGGCGGTGGACCACCTGGCCGGGCTGGGGCACGGACATCTGGCTCTGGTCTGCGGTCCGCGCGGCTCGTGGACGAGTGCGCAGATGCGCCGGGCCGCCGGGAAGGCCGCGTCGGACGCGGGCATCCGGCTCGACGTGCTCGGCCCCAACGCGCCGACGGAACAGGGCGGCATCGCGGCGACCGCCGAGGTACTCAGGACCGGCGCCACGGGCGTGATCTGCTACAACGACCTGGTCGCCATCGGCCTCATCGAAGGCCTGGACGAGCGCAGGGTGTGGGTCCCGGGCGACATCAGCGTGATCGGCGTGGACGACACCGTGGCCGGGCGCCTGAACCGGCCACGGCTCACCACGATCGCGATGCCCACGGCTCCGGCCGGCCGTACGGCGATCGACCTGCTGATCCAGGCCCTGGAGAGCGCGGAGCCCGCTCCCGCCACCGCGCAGAGCACGCTGACGACCTCACTGGTCGTCAGGGACTCGACCGCGCCCCCGGACCAGTCGGCCGACTGATCCTTCGGCTCAACTTATTGACCGCTCCCAGTGCGTGTCGTACCGTCACCGCTGTTCGCATACACGAACTTGGTTCACCCTACTGAATCTTGTTCCGTGGCCGGGTACCGGCCTTCACCACCGCACCAAACCCCGACAGGTGCCTGCGGAGGACGCCGCAGGCGGTGAAAGGAATAGCCAGTGCGCACTGAGAATCAGCACGTCAGAAGGCGTGGCGGCCGTGCTGCCGCCACCCTTGTCGCCGTGGTTTCACTGCTCGCGGCGGGCCTCACGGCCCTCTTCGCGACCGGCTCGGCCTCCGCAGCCCCCGCTGCGGGCTCGTACAGACTGGCGAACGCTGCCAGCGGTCTGTGTCTGGAGGTCCCGGGCTCCGGCACCTCCGCGGGCACGCAGCTCGCCCAGCGCGCCTGCACCGGAGCCGCGAACCAGACCTGGAAGCTCACCGCCTCGGGCAGCGGCTACACGCTGACCGCCGCGCACAGCGCCAAGTGCGCGGGTGTGCGGGACGCGTCCACCAGCGCCGGCAAGGCCGTGGAGCAGCAGAACTGCGCCGGCTCGGCCACGCAGGTGTGGACCCTGACGTCGGTCAGCGGCAGCACCTACCGGGTCGTCAACAGCAACGGCGGCAAGTGCCTGAACGTCAAGGACAGTTCGTCCGCCGCCGGCGCCCTGGTGCAGCAGAACTCCTGCGACTCGGTGGCCAGCAAGAGCTGGACCTTCACTGCGTCGGGCACCGTCCCCACGGACCCGCCGACGGATCCGACCGACCCGCCCACCGATCCGACCGACCCGCCCACGGACCGGCCTTCGTGGCCGACCGCCAACGGCAGCCAGGCGGTCTCCTCGACCATCGAGGTCTCGGGCACGTACGACGGTGGCATGAAACGCCTGTACGGCAGCGGTGACCTGGGCAGCGGTGACCAGGACGAGGACCAGCCCCCGATCATCAAGCTCGCGGACGGCGCCACCCTGCAGAACGTCATCCTCGGGGCTCCGGCCGCCGACGGTGTGCACTGCGCGGGCACCTGCACGATCAAGAACGTCTGGTGGGAGGACGTGGGCGAGGACGCCGCCACCTTCCGCGGCGGCTCCTCCTCGACGGTCCGCACAATCGACGGCGGCGGCGCGAAGCTGGCCGACGACAAGGTGTTCCAGCACAACGGCGTCGGCACCCTGGTCGTGAAGAACTTCCAGGTCGACGACTTCGGCAAGCTGGTCCGTTCCTGCGGCAACTGCTCCACGCAGAACGCCCGTCACATCCAGCTGCAGAACATCTGGGCGACCGCCCCCGGGACCAGCCTGGTCGGCATCAACACCAACTACGGGGACACGGCCCGGATCTCGGACGTCACGATCTACGAGGACGAAGACCGTGACATGAAGATCTGCACCAAGTACAAGGGCACGACGAGCGGGGAGCCGAGTGAGATCGGCTCGGGTGCCGACGGCACCAACTGCATCTACTCCTCGTCCGAGATCACCTACGTCGACTGAGGCGCCGGGCGCCGGTCCGGGCCCGTCCCTCCCTGCCGGGAGGGGCGGGCCCTTCCCGCTCAGGCGGCCTCGGTGACCTTGCCGTCGGCGACCTCGACGCGGCGCGTGGTGCGGACCGCCTCCAGCATCCGCCGGTCGTGCGTCACCAGCAGCAGCGTCCCGGTGTACGCCTCCAGCGCCGACTCCAGCTGTTCGATGGCCGGCAGGTCGAGGTGGTTGGTCGGCTCGTCCAGGACCAGCAGATTGACTCCCCTGCCCTGGAGCAGGGCGAGCCCGGCGCGGGTGCGCTCGCCGGGCGAGAGAGTGGTCGCGGGCCGCAGCACATGAGCCGCGCGCAGGCCGAACTTGGCGAGCAGCGTGCGCACCTCGGCGGGCTCGGTGTCGGGGACGGCGGCGCAGAAGGCGTCCAGCAGACTCTCCGTACCGTGGAACAGCTTGCGCGCCTGGTCCACCTCACCCACCACGACGCCCGATCCGAGCGAGGCGTGGCCGGTGTCCAGCGGCAGCCTGCCGAGCAGGGCGGCGAGCAGCGTGGACTTGCCCGCACCGTTGGCGCCGGTGATGGCGACCCGGTCGGCCCAGTCGATCTGCAGGGTGGCCGGGCCGAACGAGAAGCCGCCCCGGACGACCGCGGCGTCGCGCAGGGTGGCCACCACGGAGCCGGAGCGTGGTGCGGAGGCGATCTCCATCCGCAGCTCCCACTCCTTGCGGGGTTCCTCGACGACGTCGAGGCGCTCGATCATGCGCTGCGTCTGCTTGGCCTTGGCGGCCTGCTTCTCGCTGGCCTCGCTGCGGAACTTGCGGCCGATCTTGTCGTTGTCGGTGGCCTTGCGGCGGGCGTTCTTGACGCCCTTGTCCATCCAGCCCCGCTGCATCTGGGCGCGCCCTTCGAGCGCGGAGCGCTTGTCGGCGTACTCCTCGAACTCCTCGCGGGCGTGCGTGCGCGCGCGCTCACGCTCCTCCAGGTAGGAGGCGTAGCCGCCGCCGTAGAGGTTGATCTGCTGCTGGGCGAGATCGAGCTCCAGGACCTTGGTGACCGTACGCATCAGGAACTCGCGGTCGTGGCTGACCACCACGGTGCCGGCCCGCAGCCCGGACACGAAACGCTCCAGGCGCTCCAGGCCGTCGAGGTCCAGGTCGTTGGTGGGCTCGTCGAGCAGGAAGACGTCGTAGCGCGACAGCAGCAGCGAGGCGAGTCCCGCCCGCGCGGCCTGCCCGCCGGAGAGGGCGGTCATCGGGAGGTCGAGGCCGACCGTGAGGCCGAGGTCGGCCGCGATCTCCTCGGCCCGCTCGTCCAGGTCGGCGCCGCCGAGGGCCAGCCAGCGCTCCAGGGTCTCCGAGTAGGCGTCGTCGGCACCGGGGGTTCCCTCGACCAGGGCCTGGGTCGCGGCGTCCATCGCGGTCTGGGCCTCGGCGACCCCCGTGCGGCGGGCGAGGAATTCCCGTACGGACTCCCCCTCGCGGCGCTCGGGCTCCTGCGGGAGGTGGCCGACGGTGGCGGTGGGCGGGGACAGCCGGAGCTCCCCCTCCTCGGGCCGGTCGAGTCCGGCGAGCAGGCGGAGCAGCGAGGATTTACCGGCGCCGTTGGCTCCCACGAGACCGATCACGTCTCCGGGCGCGACAACGAGGTCGAGTCCGGCGAAGAGGGTGCGGTCACCGTGTCCGGCGGCGAGTTCCTTGGCGACGAGGGTGGCAGTCATCAGGGTGCCGATCCTAACGAACGGGAGCGGCCGTCCCGCCTCCGCTCCCCGGTGCGACCATGGCCTGCCCGGCGGCCTGCAGGCACGGGGTCATGGCGGAGACAGGGGTGAGCACGGTGGCGGACGTGATCGTGGTGGGCGGTGGCATCAGCGGGCTGACCACGGCCCTGGTGCTGGCGGAGCGCGGTCTGCGGGTGCGGGTCTGGTCCCGGGACCCCGCATCGGGCACCACCTCGGCAGTGGCGGGCGCCCTGTGGTGGCCGTACCGGATCGAGCCCGAGGCCCTGGTCGGCGCGTGGTCGCTCGAATCCCTCCGGGTGTACGAGCGCATGGCCGCCGACCCTGCGCGGTCCGGTGTGCGGATGGTCGCCGGAGTGCACGGAGGCGAACGGCTGGCCGCGCTGGGACCCTGGGCCCGGTCCCTGGAGGGGGCGGCCGAGGTGGCCGAGGGGCTTCGTGTGACCCTCCCGCTGATCGACATGCCCGTCCATCTGCGCCGGCTGGAGGAGTTGCTGGCGGAGGCCGGGGGTACGGTCGAGCGGCGTACGGTACGGCGCTTCGCCCAGGCGGCGGCCGAGGCGCCGGTGGTGGTCAACTGCACCGGTCTGGGCGCCCGCGAGCTGGTCCCGGATGCCGGGGTGCGTCCGGTCAGGGGCCAGTTGGTGGTGGTGGAGAATCCGGGCATCGACGAGTGGTTCACCCTGGCGGATCCGGCGTCCAGCAGGACGACGTACTTCTTTCCGCAGCCGGGCGGGCTGGTGCTGGGCGGGACCGCCGAGGTCGGCGATCCGCGCACGGAGCCCGATCCCGGCACGGCCGAGGAGATCGTGGCGCGCTGCGCCCGGGTGCGGCCGGAGATAGCCGGGGCCCGCGTCATCGGCCACCGGGTGGGGCTGCGGCCGGCCCGCGACACGGGGGTGCGCATCGAGGCGGAGGAGCTGCCGGGCGGCGCTCTGCTGGTGCACAACTACGGCCACGGCGGCGCCGGGGTGACGGTGGCCTGGGGCTGTGCCCGGGCCGCGGCCCAGCTGGTGGGCTGAGCCGCGGGGTGCGAGCAGCCGGCCACGGGGTGCCGGCTGCGGCCCAGCCCGTGGGCAGGGCCGCAGAGGCGGACGGTCCTACGACTCGTCCTTGTGGCGCCGGTCGGTGGTGACCTCCGTCGTGCCGGGGCCGATCCGGATCTCGAAGTCCCCGTCGTACTTGGCATGGCCCTCGATGACCGCGGATTCGACGGCCTCCACACCGAACTCCCTGCGGACGATCATGGGGTCGTGCCGCAGGTCCCTCATCAGGGAGACACACATCCCGATCATCACGATGGTGAAGGGCGCGGCCACGAGGATGGTCAGGTTCTGCAGGCCCGCCAGCGCGTCGCCCTGCCCGTCGCCGACGAGCAGCATGACCGCCGCCACGGCGCCGGTGACGACACCCCAGAAGATCACGACCCACTTGGCGGGTTCGAGGACGCCCTTCTGGGAGAGCGTGCCCATCACGATCGAGGCGGCGTCGGCTCCGGAGACGAAGAAGATCCCGACCAGGACCATCACCAGGATGCTCATGACGGTGGCGATCGGGAACTCCTGCAGCACGCCGAAGAGCTGTGCCTCCGCGGTGTCCCCCACGTCCTTGAGCCGCCCCGCCTCCTCCAGCCTGATCGCCGACCCGCCGAAGACCGCGAACCAGACCAGGCTGACCGTGCTGGGGACCAGGATCACTCCGCCGACGAACTGGCGGATCGTGCGCCCCCGGCTGATCCGGGCGATGAACATGCCGACGAAGGGCGTCCAGGAGATCCACCACGCCCAGTAGAAGACCGTCCAGCTGGCCAGCCAGTCGGCCACTTCGCCCTTCCCGGTGGCCTCGGTGCGCCCGGCGAGCTGGGCGAGATCACCGAAGTACGCGGCGATCGAGGTGGGCAGCAGGTCGAGCACGATGATGGTGGGGCCCGCGATGAAGACGAAGACCACCAGGATCAGGGCGAGCACCATGTTGATGTTGGACAGCCACTGGATGCCCTTCTCGACACCGGAGACGGCGGAGGCGACGAAGGCGACCGTCAGCACGGCGATGATCGCGACCAGAAGGCCCGTGCCGGTCTTCTCCATCCAGTTGAGCTCCTGGAAACCGCTGCCGATCTGGAGCGCGCCGAGGCCGAGCGAGGCCGCGGAGCCGAAGAGCGTCGCGAAGATCGCAAGGATGTCGATGATCCGGCCGGGGGTTCCGTTCGCGCGCTTCTCACCGATGAGCGGTACGAAGACGGAGCTGATCGTCTGCCGCCTGCGCCGGCGATAGGCGCTGTACGCGATGGCGAGACCGACGACGGCGTAGATCGCCCAGGGGTGCAGCGTCCAGTGGAAGAGGGTGGTGGCCATCGCCGTCTGCATCGCCTCGGCCGCGTCCGCGGGCCGGGTCCCGGGCGGCGGATCGACGAAGTGGGCCAGCGGCTCACTCACGCCGTAGAACATCAGACCGATTCCCATGCCCGCGCTGAACATCATCGCGACCCAGGAGACCGTTCGGAATTCGGGTTCCTCGCCCTCCTGCCCCAGCGAGATGTTGCCGTAGCGGCTGATCGCGAGCCAGAGGGCGAAGACCACGAAGCCGGACGCCGCCAGCATGAAGGCCCAACCACCGTTGTGGATGAGGCCGTTGAGCAGCTTGTTGGAGACGGTCTCCAGCGAACCGGTGGCCGTGGAGCCCCAGACCACGAAGGCGACGGTGAGCACCGCCGTGACGCCGAAGACCACCCGGTCGGTCGTGGGGCGCCGGCCGTGGGGCGGCTCGGCGGGTAGATCGGCCGTGACCGGGAGATAGTCCCCCCGCCCGCCCGGACCCTGCTCGTCTTGTGACACAGATGGCACCTTTCACCCTTGCGAAATTTCGCTCTCCGTAGGCAGTACCACACGGGGAGTGCATCGTCCGGGACCAACAAGCTGTTGCACCTTGACCGTTTATGACCCGGTATGGCACGGACCTCTGGCTGATCTCCCGGAGTGCCGCCCGGACCAGGCGGTTAGGCTGACGGCGTTCGTGCCGAACCCGCCGGTTCGTGCGTGCCGGACCCGCCAGTTCAAGCCGTTCCCCACCGGGGCGCGCGTGTACGAGGAGCGACCCTTGCCCGACCCGACCTCCGATCCGCAGCGTGACGCCCGGCCGACCCTGGAGGCCGTGGCGGCCCGGGCCGGCGTGTCCCGGGCCACGGCGTCCCGCGTCGTCAACGGCGGGGCGGGCGTGCGCCTGCCCCTGGTGGAACGGGTGCGGGAGGCGGTGGACGAGCTCGGCTACATTCCGAACCACGCGGCGCGGACACTGGTGACCCGGCGCAACGGCGCGGTGGCCGTGATCATCGACGAGCCGGAGTTCAGGATCTTCTCCGACCCGTTCTTTTCGCGCCAGATCCGGGGGATCAGCCGCGAGCTCAACGCGCACGACGCACAGCTCGTCCTGCTCCTGGTCGAGGGCAGCGGCGACTTCGACCGCGTCACGCGCTATCTGGCCGGTGGCCATGTGGACGGCGTACTGGCCTTCTCGCTGCACACCGACGACGAACTTCCCGCCATCATCCGGCGGTTCCGGGTGCCCACGGTGTACGGGGGACGCCCGGAGCACACCGCGTCAGCCGCAGAGGACGCGCCACAGGTTCCGTACGTCGACTGCGACAACCGAGGCGGCGCCCGCGAGGCCGTGCGCCATCTCGTCTCGCTCGGCCGGCGGCGCATCGCGCACATCGCCGGCCCGCGCGACCAGACCTCGGCGCTCGACCGGATCGACGGCTATCACGACGCACTCCCGGAGGCGGGGCCCGAGCTGGTCGCCGACGGCGACTTCACCACGGAGGGCGGGGCCCGGGCCATGGCGGAGCTGCTGGCCGCCCACCCCGATCTGGACGCCGTCTTCGTGTCCAACGACATGATGGCGTCGGGCGCCCTGCGAGTGCTGCGGGAGCGCGGTGTGCGGGTTCCGGAGGACGTCGCCGTGGTGGGCTTCGACGACATGGAATCGGTGGCGGAGGCCACGGAACCGCCGCTGACCACGGTCCGCCAGGACGTGGAGGGCATGGGGCGCTTGATGGTGCGGCTCCTGATGGAGCGGCTGAACAGCGACACCGGCGCCTGGCCCGAGTCGGTGATCACGCCGACGGAACTGATCCGCCGGGCGTCGGCCTGACCTCCCCCGCCCACCCCTCGCGCCCGGGTGCCGGGTGATGACCCCGGCGGAACTGATCCGCCGGGCGTCGCCCTGAGCCCTCCGCCCACCCCTCGCGCCCGGCGACGAGGTGATCACCCCGGCCGTACGGAACCCCGGCCCGGTCGCTCTCCCTCCGCCCGCCAGGCCGCCCGCGCCGACCGGGCCCGGGGCAGATAGCGCAGCCGCTCCGGGAGCACCGGTACGACGCGCCGCACCACTGCGCCGAAGCGCCGCAGGCGCCGCTCCTGCTCCGGAGTCCAGTCCAGCCCGATGGCCGCACGAGCGTCGGGAGGCATCAGCCCGACGGTGATGAAGCTGCGGAAGCGCGCCAGCGGCGGAAGCAGCACCGGCCACAGCGCCCGCAGGAGCAGCCGCAGCGGCAGCGGGCCGCGGTCGGGCGGCGGCACGGGCGCGTCGGCCGCGACCAGTTCCCGCACGACGACGGTCGCCTCCACCTCCTCGGCCAGCATCTTCCGGTAGTACGGCCAGAACTCCTCGATCGTCTGCGGCATGTCCCGGTCGTGGATGCCCAGGACCCGGCCGACCTGGAGCCACTCGCGGTACAGGGCGCGCTCCTGGCCCTCGGTGAGCGGGCGGACCAGATAGCGGGAGGCGTGCCGGTAGACGGGGAAACCGGTGGCGTGCACCCACGCGTAGTTCGCCGGGGTGAGGGCGTGGTAGCGGCGGCCACGTGTGTCGGTGCCCTGGATATTGCGGTGCAGCTTCCTGAGCCTGCGCCCCTCCTCGGCCGCGGCCTCACCGCCGTACACCCAGAGCTGGAGCGAGCTGAGGGACCTCTCCCCGCGCCCCCACGGGTCCGTGCGGAAGACCGAGTGGTCGTCGACGCCCGCTCCGACCGCCGGATGGGCGACCTGCAGGGTGAGGGCGGCGGGCAGCATCAGCAGACCGCGGACGTCACCCGCCAGGCTCCACAGGACGCCGCCGGGCGGGGGCGGTACGGGTTCGCCTGCGCTGGTCATGCGGTCGCTCCCAGGGTGCGGCAGGTGCTCGGGCCGGTGCCGGGCCCTTGTGTTCCAGTATGCGTCGCCCTGGCGGAGCGTGGCCGGTCGCCCTCGCCCATCCGCGGGCCCCCTTCCTCGAATCCGTGTCAGCAGTGTTGACGTGCACGTGAAACAAGTCAATAGTATTTGTAACTTTGACTCTCAACGGGGAGAGTGACCGTCACAGGCCCTACATGACAGCCGAGTTGAACCCCCGCACGGCCGAAACCGCCGCTGCGTCACGGCGTCCGCCCGGACCGCCGTGACCGACGTCGGCGCGAATCCGCACGGCGCGGTCCGGCTCCCCCGGCTCACCGCGAAGCCCGTCGAGGCGGGTCAGGTCCTCGCGGACGCCCCCGGGGCGTCCGCTTCGTCCGGCCTCACCGCGGGCCCCGTACCTGCACGGCTCCGACCACCGAGGAGGTTGCACGAATGGGCCGCTACAGCCGCCTGCGCGAGATCCGCCGGATGGATCCCGCCCGCGACTGCGCCGAGATTCTCCGGCTGATGTCGCAGTACGAGTTTCCGTGGGACTACCGGCAGGGCATCAGTGTCGCCTTCCTGCGCGACTACGGGGTCCCGAGGATCTCCGTACTGCTCGACCGCACCCAGGAGTTCGAGCGCAACGGTCAGAAACGCTACGACGACACGGTCCTGTTCGGATACGAGATGGCCGCCGACGGCTTCGACTCTGAGCGCGCCAGGGCCGCCGCCCGGCACCTCAACCGCATCCACGGCAAGTACCGCATCCCGAACGAGGACTACCTCTACGTGCTGGCCACCACGGTCGTCGGCCCGAAGCGGTGGATAGACCGCTTCGGGTGGCGCCCCCTGTGCCACCAGGAGACGGCGGCGCTCGCTGAGGTGGGACGGCGGATGGCCGACATGATGGGCATCGAGGGCGCTCCCGGAACCTACGAGGACTTCGAGAAGCTGCTCGACTCCTACGAGGACCGGATGTTCGCCTACGACCCGGCCAACCGCCGTGTCGCCAACGCCACCTTCCGGGTCATGGCCTCCTGGTACCCGGCCCCGCTGCGTCCCCTGGTCGCGCGGTTCACCCTGGCGCTGCTGGACGAGCCGCTGCTGAACGCACTCGGCTTCCCCGTCCAGCCCCGCTGGGCTCGGTCGGTTGCCGCACGGCTGTTACGCGCCCGGTCGTTCGGCGTCAGGTTGCTTCCGGCCCGCCCTCGCCGGCTGCCCTCCCGGCCCCGCCCGCGCAGTTACCCCTTCGGTTACCAGCTCGACGACCTCGGACCGCACTGGGCGCAGAGCCGCCCCCTGGAACCTCTGCCCATGGAGACCTCATGACGACGCGTACGGACAGCCCTGTGCACGGCCTCGACGACATCCGCGCCACGGTGGCGCGGGGCCGGGAGGCGGGCAGGGTCTGGGCGGCGCTGGGGGCGCGCGAGCGGCGGGACGCGCTGCTCCTCTGGAAGCGCGCCCTGGCCCGGCGCACGGACGAGTTCGCCGAGGTGATCGCGGCCGAGACCGGGAAGCCGGCGCTCGATGCCCGCTCCGAGGTGCTGCTGACGCTGGTCCATCTGGACTGGGCGGCACGCAACGCCCGCCGGGTCCTGGGTCCGCGCCGGGTGCGGTCCGGTCTGCTGTCGGTCCATCAGCAGGCCCGGCTGGCCTACCGCCCGCTCGGTGTGATCGGCGTGATCGGACCGTGGAACTACCCGCTGTACACGCCGATGGGGTCCATCGGTTACGCCCTCGCCGCGGGCAACGCCGTGGTGTTCAAGCCGTCCGAACTCACGCCAGGGGTGGGCACTCTGCTGGCCAGGAGCTTCGCGGAAGCCGTCCCCGGCCACGCGGACCTGCTGGCCACGGTCACCGGCCCGGGGTCCACGGGGGCGGCACTGGCGGGTGCGGAGGGACCGTCGGGCGTGGACAAGGTCGCCTTCACCGGCTCGCCCGGCACCGCCCGCAAGGTCGCGGCGTCCTGCGCGGCCACGCTCACTCCTCTGCTCGCCGAGTGCGGGGGCAAGGACGCGGTGCTGGTCGCGGCCGACGCAGATCTGGACGCCGCGGCCGACGCGATCGTCTGGGGCGCGATGAGCAACGCGGGACAGACCTGCGCGGGCGTGGAGCGGGTGTACGCGGTGGCCTCGGTGCAC
Organism: Streptomyces sp. NPDC005494; assembly: GCF_042872025.1. Classification (NCBI taxonomy): domain Bacteria; kingdom Bacillati; phylum Actinomycetota; class Actinomycetes; order Kitasatosporales; family Streptomycetaceae; genus Streptomyces; species Streptomyces sp. NPDC005494. Next base: position 34,073 of record NZ_JBIAJR010000008.1, read on the forward strand.
GAGGCCCTGTGTGCCAGGATCAGGAGCCGCGCGCAGGCGCTGCCGCACGGCGAGGCCTACGGTCCGCTCACCCTGCCGTCCCAGCTGGACGTGGTGGAACGCCATGTGAAGCAGGCCCTGATGGACGGCGGCCGGGCCGTGCTGGGCGGGCCCGACTCCCTGCGGGACCGCGTGCTCGGGCCGGTGGTACTGGCGGGCGTGCCGGAGGATTCGCCGGCCGTGACCGAGGAGACCTTCGGCCCGGTCGTCGTGGTGAATCCGGTACGGGACATGGACGAGGCCGTGGAGCGGGCCAACGCCTCGGCGTACTCGCTGGGCGCAGCGGTCTTCACCTCTTCCCGTGCGAGGGGGCTGGCCCTGGCGGAACGCCTGGACTCCGGGGCGGTGTCGGTGAACTCGGTGCTCGGTTTCGCCGCGATCCCCTCGCTGCCGTTCGGCGGCGCCGGTGAGTCCGGGTACGGACGCATCCACGGCGAGGAGGGGCTGAGGTCCTTCGCGGCGCCCCGCTCCGTCACCGTACGGCGGTTCGCGCCGGCGGTGAACCTGACGTCGTTCTCCACACCCCGGGAGAAGGTGGCCCGGGCGGTCGAGCTCGGCCGGAAGCTGCACGCCCGCTTCTGACCGGCTCCGCCCGGTGACCGCGTTCAGGCGGCGCTGAGCAGAGGCACCAGATAGCGGCGGGCGAAGGCGCGCACCTGCTCGTCGTCGTCCAGTTCGAAGCAGCTCAGCGGATTGAGGAGGAAGGAGACCGTGATCCGCACCATCAGCTCGGCGACCGGTGTCGGATCCGTCTCGGGCCGTCCTTCCAGGCGCTGGGCGTGGCGCAGCCGGCCGGCCAGATATCCACGCATCGCGAGGAAGGCCGGCCCGCTCTCCAGGGTGAGGAAGGGGAGCATGATCTCGGGCTCCAGCCTCAGCAGCCCGCCCACCAGCGGATGTTCGCGAATGTGCTTGAGTACGGTGACGAAGCCGGCGACGAGCCGGTCCTCCATGGTGGGCAGCGCCGCCACCGCCTCGTCGACGTCCGCGACGAATCTGCGGTACTCCCGCAGCAGGCACGCCGAGACAAGGCTGTCCTTGTTGCCGATGCGGCGGTACACCGTGACCCTGGAGACCTTGGCGCGCTTGGCGACGTCATCGACGGTCGAGCGGCGCAGCCCGAAGGTCATGAACTGCTCGCGCGCCGCGTCCAGGATCTGTTCGCTCAACGCGTCGGTGGGCGGCTCCTCGACGAGCGCCCTGGCCATCAGTGAATCGTCGCTGTTCCGTGCAGCCATGGGCCCTCCCCGTCCGCCGTGACGACCCCACACTATCGACACCGCAACAGTGTTACCTAACCCGTTTCTTTGTAACTCCTTGTCACTTTTCCCTTCCGGAGGTCATCCATGTCCGTCAGCCATGCCCTTCCCCGGTCCGCCTCCGCCGAACAGCAGGCGTTCGTCACGGCGCTGCGCGACTTCGCCCGGCGCGAGTGCGGTACCCGGGAGCAGCGCGATGCCCTGGCCGCGGAGACGGGCGGGCCGCACGCCCCCTCGCTCTACGCCCGGATGGCCGAGCTCGGCTGGCTCGGGGTGTGCCTGCCCGAAGCGTACGGAGGCGCGGGCGGCGGGATGACGGACGCCTGCCTGTTCCTGCGGGAGACGGCCCGCGGCCTGGTGCCGGCGGGAGGTTTCATCACCTCCGTGATCACGGCGAAGGCCTATGAGCGCTTCGGCAGCGAGGAGCAGTGCAAGGCCGCGGTCGGTGGCGCGGTGGCCGGACAGGTGCTCTCCATCGCGATGTCGGAGCCCGGGGCCGGATCCGACGTGGCGGCGCTGCGCTGCCGGGCCGAGCGCGCGGAGGACGGTGGCTGGCTGGTCGACGGCCACAAGACGTGGATCTCCAACGCGCATCTGGCGGAGCACATCCTGCTGGTGGCGAGGACCGGCACGGGCGGAGCGAAGCACGACGGGCTGACCATGTTCCATGTCCCGGCCAACACACCGGGGATCGAGATCCGGCCCATCGAGACGATGGGCGGGCGCGAGGTCAACGACGTCTTCTTCACCGATGTCCGGCTGCCCGCCGACGCCGTGGTGGGCACGGCCGACCGTGCCTGGACCCAGCTGATGGCCGGGCTCAACGCGGAGCGGCTCTTCCTCGCCGCGAACATGCTGGGGCTGGCGGAGCGGATCCTGGAGGACACCGTCGCCTACGTGCGGGGGCGTGAGCAGTTCGGCCGCCCGGTCGGGTCGTTCCAGGCGCTGCGGCACCGGCTGGCCGACCTGGCCACGGAGATCGAGTGCGCCCGCCTGCTGGTCTTCGACGTGGCGGCGGCCTGCGACGCCGAGCCGGACAGGCTGTTCCCCCGTGAGGCGTCCATGGCCAAGCTCAAGGCGACCGAGACGGCCCGGAACGCGGCGCTGGAGGGCATGCAGATGATGGGCGGTTACGGCTACGCCACCGAGTACGACATGGAGCGCCACCTGCGGGCGGCGGTCGTGTCGACGGTGTACGGCGGCACGAGCGAGATCCAGCGCGACATCATCGGCAAGAGCTACGGCCTCTGAGGAGACACCGTCCGTCGGCTTCCGGGGCGTGCCGTGGGACGGCCCCGGAAGCGGCGCCGCCGGTGAGGCGCGCGCCACCAGGCCGGTCGGGGCCGGTCAGCTCGACGGCACCGCCCTCAGTCAGTCGTGGTCGTAGACCGTCACCTCGACGCCGGCCTTCACCAGCCGCTCGGTGACGAGGGGTTCGATCCTGGACCAGCTGCCGCCCGCCAGCCCGCAGCCGATCCTCGGCATGTGCGCCGAGGCACCGAGCTCGGCGGCTCGCACCGCCACCTTGCGCAGGCCCTCGTCGATCGCCTCGTAGCGCACGGGCACGCCCTTGCTGCCGGTGCGCATCCCCCGCTGGCCCACCATGTTCGCCACCCAGACGTACGGGGACACCTGGACGAACTGCACGGCCCCCAGCCCGAAGTCGTTACCCGCGCGCTCGCGGTGCCAGCGGCGGTAGGCGGCTTCGGGCTCGGGCCAGCGGCGGGACAGGGCGAGGACGAAGCCCTTGCCCCAGCCGCCCAGGTCGTTGCAGACGTGCACGATCAGCTTGACGCCCTTCCCCTGCGGCGCGGTGGCGTCCCCCCGTACATACGTGATCCCCGGCATGTCCTCACCGTACAAGGCACCACCGACAAGGGGCCGTTCGCTCAGGCCCCGCCCTCCGCGTACAGCGCGTCGAGGACCTCGCCGTACTGGTCGCGGATCACGCGCCGGCGGAGCTTCAGAGAGGGCGTGAGCTCTCCGGTCTCCGGGCCCCACTCCCGCGTCAGCAGCCGGTAGCGCTTGATCTGCTCGGTGCGGTTCAGCCGGGCGTTGGCGGCCTCCACGGCGCGTGCGATCTCCGCGTGGACCTCGGGGTGGGTGGCCGGGTCGCCCTCGATGCCGCGGGCCGCCGCCCAGACCGGTGCCATCTCCGTGTCGATCACGAGCAGGGCCACCAGGTAGGAGCGTCCGTCCCCGTGGACGAGGGCCTGGCCGATCAGAGGGTGTTCCTTGAGGGTGTTCTCGACGAGCGCCGGCGAGACGTTCTTCCCCGTCGAAGTGATGATCATTTCCTTCTTGCGGTCGGTGAGCCACAGATAGCCGTCGTCGTCGACCCTGCCGATGTCCCCGGTCGGGAACCAGCCGTCCTCGTCGAGCGCCCCGTCCACGGTCCCGTCGGCGCGCAGGTAGCCCGCGAAGACGGTCTCCCCCCGGACGCAGATCTCACCGTCCTGCGCGATCCTGAGTTCCAGCCCGGCCAGCGGGCGTCCGACCGATCCGAGCCGGAAGGCCGACGGGCTGTTGGTGGTGAACACGCCGACGGTCTCGGTGAGGCCCCAGGCGTCCATGATGACGATGCCGAAGCCCGCCCAGAAGCGCACCACGTCGAGCGGCATCGGCGCGGAGGCGCTGGCCGTCCACACCAGGCGTTCGAAGCCCGCCAGGGAGAGCACGGGGTCCAGGACGGTCTCCTTGGCCCGCCGGTACGCCGCCTCCAGCTCGGCGGGCGGCTGCTCGCCCCGCTCCCGGTAGGAGACGTGCTCACGGGCCGTCGCGCCCGCCTCCTCGATGGCGGCCCGCCGGTCCTCCGGCAGCGTCGCCAGGGCCGCCCGCACGGACGCGGCGAGCTTCTCCCACACGCGGGGCACCCCGAAGAACTGGGCGGGGTGCAGGGAGCGTGCGGTGGCGGCCACGGCAGCGGTGTCCGCGCAGAGATGGACGTGCGAGGCGCGGAAGACCGGCAGGTAGATGCCCAGCATCCGCTCGGCGATGTGGGCGAAGGGGAGATAGCAGATGTGCTCGACGTGGTCGGGCAGTTCCACCACCTGGTCCAGGGCCAGGGCGTTGACCACCATGCTGCGGTGGGTGATCGGAACGGCCTTCGGGTCGCCGGTGGTCCCGGAGGTGTAGACGACCGTCAGCGGGTCCTCCGCACGGGTCTCCCGCCAGGCCTTGTCGAAGGCCTCCTCGCTCCGCAGCCGCTCCCCCGTCCCGTGCAGCGTGGTGTACGAGGTGTGCGGCCCGGCGTCCGCCGGTTCCACCACGACGAGCTTCTCCAGCGGCACGGTGGGGTCCGCCAGCAAGGGCTCCCAGAGCTCCCGTTCACGGGCGCCCTCGACCACGGCGAGCCGGGCGCGGCTGTGCCGGGCGATGTGCGCGGTCTGCCCGGGGGCCGACGTGCCGTACACGGTGACGGGCACGGCGCCGAGGTGGGTGAGGGCCAGGTCGCTCAGCCAGTGTTCGGGCCGGTTGCCCATCATCATGAGGACCTGCTCGCCGCGCTGCACCCCCAGGGAGCTGTAGCCGGCGGCGAGTACGGCCGCCTCGCCGCGCACCTGGTGCCAGGTGAGGGTGGTCCATCCCTCACCGGCACCGCCGTCCGTCGCCGTACGCCAGGAGAGGGCGGGAAGATCACCGTGGTCCTCGGCGTTGCGCAGCAGCAGGGCGGGGAGTGTGAGTTGCTCGGGCTCGGTGGGAAGTCGCAGGATCGTGGTCACGGCCGCCTCCTGTCCGTTCGGCCGGACCCATGCGGTCCGTACCGGGGGTAAGACTGCGCTTCGATGCTGCCGGACACTTTCACAACAGTGGTGAGACAGCAATACTGTTGCACCTGATTGGTGCACAGGGACAGACACAGGTACGAGCACCGGCACAGCGGCACGGAAGCAGTAGTGCCACGGCAACGAGGAGTGGACATGGCGACCGGGACGGAAGAGCCGACGCTGACCGTCGACGAACTGGCGGCGCGCGCGGGAGTCACCGTGCGCACCGTGCGCTTCTACAGCACCAAGGGCCTGCTGCCGCCCCCGGTGATCGGGCCCCGGCGCGTGGGGCACTACGGGCACGACCACCTCTCCCGGCTGGCCCTCATCGAGGAACTCCAGCACCAGGGCATGACGCTCGCGGCGATCGAGCGCTATCTCCAGCAGCTGCCCCCGGATCTGAGCGCGAAGGACCTCGCCATCCACCGCGCTCTGGTGGCCTCCTGGGCCCCGGACTCCGCCGAGGACATGGAGCGTGCCGAGCTGGAACGGCGCGCGGGCCGGCCCCTGAGCGCGCAGGACGTGGACCGGCTCGCCGCCATGGGCGTGCTGGAGCGCCCGTCGACACCCGAGGGGCCCTTGCGCGTGGACCCGGGGCTGCTGCGGCTCGGGGTGGAGCTCCTGGACGTGCCCATCGCGCACGAGACGATCCTGGCCGCGCGCACGGTCCTGCTGGAGCACACCCGGTCAGCGGCCCATGAACTGACCCGGCTGTTCCGGGACGAGGTGTGGCACCCCTACCGGGAGCGGGAGTCCGACCCGGAGCGCGTGCAGGCGATGAAGTCCCTCTCGGTCCATATGCAGCCGATGGTGCTCCAGGCGCTGCTGACGGCCTTCCAGCGCTCGCTGAAGGAGGAACTGCGGGCCGCGTTCACCCGCGGGGAGCGGAAGTGAACGCGGCCCGCCGGCACCGTCAGTCGTGGAAGGTCTCGCCCTTCTCCGCCTTCTCCAGCAGGAGCGGGGACGGCAGGAAGCGGTCGCCGTAGCGCTCCGCGAGCTGCCGGGCGCGGGCCACGAAACCGGGCAGGCCGCCCTCGTAGCCGTTGATGTACTGGAGCACGCCGCCCGTCCACGCCGGGAAGCCGATGCCCATGATGGAGCCGATGTTGGCGTCGGCGACGGTCATGAGGACGTTCTCCTCCAGGCAGCGGACACTGTCCAGCGCCTCGGAGAAGAGCATCCGCTCCTTCATGTCCTCGAACGGGATCTCGGCGCCCGGCTTCGTGAAGTGCTCGCGCAGGCCCGGCCAGAGCGCACCGCGCTTGCCGTCCTCGCCGTACTCGTAGAAGCCGGCTCCCCCACTGCGGCCGGGCCGCCCGAACTCGTCGACCATGCGGTCGACGACCTCGTCCGCGGGGTGCGTGGCCCAGGTGCCGCCCGCCTCCTCCACGGCGCGCTTGGTCTCGTTACGGATCTTGCGCGGCAGGGTGAGCGTCAGTTCGTCCATGAGGGAGAGCACCTTGGCCGGGTAACCGGCCTGTGCCGCCGCCTGCTCGACCGACGCGGGCTCGGCGCCCTCGCCGACCATCGCGACGCCCTCGTTGATGAAGTGGCCGATGACCCGCGAGGTGAAGAAACCGCGTGAGTCGTTGACCACGATGGGGGTCTTCCTGATGCGGCGCACCAGGTCGAAGGCGCGGGCCAGGGCCTCGTCCCCGGTCTTCTCGCCCTTGATGATCTCGACGAGGGGCATCTTGTCGACGGGCGAGAAGAAGTGCAGGCCGATGAAGTCGGCGGGCCGGGTGACGCCCTCGGCGAGCACGGTGATGGGCAGCGTGGAGGTGTTGGAGCAGAGCAGGGCGTCCGGCTCGACGATGTCCTGGATCTCCTGGAACACCTTGTGCTTGAGAGCGGTGTCCTCGAAGACGGCCTCGATCACGGCGTCGCAGCCGGCGAGGTCGGCCGGGTCGCCGGTCGGGGTGATGCGGGCCAGCAGCTCGTCCCGCTTCGCCTCGGTGGTACGGCCCCGGGAGAGCGCCTTGGCGAGGAGCTTCTCGCTGTAGGCCTTGCCCTTGGCCGCCGCCTCGGTGGAGACGTCCTTGAGCACGACGTCGATGCCGGCGCGGGCGCAGGAGTACGCGATGCCCGCGCCCATCATCCCGGCGCCGAGCACGGCGACCTTGCGGACCTGGCGTTCCCCGACGCCGGCGGGGCGGCTGGCGCCGGAGTTGACGGCCTGCAGGTCGAAGAAGAACGCCTGGATCATGTTCTTCGCGACCTGGCCGGTGACCAGCTCGGTGAAGTAGCGCGCCTCGATGGTCTGCGCGGTCTCGAAGTCGACCTGCGCCCCTTCGACCGCGGCGGCCATGATGTTGCGGGGGGCCGGCATGGGGGCGCCCGCGAGCTGCTTCTTCAGGTTGGCGGGGAAGGCGGGCAGATTGGCCGCGAACTTCGGGTTCGACGGGGTGCCGCCGGGGATCCGGTAGCCCTTGACGTCCCACGGCTGCTGCGACTCGGGGTGCGCGTCGATGAAGGCCCGGGCCTTGTCGAGCATCTCCTCGCGGGTGGCGGCCACCTCGTGGACCAGGCCGTTCTCCAGGGCCCGGTGCGGGGTGTACTGGGTGCCCTGGAGCAGCACCTTCAGCAGCGCGTCGGTGATGCCCATCAGCCGTACGGTGCGGGTGACGCCGCCGCCCGCGGGCAGCAGACCGAGGGTGACCTCGGGCAGGCCGATCCGGGAGCCGGGGGCGTCCAGGGCGATGCGGTGGTGGGCGGCGAGCGCGATCTCGTAACCGCCGCCGAGCGCCGCGCCGTTGATGGCGGCGACGACCGGCTTGCCGAGGGTCTCGATGGCCCGCAGCGACCGCTTGATGGCGGTTCCCGCGTCGAACGCCTCCTGGGCGCTCGAAGGGCCGATCTTGATCATGTCCTTGAGGTCGCCGCCCGCGAAGAAGGTCTTCTTGGCGGAGGTGTAGATGATGCCCCGGATGGAGTCCTTCTCGGCGACGGCGCGCTCGGCGACGGCCGCGATGGAATCCTTGAAGCCCTGGTTCATCGTGTTGGCGGACTGGTCGGGATCGTCGAGTACGAGGGTGACGACGCCGGTCTCGTCCTGTTCCCAGCGGATGGTCGTGCTCTCGGTCATTCTTGTCTTCTCCGTAAGCAGGGGTGGCCGGGGGACGGTCAGAGACGCTCGATGACGGTGGCGATGCCCATGCCGCCGCCGACGCAGAGGGTGGCGAGGCCGTAGCGCTTGTCCTGCCGCTCCAGCTCGTCGATGAGCGTGCCGAGGATCATCGCGCCGGTCGCGCCCAGCGGGTGGCCGAGTGCGATGGCGCCGCCGTTGACGTTGACCTTGTCGAGGCTCAGGCCCATGTCCTTGGCGAAGCGCAGGACGACTCCGGCGAAGGCCTCGTTGATCTCGACGAGGTCGATGTCGTCGATGGTGAGCCCCGCCTTGGCCAGCGCCTTGCGGGTGGCGGGCGCCGGGCCGGTCAGCATGATGGTCGGCTCGGAGCCGGAGACCGCCGCGGAGACGATCCGGGCGCGCGGGGTGAGCCCGTAACGCTCGCCGGTCTCCTTGGAGCCGATCGCGACGAGGGCTGCGCCGTCGACGATCCCGGAGGAGTTGCCCGCGTGGTGGACGTGGTCGATCTTCTCGATCCAGTGGTACTTCTGCAGGGCCACGGCGTCGAAGCCGCCCATCTCGCCGATCGCGGCGAACGACGGCTTGAGGGAGGCCAGCGAGTCGGCGGTGGTGCCGGGGCGCATGTGCTCGTCGTGGTCGAGGACGAGCAGCCCGTTGCGGTCCCTGACGGGGACGACCGAGCGGGCGAAGCGCTCCTCCTTCCAGGCGATCGCGGCGCGCTCCTGGGACAGCGCGGCGTACTCGTCGACGTCGCGGCGCGAGAAGCCCTCGACGGTGGCGATGAGGTCGGCGCCGATGCCCTGGGGGGCGAAGCCGGTCTCGAAGCTGGTCATCGGGTCCATGGCCCAGGCGCCGCCGTCGGAGCCCATCGGCACCCTGGACATCGATTCCACGCCACCGGCGAGTACGAGGTCCTCCCAGCCCGAACGCACCTTGGCGGCGGCCAGGTTGACGGCCTCCAGACCGGAGGCGCAGAAGCGGTTCTCCTGCACGCCCGCGACGGAGTCCGGGAGTCCGGCGGCGATCGCGGCGATACGGGCGATGTCGGAGCCCTGGTCGCCGAGCGGGCTGACGACTCCGAGGACGATGTCGTCGATGGCCGCCGGGTCGAGGCCGGGGAAACGGTCGCGGATCTCGTGGATGAGACCGACGACGAGGTCGATCGGCTTGGTGCCGTGCAGGGCGCCGTTGGCCTTGCCCCGGCCGCGCGGGGTGCGGATCGCGTCGTAGACGAATGCTTCGGTACTCAAGGCAGCTGCCTTTCGGGTCGGTGCTGGGCGGGTGGGGTCTTCCGTCCGGGCCGGGCCGGATCACGCGGGCCTGGCGCGCTCCGGACGGGAGGCCCTGGGTCAGGCGAGCAGCGAGCGGCCGATGATCTCCTTCATGATCTCGGTCGTGCCGCCGTAGATGGTCTGGATGCGGCCGTCGGTGAATGCCTTGGCGACCCGGTACTCCGTCATGTATCCGTAGCCGCCGTGGAGCTGGAGGCAGCGGTCGGCGACACGCTTCTGGAGCTCGGTGGCCCACCACTTGGCCATCGACGCGTGCACGGCGTCGAGCGTCCCGTCGGAGTGGTCGGCGATGCACCGGTCGAGGAAGGTCCGGGTGACGGCGCACTCGGTGGCCATCTCGGCGATCTCGAAGCGGATGTGCTGGAGCTTGGAGAGCGGGCGCCCGAAGGCCTCACGCTCCTTGACGTACTGGGTGGTGATCTCCAGGAGGTGTTCGGCGGCGGCGATCCCGGCGACCGCTATGCCCATCCGCTCCTGGGCCAGATTGGTCATGAGGTGGATGAAGGCGCCGTCGAGCTCGCCGAGAAGGTTCTCCTTGGGCACGCGTACGTCGTTGAAGAACAGCTCGGCCGTGTCCTGGGACTTCTGGCCGATCTTGTCGAGGTTGCGGCCCCGCTCGAACCCCTCGGCGCCGCGCTCCACGACGAGCAGCGACAGGCCCTTGGCACCGCCCTCGGGTGAGGTCTTCGCGACGACGATCACGAGGTCGGCGAGGATGCCGTTGGAGATGAAGGTCTTCGAGCCGTTGAGGAGCCAGTGGTCGCCCTTGTCCTCGGCGGCGGTGCGGATGCCCTGGAGGTCGGAGCCCGCGCCGGGTTCCGTCATGGCGATGGCGGTGATCGTCTCGCCGCTGCAGAAGCCGGGCAGCCAGCGGCGCTTCTGCTCCTCGGTGGCGAGGCCGGTGAGGTAGGGGCCGATGATGTCGTTGTGCAGGCCGATTGCGAGGCCGGCGGCCCCCGCCCGGGTGAACTCCTCCGCGATGACCGCGCTGTAGCGGAAGTCGGCGTTGCCTCCGCCCCCGTACTCCTCGGGGACGGCGAGGCCGAGCAGCCCCTGCCTGCCCGCCGCGAGCCAGGCCTCGCGCGAGACGATGCCGTCCTTCTCCCACTGCTCGTAGTGCGGGAGGACTTCCTTGGCCAGGAAGGTGCGGACGGTCTCGCGGAACGCGTCGTGCTCTTCGGTAAAGATCTGCCGCTGCACTTCAAGCCCCCTGGAGCCAGTTCTTGACGGTGGAGATCGACCGCGCCGGTTCGGGGCCGACGGGCGTGACGTTGAGCATGGTGACCCCGGCCTCGCGGAAGGCCTCGACGCGGTCGCGTACGTAGCCCTCGGGGCCGCAGAGCGTCATGAGTTCGCAGAACTCGTCGGGGACGGCCGCCTCGGCCTCCCTCTTCTTCCCGGAGAGGTAGAGCTCCTGGATGGTGGCGGCCTCCTTCTCGTAGCCGTAGGCGACGGCGAGGTCGTTGTAGAAGTTCTTGCCGCGTGCGCCCATGCCGCCGACGTACAGCGCGATCTGCGGGCGGGCCAGGTCACGGACGGCCGCCGCGTCGTCGCCGATGGCCAACAGGCCGCCCGCGACGGTCTGCAGGGGTCCCAGCGCGGGGTCGCGCTTCGCGGTGCCTTCGGCGAGTGCGTTGCCCCAGACCTGCTGGGCCTTCTCCGGGATGTAGAGCGTGGGCAGCCAGCCGTCGGCGATCTCGGCGGTCATCTTGACGTTGGCCGGGCCGAGGGACGCCACGTAGAGCGGGATGGTGTCGCGCACCGGCTTGGTGAGGATCTTCAGCGGCTTGCCGAGCCTGCCGCCCTTCTCGGCGGGGAGCGGCATGTCGGTGATGCCGTGATGGTCGATGATCTCACGGCGCCAGATCCGGCGGCAGAGCTCGACGGTCTCACGGGTGCGGCCGAGCGGTTTGTCGTACGGCTTGCCGTGCCAGCCCTCCACGACCTGCGGCCCCGACGCGCCCAGGCCGAGCAGCGCCCGGCCGCCGGACACGGCGTCCAGACCGGCGCCGGTCTGGGCGATGAGGGCGGGAGTGCGGGAGTAGACGTTGAGGATCGCCGCGCCGATCTTCATGCGTTCGGTGCGGGCGGCGAGGTAACCCATGAGGGTCGGCGAGTCGAAGCCGTACGCCTCGGCCACCCAGACGGCGTCGAGTCCGGCGGACTCGAGTTCCGCGACCTGGTCGCAGGCGGCGCGCGGGTCACCCGCGTAGTTCAGCGGCAGGGAGAGTTCCATCAGCCGGTCGTGTCCTTCCCGGTGGTGAGCAGGCCCGGCAGGCCCCAGTCCGCGGCGACGGCCTCGGTGTCCGCTCCGGGCAGCGCGGGTGCGCTGCGCACGGAGACGGGCGTCGCGGAGAAGCGGGGGGCGGGGGCGGGCTGGGTGAGTCCGCCGTGTTCCACATAGGTGGAGCGGGCGGCGAGGTGAGGGTGGTGCGGTGCTTCACGGAGCGAGAGGACGGGCGCGACGCAGGCGTCCGTCCCCTCGAAGACCTCCGTCCACTCGGCGCGTGTGCGGGTGCTGAACCGGTCGGCGACGAGGGCCCGCAGCTCCTCCCAGCGCCCGGGGTCGTTACGGTCGGGCGCCTCCTCCCCCAGTCCGAGGTGCCGGGCGAATTCCTCGTAGAACCGGGGTTCCAGCGGTCCGACCGCCATGTACTCGCCGTCGGAGGTCGCGTAGGAGCCGTAGAAGGGGCATCCGCCGTCGAGGAGGTTCGCGCCGCGCCTGTCCTGCCAGCTGCCGGCCGCCAGCATCCCGTGGATGATCGTGGCGAGATGGGACGCGCCGTCGACGATGGCGGCGTCCACGACCTGTCCCGTTCCGCCGGGCGTACGCGCGTGCTGGAGGGCGGCGAGCACGCCGACGACCAGGTAGAGCGAGCCGCCCGCGAAGTCACCGACCAGGTTGACGGGCACGGTGGGCGGCTCACCGGACCTGCCGATCATGGACAGGGTGCCGGTGAGAGCGATGTAGGAGATGTCGTGGCCCGCCCGGTCGGCCAGCGGTCCGTCCTGGCCCCAGCCGGTCATCCGGCCGTAGACGAGCTGCGGATTGCGCTTCAGGCACACCTCGGGGCCGACGCCGAGGCGCTCCGCGACGCCGGGCCGGTATCCCTCGATGAGTACGTCGGCACGCTCGACGAGGTCGAGGACCGTGTCCGCCCCGCCCTCGGCCTTCAGATCGACGAGGACGGAGCGCTTGTTGCGGTTGGTGAGGTCGAAGGCGGGTTCGATGCCGATGGCCGAACCGCCCGGTCTGTCCACGCGCACCACGTCGGCACCGAGATCGGCGAGGAGCATCGCGGCGAACGGCCCCGGGCCGATGCCCGCCAGTTCCACGACGCGCACCCCGGTCAACGGGCCCTGCGGCCCCTGTCCTGTCGTTGCCATCAAGCCCCCAGCGGTATGACACAACTGATGTAACATCGATGATGCTAAGAAGGGACCACGCTCCGCACAACCCTTTTGGCCGAGCAAGCGCTTAGTTCTTTTCAGGGGATCCTCTCGCACCGGAGCCCTCCCGGCCGCACGGCACCACGAACACCTCCGCTAACCTCTGCCTGCCACATCTGCGCCGGGCCCTGCGGAGGCACTCATGAACAGGCAGAACGGGGCAGAACGCCCCTACGACGTCGTCCTTTTCGGAGCCACCGGCTTCGTGGGGGCGCTCACCGCCGAATATCTCGCCGGCCACGCGCCGGAAGGCTGCCGCTGGGCACTGGCGGGCCGTGACCGCGGCAAGCTGGAGCAGCTGCGCGCCCGCCTCGCGGTGAACCGTCCGCACTGCGCGGACCTGCCGCTGCTCACGGCCGACGCGGACGACGCCGCGGCCCTGCGTGAACTCGCCGAGTCCACGCACGTGGTGGCGTCGACGGTCGGGCCGTACATCAACCACGGCAAGGAACTGGTGGCCGCCTGCGCGGAGGCCGGTACCGACTACGCCGACCTCACCGGGGAACCGGAGTTCGTCGACCGTATGTATCTGGAGCACGACACCCGGGCCCGCGAGACCGGCGCCCGCCTCGTGCACGCCTGCGGCTTCGACTCCGTACCGCACGACCTCGGGGTCTACTTCACCGTCCGGCAGCTCCCGGAGGGGGTCCCGCTGACGGTCGACGGCTACGTCCGCACCGACGCGGTCTTCTCGGGCGGTACGTTCGCCTCGGCGCTGACCGCGATGAGCCGCGGGCAGCAGACGCTGCGGGCGGCCAGGGAACGCAGGCTGCACGAGCCGCGGCTGGTCGGACGCCGGGCCCGCGCCCCGCAGGGCTCACCCCACTTCAGCCCGGAGACCGGCACCTGGGCCCTGCCCCTGCCGACCCTCGACCCTCGCGTCGTCGAGCGGTCCGCGCGAGCGCTGGAGCGCTACGGTCCCGACTTCCGTTACCGGCACTTCGCCTCCGTGAAGCGCCTGCCGATGGCGCTCGGCGGGACGGCCGCCGTGGCCCTGCTGGCCACAGCCGCCCAGATCCCGGCGGCCCGGTCCTGGCTCTCGGCGCGGGTCGAACCGGGCACGGGCCCCGACGAGCAGCGCAGGCGGCGCAGCTGGTTCACCGTCCGCTTCATCGGCGAGGGCGGGGGCCGGCAGGTGTGGACGGAGGTGTCCGGGGGCGATCCCGGCTACGGCGAGACGGCGAAGATGCTCGCCGAGACGGCGCTCGCCCTCGCCTTCGACGACCTGCCCGCGACATCGGGACAGGTCACGACCGCGGTCGTGGCGGGCGATGCGCTTCTGGACCGGCTGACGAAGGCCGGGCTGCGCTTCCGGGTCGCGACGGTGCGCTGAGCCCGGGACGGGCGGACGCGGCCGGTCAGATCATCCAGGACGCCAGCGTGACGACCATGGACACGGTCCAGCCGACGCCCGCCAGGACGCCGAGGGTCATGCCTACGGCGACGCCGCGCTGCGAGAGACGTACGGTTCCGGTGCTCATCTGAGGAGTGTGGTGGTCGATCATGTGTATCAGCCTGCCCCTGATGTTCGACGAGCAACATCCGTATTCGTACTCATTCGGCAACAGAGGCGACCGGCTGCCGGGTCAGCCGGTCACTTCCCTGAGAACGGCCCGGCACAGGGCGTCCGCCCTGCGGGTGGTCTCGGGCTGGCGGAAGTCCCGCGCCAGCGCGAGCGTATGGGCGCAGGCGTTGTCCAGTCCGGTGCGGTGGCCGACCGAGACGAAGACGGGCTTGGTCGCGTCCTGCGTGCGCAACGCCCGGCCCACTTCCTCGTCGCCGTCCATGAGTGAGGTGAAGTCGCCTCGCCGGGGGCCGGGTTGTTCGTAGCGGAAGGTGAAGGGGTTCTTGGCGACACCGATGACGGGCAGTCCGGTGAGGACACCCAGGTGACTCGCGAGCCCGAATCTGCGGGGATGGGCCCGTCCGTAGCCGTCGCAGACCACGAGCCCCGGATCCGCCGGCAGATCCTCCAGCGCGGCGAGGACGGTGGGGAGTTCGCGGAAGGCCAGGAGCCCGGGGACGTACGGGAACGAGACGCGGCCGGTGGCGGTTGACTCGGCGATCACGCCGAGGGTGGCGGCGTCCAGGGTGACGGCCGCCGCGACGACCAGATCCCGCTCGTCGTCGTAGGCCACGTCGACGCCCGTGACCCGCCCGGCACCGGGCTGCGGCCCCGTCTCGTCCAGCATCACGCGGGTGCGCAGCGCGTCCTGGACGGCACGGGCCTCGGCCTCGTCGGCAGGCGTCCGGAAAGTCGTCATGACGGGCCAGTCTAGGCAGCCCGGTAACCTGCCGATCATGTTCGTACTCGAATTGACCTACACGGCGCCGGTCGAGCGCGTCGACGCCCTCATGACGGAGCACATCAGCTGGCTGGACACGCAGTACGCGGCCGGGGTGTTCATCGCCTCCGGGCGCAAGAACCCCCGCGACGGCGGCGTGATCCTGGCCGTGGGGGACGACCGTGCCGAGATCGAGCGGATCGCGGCCTCGGACCCCTTCGCCGCACACGGGGTGTGTGCCTACCGGATCACGGAGTTCCTCGCGACGAAGACCTCGGACGCGCTCGCGCCGTACCGTCAGCAGCTCCCCGGCTGAGGCCTGTTGCGAGTCCCCGCGGAAGGGGGCGCCGCGTTCGCCACGCGCTGTCGGCGTGCCGGGTCTCGCGACGCCGCGGAGATTTCCCCTGCCCAGGCTTCGATGCGCGAGACATCCGATGCCTGACGCGCACGGACAACCGGAAGGCCCTTAAGTCGTGTACGGCGAGGCACAGTTGGGCTTTGGCGCACCACAAATCGGTTGACACCCAGGGGTGAGATGTCGGACGTTCTGCCGTGACCCACCGATGCGCCGCAGGGCCGGAGAGATGGCACGCAGATGACGTTCGAAGACAGGAACCCGTCACCGGGCGCCAGGACCGCGCAAGCGGCCGACGTGGACGCCGGCTCCGGGCGTGAGCTGATCGACCGGGGCAGCGGCACTGCGCGGTTCACCGACCGGGGCAGCGCCGCTCAGGAGTGGCGACCGCTCCCCGTGCAGAGCGTCCTGGAGCAGGTGCACACCGCAGGGCGGGTCAAGGACCTGGGGAAGACGGTGCAGTTCAGCTGGCCCGGAGTGTACTTCGAGGGCCACTTCCGCGGGACCGGCATCGGGGTGGTGATCGACTGCGCGGCCGCCGATTTCGACGTCCAGATCGACGGGGCCACCGTCGCCACCCTGGTCACACCCGGTGACACCACACACTGGATCGACGGCCTGCGGAACGGCGAGCACACGGTCCGGGTCGTCAAACGCAACGAGACGTCGGGGGACATCAGCACCTTCGGAGGGTTCGTCGCCCCGCCCGGAGGCGCCGTGCTGAGCAAGCCGGCTCCCCGGGACCGCCAGATCGAGTTCATCGGAGACTCCATCACGGTGGGCTACGGCAATGTCTCGGGCACCCGCGCCTGCGATCCGGAGCAGGTCAGACGGAACACCAACACCGACGTGAGCCACGGTGCCCTCACCGCCCGGCAGCTGGGCGCCGATTACCAGATCAACGGCCTCTCCGGCCTCGGTATGGTGCGCAACGTCGCCGGCATCGTTCCGGACATCACCTACCGGACCTACTACGACCGCGCCCTGCTGAGCGTCGACGGCGACGTCTGGCAGAACCCGGGGACGTGGCGCCCCCGGATCGTGGTGGTCAACCTCGGCTCCAACGACTTCTCCGGCCTCACCGACGGCGAACCGTGGACGCCGGACAGCCTCGCGGCCGCCTACCGCACCGCATACGACGGGTTTCTCCGGAAACTGCGGACGCGCTACGGTGCCGGCACCGCCCTCGTGGCCGTCGGCTTCGACACCAACGCCGAGCACGTGCGACAGGTGGTCGGGGCGCGCAACGACGCCGGCGACAGCGGGGTCCACTACTGGTTCCTCGACCAGTCGGGCCTGGACTTCCTCGGATGTGACGGACACACCTCGGCTCGCGACGACCGGGTGATCGCCGACCGGCTCGCCCCGTTCCTCAGCGGTCTGGCCCCGGGATGGTGAGGGACGGGACCACCCGTGAACCGGGGCCTGGGACTGATGCCCCGGCCCCGGTGAGCGTCACGCCGGGCCGGCGGCCCACTGCCGGTCCGCGTGGCTGCCGGCCTCGATGAGACCGACCGTCCTGAACGCGGCGTCCGTCAGACCACCGAAGGTGTGCCGATGGGGTCCCGTGGGGGCGTGGGCAGGCCGGTACCCCGACAGGTTCCAGGTGTAGACCGGGGTGTCCGCAGGCACCGGGTCGGCGAGGCCGCCGGGGCCCGGGGCCGCGTCCTGCTCGTCGGTGACGATCAGGACCCGGTCGTGCCCTTCGAAGTGGGTGCGGAGCGCCTTCGTGGTGTACGTGCCCCCGAGAGCGCGGAAGCGCTTCAGTATCTCCAGCACCGGCTCCCCCGTCCTGAACGGCACCGCCGCACTGGACCAGCCGTACTGCACGAGGTCGGCCTGCTCGGCCCGTAGCGCCACCGCCGCGCCGAACACGGCTGCCGCGTCGGCGCGGGTGAGTTCCGAGCGCTCGGAGACGGTGTCCCAGAACATGGAGTCGGACCGGTCGACGAGGACCAGCGTCCGGCCGGGCAGAGTGGGAACGGCGGCCAGCGAGTGGCCCAGCGCCTGTTCCAGCGGGTCCGCCCAGCGCGGTGAGGGCGCGTGCCGGTGGGCGGCGAGATAGCGGAAGGGGAACTGCCGGGACCGGGCGACCTCGGTGGCGTCCGAGATCCGTGCGGCGACCTGGGCCGCCACGTCGTCGGAGACTCCCGCCTCGTCGAAGTTCCGCAGGTTGCGCACGAGGGCCATCGGCCCCATCGAGGGGATCACGGCCTCCCACACGGCGGCGTCCATCGGCCCCTGGAGCCGGCCCGCCACGGCCTCCCAGGTCAGGCCCGCCTCGGCCAGCCGCTCGGCGCCGTCCGGGCCGGTCACCACGGCGCGCCACTCGTCGGGCCGGAGCTCCGTCAGTGCCCGGTGCGCGGTCAGCATCCGGTCGGAGTGCGGCGGGACCGCCCGCTCCGGGTGGTGCCGGCGGTCCAGGGCGTACCGGAACAGTGCTCCCTGCCAGGGCTTGGCCGGGTCCGGGGACGCGTGCACCAGGTTGAGCACGTCACCGAAGCGGATGGCCTTGGACGCGGTGTCGTACTTCAGCAGCGACCGCGAGGAGTACAGCCGCCGCACGGCGTCGGCGACACCCCTCTTGACGGGCTGCGGCACGTTCCGCCCGTACGCCGAGATCCAGTGGGCGAGGAGTTCTCCCGGTTCGTCGGCGCGCTGGAGCACCGAGTCGATCACCGACCGGTTGGACGGGCCTTCGGTGACCCCGGCCGCGAGCCGGGCCCGGACGTACGCGGCGGCGCCCACCAGGGGCGCGGTGCGCATGTTGCCCTCGGCGCGGAGCCGGCGCAGCAGGCCGGCCGTCCACACCGGATCCTCGACGGCGAGCCGGCTCACGAGGCTGACGTAGCGGTCGTCGCGCTCCTGGCCGCTCTCGTAGAAGGTCTGCTGGGTGACGAAGTTGCCGACGGCCAGGAGGAAGAGTTCCTCCCGGGGCTCCCGGACGAAGGCCGGGCCCCCGGCGTGCGTCCTGAGTCGCTGTTCGGCCGGGCCGGGGCGGGACCCCGGTCGTGAAGAGGCGGTGCGGGCGGCCGCCGAGACGTGCGGGGCCACGAGCATCTCCGTCCAGATCTTGGAGACGCGCTGGGTGTGACGAGGCAGTGAATCCCCCCGGATTCGAGCAACGGACGGCCGCCGGCAGGCATATGGGCAAGCCCGGGCGGGAACGGCCGCGCCTCCGAGATCAAGAAGAGGGCCGCGGCGTAACTTGGTTGTCAGAAGGAAGTAGCCGCAGCCGGGCGCATCGAGGGCGCGGTCGCACCGTCACCCTAGACGGGCCCCGGGACCGCGCACCACTCATTTCCGCCGCGCGGGAACAGCGGGCCTCCTGGCCGCAGATGCGGTGTGCACCGCTCCACTCGACCCGCCCGGCCACAGCGGCCGTGCGCACCGCTCCACTCGACCCTCCCAGCCACAGCGGCCGTGCGCACCGCTCCACCCGACCCTCCCAGCCACAGCGGCCGTGCGCACCGCTCCACTCGGCCCTCCGCCGCGCGCCGCCTTCTTCCGCCGCGCCGTCACCGCAGCCGGGCGACGCGGCCCTTCTCGCCCGAGGCCCAGCAGCCGCCGTCCGGTGCGCAGTCCACCGTGTCGTACGAGCCGGTGTCCACGGTCCGCCAGGTGCGTCCGCCGTCCCGGGTGAGGTCGGTCCCCGTCGGGCCGACGGCCAGGGCGGACCGCGCGCTGTGCGGCAGCCATGCCACGCCGGAGCGGTAGGCCGGCGGCGGGGTGGCCGAGCGCTCCCAGTTCCGGCCGCCGTCCCGGGTGACGGATGCGGAGGCCGGGGACGGCTGGTCCGCGCGGTAGTCGCCGCCCACCGCGATGCCGTGCGTTCGGTCGCGGAACGCGAGACCGAAGACACCGCGCGCCGGATCCCCCGCCGGGATCGGCGACTCGGCCTCGGCCCATGTCAGTCCGCGGTCCCGGGAGTGCAGCACGCGGGCGGTCGCCGCGCCACCGGTGGCGAGCCAGACGTCCCGGGCGCCCGAGCTGACCAGGCACTGGCCGCTCGCCGCGAACCCGGCCTCGCCGGGCTGCGCGGCGGGCATACCCGCGTCGGGCAGCACCCGCCAGTTCCGTCCGCCGTCGGAGGTGGACAGGATGCGGAATCTGCCGTCCACCGGGTCGCTCATCGCGAGCCCGTGGCGGCTGTCGAAGAAGGTCAGGCAGTCGTAGAAGGCGCGGGCGTCGGTGTTGCGGAAGGACTCGGTCCAGGTGGTGCCGCCGTCCTCCGTACGGAAGACACGCGACGCCTCTCCTTCGCCGATGGCCAGGGCCACCGCGCGTCGCCGGTCGAACGCCTCGATGTCACGGAGTTCCAGCCCCGCCGCGCCGGGGGGCGAGACATCGCTCCAGTGCCGGCCCCCGTCGACGGTGCGCAGGACCGTTCCCCCGGAGCCCGCGGCCCAGGCCGTGTCCCGGCCGACCGCGGCGAGGCCGCGGAAGCGTGCGTCCGAGTCTGTCGTGGTGAGCACCCATCCGGGCTCCTGGTGCCTCTGCGGGGCCGCCTGCGCCGAGGGCGCGGCCGACGCCGCGATCACCGCCGCCCCGCAGAGCGCCGTCGCCGTCAGCTGTCGCATCCTCCGCAAGGGCCTCATGGCGCTGGAAGCTAACGCACAGGTGGCCGGGCGTCCAGGGTGCGCCGGTCGAAACGGGGCAGGTGATCGGGAAGAGACGGGGTGGCGGGCGGTGACGCAGCTCACGCAACCCGCCAGTGCACGGACGGAGGCGTTCCGTCGTCTACTCCAATGCCGGGAACCGTCGTTTGAGGCGAGAGGGAGCAGGTCTTGTCCAGCGTTATCGAGCAGTCCGTGCAAGCCCGTATGGTCGCGTCCGCGCCGCGTATGGAGACTCTGCCCGCAACCCTGCAGTACGACCGCAAGGATCCCTTCGCCGTACGCATGGCGTTCCCGGCCCGCGCGACCCTCGAAGGCACCGAGGTGGCGTGGGAGTTCTCCCGCGAGTTGCTCACCACGGGTATGGACGCGCCTGCCGGGGTCGGGGACGTCCGGGTGAGGCCGTTCGGATACGACCGCACGGTCCTGGAGTTCCACGCCGTCGAGGGCATCGCCATGGTGCACGTGCGGACGTCGGAGCTGCGCCACTTCCTCGCACGCGCCCAGGAGCTGGTCCCGGTGGGTGACGAGTACCGCTTCATGGACCTGGACGGCGGCCTGACCGATCTGCTGGACGGTTCCTGCTGAGCGCGGGGCCGGCCCGAATTCGGTTGCGCGACGGCGAGGGCCGTCCGTAACGTCTTCGGTGTCCCTGCTGTCGTCGTATCGGAGAAGGACGTTGCTCCACATCTGAGAGTTGTCCGCACACCGTGCCGCGTGCCGTCGCACGCATGCCTCTGCGTGACCTCAGTGTGTCCGAGCCGTCCGCCCTTTTCCTCGACGCAGCCGGGAGACTCTTGTGCCTGCAGCCACCACACACATCACCTGTTCCTCCCTGTCGTTCGCCTGGCCTGACGGGAGTGAGGTCTTCGACTCCTTCCAGCTCTCCGTAGGTCCCGGCCGCACCGGGCTCATCGGCCGTAACGGCTGTGGCAAATCGACCCTGTTGCGGCTGATCGCCGGCGAACTCGCCCCGGCCGCGGGCCGGATCACGACCGTCGGCGACATCGGTCACCTCCCCCAGAATCTCGTCCTGGACACCGCGCTGCGGGTGGACGAGGTGCTGGGTGTCGCCGGGAAGCGGGCGGCGCTCGCCGCCATCGAGGCGGGCGACGTCCAGGAGGAGCACTTCACGACGGTCGGTGACGACTGGGACGTGGAGGAACGCGCCCTGGCGCTGCTCGACCAGCTGGGCCTGGCCGGCGCCGGGCTCGACCGGACGATCGGCGAACTGTCGGGCGGGGAGTGCGTGCTGCTGCGCCTGGCCGCCCTGCTCCTGGCCCGCCCCTCGGTCCTGCTGCTGGACGAGCCGACGAACAACCTCGATCTGTACGCCCGCAGCCGCCTCTACGACGCCGTCGACGCCTGGACCGGCGTGATGGTCGTCGTCAGCCACGACCGGGAGCTGCTGGAGCGGGTCGACCGGATCGCCGATCTGCGCGACGGCGACGTCACCTGGTTCGGAGGGCCCTTGTCGGCGTACGAGCAGGCCCTGGCCGTGGAGCAGGAGGCGGCCGGACGCATGGTGCGGGTCGCGGAGGCCGACGTACGGCGGCAGCGACGCGAGCTGGCCGAGGCGCACGTCAAGCTGTCCCGGCGCAAGCGCTACGGGCAGAAGATGTGGGACACCAAGCGCGAACCGAAAGCTGTGATGGGCCAGCGCAAGCAGACGGCCCAGGAGTCGGCGGCCAAGCACCGCATCATGCACACGGAGCGGCTGGCGGAGGCGGAGGAGCGCCTCGACGAGGCGGTCGACGCGGTGCGCGACGACGAGGCGATCCGCATCGAGTTGCCGCACACCCGGGTGCATCCGGGTCTCGGCGTGCTCCTGCTGCGCGATCTCGAACTCGCCCACGGGCCACGGATACGGGGTGAGTGGGATCTGCGCGGGCCGGAACGGATCGCGCTGACCGGCCGCAACGGCGCGGGAAAGACGACGCTCCTGCGTACCGTCGCCGGGTCGCTCGCTCCACTGTCCGGCGAGGCGAGCGTACAGGTGCCGGTGGGCTTCCTGCCGCAGCGCCTCGACGTCCTCGACGACTCCCTCTCGCTGGTGGACAACGTGGCCCGCTTCGCCCCGGGCGCCACGGACAACGCCATCCGCGCCCGGCTCGCACACTTCCTCTTCAAGGGGGGCCGCGCGGACCGGCCTGCCGGGACCCTCTCCGGTGGAGAGCGCTTCCGGGCGACGCTCGCCGCCCTGCTGCTCGCCGAGCCCGCTCCCCGCCTGCTGATGCTTGACGAGCCGACCAACAGCCTCGACCTGCTCGCCGTACATCGCCTGACCTCGGCGCTGGCGGCGTACGAGGGGGCGCTGATCGTGGCGAGCCACGACGTGCCGTTCCTCCGGTCGCTGGGGATCACCCGCTGGCTTTCCCTCGACGAGGGGGGTCTGCACGACATCGACCCTGGTCAACTCCGGGGTACGGGGAATACGGACGCCTGACTTGTCCCTCTACGCACACCTGTGACCTGCATGAATGACGGTGGGTGACGACCACCACGCGGGGCGGGGGTTGGCTGGGGCCTTACCGCCGCCTTAACCTACGGTCACGTAACCTACGAAGCCGTAGGTAATTCTCCCGTCCCCAGGAGCAACCCGTGACGATCACCTCTCCCCACCTCGGCAGCTCGAAGGCGTGGACCGACGCCCAACTGCTGTACGCACTGGAGGAGGTGGTGGAGAAGGAACTCAACCGCCATCTCAAGGTCGCCAAGGCATGGATGCCGCACGAGTACGTACCGTTCTCCGACGGCCGGAACTTCCCCGGCGTGTTCGAGGACGGCGAAGCGTGGGAGACCAGCCAGTCCAAGGTCACCGACATCGGGCGGATCGCCCTCGTCGTGAACCTCCTCACGGAGGACAACCTCCCCAGCTACCACCACGAGATCGCCTCCCTCTTCGGGCGCGACGGCGCCTGGGGCACCTGGGTGCACCGCTGGACCGCGGAGGAGGGCCGGCACGGCATCGTGATGCGGGACTACCTGCTGACCTCGCGCGCCGTGGACCCCGACAAGCTCGAAGAGTTCCGCATGGCCCACATGGCCGAGGGCTTCGAGTCCGACAACCGCCACTCCATGCTGCACTCGGTGGCGTACGTCGCGTTCCAGGAGCTCGCCACCCGCGTCTCGCACCGCAACACCGGCCACCAGTCGGGCGACCCGGTCTGCGACCGGATGCTCGCGCGGATCGCGACCGACGAGAACCTGCACATGGTCTTCTACCGCAACCTACTCGCGGCGGCCTTCGAGCTCGCCCCGGACCTCACGATGGAGGCCGTGCGGGACGTCGTCGTCAACTTCCGCATGCCCGGCCACGGCATGCCCGGCTTCGAGCGTGCCGCCGCGCAGATGGCGATCGGCGAGATCTACAACATGCGCATCCACCACGACGACGTGATCCAGCCCGTCCTGCGCTACCTGAAGGTCCTCGAGATCGACGGCCTCGGCCCGGAGGGACTCAAGGCACAGGAGGAGCTGGGCCTGTACATGAGCGGCCTGGACAGCGAGGCGTCGAAGTTCGACGAGAAGCTGGCGGCCCGCAAGGCCCGCGTGGCGGCCCGCGCCGCCCAGGGCTGAAACTCCGGCTGACCCCCGGGGCCGCGCCCACGGCTCTGCCCCAGGACCGGGCCGCTCGCCCTTCGGCCTCGCCTCGGGATCCGCTCCCCGATCCGACGGCCCGGTGGCGGCGCACGCTCCCCGCGTGCGCCGCCACTTCGCGTTGCTGCCACTCCGCATTGCCGCCACTTCGCGTTGCTGCCGCTCCGCCGTGCAGCCGCTCCGCCTGATGCCACCCCCGGGCTTCACGGAACGTACTCTGTGCCGGGTGAAACCAGTGACACGTCTCGTTCTTTTCGGTGCGCCGATTGTCATCGGCGTTTCGATCTTGTTCAGCGGTGGCGACTCAGAGCCGCCCACGGTGACCGGCCAGGCGGCCGCACCGACGCAGACCGGCGCGGCGAAGCAGGAAGCGGCGGAACAGGCCGAGGAGATCGACGCCCTGCCGCCGGGTCTCGCCGCTCCGGAGATGAAGGAGACCGCCTCCCAGCTGGTGGCCAGCGCCGAGGCGTCCACCCTGGACTGGCGCAGCCAGTACGGAGCGATCGAGGACATCGGGGACGGCACCGGCTACACGGCCGGGATCATCGGTTTCTGTTCCGGTACGAACGACATGCTGCAACTGGTCGAGGGCTACACCGAGGAGCACCCCGGCAATCCGCTCGCCCCGTTCCTCCCCGCCCTGCGCGCGGTGGACGGGACGGACTCGCACGAGGGTCTGGATCCGGGCTTCACAGACGCGTGGCGCGAGGCGGCCGAGGACCCGGCCTTCCGCGCGGCCCAGGACGAGACGCGGGACAGGCTGTACTTCGAGCCGGCGGTCCGGCTGGCGAAGCTGGACGGGCTCGGCACCCTGGGGCAGTTCATCTACTACGACGCGATGGTGCTGCACGGGCCCGGCATCGAGGCGGACGGCTTCTACGGCATCCGCGACGCCGCGATGGAGTCGGCGGACACGGCGGCCGAGGGCGGCGACGAGAAGGTGTATCTCGACGCCTTCCTGGACGAGACCAGGGCGGCGATCAGGGCCCGCAAGGTGCAGCGTGACACGTCCAGGATCGACACCGCACAACGGGTCTTCCTGGACCAGGGCAACCTGGCCCTCGAGAAGCCCTTGGTGTGGCAGGTGTACGGCGAGACCTTCCGCATCACCTGACGGGGAAGGGCTCGCGGGCGGGTGCTCAGCGCACCTCGGGGCGCGATCTGCGCAGCCGCTCGCGCTCCTTCTCGGAGAGCCCGCCCCATACGCCGAAGCGCTCGTCGTGGGCGAGTGCGTACTCCAGGCACGCCAGTCGGCCTTCGCAGGCGTTACACAGCTGCTTGGCCTCGCGGGTGGAGCTGCCCGGCGCAGGGAAGAAGAACTCCGGCCCGGCCTGCGCACACAACGCGGTCTCCTGCCAGGTGAGCTCGTCGGTCGTGGTGTTGATCGGCATGGTGCCCACCGTGCCCCGCGGCGATAAACAAGCGATCAACGACCGTTCAACGAACGGCCGGGCGGGCGGAGGGCCGCACACTCCGCCCGCCGTTACCGCAGGCCGGCTACGACATCGGGACGGGCTTGATCACCGCGAAGGCGGCGCCCGCGGCGTCCACGAAGGTCGCGATGCGGCCGACTTCCGGCACGTCCGTGGCCGCAGCGGTCACCCGGCCGCCCAGCCGCTCGGCCGCGGCCGCCGTGGCGTCGACGTCGTCCACGGCGAAGTACGGCAGCCAGTGCGGTCCCGCCTCGGCCTGGGCGGGCACCTCGTCGAGCGGGACGAGCCCGCCGAAGGAGGCTTCCTCGCTCTCGGTGCCCGCGGGCCGGACGACCGTGTAGGAGCCGTCGGGGTAGGACATGTCCTGGGTCTGCCACCCGAAGACCGTGTGGAAGAAGGCGGCTGCCGCGGGGACGTCCGGGGTGTAGAGCTCGGACCAGATCAGCGAGCCGGACTCCATGATCATGCCGAGTCCGGTGTTCGTCCCCGGCTGCCAGACACCGAAGTACGCACCGTTGTTGTCCGTGAACCCGCCCATGCGTCCGTAGTCGAGCACGTCCATGGGGGCGAACGCCGCGGTGCCTCCGGCCTGCTCGACCGACCGTGCGGTGGCGTCGGCGTCAGGGGTCTGGAAGTACACCGACCAGGCGGGCTTCCCCTGTTCCGCCGGCACGGTCATGACGCCCGCGACGGTCTTCCCCCTCAGCTGGTACATGCCGTAGCCACCGGTCTCCGGTCCGCCGGGCACCAGCTCCCAGCCGAAGAGACCGCCGTAGAAGGCCGTGGCCGCCTCGACGTCAGGGGTGCCGAGGTCGATCCAGTTGGGGGCGCCGGTGACGAAAGCTGGGTCGAGCATGATGTGCTCCTTCGGCGAGTTCCGTTGTCTCGCGCGTCCTGGCCGGGTGTCCGGCCGCTCCGGGTCGAATGGTTGTCGAGTGTCCCGCTCATCCTGGTCGAACAGGGATGTGCCGCTTCTGTCCGAGTCTGGCACCCGCCACCGACAACCGCAGTTCGCGTGCACGGGGCGCGGCGGGACACGTGGCACGATGGACCGGTCGTGGCAGGGCCCCGCGCCGGCGGGGCGTGGTGGCGGGGACAGAGGGACGTACATGACGCAGGCCGGACCCACGGGCCGGACACCCACCGGGAGAGCCGCGCGGGAGCTGTTCGGGACCGCCGGGGAACTCGCCGGGGCGGCCCGCGCGGTGCTGGACGACCACCACCGTGCCGTCGAGGCGGCGCGCGCCGCGCTCACCCCACTGCTGGACTCCCTCGTCGGGACGGAACTGGCCTCCATCCCCGTGGCACGACTCGCGGACGTCACGGAGGGCAGGCTGCGCCTTGGCGCGCTGGAGCAGGCGGGCTACGCCAGCGTCGGGCAGGTCCACGCAGCGGGGCGCTACGAGCTCCGCCAGATCCCCGGGGTCGGCGCGCACACCGCCGACCAGGCGCTGGCCGCGGCCCGGCAGATCGCGCACGCGGTCCGGGACACCGTCGCCGTACGGATGGACGTGGACACGACGGACGCGGCCACCACCGCGCTGCTCGTCGCCCTGCACCGCCTCGTCGAGGGCGGCCCCGACGTGCGCAGGGCGGTCGACGCCGCCCGCCGTCTGACCAGGGAGCTGGAACCGCTGCTCGCCACGGCGGCGCCGGCGCGGAGCCGGCTCCGGATGCTCTTCGCCGGCCGGGCGGGCGCCGCGCGGGCACTGGCCGCCGCCACCTCCGTACGGACGACGACGGAGGACGCCGCCGCGCGTGGGCTCCGGACACTGTTCGGGCAGGTGTCCGTCGACCTGCTGCGCGACCCCGCGTCGGAGGCGGAGGCCTGGGTCGACTTCGAGCTGCGCTCCCCCGAGTACTACAGCCTGCTGGCCGAGCTGTCCGGCAGCGAGCCCGACCGGGACGCCGCCGAGGGCTTCCTTCCCGCCGGGATCGCGGACCGGGTGCGCGGGCTGCGGCTGGACGACACGTGTCTGCGGGTCTCGCTGCGCGGTTACCAGTCCTTCGGCGCACGCTTCGCACTGACCCAGAAGCGGGTGGTGCTCGGCGACGAGATGGGGCTCGGCAAGACCGTGCAGGCCATCGCGGCGCTGGCGCATCTCGCGGCCCGGGGCGAGAGCCACTTCCTGGTGGTCTGCCCCGCGAGCGTGCTGATCAACTGGCGGCGGGAGGTCGCCGCCCGCTCCACCCTGCGGCCCGTGCCGGTGCACGGACCCGAGCGACAGGACGCGTTCGCCGAGTGGTGTGAGCGGGGCGGGGTCGCCGTGACCACCTTCGACGCGCTGCACACGCTGCCGGACGGCCCCCGGAGCGGGATCAGGCCGGGCATGGTGGTCGTGGACGAGGCGCACTTCGTGAAGAACCCCGAGACCCGCCGCGCCCGTGCCGTGAGCGGCTGGACGGAGCACACCGAGAGGGTGCTGTTCCTCACCGGGACCCCGATGGAGAACAGGGTCGAGGAGTTCCGGAGCCTGGTGCGCCGGCTGCGGCCCGAGCTGGCCCCGCTCGTCACCTCCACGCACGGGGTGGCCGGCTCGCACGCGTTCCGCCGGGCCGTCGCCCCCGCCTATCTGCGCCGCAACCAGGAGGACGTCCTCGCCGAACTCCCGGCACTGGTGCGGGCGGACGAGTGGGAGGAGTTCTCCCCCGCCGACTCGGAGGCGTATCGCGAGGCGGTCGGGTCGGGGCACTTCATGCGGATGCGCCGCGCCGCGTACGCCCGCCCCGAGACGTCCGCCAAGCTGAACCGGTTGCGCGAACTCGTCGCGGAGGCCGAGGCCAACGGGCTGAAGGTCGTGGTGTTCTCGTACTTCCGCGAGGTGCTCGGCACGGTCCGGGAGGCTCTGGGCGACGGGGTGTTCGGCCCGGTGTCCGGCTCGGTCCCGGCCGCGCGCCGGCAGGAGCTGGTCGACTCCTTCGACGCGGCGGACGGGCACGCGGTGCTGCTCAGCCAGATACAGGCCGGCGGTGTCGGCCTGAACATCCAGGCCGCGTCGGTCGTCATCCTGTGCGAACCGCAGATCAAGCCGACGATGGAGCACCAGGCGGTGGCCAGGGCACACCGCATGGGGCAGATACGGACCGTGCGGGTGCACCGGCTCCTCGCGGCGGACAGCGTCGACCAGCGGTTGCTGGACATCCTGGCGCGCAAGGACCGGCTCTTCGACGCGTACGCACGGCGCAGTGATGTCGCCGAGGCGACGCCCGACGCGGTGGACGTCTCGGACCGGGACCTCGCCCGGCGAATCGTCGAGGAGGAGCAATCGCGGCTCGCCGCCGAGGTCTGACCGAGGACGACGCCCCGGGCTCAGTGCTCGTGCGCGTCCCCGGCGGCACCGGCCGCGTGGTGCGGCGGGTCGTACCCGGGGACCGTGCCGTCCGCCTTGGCGACCAGCAGCAGTCCGGCCATCCCCATGTCGGAGTGGCTCTGGACGTGGCAGTGGTACATCCACGCGCCGGCCCCCACGTGCTCGCCCGCGATGATCTGGAAGCCGAAGGAGTCCGCGGGGCCGCAGATCTTCGTGTCGACCACACGGCTGGGGTCGTCGGGTCCGGTGAGCAGCCCCGTCCGGTTGTCCGCCCAGCGGTGCCCATGGATGTGGAACGTGTGGTAGTACTCGCCGTGCGTGATCATCACGACCTCGACCCGGTCGCCCACGGTGGCCTCGAAGTTCGGGCTCTCGTGAGCCGCCTTGTTGTTGATCGTCATGTCGTTGAAGACGATCGTGATCGTCCTGTCCGGCAGGACGTCCCCTTTGCGGCGCACGACGAGGGGCCCGTACAGCCCCTTGCGGATGCCGCCCGTGCCGTGGTCAGTGCCCACGACGTGGTCGTGGTAGTGCCAGTAACCCGCGCTGCCCGCCTGCCAGGTGCCGTCCTTGCGCCGGCCCGGGGCGTGGGTGCGCCAGGTGTAGGTGCGGGTGCCGCCCGGTTCGACATGGCTGCGGTTCATCCGGGTGCCGTCGCTCGCGATGTCGTAGTCGACGCCGTGCACGTGGAGGCTGGCGTCGACGTCCGTGAGGTTCTCGAACTCGATGTGCAGCGTGTCGCCCTCGGTGATCTCGATGAGAGGGCCGGGGATCGACGCCTTGCCCTTCTCGAGGCCGTATCCGAGCTGACCGTCCGCCAGTTTCTCCGCGTACAGCTTGAGATGGCGGACAGCCCCTCCTGCGGGGGCCGTCTTCGCGGGGTTCTCCGCGGAGGTGGCCTGCACCGCACCGAGTGACATCGATGTCACACCGGTGGCTGCCGCCACCCCGCCGCCCACCAGCATCCTGCGGTTGAAGGTCCTGCGGTCCATGTCGAACTCCCCACTGCGAGAAGGAAACTGACGCGCTGCTCCCCTGGACGGCCCACACGGTAGCCGGGGCCCGATGGTTTATCCACACTCAGGACAAAGTTCGTTCGATTGCTGCCATACCTATTGGCGCGCCGCGAAAAGAGGTCTAGCTTCGTGCGCTGTCGCCTTCAGCTCAGAGGTGCGATGAGAGAGAAGTGACCGGAGAAGCGACCAAGAGGGGTGGGTGACCACATGCAGCGCACACCACATCACAGGTCCAGATCGCGCCGCGGTATCGCGGCGGCCGTGGCAGCAGGCGCCTTGACCGCGTCCCTGCTCGGCGGGAACGCGGCCACCGCCAGCCCTTATCCCGATCCAGGGCTGAAGGAGAGGATGGCGACAACGTTGTCCCTGTCGTCGCCGCCCGGCGGTGCCAACGTGCGGGTGCTGGTGTTCCACGCCTCCGCGGGCGACGAGTCGCCGACCGTGGACGCCGGCATCGCGGCCATCGAGAAGATCGGGCTCAGCGGTCCCGAAGCCGGGCGTTTCAAGACCGTCGCCACCGACGACGCCGGCGTGTTCACCAACGGCAAGCAGCTCGGCAGGTACAACGCGGTCGTGTTCCTGACCGGCGGCGGCGACGTGCTCGACCCGGAGCAGGAAGCCGGCCTGGAGGCGTACATGGAGGCCGGCGGCGGCTTCCTCGGCATCCATGACGCGGCGCGCACGGAACCGTACTCCGACTGGTTCACCGGACTGGTCGGTGCCCGACCCGCGGCGGACAGCCCGGCGGCCGTCCAGCGCGCCACCGTCGAGATCGGCGACCGGCAGCACCCGGCGACGAAGAACCTCCCGCTGGAGTGGAAGCGCCCGGACAAGTGGCTGAACTGGAAGGACAACCCGTCCGGCGACGTGCACACCGTGGCCCGGGTCCGCGAGCTCGCCTACGCCCCGGGCAAGAGCGCCAACGGCTGGGACCACCCGGTCTCCTGGTGCCGTGACTACGACGGCGGCCGGTCCTTCTACACCGCCATGGGCGGTACGGTCAGCAGCTTCGCCGAGACCGACTTCCGCGACCATCTGCGCGGCGCGCTCGCCTGGACGAGCCGTCTGTCGCAGGCCGACTGCAAGGCGACGATCGACTCCAACTACACGGCCGAGCGGCTCACCCGGCCCAACCAGCCGGGGCAGAACGACCAGATCGGCGAGCCCCACGGCCTGGTGACCGCGAAGGACGGCCGGGTCTTCTACATCGGCCGCGGCGGGGCGGACAGCAGCGTGCCGGTGGTCACCGACTGGAACGACCCGAACATCGGCAAGGGCGAGGGCGAGATCCATGTGTACGACCCCGCGACCAAGAAGGTCACCCTCGCCGGCAAGCTGAGCGTCTTCGGCAACAAGGGCGGCGGCGACGAGCTGGTCAAGGTCGAGGAGGGGCTGCTCGGGATCGAGCTCGACCCGGACTTCGCCACCAACGGCTGGGTCTACCTGCACTACACCCCGCACGCCAAGATCGACCGCGACAAGCAGATGGCGGTGCGGCAGGTCTCGCGGTTCACCTTCGACCACGCCACGAACAAGCTGGACCTGGCGTCCGAGAAGGTGCTGCTGCACTGGCCGGTCCAGATCCACAGCTGCTGCCACGCGGGCGGCGGCATGGCCTGGGACTCGAAGGGCAACCTCTACATCGCCACGGGGGACAACAACTCCTCCGGTTTCAGCGACGGTTACTCCGGCAACAACCCGCAGCCGAACTACAAGGGCGTGTCCTTCGCGGACGCCCGCCGCACCGCGGGCAACACCAACAACCTCAACGGCAAGATCCTGCGGATCCACCCCGAGGACGACGGCACCTACACGCTGCCCGAGGGCAACCTCTTCACCGGCAAGGAGCCCGACGAGGGCGGCGGCAAGACCCGGGGCGAGATCTACGTGATGGGTGTGCGCAACCCGGCGCGCATCTCGATCGACAAGGCGACCGACACCCTGTACGCGGGCTGGGTCGGCCCCGACGCGGGCTCCCCCAGCACGACCTGGGGTCCCGCGAAGTACGACACGTTCGCCGCGATCACCAAGGCCGGCAACCACGGCTGGCCGTACTGCATGGGCAACAAGCAGCCCTACCGGGACCGTAATCTGCCCGACCCGACCAAGCCTCTGGGCTGGTACGACTGCGACGCCCCGAGGAACGAGTCGCCGAACAACGACGGCCTGGTCAAACTGCCTCCCGTCACGTCGAACACCATCTGGTACTCGCCCCAGGGCGGCGGCGTGGACTACCCGCGTGACGCGAACGGCGTCCCGAGCTACAAGGTCGAGGACCAGAAGCAGCTCCTGCCCTGGCTCAAGGGCGGCGGCCAGGCCACGATGAACGGCCCGGTCTACCGCTACGACGCGGCGAGCACCAGCGAGGCCAAGTGGCCGGCGTACTGGGACGGGAAGTGGTTCGTCGGTGACTTCTACGACGACACCCAGCCGCGCCACGCCGTGCTGACCGACCCCAAGACCGTCGGCAGGGGCGGCCTGCCCACGCACGCCGAGTCCCTGAAGAAGATCATTCCGGTCGGTGCCGACGGCATCCGCAACCTCATGGACTGGAAGTTCGCCCCGGACGGCTCGCTCTACGTCCTCGACTACGGGCGCGGCTTCTTCACCTCCGACTCCAAGTCCGCGCTGTGGCGCGTGACCTACAAGGGCGGCGGCCCGACCCCGGCCGCCACCGACCTGGCCAGGAAGGCGGCAGCGCAGTGAGACACCCCTCTCTCCTCGCTCGACGACGGTACGGGCCCGCACGCTGGTGGCTCGCCCTGCTCGGCTCGTTCCTCATGGTGCTCGGACTGGCGTCGACCGCCGCGTACGGACGGGACGACAGCAAGGCCGCCGCGGCCGACCAGGTCCTCACCTGGACCGCGGGCGACCCCATCGACCACTATCTGACGGCGCCGAAGACTGCGGTGGCCGGCGCCGCGACCATCGTCTTCGAGAACAGCGCGGCGACGGGCAACACGACCGGTATGCCGCACACGCTGACGTTCAGCGTGTCGGACCCGGAGTTCAACAACGACGTCGCCGTCAACATCCTGGCCAACCCCAGCGACAGCGAGGGCGGCAAGCACAGCGTCGAGGTCACCCTCACGCCCGGCCGGTACTTCTACCACTGCACGATCCCCGGCCACGGCTCGATGCAGGGGATCCTGACGGTGACCGAGGACGGCGGCGGCGAGGACACCACCGCTCCCGAGACCTCGGCGACGGTGGACGGTGACAAGAACGCCGACGGCGCGTACATCGGCCAGGCCACCGTCACCGTGGCCGCGACCGACGCGGGTTCGGGCGTCGACACCGTCGAGTACGCCGTCGGGGCGGACGGCGCCTGGCAGCCGTACACGACCCCCGTCGTGGTGAACGAGGTCGGGTCGCACACGATCCGCTACCGCGCCACCGACAAGGCGGGCAACGCGGCAGCGGAGAAGAAGGTGGACTTCGCGGTCGCCGCACCGCCGACGGACGACGAGACCCCGCCGGAGACCTCGGCGACCGTGTCGGGCGAGAAGGACGACGCCGGGGCCTACCTCGGGATGGCCACGGTCACCGTGACCGCGTCCGACACCGGGTCAGGCGTCAACACCATCGAGTACGCCGTCGGGGCGGACGGCGCCTGGCAGCCGTACACCGCGCCCGTCATGGTGCACGAGGTGGGGACGCACACGGTCCGCTACCGCGCCACCGACAAGTCCGGCAACGTCGCGGCGGAGAAGGCCGTCGACTTCACCGTCGTCGAGCCGCCGTCCCAGGACAAGACACCGCCGGAGACCTCCGTGGTGGTGTCGGGCGACAAGAACTCGGACGGTGCCTTCATCACCAGTGCCACGGCCACCGTCACCGCCAAGGACGCCGACTCCGGGGTGGACCGGACCGAGTACTCCCTCGACGGCGGTCCCTACCTCGCGTACACCACGCCTGTGATCGTCGACCGCGTCGGCCGCCACACGTTCGCCCACCGGGCGACGGACAAGGCCGGCAACACCTCCGAGGCGAAGCAGACCTCGTTCACCATCGCCGAGAGCGGTGGTGTCCCGGCTCCGAACTGCCCCGAGTACGACGTGCGGCTCACCGTCTTCGTCGGCACGGTCGACACCGGCGTACCCAACCGGATCACAGGCAACCGCTGCACGATCAACGAGCTCATCGAGGACGAGAAGGACTGGTCCTCGCACGCGCTCTTCCTCAAGCACGTCGACAAGGTCCTCGACAAGCTGCTCGCCGACGGGGTCGTCGACGCCCGTGAGCACAAGAAGATCTACCGGGCCGCCAAGCAGTCCGGCATCGGCAAGCCCGGCCAGGACGAGGGTTACCGCAAACTCTTCGACGGCACCGCCGAGTCCCTCGCCAAGTGGGAGCAGGTCGGCGGCGGGAAGTTCGGGCTGAACACGGAGGACGGCTCGATCACCAGCTCCACCACCGTGGACGGCATGGGGATGCTGTGGTTCCCGGCCCGGCAGTACGGGGACTTCTCGCTGAAGCTCCAGTGGCGGGACGACGCCCCCGGCACGGGCAACGCCAACGGCGGGGTCTTCGTCCGCTTCCCGGATGTCCACGACCACCCTGAGGAGTCCCGTCCGGAGTGGGTCGCCATCAAGTACGGCCATGAGATCCAGGTCAACGACCGGCCCGACGGCGACATGTACAAGACCGGGTCCCTCTACGGCTTCGACCGGGTCGGTCTCGGCGGCGCCGGGGTCACCCCGAAGGGCACCTGGAACGACTACGAGGTCAAGGTCGTGGACCAGCACTACTCGGTCTACCGCAACGGTGTCCTGATCAACGAGTTCGACAACACCGGCGGGCAGTTCTTCGAGCCCCCGCGGGGCGACGACCCGGGCACCGACGGGCGGCGCTACGCCTCCGGCTACATCGGGCTCCAGGTCCACAGCACCACGGACGTGATCTCGTACCGCGACATCCGCATCAAGGAGTTGTAGGGGCGAGGCACACTCAGGTGGCCGCGGCCGCATGCTCCGGCATGCGGTCGCGGCCACCGGGGTGCCGGTGGCGCCACACCCAGAAGACCGTGCAGGAGACGAGCGCCCAGGCACCCAGCACGAGGTACGGGAAGACGTACTGGTGGCCCTGGTAGTAGACGGCGGTGTGCTGGGCGTTGACCGAGGCGCCGGGCGGCAGCCACCGTCCGACGTGGCCGAGGAGCGAAGGCAGCAGCGGCCAGGACACCGCACCGCCGGACGAGGGGTTGCCGAGCAGGACCATGACACCCCAGGTCGGGATCATCGCCCAGCGTCCCATCAGGGTGTTGAACATCGTGAAGACCATGCCCGACGTGAACATCGTGAACGCCAGGATCATCCACGACTGGACGAACGGCAGATCGAGCGCACCGAGCCCCCAGTCCACGACGGCCGCGATCGTGAAGCCGCCGAGCAGTGCGTAGCCGAGCGTGAAGAGGATGCGCTCCAGCGGCAGGAGCGCCCGTGCGTGCACACTGAGCTGGATGGCCCCGACGAAGCCGATGATGACGGCGGCGAGGGAGATGTAGAAGAGGGCGAGTCCGCGCGGGTCCCCCTCCCCGAGCGGCTTGACGTCCTTGACGGTGAGCTGGACACCGATGGTGTCGGCGACCTTCACCCCGGTATCGCCCAGCAGCTGGGCGACGGAGGCCCCGGAGGCGCCGGCCACCTGCATGAGCACGCCGTCGCCCTCGCTCCGGAGGATCACGAAGACCTTCTGCTCCTCCAGCGCCGCCCGGGCCGCCGCGCCGTCCGGGTACCTGTGCAGTTCGAGCGAGGCGTCGAGCGCCTCGTCCATCCCCTTGACGAACTCGGTGGCGTAGGGGCTCCTGGGCCCCTCGACGACGGCCGCCGGGATCCGGTGCGGGGTGGGGTTGGCCATCGCATATGTGTACGAACCGGCGAAGAGTCCGGCGGCTGCGGCCAGGATGAACACCAGGACGACCGCGGGGAAGTACGGCGACTGCTTGAACGCCTCCCATCGCTCCCGCGGGGTCGGCGGCCGGCCGTGTGCCCCGTGCGTCCTCTGCCCGCCGCGGTCCTTCTCCTCGTGCTCGGGGTCCTCCTGACCGTCACCGCGATCCCCGTGCCCGCCGGTGGCTCCGGACGTCATGCCTTGTCGCCGTCGTCGCGGCGGGCGCGGCTGGGCTGCACGCGCTTGGGCTCGCCCGGCATCTTCGGGTACTCGGGCGGGTAGGGCAGGTCACCGAGTTCGTGCTCGTGCTCGTCCCTGCGCGCCAGTTCCAGGAGCTGGTCGAGCCGGAAGGCGTGGTCGTCCATGTCGGCGTGCAGGTCGCCCACGTCGGCGTACCGCCCGGGCATGGTCCGCAGGTCGAAGTCACGGGGCTCCGCGTCGTCGATCTCGTCCCAGCGCAGCGGCGCGGACACCGGGGCGTGCGGGAACGGGCGTACGGAGTAGGCGGAGGCGATCGTGCGGTCGCGGGCCGTCTGGTTGTAGTCGACGAAGATGCGCTCGCCCCGTTCCTCCTTCCACCACGCGGTGGTCACCCGGTCCGGCATCCTGCGCTCCAGTTCCCGGCCGGCCGCGATGGCGGCGCGCCGGACCTGGGTGAACGTCCACTCCGGGACGAGGGGGACGAAGACGTGCATGCCGCGTCCGCCGGAGGTCTTGGGCCAGCCGCGCAGCCCGTTCTCGTCCAGGACCGCGCGCAGCTCGTGCGCCGCCCGTACCGCGTCGGAGTAGTCGGTGCCCGGCTGCGGATCGAGGTCGATGCGCAGTTCGTCGGGGTGATCGGTGTCGGACCTGCGCACCGGCCAGGGGTGGAAGGTCAGGGTGCCGAGGTTGGCCGCCCACAGGACCGCGCCGAGTTCCGTGGGGCACATCTCGTCGGCGTGCCGGCCGCTGGGGAATTCGATGCGCGCCGTGGGCGTCCAGTCGGGAAGGTTCTTCGGCGCGCGTTTCTGGTAGAAGAACTCGCCCTCGACACCGTCGACGAAGCGCTGGAGCGTGGTGGGCCGCTCTCTGAGGGCGCGGAGGATGCCGGGCCCGACGGCCTGGAAGTAGTCGGCCACGTCCTTCTTGGTGTAGCCCTTCTCGGGGAAGTACACCTTGTCCGGGTTGGACAGGCGGACCGCCCGTCCGTCCACGTCCAGCTCCATCGCCGCTCCAGCTCCCATGTCGGACACCGTAGGCCGGGTCCACATATGCCGCACATCGGAGGACGTGCACCGCCCCGTGGGCCAGAATCGGGCCATGGACCTGCCGGTGATGCCGCCTGTGAAACCGATGCTCGCCAAGTCCGTGTCCGCGATCCCCCCGGGTATGCAGTACGAGGCGAAGTGGGACGGCTTCCGGGCGATTGTGCACCGGGACGGGGACGAGGTGGTGATCGGGAGCCGGACGGGGAAGCCCCTGACCCGTTACTTCCCCGAGGTGGTCACGGCTGTCCTGGAGAACCTGCCGCGTCGCTGCGTGATCGACGGCGAGATCGTGCTGCCGTACGAGGGGCGGCTGGACTTCGACCGGCTGAGTGAGCGCATCCACCCGGCCGACTCCCGGGTCCGGCTGCTGGCGGAGCGGACACCGGCGAGCCTCGTGGCCTTCGACATCCTCGCCCTGGACGACACGTCCCTGCTCACCACCGTGCAGACGGAGCGCCGGACGATCCTGGAGGAGGCCCTCGCGGACGCCTCGTCCCCGGTCCACCTCGCGCCCTCCACCACGGACCAGGCGGTCGCGCGGGGGTGGTTCGAGCGCTACGAGGGCGCGGGGCTCGACGGGGTGGTGGCCAAGCCGCTCGACCTGCCCTACCGGCCGGACACGCGCGCCATGTACAAGATCAAGCACGAACGGACCGCGGACGTCGTGGTGGCGGGCTACCGCTTCCACAAGAGCGGTCCTGTCGTCGGCTCGCTGCTGCTCGGCCTGTACGACTCCGGGGGCGCCCTCCAGCACGTGGGGGTGTGCGCGGCGTTCCCGATGAAACGGCGGGCCGAACTGGTCGAGGAGCTGGAGCCGTTGCGCATCGAACCCGCAGCCCACCCGTGGGCGGCCTGGGCGGACGCCGCGGCGCACGAGGGGTCCCGGCTGCCGGGCGCGCCGAGCCGATGGTCGGGCAAGAAGGACCTGTCCTGGGTGGCGCTCGCGCCGGAACGGGTCTGCGAGGTGGCGTACGACCACATGGAGGGCGACCGCTTCCGCCACACCACCCAGTTCCGTCGGTGGCGGCCGGACCGCACCCCCTCCACCTGCACCTACGCGCAGCTGGAGGAAGTGGTGCGGTACGACCTCTCCGAGGTGCTCGACGCCGGCTGACCCGTCAGGCGGTGGGGGTGGCGCAGGGTTCGTCGCTCGGCGCGTCCGTGGGGGCGGTGGGATCGGCCTCCGCGGAGGGTGTGGGGCAGCCCGGGGTGGTGGTGGGTTCCGGGTCCGGGGTGGTGGTGGGCTCGGTGGTGCTCGGCTCGGGGTCGGGTGTCGTCGTGGGGTCCGGGGTCACCGTCGGCCCGGGCGAGCCGCTGTCGGTGGGTCCGGGTCCCGGGTTCGTGGGCGTCCCGGAGCCGCCCGGCTGCGGACTGCCGGAATCCGAGGGTGTGGGGGTGGGGGACGGTGACGTGGAGGGGCCGGGTGTGCCACTGGGCTGCGGGCCGACGACGATGCCGCCACCGCCGGTGCCCGGGCTGCCGGAACCTCCGACCGGGGCCTTCGGCGCGTGCGGGCTCCCGGCACCCGGGCTCTGCGGGATCACGCCCTTGCCGTCGGCGACGGGGTGGGTTCCCTTGCGGTAGAACTCCAGCCAGGAGAGCACCGTGCGCAGATAGGTGTCCGAGTGGTTGTAACTGAGGATCGCCCGGTCCAGGTCCGCCCGTACGGACAGGTCGCGCGTCCCCGCGCAGAGGTAGTGGCCGGCGGCGAGGGCCGCGTCGGCGATGTTGCCGGGGTCCTTGCGTCCGTCGCCGTTGCCGTCCTTGCCCCAGTGCGCCCAGGTGGAGGGGATGAACTGCATCGGGCCGACCGCCCGGTCGTAGCGTGTGTCCCCGTCGTACGCCCCGCCGTCCGTGTCCCTGATCTCGGCGAAGCCGGCGCCGTTCAGGACGGGGCCGAGGATCGGCGTCAGAGTGGTGCCCGCGGCGTCCACCCGTCCCCCGCCCGCGTGCCCGGACTCCACCTTGCCGATGGCCGCGAGTAACTGCCAGGGCAGGTGACATCCCGGGTCGCTGCGGCCGAGGGCGTTCTGCGCCTTGCGGTAGGCGGCCAGCACGGTGGACGGAATCCCGGCCTCCGCCCAGGACCGCTCGACGGCCGGTCCGGGCTTCTGTCCGGTGCTCCTCGGCGGCGGTTCGGGGGATCGCAGGGGCGGGAGTTCGGTGTGATAGCTGTCGTCGTTCGGCACCTCGGTCCATACGACGTCGTCCGACGCCACGTTCTTCATGTCGTGGGCGCCTCCGGCGGCGAGCCCGGGGGCCTGGGACGCGGTGAGCGCCGCCATGGCCGCCACGGCGGTGGCCGTGCCCGTGAGCCCGCGTCGCACCGTTCCGTCGAACCTCATGTGTCCTCCCTCTCCTCGGTCATCGCGTGAAGGTGTCGATGGCCGCGATCCGCCAGGTGTCACCGCGGCGGACGGCGTCCACGGCGAACATGGCGGCGGCGTACGTCGTCTCCTCCTCCTTGCCGGTGCGGGTGTTGCTCTGGTCGGCGAAGACCAGCAGCCGGGCCCGGTCGCCGTCGAGGTGCTCGACCCCGCTCTCGGTGACGGTCGTGGTCAGGACGAGCTTCTGCTTCGGCGCCTGTGCCCGTACGTCGGCGAGCATGTCCTTGTGCTGCTGGACCGCCTTGCCGGTCAGGTACTTCTGCGCGGCAAGGTCCGACTTCCCCGGCGAGGCGTACGTGTAGGAGAAGACGGCGCCCACCGCCTCGGTGATCTGCCCCTTCACCTCGCTCGTCCTGCTCATGTCGGTGAGAGCGGTGTTCTGCCGCGTCGGGTCGTCACGGAGCGCCGCGGCCGAGGCGAACGCCCAGGCGGCGAAGGCGCCGAGGAGGACGGTGGCCGCGCAGAGCACGGCGGGGAGCCGGATGCGCAGGCGCGGCATCCGGCCGCGGGGGCGTCCGTCCCTGGCGGGCGCGTCGTCACCGTCGCCCTTACTCCCGGGATCCGCTTCCGCGGCTCCTCCGCCCTCGGGCTCCTCCCGCGCCTCCGGGGTCTCCGGGGTCTCCGGGGTCTCCGGGGACGCAGCCCCCTCCGGGGCCGTGGCCGTGCGCGGGGGCGCGGCCGTCGCGGTGACGGTGGCGAGCCGGCGGCGGCGGTTGACGAGGTGTCGGGTCGTCGACATGTCGGTGGTCCTCTCGAAGGGCGGTGCGGCAGGGCGGGGTTCAGCCGGCGGTGTTACCGACCGGCGCCTGGCCGAGGGCGCTGAGCTTCCACCCCTCGGAGGTGCGGGTGAGCTGCCCCAGCATCCGGCTCTCCTTGACCGCGGGCTCGCCCTCGGGGGCGGTCACGGTGACCCGGAGCGCCACCATCACTCCGGCCTTTCCGGCCCGGTCGTCGAGCTCGGTCACCGCGCCCGACAGGATCTTGGCGGTACTGACGGTCCTGGCCGCCTCGATCTGTTTGACGAACGCGTCCCGCCCGTCGACGAGTTGCTGGTGCAGATCGCCGGTGGTCGAGTCCTCCCAGCTGTCGAGCCCCTTCTCCACCTGTGCGTGGTCGAGCGTGTTCATGTTCTGCACCGCCTGCTGCCCCGCGGCCAGCGCGTCGTCGCGGGCCTCGGCGAAGGCAGCCGAGTCGTCGTGTGCCGCGTCGTAGCGCGACCAGCCGCCCCAGCCGGCGGCGCCTGCCGCCGCGACCGTCAGCACGACCGCGGCCACCACCAGCGGATTCCTCGTCGTCCGTACCCGTGCCATTGGTGCCTCTCCCCTACCTGGAGGTGATGTCGACGATGATCCAGCGGCCGCCGCGCAGTTCCGCCGTGACCGAGAGCTGCGCCGCCGCGGTGGTGGCGGGCTTCCCCTCGCGCTCGTACACCTGGTCGAGGAAGACGAGGAGGTGGGCGCTGCGGGTGCCGAGCCGGGTGACCCCGGCGCGTACGGCCTGCGAGGTGAGTGTGAGCTTCTGGTCGGCCGCCTGCTTCTCCACCTGGCCGAACAGGGCCGCGTACTGCTTCAGCGCCTTGCCGGCGAGAAGCCGCTTCGCCGCTTCCTTGGTGGCGGCGGTGCCCTGCGGGCTGTACGAGAAGACCTTGCCCAGCGCACTGCTGACGTCACCCGCGACCCGGGTGGTCTCCGCGGTGTCGGTCAGCGCCCGGTTCGAGGTGGCGGGGGTGTCCCGCAGGTGCTGCCCCTCGACGAAGAGCGCGGCCCCGGCGGCCAGCAGGGCGACGGCCAGAACAGCCGCGAGAACGCGCCGCCAGGGTGCCTTGCGGGGCGCGCCAGGTTCCTGGGTGGTCCCCGCCTCTTCGTCCCGCACCTCTTCGTCCGGGTCCGGGGTCGAGGAGGCGTCCGCGATCGTGGTCCCTCCGGTCCGTGTCATCCGCCGCTCCCGACCGGTATCGCGTCCAGTGCCTTGATCTTCCAGCCGTGCCCCGTCCTGGCCAGAGCCGCCTCGAAGCGCTTGCGCTCCGTGCCGCCCTTCCCGGTACGCGGGGTGATCTCGACGTCCACGGTGGCGATCAGCGTCGCCGTCCCGGCCCGTTCGTCGAGTGCCGTGAGCGCCGCGTCGGTGACCTTGCCGCGTGCGGTGGCGCCGGATTCGGTGAGGTCGGCCGAGTCCTTCTCCCGGGTGCTCCTCAGCCGGTCGTGCAGCGGGCCCGTGGAAGCGGCGAGCCAGCCCGTGAGGCCGGACTTCACGCTCGCGGAGCTCTTGCCGTCCATGCTGTTCAGCCGCGCGAGGTGGCGCCTGCCGTCGGCGATCGCCGCGTCACGGGCCTTGGCGTAGGCCAGGGTGTCGTCGCCGCGCGCCTG
Source organism: Streptomyces sp. NPDC005494 (assembly GCF_042872025.1). Classification (NCBI taxonomy): domain Bacteria; kingdom Bacillati; phylum Actinomycetota; class Actinomycetes; order Kitasatosporales; family Streptomycetaceae; genus Streptomyces; species Streptomyces sp. NPDC005494. The sequence continues at coordinate 75,476 of NZ_JBIAJR010000008.1, forward strand.
CGCGTACGACCAGCCGCCGAGTGCGCAGACCAGCACGGCCGCGCACAGGGCCGCCCATGTGCTCAGGCTCTTCGTACGGGCGTTCACGCGCCACCTCCCAGGCCGAGCAGCCCGGCCATGCCCTCGGCCGCGCGCCCGGTGTCCCCCGTGGTGCCGAGCGCTCCCGGCAGCCCGGTCCCGCCGGTTCCGGCGAGCAGCGAGCCGGGCTTCGCCGGCTGTGGCACACCGCCCCCGTCGGGAGCGTTGGCGCTGCCGCGGACGTTGATGCCGCTGTCCGGCGAGGAGGCGCAGCGCGCCCCGGTGTTGACCGCGGGGGCGGGCGAGAGGTCCTTGCCGGGGCGGTAGGTGGTGGAGCCGTATCCGGCGGTGCAGGGCAGCGGCTCGAAGAAGGTGACGGACATCCCGAACCGGGCGCCCCCGTCCTCGTCGATGATGCTCGCTCCGGCCGCCGCGACCGCGGGCACCTTCACCAGCAGCTCCTCCAGGCCGCGCTGGCGGGTGACGGCGACCTCGGAGGTGGTGAGCAGGTTGGCGACGACGACTCCGAAGCCGGGTTCGAGGTCGCGCAGGAGCCCGCTGATCTGCGCGGTGGCACCGGGCGCCGCCGCGATCAGCCGCCGCAGGTCGGTGTCGGAACCCTTGAGCTCCGCGGCGAGCTCCTCCGCTCCGGACGCGAACCCCTTGAGTGCCTCGCCCTGTTCGGCCTGAGTGCGCAGGACCGTCTCGCCGTCCGCCATCAGCTTGGTGGTGGTCGGCAGCGCCTCGTCCGCCGCGTCGACGAATTCACCGCTGGTGTCCAGCAGGACCTGGAGGTCGTCGCCGCGTCCCTCGAACGCCGCGCCGAACTCCTCGACGACGGTGCGCAGATCCTCGGTGTCGACCGAGGCGGTGAGGTCGTTGACGCTGGTGAGGACGTCGGTGACGGGCGCGGGAATGGTGGTGTCCCCCTGGTCGATGACCGACCCGTTCTCCAGGAACGGGCCGTCGTCCCGGGTGGGCCTCAGGTCGACGTACTGCTCGCCGACCGCGGAGAGGCTGGCGACGACGGCTTCCAGGCTGTCGGGGATGAGTGGCGCGTCGTTCTCGATGCGCAGCTCGGCCTCGACCCCGTCGTCGGTGAGTTCGATCGGGCCGACCCGGCCGACGGAGACACCGCGGTAGGTGACGTTGGAGTGGGTGAACAGCCCTCCGGTCTGCGGGAGTTGCACGGTGACGGTGTAGTAGCTGCGCAGTCCGACGTAGTGGCCGAGGTCTGCGTAGCGGACACCCAGGTAGCCGAGTACGAGCACCGCGATGATCAGGAAGGCGATGTTCTTGATCCGGGTGGCGAGGGTGATCATCAGCGGGTGCCCTCCGTGCCGGATGCGGTGACCGGGGGCAGCGGCAGCGGCAGCGCTGCCGAGCCCTTCTGCTGGGTGCCGGCCGCCGGCGGGGTGAGTGCGGGGATGATCTGTGTGCCGGGCATGGCGGTGACGTCCAGGTAGACGTTGAGGTAGTCGCCCTTCACTCCGCGCAGCACCTCGTCGGTGAACGGGTAGGTGAGCAGCACCTGCAGGGAGTCGGGAAGGTCCTTGCCCGAGTCGGCGAGCGCCGTGAGCGTGGGGGCGAGGGCCTTGAGGTCTGCGATCATGTCGGCCTTGCTCTTGTCGACCGTGTCGACGGCGACGGTGGAGAGCGTGTCGAGCGAGCTCAGCATCGTGAGCAGGGAGCCGCGCTGCTTCTCCAGCACCTTCAGGCCCGGGCTCAGGCCGGTGAGTACCGTCCCGACGTCCTGTTTGCGGGTGGCGAGTGTGGCGGCGAGCCGGTTGACGCCGTCGAGCGCGTCGGTGATGTCCTCCTTGTGCGTGTCCAGGTCGGTGACCAGCGTGTCGACCCGGCTCAGCATCGAGCGGATCTGCGGTTCCTGTCCGGCCAGCGCCTTGTTGAGCTCGGTGGTGATGGTCTTCAGCTGGGCGACACCGCCGCCGTTGAGGAGCATGGAGAGGGCTCCGAAGACCTCTTCGACCTCGGGGTTGCGGTTGGTGCGGACGAGCGGGATCCGGTCACCGTCGGCGAGCGAGCCCGTGGCCGTGCCCTCGGCGGGCGGTGAGAGCTGGACGTACTTCTCGCCGAGGAGACTGGACTGTTCGAGATGGGCGTAGGCGTTGGCCGGCATCTTGATCTTCCCGTTGACCTGCATGGTCACCTCGGCGGTCCAGCTGCCCGGGGTGAGGGAGATCTTGGTGACCCGGCCCACGGCCACGTCGTTGACCTTGACGGACGACTGCGGTGCCAGGCTGAGTACGTCCCCGAATTCGGCGGTGATCTCGTACGGCTGGTCGCCCAGGTCGGCTCCGCCGGGAAGCGGCATCTGGTCGATGCCTGAGAACGACGGCAGGCCGGTGGTCGTGGCCACGAGTGCGAAGCAGACGCCGGCGGCGACCAGGGCGCCGAGCCCCGCGACGGCGCGGGTGCCGGGTCTGCGCAGGGCGGGGCTCATCGGCCGGCCTCCTTCTTCTCGCCCTTACCGGTCTTCTTCGTCTCCGCCGGGGTGCCGTAGACGGTGCCCACGGCGGGCAGCGGCAGGACGGGCAGGGTCTTCTGCCGGGTGGCGTCCACCGGGGCCAGCCCTTCGATGCCCGTGGCGCCCGTCCCGGCTTCGACGAGCGGGCCGCCCATGGAGAGCTCGTTGAGGTTCGTACGCCCGTTGAGGGTGCGGTTCGCCGGGTCGTAGGCGTTGAGCACGTTGCCCGCCGCGAGCGGCAGCGTGTCGAGCGACTCGGCCAGTGAGGCCCGCTCGTCGACCAGGGTCTGGGTGAGCGGCACCAGGAGGTCCACGTTCTTCTTCAGGGCTCCGCGGTTCTTCTCTATGAAGCCCTTGACCTGGCCGAGTGCGGTGCCCAGCTCCTTCAGGGCCGCGCCGAGGTTCTCCTTGTCGTCGGCGAGGAAGCCGGTGACGGTGTTCAGCTGCTGCTCCGCGACCCGCACGTCACCGTCCTTCTCCTTCAGCATGGTGGTGAACGTCTGGAGGTACGAGAGCGTGTCGAAGAGGTTGCCGCTGGACTTGTCGAGCGTCTTCGTGGCCTTGCCGAACTGCTCGATGGAGTCCCCGATGGCCTCTCCGTTGCCCTTGAGGTTCGCGGAGCCGGTCTTCAGGAGGCCGGAGAGGGCTCCGTCGGCGTTGGCTCCGTCGGGGCCGAGGGCCGTGGAGAGCTCCGTGATCGACTCGTAGAGCTGGTCCACCTCGATGGGCGTGGCGTTGCCGGCGGCGGGGAGGACGGCGTCGTCCTCCAGCCGCGCTCCTCCCGTGTAGGCGGGGGCGAGCTGGACGTACCGGTCGGCGACGAGGCTGGGGGCGACGACGACGGCGTGCGCGTCCGCGGGTACCTCGACGCCCTCGTCGAGCCGGAGGGTGATCCGGACCTCCTCGCCGCGCGGCTGCACCGATTCGACGGTGCCCACCTTCACCCCGAGGATCCGCAGGTCCGACCCGGGGTAGACACCGGTGGCCCGGTCGAAGAAGGCGGTGATGGTGGTCGTGCCCTGCTGGTCCATGGCCGTCACGCCGGAGCCGACGGCCACGGCGACCACGGCGAGTCCGGCTCCGATGCCGATGATGCGGGTGCGTCTCATGTCAGCGGCCCCCCTGCTTCGGCGGCATGCAGTCGTTCCTCGGGGGCGTGTCCTTCGGCAGGTAGTTCTTCGGCACGACTCCGCAGACGTAGTTGTCGAACCATCGGCCGTTGCCGAGGGTGTTGCCGACGAGCCGGTTGTAGGTGCCGGCCATGGAGAGCACCTTGTCGAGGCTCTTGCGGTTCTTGACCAGGACGGTGGTGACCCGTCCCAGCGAGTCGAGGGTGGGCTTCAGCTGCTTGTTGTTGTCGGTGACGAGGCCGGTGAGCTGTGTGCCGAGGTCCCGGGTGCCGGTGAGCAGCAGGTGGATGGAGTCGCGGCGGGCCTGGATCTCGCCGAGGAGGAGGTTGCCGTCCTCCAGCAGGGTCTCGAAGCTGCTCTTCTTCGTGGCGAGCGTCTTGGTGAGCTGCTTGCTGCCCTTGAGGAGGGTGGCGAGCTGTGCGTCGCGCTCGGACACGGTCCTCGACAGCGCGGAGAGCCCTTCCGCGGCGCTGCGCACGTCGGGCGGCGAGTCCTTGAAGGTGTCCGAGATGGTCTCGAAGCTCTGGGCGAGCTGGGCCGTGTCGATCTCCTCGATGGTCTCCCCGAGTCCGTTGAACGCCTGGGTGACGTCGTACGGAGAGGTGGTGCGGCCCGACGTGATGCGGGAGCCGGGGTCCTGCGGTGCGTTGCCGAGTGGGTCGACGGCGAGGTACTTGTCGCCCAGGAGGGTCTTGACGGCGATGCCGACGGTGGAGGAGTTGCCGATCCAGGCGTCCTCCACCTTGAAGTCGACCTTGACCTTGGCCCCGTCGAGCGAGACTCCGGTGACCTCTCCGACCTTCACCCCGGCGATCCGCACCTCGTCGCCGGCGTCGAGCCCGGCGGACTCGGTGAAGTCGGCGCTGTAGGTGGTGCCGCCGCCGATGAAGGGCAGTGCGTCGGCCCGGTAGGCGGCGAGGCCCAGGAGGGCGAGGACGACGAGCCCGATGACGCCGATGGCGACGGGGTTGCGTTCCCGTACGGGTTTGATCCTCATCCCGTGCACCTCGATCCGCCGATCGTGATGCCGGTGGGCGGTGCGCTGCCGTCCTCGGTCGTCACACCGCTGACCTTCGCCTCGCAGAGGTAGAGGTTGAGCCACGAGCCGTACGAGGTGAGGCGGGTGATCGCCTCCATCTTGGCGGGCGTCTTCCGCAGGAAGCTCTCGATCTGGGGCGTGCCCTTGTCGAGCTGATCGCTGAGCCGCCCGAGCTGCTCGATGTCCTTCTTCAGGGGTGCGCGGCCGTCCTGGAGGAGATCCGCGGTGACGGTGGTGAGCGCACCCATCGCCGTGACCGCATCGCCCAGGGGTTTGCGGTCGCCGGAGAAGCCCTTGACGAGCTTCTCCAGAGTGACGACGAGGTCGTCGAAGCCCGCCTCGCGGTCGTTGACGGTCTTGAGAACCGTGTTGAGGTTCTTGATCACCTCGCCGATCACCTTGTCCTTGGCCGCGACGGTGCCGGTCAGCGATCCGACGTGCGAGAGGATGCTGTCCACCGTGCCGCCCTCGCCCTGGAGGACCTGCACGATGGAGCCGGCGAGCTGGTTGACGTCCGGCGGGGAGAGCCCCTCGAAGAGGGGCTGGAAGCCGTTGAAGAGCTGGGTGAGGTCGAGCGCGGGTGTGGTGCGCGCCAGCGGGATGGTCGCCCCGGGCCGGAACGCCGCGCCCACGGGACCGGCGCCCTGGTCGAGGTCGATGTAACGCTGACCGACCATGTTGAGGTACTTGATCGACGCGGTCACCGATGCGGGCAGTTCGCGGCCCTTGCGCACGGCGAAGCCGACTTCGGCCTCCCGCCGGTCGGCGACCCTGATGGACTCGACCTGCCCGACCTTGACGCCCGCGATCCTGACGCTGTCACCGACGACCAGCCCGGTCGCGTCCGTGAACCTCGCCTTGTACGAGGTGGTGTCGCCGACGCCGGTGTTGGCGATGGACAGGGCCAGGACCGTGGTGGCTAGCGCGGTCACCACGACGAAGACGAGGGACTTGACGAGCGGTCCCGCGAGGGAACGGCGCTTCACTTGAGCTTCACCTCCGCACCGCGGAAGGCCGGACCGATGAGCACGCTGCTCCAGTCGGGCAGGGACTGCGGCTGGACCTTGAGTGAGGGTGCGACGAGTTCGTTGACGAGCCGGCTCTCCTGGGGGGAGTTCGGCATGCCGAGCGCGCTGTCGGCGGCGGGTGCTTCCGCCGTGTCCGCGCCGTCCGTGCCTCCTGTGCCGTCGGCGCCGGATGCCGGTACGGAGGCCTTGCGCGCGTCGGCTGTCGGGACGGTCCTGCCGGTGTAGGGCACGGAGTAGCAGTGCGGGCCGCCGGACGCCCCGTAGACCGGAGTGTCCTTGCCCGCCACGTACTTGCCCTTGGACTCGACCGCCTTGACGGTGACGTGCAGGCCCGGCTCGTCGGTGCCCTTGCCGAGTGCCTTGTCCATGGCCGGGACGAACCCGGCCATGGTGCGCAGGGTGCAGGGGAAGGACCCGGAGTACTTCGCGAGCAGTTCCAGGGTCGGCCGGCCGGAGGCGGAGAGACGGATGAGGTTGTCCTTGTTCTTCCGCAGGAAGGCGGTGACGTCGTTCGCGGAGGCGGTCGTGGAGCCGTACAGGTCGGCCAGCTCCGCCTCCTGTTCGGCGAGGGTTCCGCTGGTGGTGGTGAAGTCGGTGAGCGCGTCGAGGACGTCGGGCGCCGCGTCCGCGTAGAGGTGGCTGACCTTGACGAGTTCCTTGATGTCGGCGTTGAGGGTGGGGAGTTGCGGGTTGAACTCCTTCAGGTGCGCGTCAAGGGTGACCAGCGTGTCGCCGAGCTTGTCGCCGCGTCCTTCGAGCGCCTGTGACACGGCGTTGAGGGTGGCGGCGAGCTTCTCCGGCTTGACCGCGGTCAGCATCGGCAGGACGTTGTCGAGGACCTCCTCCAGCTCGATGGCGTTGCTGGAGCGGTCCTGCGGGATCACCGCCCCGGCCCGGAGGCTCTCGGCGGAGGGAACGGCGGGCGGCACGAGGGCCACGAACCGCTCCCCGAAGAGGGTGGTGGGCAGCATCTGCGCGGTGACGTCGGCCGGGATCGCACCGAGCCGGTCCGGCTCTATGGCGAGAGTGAGCCGCGCCCCGTCGCCGTCGGCCTCGATGTGGCGCACCTCGCCGATGACGACGCCGCGCAGCTTGACCTCGGCGTTGTCGTGCATCTCGTTGCCGACGCTTCCGGTGCGTACGGTCACGGTGGCGTCGTCGGTGAAGTCCTTCTCGTACACCGAGATCGACACCCACACGAGGACCGCGGGCACGAGCACGAAGGCCACACCGGCGAGTCTGCGGCGCACCGTCTGCGCCGTGGAGGAGGACATCAGCCGGCCACCTTCACCGTTGTCGTCGCGCCCCAGATGGCGAGCGAGAGGAAGAAGTCGGTGACGCTGATGAGCACGATGGCGTTGCGCACCGACCGGCCCACGGCCACGCCCACTCCGGCCGGGCCGCCGGTGGCGTGGAAGCCGTAGTAGCAGTGGGCGAGGATCACCAGCACGCTGAAGATCAGCACCTTGAGCACCGACAGGAGGACGTCGTCCGGGGAGAGGAAGAGATTGAAGTAGTGGTCGTAGGTGCCCGCCGACTGCCCGTTGAAGAGGACGGTGATCCAGCGGGACGCCAGGTAGGAGGAGAGCAGCCCGATCGCGTACAGCGGGATGATGGCGACGACACCGGCGATGATCCGCGTGGTGACGAGGTACGGCATCGAGCGCACGCCCATCGCTTCGAGGGCGTCGACCTCCTCGTTGATCCGCATGGCGCCGAGCTGGGCGGTGAAGCCCGCCCCCACGGTCGCCGAGAGAGCGAGGCCGGCCACCAGAGGGGCGATCTCGCGGGTGTTGAAGTAGGCGGAGATGAAGCCGGTGAAGGCGGAGGTGCCGATCTGGTCGAGAGCGGCGTAACCCTGGAGGCCGACCACCGAACCGGTGGCGAGGGTCATCGCGATCATCACACCGATGGTTCCGCCGATCACCCCGAGCCCACCGCTGCCGAAGGCGACCTCGGCGAGCAGCCGCTGGACCTCCTTGAGATAGCGGCGAAGGGTCCGGGGGATCCAGATGAGCGCCCGTACGTAGAAGGTGAGTTGCTCGCCGGAGCGGTCGAGCCAGCCGAGCATCGACATCGCTCAGCCCCCCTTCGGGGGGACGATCTGGAGGTAGATCGCCGTCATGATCATGTTCACCGCGAACAGCAGCATGAAGGTGATGACCACGGACTGGTTGACCGCGTCGCCGACCCCCTTGGGCCCGCCGCGCGGGTTGAGTCCCCGGTAGGCGGCGACGATGCCGGCGATGAAGCCGAAGATCAGCGCCTTGAGTTCACCGATGTAGAGGTCGGGCAGCTGGGCGAGGGCGGAGAAGCTGGCGAGGTAGGCGCCGGGGGTGCCTCCCTGCATGATCACGTTGAAGAAGTAGCCGCCCAGTGTGCCGACGACGGAGACCAGCCCGTTGAGCAGGACGGCGACGAACATGGTGGCCAGCACCCGCGGGACGACGAGACGCTGGACGGGCGAGACGCCCATGACCTCCATGGCGTCGAGCTCCTCGCGGATCTTCCGGGACCCCAGGTCGGCGCAGATGGCGGAACCCGCCGCCCCGGCGATCAGCAGGGCCACGATGAGCGGGCTGGCCTGCTGGATGACGGCGAGGACGCTGGCGCCGCCGGTGAAGGACTGGGCGCCCAGCTGCTCGGTGAGCGAGCCGACCTGGAGGGCGATGACCGCGCCGAACGGGATGGAGACGAGCGCCGCGGGCAGGATGGTCACGCTGGCGACGAACCAGAACTGCTCGATGAACTCCCTTACCTGGAAAGGCCGTCGGAAGATCGCCCGCGACACCGCCAGGGCGAGCGCGAACAACTGGCCGGTCTGGCGCAGCGGGGCGAGGAGCCGCGAGGGCTGCCTCTGCCCGGGTGTCTTCTCCCCCGCCTCCGTGGCGGCCGGCTCGGGTGGCCGTACGGGCAGCGGTGCCGTCATCGGCGCCCACCGTCCAAGGTCGGCGTGTAGCTGTTCATGATGGCCGTACGGGCCGCCTCCGGCAGCTGGCCCATCATGGAGATGACCCGCTCGCGGCGGCGCAGGGCCGCCTGCCGTACGGGCATCCCGGGTGAGGGCTCCAGCTGCGGTACGACGGTGCGCGGAGCGCGAGGGCCGTGACCGCCGCCGTTCGTCTGCTCGGCCGCGAGGGTGGCCGCGTCCTTCTCCTCGGACATCCCGATGGGGCCCTCGCGGCGTCCCGCGAGGAACTGGGAGACCACCGGCATGTCGCTGGTGAGCAGCACCTCTCGGGGCCCGAAGGTGACGAGGTTGCGGCAGAACAGCATCCCCATGTTGTCGGGGACGGTGGCCGCGATGTCCAGGTTGTGGGTGACGATGAGCATCGTCGCGTCGATCTGCGCGTTGAGGTCGATGAGGAGTTGTGAGAGGTAGGCGGTGCGCACCGGGTCGAGCCCGGAGTCGGGCTCGTCGCAGAGGATGATCTGCGGGTCCAGGACGAGGGCGCGGGCGAGGCCGGCCCTCTTGCGCATACCGCCGGATATCTCGCCGGGCAGTTTGCCCTCGGCGCCGAGCAGACCGACGATGTCGATCCGTTCCATGACGATGCGCCGGATCTCGGACTCCTTCTTGCGGGTGTGTTCACGCAGAGGAAAGGCGATGTTGTCGAAGAGCGACATCGAGCCGAAGAGCGCGCCGTCCTGGAACATGAGCCCGAAGAGCTTCCGGGTCTCCATGATCTCGCGTTCAGGGCTGTTGACCATGTCGACGCCGTTGATGAGGACGCGGCCCTTTTCGGGCTTCAGCAGTCCGATGATGGATTTCAGGAAGACGGTCTTTCCGGTGCCGGAAGGACCGAGCATCACACTCACCTCACCGGCCGGCAGCGTGAGGCTGACGTCCTGCCAGATGTTCTGCTTGCCGAAGGATTTCGTCAGGCCTTCGACGACTACTTCGATTCCCATCGGCCCTCCCTCGAGGTGGTGGTGAACGACGTCATCTGTCTGCGCTCCGGCTCCGGTCCATGCAACGACGGCTTGTCACACATGCACCAGGGGGCGCACGTTATGTCCGTCGAAACCGCCAGGACAAGCCGTTGAACAGCGGGATTCGCCGGATGTCGATCTCGGTGTGGATCACTTGTCACCGATTGACAAACCCGCTCCGCGGCTTTGTCGGAATCTGCGCAAGCACTCGGGTGCACCGGGGTCCCGCGGCCCAGGGGGGCCGGAGCCACGAGACCCCAGCAGTGGGGAGGAGCCCCACCCCGGTGGGAGGTTCGGGGGTAGCGGGAACTCCCGGAGGAATCCCGGGTCAAGAGGGCTCGGCCAGGACTCCACGTGCGTCGGACAAGCAGGTACGGACGCGTTTCCGAGCTGCTCAAGCGGGACGCTACGGGCCAGTAACCTTAGTCCGCAATACCACTTCACGAACTTTCTCCGAGGTAATTGCACAGCCCCGTATTCTTATGACGCGATGAGCATTCTGGGCGCGAAACCTATCGAGAAGTGAGGGCTTTCGAGACGACCTGCCGGCTCGGGGATGCCGCGCGGGTCACGCCGAAGCCCGCCCCGACCAGGGTTCATGCGGTCGGGGCGGGCTCGGACGGGCGGTACGACCGCACGCACCAAGTGACAAAGGTGCGCGCGACGTGTCAGCCCCTGGGACTACTGCACCGCGGAGTGCCAGCTCTCGGAGAGCTCCTTGCCCGCGTTGGGCACGGAGAGCCCCGGCGCGGTGAGGCCGATCGTCGAGGTCTTGGCGTCGTTCAGGACGAGGTTGTTCGACCCGGCGGCAGCCGGCAGGCCCACCTTGAGGTCGATGGCCCAGCTGAGGATGCCGGCGAGACCGCAGCCGCTGGCCTTGGGCGCGGAGAACTGGCTGTCGCCCTGCCCGGCCCCCGACAGGGCGAGGTTGATGAGGGAGCCCTCGTCCGGGTTGGGCGTTCCGTCACCGTTGAACCGGGAGGCGGCCAGGGACGGGGCACTGAGGTTCCCGGGGCGCAGGAGCACCGGGTTGCTGTTGCTCCCTATGTAGCAGTTGGAGCCGAGCAACGGGTTCTCCAGGCGGATCTTGACCGGCAGCTTCACGATCGGCCCGGTCGAGATACCGGCGACCAGGCTGAACTCGGTCGGAGTACCGGCCGATTCCACCGTGGCGGTCACCTTGTTCAGGGTGGCGTTGGTGATCTGTCCGCAGACGGCCGAGACCACCGGGACGTTACTCGGGCACATGATGCCCAGCAGCCCGCCCGGGATCGTGGTCTTCCCGCTGACGATGGAGCCCGCCGGCGGCGGAACGACCGTGTAGGTCCCCTCGGCCGGATGCTGGATGACGCCGAACTGCAGGTTCGTCGAACCGGTCGTCGCCGTGACGTCGCCCAGTTTGATCGTCCCGTTGGGTGAGGTGGACGTCACGCACAGCGGGACGGCCGTGTCGCCGTCCGTCGCGAGCATGGCGGGGGCGTCCACGGGACACCGGTCGAACGGGGCCCACGCGCCGCCCAGCTGGGCGGCGGCCGTGGCCGCACCGGCCGGCGACGCGGTCAGCGGCATGACCAGCGCGGCGGACGCGGCGACGGCACCGGCGGCCTTGATCCAGGTCTTCGGAGCAGGTCTCATCGTTCCCTCAATTCGGTAGCAGGCGCGGGAAGGTGCTGTTCTCGGCAGGATGCTCGGGGCGACCGCGGGGTCGGCGGCCGCTGTTGGGCACGGTGATCGAGGGCGACCGCGGTGCAGCCGCGTCGCCGTTCGGTGCGATGGCCGGGTGTGACTGCGGGTCAGCGCGTCGCCTTGGGAATGTCCTGGGGTTCGTACTCGGGTGTACAGGCGGCAGCGGTCGAAGGAACGCAGGGCGCCCCTTGTACCTGCTTGACGAATCCGGGAGACCCGGACAGGGAGGCGGTGAAGAGGCTGTCGAGGTCCTCGTCCACACCGCAGCCCTCGAAGGGCGGGATGGTGACCGACCCGGTCAGTTCCCCTCCGGTGATCACCGTGTAGCCGTCGTTCCCCTTCTCCGGGTCCCAGGTCCCCAGGCCGGTGAGTGAGAGCCGGAACGGACGCTCCGTCCGGCAGCTCTTGCCCACGTCCAGCGCGACGCCGTTGACCTTCACGTCGTGCAGCCGGAGCACGAAGTCCATGTCGACGCTGGTGGTCGTCTTGGTGAAGCCCCCGTTGAGCAGATCCGTGATGCCGTGGGACACCACGTTGCGGTCCTCCGGGGAGTTGGGCTCGGGAGGGATCTGGGTCATCTCGAGGGTGGCCGTCGTCGGCATGAAACCGAACGTCAGGAACGTCCCCGTGGTGGGCGGCAGCTGGGGCTTCCCCTTGTAGTCCAGCACGATCGCCGCATTCAGGACCGCGTGCACGTAGGGGAACTCGAACCAGTTCTGGCCGTCGTACGTGTGGATCCGGGCGCAGGCCGGAGGGAATTTGGTGGCGCCGTCGAGTTTGGTCACGTTCGCGTAGCCGGCCACGTAGGCGACCATGTCGCGGCCCTCCGCGTTGAGCGGGTCCCCGACGCACGGCGGCGCGGCCGCGGAGGCGGACTCCTTCGCCCGCTTCCCGACCTCGGGCGCGACGGACTGTCCCTGCTCCTCGTCATCGGGCCACTCGTCGGACGAGGACGGTGCCGGTGTGGGCGTCTCGTCACCGCCCTCTACGCCGACCGTCGCCAGGGCCGTCTCCTGGTCCGCGTCCACCGCGCACCGCACCGAGAGGGTCGGCGGCTCCGCCGGGACGCCGTCGGCGTTCTTCACGGCCAGCTCCACCGAGAGGTCGGAGGCCCTGAACTCCAGATCGCCCGGCGCCCCGGGGCGGACGTAGGGAACGCCGCCGGCCGTTCTCAGTGTCAGCTCGCCCGCCTCGGGAACCGGCACTGCCTCGGAGGCCGTCCCGGCCCACTCCGCCCGGGCCTGCCGGCCCTCCTGGACGACGTCGACGGAGAGCTGTGCCTCCGCGCTCACGGCCGCCGCCCCTGACTCGGCGAGGGCGGCCGAGGCAGCCTCGGGCAGGGTCAGGTCCAGCGCCATCTCCTCGGGCTGGATCGTCTGTCCGGCCCGAGCAGCTTCGGGCACCTTCACGGCCAGCCGGACCTTGACCGGCTGGTCGCCCTCCGGGAAGTCACACGTATAGGCAAGCTCCGCGTCGATCTCCTGCACTCCGGGAGCGGCCTGTGCGCCGGGGATCATTCCCCCGAGCAGCACAGCGGTGGCCACTGCCGCACCACGCGCGGTGCGCCTGCGCGTTCCCGCCATACGACTTCCCTTCACTGGCGATGTCCCCTTCTCGGACAACCGGACGTGCCTCGCGCGCCGGAGGAGCCCCGGCGCGTTCCCTGCTCCCCCTGCCCCGGTGTACGGCCGGGTCAGGGGGAGTACACGATGGCCGGTACGGCCGGAGTGACAAGCGTGTGCCTCGTGCTGTACGTCCAGTTGGTACCCACGGCCGCGAGGCCCGAGCTTCGGCAAGGAGCGCGGTGGGCACGTGCCGTCCGGTGCGGGGATCGCGCAGCGGGCGGGCCCGCTGCGCGATCTCTCATGACCCGGGAACGGGTCGGTGACCGGGTCAGGGGGTGTAGACGATGCCCGGCTTGGTGGTCGTACCCGTCTTGACCGCGTTGTACTTGGCGGTGTAAGTCGGGTGCTGGCCCACGGCCGCGATGCCGGTGCAGCCCGGGGTGACCGTGGCGACCGTCAGCTGGTAGGTGGCGTTGTTGCCGATGGTGAGCTGGCCGCTGGTGTTGTTGTAGGACGCCGTGACATCACCCGTCACCGTGAAGGTGCAGGTGAGGACCGTCACCGTGGCCTTCACCCCGGTGATGTACCCGGTGGTGGTGCCCGCGCTGTAGGAGTTCGCCTTCAGCTGCCACGCGGGGGAGGTGTTGGCGGACGGCGACACCGGGCCGAAGGGGCTGGTGCACCCGCTCCAGGTCAGCGGAGCGATCGTGCCGACCGTGACGTTCGAGGTACCGGAGGCGGTCGCCAGCACGGCGTTGGCCGACGATGTCGTACACGTCATCGGGATTCCGTTGAGGCTGAGCGCGACGGTACCGGAGTTGGTGGCCGTGACCGCCACCGGCGAGGGAGCCGGGGTGACGGTCCAGGTCGGAGCGGCGACGCCGGCGGTGGCGGTGGTGGCGCCGAGGGTGATGGCGGCCGCGGCGGCACCGGCCGTGACTGCGATCTTTCTGAGGGTGTTGCGCACAGTGAGTTCCTCCGATTCGGCAGTGCGGGAGCACTGTTGCGGGGACAGCACCCGAATTCCTGCAAAGGTGCAGGGAGTGCCGCGATGAATCGTGTTGCGTGGGGGGCCGTACTGCTCTTTCAGCCACACACGTTCTGTGACAGGGCGTGACGTTACTTGCGGGAAACTTCGAGCACAATCCCGCCGGTCAAGATTGGCTCAGCGATTTTTTTTCCTCGTCAGTAGCTCACTAATTCATGCGGCGCACTTGTCACTTGGTGCGCAATATTCCTGAGAAATGTCGAGCATCGACCGGGGTGCCCGACTCCGTGCCACCCCCACCGCCAAGGTCAAAATGCGCCGACGGGTCAGGAACGGACCCCGGGCCCGACGCGGACGCCACCGCCCCATATCGGCGCCCTCGGCGCGGCCGGCGGCCGAAAACATTGTCCGGAAGTGAGCATTTACCGTCCCACCTGCACCGAAGCCTCACAACGGGGCCACGTTGTGTGCCCCTTGCACTTCGATCTTGTCCAGACAGTGTGCACCCCGTCCGACTTGGTCTATCTTCGGCGCCGATGTTGGTATACACCTGTCGGTCCGTGGGAGCGCTCTCCCCCCACCTGCTCTCTCCACGCCGGGCCCGGGAAGCAAGGGGACGGTCATGTCGAGACTCATCCAGCCGCTGGACACCGGAGATCCGCTGGGGCCTCTCCCCCAGGAGTTCGCCGCGATCATGCGGCCCGAACTGCCGAGCCTGATCAAAGAGATAGGCATGGAAGTCACCCGCGCCTATCCGGAATACGCGCGTCTGCTGAACGGCCCCAACGGCAAATCCATTCGCATGGGCGTCGAGCAGAGCCTTTCCTCGTTCGTCGACCTGGTCGCCGAACCCTCGGCGCCCACCGTCCTGCGCGACGACATGTGCCGGAGGTTCGGAAGGTTCGAGGCCTACGAGGGCCGCACCATGGACGCGCTCCAGGGGGCGTACCGGCTGGGCGCGCGCGTCGCGCTGCGGAGGGCCAAGAAGGTGGGGCGGAGCTACAACTTCTCGCCGGCGCTGATGCTCAGCTTCGCCGACGCGCTGTTCGCGTACGTGGACGAACTCGAGTCGCTGTCCCGCGAGGGCTATCTGGAGGTGCAGGCCCAGTCCGACCGGCAGAGCGAGGCGGTACGCCGGCGGCTGCTGCACCTGATCCTCACGGGCAGACCCGTCCCCCGCAGCGCCATCGCCGAGCTGTGCGAGCAGACCGGGTGGACACTCCCCGAGCAGGTCACGCTCGTCGCCGTACGCGCCCCGGCAGGTCTCGACCGGATCAGTGCGGATCCCGACGTCCTGATCGATCCCGGCGACCCACAGCCGCACCTGCTCATCCCGGGGCCGATGAACGACGCGCGCAGGGAGATGCTGGACCGGACGGTCCCCGGCGGCGGTGCGGCGATCGGCCTGACCGTGCCCACGGCGCTCGCCGCCGACTCGATCCGCTGGGCCCGCCGCGTGCTCGAACTGGTCGACGCCGGAGTCATCGACGACGCGCCGGTCATCCTCTGCGAGGACCACCTCGTCACGCTGTGGCTCCTCTCCGACCTCGCCCTTCTCGACCAGCTCGCCGAGCGCGAGCTGGCCGCCGTGGCCGGCATCAGCACCACGCGGCGTGAACGGCTGATCGAGACGCTGCGGATCTGGCTCGACACACGCGGCACGGCGGCCCAGATGGGCGCGTTGCTGGACGTTCATCCCCAGACGGTCCGCTACCGGATGCGCAGCCTGGAGGCCATCTTCGGGGAACAACTGACCGATCCGGAGAGTCGCTTCGCCACCGAAGCGGTCCTGCGTGCGCTGCAGTTACGCGCCCGGGGAGGCCAATCCCTTTACTGAGTACGCATCACACGCGCGGCGGGGAGTCAACTTACCCCGAGGTAACGCGAAATAGACGGTCAGTCCCAAACGGTTGCGACACGGAGACGTTCCGGACGAGAAACCAGGAACTGCGTCCCGTTACATAAGGAGGAGCGGTGGCCCACCGGCCGCCGCGGAGCACCACCTCCTGGCCAACCATCCGAGAGGGAACCCCCATGACCGCCTCGCACCTCCTCGTCCCCGTGCCGATCCCCGACAGGGTCGCCGCACTGATCGGCGCCTGCACCCCTCCGCACGTCCTGCAGGCGGAGTTCGACGCCGTCTGTGCCGCCCGCGAGGTGCGCAGGTTCCGGGGACCGAGGCTCGGCGTCGAGGACCAGGCGGACCGTGAGCAGGCGCTCTCCGAGCTGGCATGGGCCAACAAGGTGCTGTCCGCCCATCACCCCCGTCTCGCGGTGCGCCCGGACGGCGCCTCCTGACGCTTGCGGTGCGGCCACGGCCGTTCTACCTTACCCAGAAGTAAGTTTACTCTGGAGTAAGGATTTGGCGTGGCCGACAACAGCAGCGGGAACCTCACCGACGAACTGTCCGGGCTCGACTTCGCCGCCGTCTCCCCGGAGGAGTTCGCCCGGATCGTCAAGGGCCTGTCCGCCAAGCAGCTGGGCGAGGTCATGCGGGGTGACCTGCGCACCCGGGTGCTGAGCGAGGTCTTCGGCCGGATGCAGCAGCAGTTCCGCCCCGAAGCGGCCGGGCAGCTGAAGGCCCTGATCCGCTGGAAGATCACCGGCGAGACCGACGAGGTCTACGAGACCTCCATAGCCGACGGCGCCTGCACGGTGAGCGCGGGCCGCTCCGGCGCCGAGCCCCGTACGACGCTGGTGATGGCTGACGCGGAGTTCCTCAAGCTGGTCTCGGGCAACGGCAACCCGGTGACGATGTTCATGATGCGCAAGCTCAGGGTGGCCGGTGACGTGAGCCTGGCCTCCGGGCTCACCCGCTACTTCGACATCCCGAAGGCCTGAGCGCCATGAGCTACTTCTCCCTCGCCCTGACCGAGGAGCAGCAGGATCTGCGCACCTGGGTGCACGGCTTCGCCGCCCAGGTGGTGCGGCCCGCCGCCGCCGAGTGGGACGCCCGGGAAGAGACCCCCTGGCCGGTCATCCAGGAGGCGGCGAAGATCGGCCTCTACGGTTTCGAGTCGCTCGCCGACATGTACGGGGACCCGAGCGGCCTCTCCCTCCAGATCGCCAACGAGGAGCTGTTCTGGGGCGACGCCGGGATCGGCATGGCCCTCTTCGGCACCTCACTCGCGGTCGCCGGGATCTTCGCGTCCGGCACCCCCGACCAGCTCGCCGAGTGGGTCCCGCAGTGCTACGGCGACGAGGACGACCCGAAGGTGGCCGCCTTCTGCGTCTCCGAGCCCCAGGCCGGCTCCGACGTCTCCGCGATGGCCACCAGGGCCCGTTACGACGAGGCCCGGGACGAGTGGGTGCTCTCCGGCCAGAAGGCGTGGATCACCAACGGAGGCATCGCCGAGATCCATGTGGTCGTCGCCTCCGTCGATCCGGCGCTCGGCGCCCGGGGACAGGCCGCGTTCATCGTGCCGCCGGGCACGAAGGGACTGGCGGCGAGCCGCACCATCAAGAAACTCGGCCTCCGTGCGTCGCACACCGCGGACGTCTTCCTCGACGACGTACGCGTGCCGGGGCACTGTCTGCTGGGCGGCAAGGAGAAGCTGGACGCCCGGCTCGCCCGTGCCCGCGAGGGGGGCACGGGCAAGAGCCAGGCCGCGATGGCGACCTTCGAGGTCAGCCGCCCGACCGTGGGCGCGCAGGCCCTGGGGATCGCCCGGGCCGCCTACGAGTACGCGCTGGAGTACGCCGGGGAGCGCGAGGCGTTCGGCAGGCCGATCATCGAGAACCAGTCGATCGCGTTCGCGCTGGCAGACATCCGCACGGAGATCGAGGCCGTACGCCTGCTGATCTGGCAGGCCGCCTGGATGGCGCGCAACGACCGGACGTTCGACGCCGGGCAGGGCTCCATGTCCAAGCTCCGCGCGGGCGAGCTGGCCGTCTCCGCGACGGAGAAGGCCGTCCAGATCCTGGGCGGCGCCGGCTACAGCAGGGAGCACCCGGTGGAGCGGATGTACCGCGACGCCAAGATCTACACGATCTTCGAGGGCACGAGCGAGATCCAGCGCCTGGTCATCGCCCGGGCCATCTCGGGGCGTCACATCCGCTGACAGCGGGAGCCGGTGCGGCGGTTCACCGCACCGGCTCCGTTCAGCCGCCCACCGGGGTGAACCGCACGGGCAGCGAGGCCGGGCCCCGGGTGAAGACGCCCTCCTCGACCGGGCTGAAGCCGTCGGCGAGCCGCAGGTTCGGCATCGCGTCGAGCAGCTGGTTCACACCCGTCTCGACCTCGGCCCGGGCCAGCAGCGCGCCCACGCAGAAGTGCCGGCCGAGCGCGAAGGCAAGGTGGTCGGCGGCAGCCGAGAACGCGGTGGTGCTCGTCAGGTCGTCACGGAACAGGTCGAAGCGGTCGGGCTCGGCGTAGCGGGCCTCGTCCCTGTTGGCCGACCCGATGAGGCAGGTGACGGTGGCACCGGCCGGGACGGTGCCACCGGAGAGTTCGACGTCCCCGGCGGTCTGGCGCATGATCATGTGGACCGGCGGGGTGTAGCGCAGGGTCTCGGCGAAGGCCCGGTCGATCAGGGACCGGTCCCGCCGCACGGCGGCCAGCTGTTCCGGGTGTGCCAGCAGGTTGGCGAAGAGCGAGGCGATCGCCTTGTCGGTCGTCTCCCCGCCGGCGGCGAGCAGCAGGCTGCAGAACGCCTTGATGTCCTCGTCGCTCATCCGTACGCCGTCGACCTCGGCGGCACAGAGCGCGGAGAGGAGGTCGTCCCCCGGCTTCTCCCTGCGCTGCTGGATGACCGGGATCATGTACTCGGCGAACTCCCGCCGGGTGCGCTCCCCGGCCGCCGCGACCTCGGGGTCGCCTGCCAGGTTCCCGAGGAAGGCGATGACGTTGGTGTACCAGCCGTGGAAGCGCTGGTGGTCCTTGCGGTCCAGGCCCAGCATGTCCGCGATGACCAGCACCGGGAAGCGGGTCGCGAACGCCTCGACGAGGTCGGCCGCGCCGGTGTACCGGAAGGCGTCGATCAGCTCGCGGGCGTTGCGCTCGATGACGGGCAGGAACTTCTCCTGGAGGTCCGCGCCGCGGAAGGCAGGGGCGACCAGGGCCCGGCGGACGGCGTGCTCCCTGCCGCTGAGCTGGAGGATCGTCCTGCCGTGGACGGGCTCCAGCTGCCAGTCGTAGTTCTCGGTCGTGAACTCCTGCGCCTTGTCCTTGAAGACGCGCTCGACGTCCTCGTACCGCGAGACCAGGTAACTCCCCGTGGCCTCGTGACGGATCAGCGGGGCGTGCTCACGCATCGTCCTGTACGCCCCGTAGGGGTCGGCGGCGAATGCGGGCGAGAGAATGTCGGGAGGTGAAGACGCCTGGGACACGTGTGACTCCTGTGAGGCAGAGACGGTGTGCTTCATGGCAGTGAACGGGCAATACCAGCAAGGCTATTGATGGCCAAACCGATCCCGAACCCCCTGGGAGTATTCTTGAACGCCGCATCCGGTGGCCCCCGCCCCTCCGTCCTCTTCGTCACGGATCTCGCCTACGAGGCGCGCGGCCGGCGCTACTGCGACGAGGACATCTTCCTCACGTCCCGGCTGCGCGAGGCCTTCGACGTCGCGCTCTGTCACCCCCGGGACGCCGCGGCTCTGCTGGAGGGCTTCGACGCGGTGGTCGTACGCAACAGCGGCCCGGTGCTGCACTACCAGGAGGCGTACGACGCGTTCCGGGTCAGGGCGCGGGAGTCGGGGGTCCGGGTCTACAACACGCTCGACGGCCGCGCGGACATGGCGGGCAAGCAGTACCTGGTCGATCTGAGCCTGGCCGGGTTCCCCGTGATACCCACGGTGGACCGCGCGCAGGACCTGGGGATGCTCCCCAGGGCGGACGCCTACGTGGTCAAGCCGAAGCTCGGCGCGGACTCCGTCGGCCTGCGCTTCACGAAGGAGCCGGACCTCCAGGGGGCGCCGGACGGCACGCTGCTCGTCCAGCCGCGCATCGACTTCCGTTACGAGGTGTCCTTCTACTTCGTCGACCAGGACTTCCAGTACGCCCTGAACGCGCCCCGCCCGGATCAGCGATGGGTCCTCGAACCGTACGCGCCGAGCACCGGGGATCTGGAGTTCGCCCGCCGCTTCGTGGAGTGGAACACCCTCTCGCACGGCATCCAGCGGGTGGACGCGTGCCGGACGCAGGAGGGCGAGCTGCTCCTCGTCGAGCTGGAGGACCTCAATCCGTACCTGTCGCTGGACCGCGTCCCCGAGGAGACCCGTGACGCGTTCGTGGCCCGGATGAAGGACTCCGTACGGGAACTCCTGGACTGACGGGATGAAGGACTCCGTACGGGAGGCCATGTCCGGGCCGGACGGAACCCCTGTGCGGGAGCTGCCCACCTGACCCGTCCGGCCGTCCCCCACCTGACCCGTCCGGCCGTCCCCCGCATGCGCGGGACGGGGCCGGGTGTGACGGTGCGAGGGTGACGACTGCCAGCGAGACCGCCCCCGCCGCGCAGAGTGCCGCAGCGCCGCCCGTCCTCGACCCTCGACGCCGGAACATCGTGTTCGTCACGATCGTGCTGGGGATCCTGCTGGCAGCACTGGACCAGACGATCGTGGGGACGGCGCTGCCCACGATCGTCTCGGACCTGGGCGGCGCGGAGCACATGTCGTGGGTCGTGACGGCCTATCTGCTGGCGGAGACCGTCGCGACGGTGCTGGTCGGCAAGTTCGGTGACCTCTTCGGCAGGAAGTTGATCTTCCAGATCTCGGCGATCATCTTCATCACCGGCTCGTTCCTCTGCGGCCTCGCGTCGAACATGCTGTTGCTGATCATCTGGCGGGGTGTCCAGGGCATCGGCGCGGGCGGACTCATGGTGACCTCCATGGCGCTGATCGCCGACGTCATCCCCCTGCGCGACCGGGGCAAGTACCAGGGGGCGATCGGCGCCGTCTTCGGTGTCGCCACGGTCGTCGGTCCCCTGCTGGGCGGCCTGTTCACCGACCATCTGACCTGGCGCTGGGCCTTCTACGTCAACGTGCCGATCGCGATCGTCGTGGTCATCGCCGCCGCCCGCACCATCCCTTCCGTGCGTGCGGCCGGCCGGCCGGTCATCGACTACCTGGGCATCGCCCTGGTCGCGGCCGGCGCGAGCGCGCTGATCCTCGGCACGAGCTGGGGCGGCAACGAGTACGCCTGGGGCTCGCCGGTCATCATCGGCCTGTTCGTGGGCGGCCTGATCGCCCTGGCGCTCTTCTGCCTCGTGGAGACACGCGCGCGGGAGCCGATGCTGCCCATGCGGCTGTTCCGCAATCCGGTGTTCGCGGTCTGCTCCGTCCTCAGCTTCATCGTGGGCTTCGCCATGCTCGGCGCGATGATCTACCTGCCGACCTATCTGCAGTACGTCGACGGCGACTCGGCCACCCTGTCCGGCGTACGGACCCTGCCCCTCGTCGTGGGACTGCTGGCCGCCTCGATCTTCAGCGGCAACGTCGTCAGCAAGACCGGCCACTACCGGTTCTTCCCCGTCATCGGGTCGCTCGTGATGGCTGCGGGGCTCTATCTCCTGTCCCGGATGGGCCCGGGCAGCGGGGTGTGGCTGGAGTCGCTGTACATGCTGGTGCTGGGCACCGGCATCGGCCTGTCCATGCAGGTGCTGACGATCGCCGTGCAGAACACGGTGGACTACGCGGACCTGGGCACCGCGACATCGGGCGTCACGTTCTTCCGTACGCTCGGCAGCTCGTTCGGCACGGCCGTGTTCGGCACGATCTACGCCAACGCGCTGCGGCCCAATCTGACGCAGGGGGTGGAGCAGGCAGCACGGGCCGGCGGCGATCCGGCGTCGCTCGCGCGGGCCGCGGAGAGTCCGCAGGCGGTGCACGCCCTGCCCGCGGAACAGACCGCTCCGCTGGCGCAGGCCTATGCGGACACCTTGCACACGGTGTTCCTCTGGACGGTCCCGGTGGCCTTGCTGGGCTTCGTGGTCTCACTCTTCCTGAAGCAGGTGAAGCTGCGCGACAGCGCGCGGGCGGGCTCCACCGACATGGGCGAGGGCTTCGCCCAGCCCGGTACCGGGGACGCGGCGAAGGTGCTCGAATCGTCCGTGGCGAGGATCCTCCACGAGGCCGGCCCCGATACCGCCCGCCAGATCGTGGCCGGGTCCGACACCCGCCTCGACATGGCGGGCGCGTGGGCCGTGATGCAGGTCGACCTCTTCACACGGATGGTCGGCCACGCGGGACTCAGGCTGATCGCCACCAGGCACCGGATCCCGCCGGAGGTACTGGTGCCGGTGTTCGACCGGATGATCGAGGAGGGCTACCTCACCGGGGACGGCCGTCTCTTCACCCACACCCCGGCCGGCGAGCGGGAAGCGGCGACCATCTCAGCCGCGTGGGGGCGCTGGCTCAACGAACGGCTGGCCGAGGACGGCGCCCGGCCCGACGACCGGCAGCTGCGGGCAGCGGTCGACGTGATCGCCAAGCGGCTGCTCGCGGAGGACCTGGCACAACAGCTGGCCCCGCCCGAGCGGGCGGTCGCCGCCGTCTGAGGCCTCGCTCAGAGCTCCCACGACCGGGGGCGGGTCAGCGCCTCCCACTCGGGCCGGAGCAGGGACAGCACCGCGTTGTCGTAGCGGCGGCCCCGGTGGAGGCAGGACGAACGGCGGACGCCCTCCCGCACGAAGCCCGCGGCGGCCAGGACGGAGAGGGCCGCGGCGTTGTCGGTGTGGGTGAACGCCTCGACCCGCTGCATCGGCAGCTCACCGAAGGCCAGGTCGGTGAGGGCGTCGAGGGCGGCGAGGCCGTGCCCCTGCCCTCGGTGCTCCGGTGCCAGCAGCAGATACGCCTCGGCTGTGCCCTCGGCCAGCTGCTGGTCGTGCAGGGCGATGAGGCCGATCGGCGTGCCGTCGGGCAGCAGGACGAGGAAGTCGTCGCGTGAGCTGTCGTCGAGGTGGCGCTCGACGCGCTCACGCAGTTCGTACAGCGAACCGGGCCAGACGCCGGTCTCGTGTGCCGCCACGGCGTCGGAGCGCCAGTGGTGCAGGAGTCCGGCGTCCTCGATCTCCAGCGGCGTGAGGCCGATGCCGCGCCCCCGCCAGCAGCGGTTCCGTTCGGTGGCCTGTTCCGCCGTGTCCTCACCCATGCGGCGGATCGTAGGAACGGGCGGCGGGCCCGTGCAAGGGATTTCAGTCGACGAAGATCGCCGACGCGTAGACCCAGGCTCCTTCGTGGCGGACGAACCGGCTCTTCTCGTGGAGCGCGTCGGGCCGGCCGTCGTCGCTGTAGTGCGCGCGGAAGGTGACCGTGCCGGTGGTGTGGAAGGCGGTGCCCTCCGTGGCCTCCAGGATCTCCAGGCCCGTCCAGCGCATCGCGGGGTCGAAGTCGACGGACGGGGGCCGGGTCTCCGGGTGCCAGGTACGCAGCAGGTAGCCGGCGTCCCGGACGACGAAGGCGGAGTACCGCGAACGCATCAGCGCCTCGCACGTCGGGGCCGCGGTGCCGGCGTGGAATCGGCCGCAGCAGTCCCCGTAGGCGGCGGGGAGCCCGCACGGGCACGGGGAGGCCGGGGTGATCCGCGGGGAGTTCTCCGGGACGGTGGCCGGCCTGCTCGGGCGTGAGGTACGTCGTGACATGCGTCCATTGTGACCCTCGCCCCGGACCGCTCGGCGGGCCGGGGCCGAGCGGACGCGGCTCCGCATCACTGCGGGCGGCGCCGGGGGCGGAGCTCAGCGCTTGCGGGCCACGCCCGCGTAGCCGGGGATGGGAGCGTCGCCGGGTACGTCGATGACCTCGCCGAGCTCCGGACGCCAGTCCGCGGAGAGGGAGACTCCGGGCTCGACGATCTCGAGGCCGTGGAAGAAAGCGGTGAGTTCGGCGCGCGAGCGAGGCCGCAGGGTCATCCCCCGCGCCTTGTACATGGCACGGGCCTCGGCGGCACCCTCGGGGTCGAAGTCCCCCGTGGTGTGGGAGAGGACCAGATAGCTGCCGGAGGGCAGGCGCTCCACGAGCCGGTCCACCAGTTCCGCCGCGCCGTCCTCGTCGTCCACGAAGTGGAGCAGCGCGAGGAGGGACAGGGCGATGGGCCTGTCGAAGTCGAGGACCTTGCCCGCGGCCTCGAGGATGGCGTCGGGCTGCCGGGCGTCCGCCTGGATGTACTCGGTCGCGCCCTCCGGGGTGGAGCGCAGGAGGGCTGCCGCGTGCGCGAGCACGATCGGGTCGTTGTCGCAGTAGACGACGCGCGCGTCGGGAGCGGTGCGCTGCGCGATCTGGTGCAGGTTCGGCTCGGTGGGTATGCCCGATCCGATGTCGAGGAACTGGCGTACGCCGTTCTCTGCGAGCCATCGGGTGGCCCGGTGCATGAAAGCCCTGTTGACCCGGGCCATGTCCCTGCCCCTGGAGTCCAGCGCGAGCAGCTGCTCGGCCATCTCCTCGTCGACCGGGTAGTTGTCCTTGCCGCCGAGGAACCAGTCGTACATCCGGGCCGGATGCGGCTTGCTGGTGTCGATCTCGACGGCCTGGGGGTCCTGCCCGGTCATAGCGCACTCCGTTGGTCGTGGTCTCGGCGAACAGCGCGTGGAGCAAAAGGTTGTGACAGTCTGTCAGGTCAACAGGAAGTCGGCCTGGCCGGCCTTGGCACCCTGGATGAAAGCGGCGATCTCGCCGTTGGAGTAGATGAGCGCGGGGCCGTCGGGGTCCGCGGACTGGCGTACCGCCACCCTGCCGTCCGCGAGCTTCATGGCCTCGATGCAGTTGCCCCCGTTACCACCGCTCCACGGCTTGTACCAGCCTTCTGTGCCGAGGTCGGCGGCCGGCATGCCGTTGTATATGTGGTTCATCACAGCTCCTTGCGGAAGTCCCTGAGGATTTCCTTCGTGCGTTGTGCAGTGGCGGCCTGAGCCGCCATTCGGTCCATGACCTCGAGGTAGGAAGCCACCTCGGGGCGCGCGTCGAAGTAGACGGCGCCCGTCAGGTACTCGCTGTAGACCATGTCCGGGAGTTCGGGGACCGCGAAGCGGAAGAGGACGAACGGGCCGTAGGTGCCTGGATGGTGGCCGGTCGAGAACTCCGCGATCTGGAGCGTCACGTGGGGCATCTCGGTGGCTTCGAGCAGACGGCCGATCTGGTCCCGCATGACCTCGGTGGAGCCGACCGGACGACGCAGGACGGTCTCGTCCATCACCACCCAGAGCTTCGGTGCCTCCGCCTTGGTGAGCAGCGACTGACGCTCCATCCGCAGCGCGACGTGACGCTCGATGTCCTCGGGTCTGGTCTGGCCGACGGCACCGGTACGCATGACGGAGCGCGCGTAGTCCTCGGTCTGCAACAGGCCCGGGACGAAGTGCGGTTCGTACGTACGCAGGAGGCTCGCCGCGCCCTCCAGACTGACGTACATGCTGAACCAGTCCGGCAGCACGTCGTGGAAGCGCTGCCACCAGCCGGGCTTGTTGGCCTCCTCGGCGAGTTCGACGAAGGCGTCGGTCTCGTCGTCACCGATGCCGTAGGCCTTCAGGAGGAGCTGGACGTACGGGATCTTCAGCCCGACCTCGGCGGTCTCCATGCGGCGTATGGTCCCGGGGGCTACACGGAGCACCTTCGCCGCCTGGTCGCGGCTCAGGCCGACGCGCTCCCGCAGATCCTGCAGGCGCTTGCCGAGAACGACCTGACCCACGGTCGGGGCGGACCGCGGTTCGCTCACTTCAGACCTCCCGATGCGCTGTGTGCGAGCAGTGTGCCATGCGCATGGCCCGGTGGACACAGCCACTCTGAATTTTTCAGAGTGCCTCTTGCCAAGTGTTCATGTCAGGGGGAGAGTTGGTGCCCGAACCAAGTTCGCGTGATCGCGCCCACCCGTTCCGGGGCGGCGCGAGGCGTGACACAGCCCCCACTGTGAGGAATCGGTCGTGGCACCTGGCAGTGCGCTCATCCCCCGGCTCATGGACCTCAGCCCCGGGACGGAAGCGCTCCGACACTGCTTCGCACTGCCGGCGCATCCCGAGTCGGTTGCCGGTGCCCGGCGTCTCACGCGCTCACGGCTGGCGGAGTGGCGGCTGTCAGGCGACGCACACGACGCGGCGGTTCTGATCGTCTCGGAGCTGGTCACCAACGCGGTCGTACACACCATGAGCACCAGGGTCGTCTGCGAGCTCAGGTGCGACGAGGAGCGGCTGCGCATATCCGTACAGGACCAGGGCCATCAGCCCGGCGGCCCACGGCTTTCCCTGACGGCCGACGGCGAGCACGGCCGCGGGCTGCTGCTCGTCGACTCCATGAGCACGGCCTGGGGGTCCGTCGACGCGGGGAACTCCTCGGGGCGCATCGTCTGGGCGGAACTGCCGTACCGCACGGAGCGGACATGCTGAGGAACGCCCTGTCCCAGCTGCTCGGCGCGCGTCGCACCCGCGCCGGGGAGGAGGACGGCGCCGGGAGCCGCGTCCGGCTGTCACTGCCGCCCGCGCTGTCCGCGAGCCTGGGCTGCGACGCCGTGGGGGTGCCCGCGCGGTACGGATTCCGCCTCATGTCGCATCTGCCGCGCGCCGGATGCGTGTTCGCCGACGCGGACCGGTGGTGGTGGATCGTCCCCTCGGGCTCGGACCTCGACCTGGACTGGCCCGAGCAGGCTTCGTACGCCGCCGGTGCGTACGTCCCCGCCGGGCGGCCCCGGCTGATCCACGCGCCGGACAGCCGCACGCCCTACACGCCGCCCATCCCGCTCTTCCTCATGGTGTGCCAGGTGACCGGCCACACGCCGTCCTGGGACCCGTCCGGCCGCCCCAGGGCCGTCCACGTCCCCTGACCCGTCGCGGCGGCGGGCACCTCCCGGGGGCGTTGTCAGTGGCCGGACCTAGTCTGGCACCACTGATCCACAAACCCGCGGCGGAGCGGGGCCGTGTGAAGGGGGCAGGCCTGTGCGCCGCTGGGAGTTCGTAGAGGGCAGTGCGTCCAAGTTCTGGGAGACCGGGGCGGACGGCGCCGTGGTCACCGTGCGGTACGGGCGGTGCGGGAGCGACGGACGGACCCGGACGAAGGAGTACGCGTCGGCGGAGGCCGCCGCGGCCCAGGTCCTGAAGACCGTCGCCGAGAAGGAGCGCAAGGGGTACCGCGAGGTGGGGGCCTCCGGAACGGCACCTGCCGTCCTCCCGGCTCCCGCGGCCTCCTCACCGGCTGCTCCCGGCCCTGCCCCTGCCGCCTCGGCCGCCGGACCGGCGGAGCCGGCGGACGAGGACACGTTCGTGATGCCCGCCGCCTGGCAGCGGGCGCTCCATCCCCGGCGCGGTGGCACGCCTCGCGCACCGGGCAAGGCACGTCGGCAGGTGCTGGACGCGCTGGAGAGCCGGATCGCCGAAGAGGCAGACTGGATCCAGGAGTTCCTCGAAGCACCCGCGAGCGACGACGCGCTCGTCGCGGCGGCGCGCGCGCAACTGGACGGCGACCCGTCGCCGGCCGGTGCGTCGGTACTGGCGTCCATGGTCGCCACCACTCAGCCGGGATCCGGGTGGGCGGATCTGTGGACCGCGCGTCACGGGCTCCCGTTCGCCGCGCGCGCCGCGGTCGAGTTCTTCCTGATCGAGGCGCACTGGTTCCAGTCCGGGCACAAGCGTTACGACCCCTGGCTGGAAGCACTCCGCTCGCCCCGTCCCACGTACAGGTACCACGGGTCGGACCCGCGCGGTCCGGCGGCCGACCGCATCCGGGCACTGATCGCCGCGGCGGACGAGGACACCTACCGCGCGACGGTCGCGGCACTCGCGGAGTCCCGTACCGACGCGCAGCGGAAGGTCGTCGTCTCGTATCTGGTGCCGAGCGAGACCTCATGGGTCGACGAACTCTGCGCGGACCTCGACGTGATGGGCATCAGGGATCACACCCTGAGCGTGATGCTCCTCTGCTCGTTCCACTCCCCCGGCCAGCTGGAGACGTTCCCCCACCGACCGGGCATCCACCAGAGCGTCGCGCTGATCGGGACGGTGGCGGACGGCATCGGCACGGCGGTCGCCCCGCTGCTGGCCCAGGGCCTCGGGCCCCACCAGTACGCGGACAGGGCCAAGACGGCAGCAGCAGTCCTGGTCGAGATCCCGACGGACGAGGCGATGCGGCTGCTGATCGACCACGCGGACTCCAAGCACACCCGCGCCGCCCTTCTCGACGCGATGAGGCGCTATCCGGTGCGCGCGTTGCGACTGCTCGCCGCCGAGCTGCGGGACGCGGACGGGAAGGCGGCCCAGGACACGCGCCGGCTGCTGCTGGGCCACATCGGTGGTCACCGCGCCCTCGTGTCGTCCTTGCTCCCGACGCTCGATGACGACGTCGTGGCCGTCGTCGATCCGCTGCTCAACCCGGTGGACCTGATGCCGGACACCGACGCGGGTGCCCTGCCGGCCGTGCTGACGGCCCCGCCGTGGAGCCGGCCGCGTACGACGGTTCCACCCGCTGTCGTGGAGGGACTGACGGCGCGGTACACACCTTCGCTGGACTGGCTTCCCGGGGAGCGGGACGCGTGGGCGGCCTGCTCCAGCTGGTACACGGGCTGTAAGGGCAGCGGCGACTGGGAGCAGGACATCGCCAGGCTGCGCGGTGGTCTGACCGGATCGTCCGTACAGTCGGCCTGGGTGTACGTCCACGCGCCGGACGAGTGGGTGACCGAGGCGCTCGCCGTCTGGGACCCGACCGATCTGTACGACGGCCTGGACACCCTCAAGCCGATCGCCGCGCGTTTCGGGCTCGACGCCCTGCCGTTGCTGCTGCGTGCCGTGCCCCGTCAGCCGGCCTCGCTCGCGCCGCTGTTCCTGCCGTACGTCGACGTGGCCGTCGCACGGCACATGGCGAACTGGGCGGTCCGGCTGAAGTCCGCGGCGACGACCACGCGTTCCTGGTTCCGCCGGCACGGGGAAGCGGCCGCGCCGCTCCTGGTCCCCGACGCCGTGGGCAGGACCGGAACCGCGCGCCGGGCCGCCGAACAGGCCCTCCTCCTGATCACGGCGCTGCACGGGGACCAGGTGGTGCGGCAGGCGGCCGAACACTACGGCGCGCGGGCGGTGGAGGCCATCGGTGGGCTGCTGGCCGTCGATCCGCTGGAGCGGGCCCTGCCCGCGACGATGCCGCAGTTGCCCGGCTGGGCCCAGCCCGCGCTGCTGCCGCAGATCGCGTCACGGGCGGGCGGCGCACTGCCTGAGGATGCGGCGCGCCATGCCGTGACGATGCTGGCGCTGTCGAAGCCGGGCGAGCCGTATCCCGGCGTCACCGCGCTCGTCGAGGCGGCGGAGGCGGACTCGCTCGCCGAGTTCGCGTGGGCGCTGTTCGAACAGTGGCGACAGGCGGACCAGCCGGCCAGGGAGGCCTGGGCTCTGCACGCGCTGGGACTGCTCGGGAACGACGTGACGGTCCGCCGGCTCACTCCGGTGATCCGGGCCTGGCCGGGAGAGGCCGCGCACCACCGGGCCGTCGAGGGCCTCGACGTGCTGGCGGCGATCGGCACCGATGCCGCGCTGCTGCATCTGCACGGCATCGCCCAGCGGGTGAAGTTCAAGGCCCTGAAGGTGCGCGCCCAGGAGAAGATCTCCGAGGTCGCCGCGGGTCTGGGGCTCTCCGGGGAGCAGCTGTCCGACCGGCTCGTCCCGGACTTCGGTCTGGACGCGGACGGTTCGACGGTCGTCGACTACGGCACGCGCTCGTTCACGGTCGGATTCGACGAGCAGCTGCGGCCGTTCGTCCTGGACAGTGACGGCAAGCGCCGCAAGGACCTGCCGGTGCCGGGAGCGAAGGACGACGCGGAGCTGGCCCCCGCCGAGCGCAAGCGCTTCATGGCACTGAAGAAGGACGTACGCACGATCGCGTCCGACCAGGTGCGGAGGCTGGAGGCCGCGATGGTCGCGGGGCGTTCCTGGACGGCCCAGGAGTTCAACGACCTGTTCGTGACGCATCCGCTGCTCCAGCACCTGGTGCGCCGCCTGGTCTGGCTGAGCGAGACGGACGGGGTGCGTACGGCGTTCCGGGTCGCGGAGGACCGTACGTTCGCGGATGTGCGGGACGACCTCTTCGTCCCCTCGGGCGATTCGACCGTGTACCTCGCGCATCCGCTGCACCTGGGAGACTCGCTCGCCGACTGGTCGGAGGTGTTCGCGGACTACGAGATCCTCCAGCCGTTCCCGCAACTGGGCCGTGCGGTGGAGACGCTGCGGGCGGAGGAGGCCGACGGCTACCGGCTCCACCGGTTCGAGGGGCTCAAGGTACCGACGGGCAAGGTGCTCGGGCTGCAGCGGCGGGGATGGGAGCGCGGGGCGCCCCAGGACGCCGGGGTGGAGCGCTGGATCTCCAAGCGGCTCGGCGAGGCGGGATACCTGGTGATCGCGTTGAACAGCGGAATCGCCGTCGGCGTGGTGGACATGTTCCCCGAGCAGACCCTGGAGACCGTCTGGCTCGCCGGCAGTCCTGGCGATCACTGGCCCGGGAGGTACAGCTATCCCCTGCGCTTCTCCGGTCTGGATCCGGTCGTCGTGTCCGAGCTGCTCGGTGATCTGGCCGAACTCACCGAGGGCGTCGCCGCATGAGCGGGGGCGCCGTGCGGGACGGGGCACTGCCCACGGCGGGGCAGACCGCCGTGCAGCGGCCGCCTGCCGAGGTGCGGTACGCCCGGGAGCTGGCGGAACTCAGGGCGGCCGACCGGGATCCCCGCCCCCCGGGCTGGGAGCTGAGTCTGCGGGCGGCACGGCGGTTCGTGATCGGGGACGAGGCCGCGGGGATCAGCCGGAAGTTCGTCGGCAACCCCTCGCTGGTCGACCGTGCCCTGGTGACGCTGGCGACGAGCCGCGGGCTGATGCTGGTGGGTGAGCCCGGCACGGCGAAGTCGCTGCTGTCCGAGCTGATCGCGGCCGCCGTGAGCGGGGTGTCAACGCTGACGGTGCAGGGCGGCGCCGCCACGACCGAGGACCAGATCAAGTACGGCTGGAACTACGCGCTGCTGGTCGCCGAAGGGCCGTCGACGCGGTCGCTGGTCCCCGCCCCCATGCTGCGCGGCATGGCGGAGGGCCGCGTGGTCCGGTTCGAGGAGATCACCCGCTGCCCCCTGGAGGTGCAGGACTCCCTGCTGTCGCTGCTGTCGGAGCGGGTGGTGGCCATCCCCGAACTCACGGGTGCCGAAGGCATGGTGTTCGCCCGGCAGGGATTCAACGTGATCGCGACCGCCAACACCCGGGACCGGGGCGTCAACGAGATGAGCGCCGCCCTCAAGCGCCGCTTCAACTTCGAGACGGTGTTCCCGATCCCCGACCTGGACACCGAACTCGCCCTGGTCGAGGCGGAGGCGGCCACGCTGCTGCGCCGTTCCGGGGTGGAGCCGCCGCCGGACCGCGATGTGCTGGAGGTCCTGGTCGGGACGTTCCGGGAGCTGCGTGCCGGAGCCGGCGCCGAGGGGCCCGGTGCGGGCGGCGGGCGTCCGTCGTCGGCGGTGATGAGCACGGCGGAGGCCGTCTCGGTGGCCCATGCCGTGGGAGTGCGCGGCTGGTTCCTGCGGGGTGAGGCGGGCAGCGCGGCCGACGTCGTGGCCTGCCTGGCCGGTACGGCGGCGAAGGACAGCCCGGACGACATGGCCAGACTGCGCCGTTTCCTGGAGCAGCGGGTGCCGCGTCGCCGCGGCCCGCAGTGGCAGGCCCTGTACGACGCGCGCCACCTGCTGGCCGACTGATGTCCGCGGTGTTCCTCGGAGTGCGCCACCACTCCCCGGCGTGCGCCCGGCTCGTGGAGCGGACCATCGGGGAACTGCGGCCGGCCCACGTGCTGGTGGAGGGCCCGGCCGAGATGAACGCCCGGCTGGACGAGCTGCTGCTCGGGCACGAGCTGCCGGTCGCCGTGTTCAGCCACTACCGGGACGGGGAGCGGGCGGCGACCTCCTGGGCGCCGCTGTGCGACTACTCACCCGAGTGGGTCGCGCTCCGGGCGGGCAGGGCGGCCGGGGCCGAGGTCCGTTTCATCGATCTGCCCGCCTGGCACCCGGCGTTCGCGGAGCGCACCAACCGCTATGCGGACGCGGAGGCCCGGTACGCCGAGGCGACCGAGCGGCTGTGCGCGCACTTCGCGGTGGACTCGTCCGACGCCCTCTGGGACCGGCTGTTCGAGGTGGAGCCGGACGAGGGTCTCGCGGAGCGGCTCGATGCCTACTTCGCGCTGGTACGGGGTGACGCGCGGGCGGACGCGCGTGACCGGGCGCGTGAGTCGTACATGGCGCAGTGGGTGCGGGCGGCGGTGGACGCGGCGCGCGGGCGCCCCGTCCTGGTGGTGACCGGTGGCTTCCACCAGCCGGCGCTGCGCGCACTCGTGGCGGACGACGAGGCGGGAAGCGGCATGCGTCCGGGAGCCGGCCACGGGTCGCTCAGCGGCGCGCGTCCGGGAGCGGACGACGAGGCGGGAAGCGGCATGCGTCCGGGAGCCGGCCACGGGTCGCGAAGCGGCGCACGTCCAGGAGCGGGCCACGAGGCGGGCGGCCACGAGGAGGGTTCCGGCAGCGGATCTCCGGTTCCGGACGAACAGTGCCTCGGCGCGAACGGATCGCCACTCGGCGCGGACGGATGGCCAATGGGCGCGGACGGGTGGCCACTCGGCGCGGACGGGTGGCCCGAGGTGCCTGCTCCGCCCGCAGGTGCGCTGGCCGGCAGCTTCCTGGTGCCGTACTCCTTCCGGCAGTTGGACTCCTTCTCCGGCTACCAGTCCGGCATGCCCTCACCCGGCTACTACCAGCAGGTGTGGGAGGAGGGGCCCGAGGCCGCGGCGGAGGGGCTGCTGCGGGCGGTCGTCGAGCGGTTGCGGTCCCGCAGGTACCCGGTGTCCACCGCGGATCTGGTGGCGGCCCGCACTCTCTCGCAAGGGCTCACCGCGTTGCGCGGTCATCCCCGCCCCGCGCGGATCGACGTCCTGGACGGGCTGGCCGGCGCACTGATCACGGACGATCTCGCCGAGCCGTTGCCCTGGACGTCCCGGTCCACCCTGGCGCCGGGCTCCCACCCGGCGGTGGTGGAGATGGTCGCGGCGTGCAGCGGTGCACGTGCCGGGCGGCTGCACCCAGGAACGCCCGCGCCACCGCTGGTCCACGACGTGGCGGCGCAGCTGGCCCGGCTGGGGCTGCGGGGCCGGGACGCGCCGTACCGCCTCGACCTGACGGACGCGCGGGACCTGGAACGCAGCCGGGTACTGCACCGGCTGCGTGTCCTCGGTGTCCCCGGCCACGAGCGGACCCAGGGGCCCGAGCACGGCGCGGACCCGGTGTTCGCCGAACGCTGGGAGTGTCACCCGTCGCCCGGGAGGGACGCGGCTCTGGTCGAGGCCGGGGCGTACGGCGGGAGCCTCGCGGAAGCCGCGGCGACCGCCCTCGCCGAGCGGGCCCAGGGCACCACGGCGGAGGCCGGAGCCCTGGCCGGGACGCTCTTCGACGCCGTCCTGTGCGGAGTGGGCGGTCTCTCGGAGGACCTCCTCGGCGCACTGGCCTCCCGGGTCGGGGTGCTGAAGACGCCGGGCCCGCTCGGCGAGGTACTGGCCACGGCCCTCGGCCTGTGGCGGCACGACCGGGTCTACGGGGTGGCGCGCGGCCCGCTGCTCGCCTCGGTGATCGACGGCGCGACGAGCCGGCTGCTGTGGCTGCTGGAGGGCGCCCGCGGCGGGCCGGGGGTCGACGTAGCCCGCCTTCGGGCGGTCGCCGCCGTACGGGACGCGGTGCTGCACGCGGACGGGCTGTTGTCGCTGTCCGCCAGGACGGTCGCGGAGACCGCCCTGCGGGTCAGCCGGGACGCGGAGGCACCGGACGATCTGCGGGGCGCGGCCCTCGGTCTGTACAGAGCCCTGGCCGACGGTGCCCGCGTCGAGCCCGGTGACCTCGCCACCGTCGTCCGTGCGGTCGCGGCCGGCGGCGCGAGCACGCTCGGGGACTGGCTGGCCGGGCTGTTCGCCCTGGCCCGCGAGGAGGTGACGGGCGGTTCGGGGGCCGGTGCGGAGTCCCTGATCGACGTGCTGGACACGCTGGTCGGTGATCTGTCCGACGAGGAGTTCCTGGCGGGGCTGCCGGCGTTGCGCCAGGCCTTCGCCTACTTCCCCCCGCGCGAACGCGAGCGGATCGCGGCCGCGCTGCTGGAACGGCGCGCCGTGCGCGGCTCCGCGCGCGGACTGCTCCGCACCACCGCCGACCCTTTGCTGCTGGCCCGCGCCGGCGCCCTGGAGGAGAACGTGTCCCGAGTACTGGCCCGGTTCGGATTGCGAGCCGCCTCATGACCGGCCCCGCGACCGCTCCCGGGCCCGAGGGGGCGTCCGTGCCGGTGGAACCTCCCGCGTCCGGGGGAACGTCCGTACCCTCCGGGATCTCTCCGCCCACCGGGGTATCCCCGCCCGCCGGAATGTCCCCGCCCGCCGGGACTCCGGACGCCCCGGACGCCGGCCTCGAACGGTGGCGGCTGATCCTGGGCGAGGCCGCCGAGTCCGCCACGGGCCCGCTGGGCGAGGCCGCCGGGGCACGGGACGCGGCCCTGGACTGGCTCTACGGCCGCGATCCCGATCTCCGGCGCCGCGGCGTACGGCCCTCCGGGCGCACGGGCGGGACGGGCCCGTCCCAGGTGACCGCGGTCGACTGGCTCGACGACATCCACCGGCTCTTCCCGAAGGAGACCGTGGAGCGTCTGGAGCGCGACGCCGTCGAGAGGTACGGCATCCAGGAGATCGTCACGGACCCTGCCGTCCTGGAGCGGATCGAGCCGAGTGCCGTCCTGCTGCGGGCCGTGCTGCGCACGAAGCACCTCATGAACCCTCAGGTGCTGGCGCTCGCCCGTCGTATCGTCGCCTCGGTCGTCGAGCAGCTCCTGGCGCGGCTGCGGCCGGAGATCCGCCGGGCGTTCCACGGCACCCGTTCGCGCCGGCCGAGCCGGGTTCCGCTGGCCAGGGACTTCGACTTCCGGCGGACCGTACGGGCCAACCTCGCGCACTACCGTCCCGATGAGCGCAGGCTGCTCATCGAACGGGCCCACTTCCGCTCCCGCACGCAGCGCCATCTGACCCGATGGCAGCTGATCCTCCTGGTGGACCAGTCGGGCTCCATGGCCGGTTCGGTGATCCACTCCGCGGTGACGGCCGCATGTCTGTGGGGGCTTCCGGGTCTCAGGACCCATCTGGTCGCGTTCGACAGCGACGTGGTCGACCTGACGTCGGAGGTCACCGATCCTGTGGAGTTGCTGATGGGGGTCCAGCTCGGT
The DNA here is from genome assembly GCF_042872025.1 of Streptomyces sp. NPDC005494. Classification (NCBI taxonomy): domain Bacteria; kingdom Bacillati; phylum Actinomycetota; class Actinomycetes; order Kitasatosporales; family Streptomycetaceae; genus Streptomyces; species Streptomyces sp. NPDC005494. The sequence goes on from NZ_JBIAJR010000008.1 coordinate 110,512, forward strand.
GGCGGGACCGACATCGCACGCGCGGTGGCCTACGGGGCGAGCCTGATCGAGAATCCGCGCCGCACGATCATCGCTCTCGTCACCGATTTCTACGAGGGCGGCGACCCGTACAGGCTGGAGCGTTCGGTACGTGCGCTGACGGAGCAGGGTGTCACCGTGCTGGGGCTGGCCGCGCTCGACGAGGACGCCGACCCCGACTACGACCGGGAGCTGGCCGGACGGCTGGCACAGGCAGGGGCGCACGTCGGGGCGATGACACCGGCGCGGCTCGCGGAGTTCGTCGCTGAGAAGCTGGGCCGATGACAGGGACGACGACCGCGGACGGGCCGGCCCTGCGTACGGACCTGCTGGCCCTCACGTCGGAGACACTCGCCGCGCTCGCCAACCGGGGTCTGGTCAAGCGAGCGGTGAAGGACGTGGAGTCGGGCGCGGCCCCCTCGGTCGCCACGGACCCGGACCGCACGGTGCGGGGTCTCTTCGGGGACGGCACGACCGCTTCGCTGCCGCCCGGAGCCGGTCTGGACGGTGGCGTGTGCAGTTGCGCGGCCCCCGGTGTCTGCCGCCACCTCGTCACCCTGGTCCTCGCCTACCAGCGCGCTGCCGCGCCGTCGGACAGCGCCACCGGGCCGGATCGCGAGACCGACGCGGAAGCCGGTGCGGGCGCCGAAAGGGACCTCGCGGCCGAGCCCGCTCCGGCCGTCTGGTCTCCCGCAGCCCTGGACGACGACGCGCTGACCAAGGCCTTCGGGGCACGGCCCCTGGCAGCCGCCCGCCGCACCTTCGAGCAGGGGTACGGCGCACGCGTGCACCACCCCACGGTGGACCGTCCGGAGCCCTGGGTGGAGCTGCCCACGTGCACGGTGCGCTTCCCGGTCCCCGGTGAGATCGCCTACGCGCTGACGGATGCGGCGGCCGCGCTGCGCGGTGAGATGGTGACGCTCGCCGTGTGGGCCTTCCGCGCCGCACAGGAGGCGGCGGGGCACGACACGGTGCGGGTCGGCGGGCGTCCCGCGGTCCTGTCCGCGGGTGGCGGCCTCGCGCTGGACGACGCGGCAGGCCTGGCCGACGAGTTGCTGCTGTCGGGTGTCGCGCACGCGGGCCCCGTGCTCGCCGGCGCCATGGCGCGTTCCGGGGAGGCTCTCGCCGGGGCCGGCCTGCACTGGCCTGCCGGCGCCGTCGGCGAACTGGCGCACCAGCTCTCGGCGTACGCCTCGCGCAACGCCGACTACCGTCCCGAGCTCGTCGCGGCGCTGCTCACCGAGATCCACGCCCGGCGCGCGGCCTCGTCCGGCCCTTCGGTGCTCGGTGTGCGGGAGTCCGGCGAGACGCGGTTGCGGCGCGTGCGGCTCACCTCGCTCGGCTGCCGGGTCCGCACGGGAGGCGACGGTGCGGCCGCGGAGGTGTACTTCGCGCACCCCGGCGCGGGTGCCGTCCTCGTCCTGCACAAGCGGTGGGCGGCTGCCGACGGGCAGGAGCTGACGGGACACCGGCTGTCCACGCGCCGTCATCTCGGTACGACGCTGGGGCGCCTGGCCACGTGCAACATGGTCAGCGAGAACGCGCGGCGCACCGCGGGCCGCGCGCTGACGGTGTCCTCCGCCGGCCTGGGCGCCACGAGCGTGACCCCGGTGGCCTCTTCCTGGAGCGAGTTGCCCGACTCCCTCCTGGTCCGGGATCTGGCGGCGCTCGCCGCGGCCTGGGAGGGCCGCCCGCCCCGGCTGATCCGTCCTCGGGTCGAGGCGGAATCGATGCGTGTCGTCGCCCTCTCGGAGGTGGAGCGGGTGGGTTACGACCCCGCCGAGCAGCGGCTGGACGCCGTCGTCCGCGATCAGGCGGGCACCCGCGCCGTGGTGAGTTCCACCTATCGGCCGGCCTGCCCCGGGGCTCTCGACGCGCTCGCCGAGGCGCTCGGGAGCGGCGCCACGCATGTCAGCGGTTCGGTCCGGCTCGTGGGCGGTGAGATCCGGATCGACCCCGTGGGTGTGTCGACCCCGGCCGGGGTGATCGTGCCGGATCTGGCTCCCGGTGGCGGCTCGGCGGCTCCGGCGACCCCCGTCGGCCGCCCGTCCGATCCCCTGTCGGCCGCCCTGGACGAGGCGGCGGGCGCACTGGCCGCGGTGGCGCACAGCGGGCTGCGCCTGCTTTCGGTACCCGCGCGGGACCGCCTCGGCGCCGCGGCGACGGCCCTGTCACGGACCGGGCTGGCACACGGGGCGGCGCTGCTGCGCGGCTTCCTGGCCACGGTGAGCGGGGCCGGCGCCGAGGAGTCCGCCGGAGCCGCCGCCTGGCGTGAGGCTCAGCTGCACGTCCTGGTCAGCGGCGAGCTCCTCGACACCGGGAGCGCCTGACCCGTCACGGTGCGAGATAGGCGAGCCCGGGGTGGACCTCGGTGTAGCCGTCGACCAGCCGGCGGGCCACGGACACGGAGTCGACGAGCGGGTGCAGGGCGAAGGCGCGTACGGCCGCCGCTCGCGAGCCGCTCTCCGCCGCTTCGAGCACCGCCCGTTCCACGGCCTTCACCGCTGTGACGAGCCCGACCGCGTGGTACGGCAGGGGGTCGACGGCGAGGGGGTGGGCACCGTTCGCGTCCACCATGCACGGCACCTCGATGACGGCGTCGGCGTCCAGCACCGAAAGGGTGCCCCTGTTACGGACGTTGAGGATCAGCGAGGTGCGTTCGTCACGGGCGACGGCGCGCATGAGGGCGAGGGCCACCTGCTCGTAGCCGCCGGAGTCCAGATCGCTCTCCTCGCGCTCGCCCGCTCCGGCCACGTCCCTGTTCTCCGCCATGTACGTGGCCTCGCGCTCGGCGCGCGTACGGTCCCAGGTGGCGAGCGGCTGCGCGTCGGGGTCCTTCATCCGGGCGTAGAAACCCTCCTGCTGCTCGCGGAGGAAGGCGCCACGGGTCTGCTCGGCGTCCTGGTAGGCGCGGACGGCTTCCCGGTTGAAGTAGTAGTAGTGCAGGTACTCGTTGGGGATCGCGCCGAGCGAGCGCAGCCACTCCGGGCCGAAGAGCCGGCCCTCCTCGAAGGAGCCGAGCAGCTCGGGGTCGGCGAGGAGGCGCGGGAGCAGGTCGCGGCCCTCGACGTGCAGTCCGCGCACCCAGCCGAGGTGGTTGAGCCCGACGTAGTCGATCCACACCCGGTCGGGGTCCGCGCCGAGGACCCGGGCGATCCGGCGGCCGAGCCCCACCGGCGAGTCGCAGATGCCGATGACGCGGTCGCCGAGGTACCGGGACATCGCCTCGGTGACCAGCCCCGCCGGGTTGGTGAAGTTGATGACCCAGGCATCGGGCGCGAGTGCGGCGATGCGACGGGCGAGGCCGGTGGCGACGGGAACCGTGCGCAGCCCGTAGGCGATGCCGCCGGCACCGACCGTCTCCTGGCCCAGGACTCCCTCGTCGAGGGCGACGCGTTCGTCGGCGGCCCTGCCTTCGAGGCCCCCGACACGGATGGCGGAGAAGACGAAGTCCGCCCCCTTCAGCGCCTCGTCGAGATCGTCGGCGACGACGACGGCCGGCGCGTCGGCGATGCCCTCGGCCTGCTCGGCGAGGACCCTGGCGACGGCGGTGAGCCGGGCCGCGTCCGTGTCGTACAGGGTCACCCGCGAGACGCGGCCCTCGGCGTGATCGCCGAGGAGTGCCCCGTACACGAGAGGCACCCGGAATCCGCCACCGCCAAGAATTGTCAGCTTCACGCTGCTCGATGGTACGGGGCACGCGGCCCGGCACCCGAACGGCCGGGGCGCCGGGCACGGCGATCGCGACGGCCGGTGTCAGTGGCCGTTCCACCAGCGCACCAGGGCCTGCCACAGCTTCGGCGGTCCGCTCCGCTGTGCCGGGAGCACGGCGGGTCCGCCGGGCTCGGCGGAGGGGCCGGCAGCGGGGGCGTGGCCGGCCGGTGCCGCCGCGGAGAGCGGGGGCAGGGTGGGAGAGGCGACCTCCCAGTCGGCCTGCGACCGGGCCCGGGAGACCGCGGGCAGCGGTTCGGCGTCGATCTCCTGCTCCGGGCTCGGGGCGAAGCTCGCCGGCAGCTCCACCAGGTGCCGTGACACGAAGTTCCCGACCCAGCGCAACCGGCTCTCGTCCACGCTGAGTTCCAGGTCGGGCAGGCGCATCAGCAGGGCGTCGACGCCGACGTCAGCGATGGCGCGGCCGATGTCCTGGCCGGGGCACTCGTGGGGGCCGCTGCTGAACGCCATGTGCGCGCGGTTGCCCTCCATGCTGGCGTTGAGGTCGGGCCGCACGACCGGGTCGGTGTTGGCCGGTGCGATGCCGACGATGAGGGCGTCACCCGCCTTGATCTGCTGTCCGCCGAGCTCGGTGTCGCCCACCGCCCAGCGGCCGAGGATCGAGGTGAAGGGCGGCTCGTCCCACAGGGTCTGCTCCACCGCCTCGGGCACGGTCATGTGCCCGCCGCTGAGACGCGCACGGAAACGGGGGTCCGTGAGCACCATGCGCAGCACGTTCGCGATCAGGTTGGTGGTGGTCTCGTAGGCCACGATCAGCACCACGCGCAGGTGCTCGCTGACCTCCTTGTCGGTGAGACCGGCGGGGTGCTCGACCAGCCAGGTCGCGAAGTCCTCACCCGGCACGGCCCGGCGCCGCTGGACCAGCCTGTCCAGCGCGCCGATCACGTAGGCGTTGCTCGCGACGGCGGTCTCCGAGCCCCGCGTCATGTCGCGGGCGGCCTGTACCAGCCGGTCGTTGTACTCCTCGGGCATGCCGATGATCGCGCACATCACCATCATCGGGAGCCGCTCGGCGAACTGGCTGACCAGGTCCGCCCGGCCCTCCTGGCAGAAGTCGTTGACGAGCCGGTTGCTGTACCGGTTGATGTGGCGGCGTACGCCCCGGGTGTCGATCCGCGCCATGCTGTCGGTGACCGCGCCGCGCAGCCGTTCGTGGGTGGCGCCCTCGGCGAAGGAGCACACCGGCTGCCAGGTGAAGACCGGGGCGAGCGGGTGGTCGGGGGCCACGGTGCCCTCCTGCAGCGCACGCCAGCGGCGTGAGTCGCGGGAGAACTGCGAGGGCGTACGCGTCATGTGGAGGTTCTCGCTGTGCCCGAGCACCAGCCAGGCGGGGACGTCACCGTGCATCAGGACGGGCGCGACCGTCCCGTGTTCGGCGCGCAGCTTCTCGTACAGGCCGGCGGGGTCGGCCTCGGCCTCGGGGCCGTAGAGCCGGCGCAGGCCGCCGGGTCCCGTGCCCATGGCGTGCGCGGGGCATTGCGGGGGTGGGACCGGACCGGTGGCCGATCCGGGTTCGTGCTGGAAAGGGGTGGTCACAATGGCTCCAGGAATATGGCGTTCCGAAACGCGGGCGGGGACGGGGCCCGTGCAGAGGCGGCTGCGGCCCGTCGTCAGGTGAGCGGTACGGCGAGGCGGTGCAGGTAGCGCATCAGGGTCATCAGCACATCGCGGCTGGACGTCCGCAGCCGGGCGTCGCAGTCGATCATCGGGACCTCGTCCGGCAGATCCAGCGCGCTGCGCAGGGCTTCGACGGGGTGGTGCGGGGCCCCGGGGAAGGTGTTGACGGCGACGACGAAGGGCACCCCGCGCTCCTCCAGTCTGCCGATCACGTCGAAACTGACCTGGAGGCGCCGGGTGTCGATCAGGACGACGGCGCCGAGCGCTCCTTCGAACAGTCCGTTCCACAGGAACCAGAAGCGCTCCTGGCCGGGGGTGCCGAACAGATAGAGGATCAGCTCGTCGCTGAGACTGATCCGGCCGAAGTCCATGGCGACGGTGGTGGCGGTCTTGCTCTCCACCCCCACGTTGTCGTCCACGCCGACGCCGGCCTGGGTCATGGTCTCTTCGGTCGTCAGGGGCCGGATCTCGCTCACCGAGCCGACCATGGTCGTCTTTCCGACCCCGAATCCGCCGACGATGACGACCTTCACCGCGGCCGTGGCCGTGGTGGGAAGGACGTCCTCGCTGCGGGGGCCCGTGATCGTGTCAGAGCTTCTGAAGTCCATGCATCACCGCTTCGAGGAGGGACCTGTCCGGGAGCGCGGCGCGGACGATGGGCGCGCGCGATTCGATCAGTTCGGTCGCCAGGAGTTCTGTCAGGAGCGAGGTGACGACGCTGAAGGGCAGGCTCAGGTAGGCCGAGATCTCGGCGACCGACAGCGGCGCCCTGCAGAGCCGCAGGATCGCGGCCTGCTCCGGCTGCACCGTGGGCGACGGCTCGGCCTGTGCCACGACCATCGTGACGAGGTCGAGCGCCGCTCTCTCACCGTCGGGGTCACCGGTGATCACGTAGAGCCGTTCCGGGTCGCTCAGCTCCGGGTCGGCTTTTCGGCGCTCTCGTCGGGGAGCACTCATCCGGCCTGCCCGTCGTGGCGCGGAGGACTCGTCAGGTGCGCGCCGATACGGACGACCATGTCGCGCATGCGGGCTCCGACGAGTCCGGCGTCGACCGTCTCCCCGGCCAGCACCGCCAGGTAGGCGCCGGTGCCGGCCGCCATCAGATAGAAGAACCCGCCGGTGACCTCGATGACGACGAGCTTCATCAGACCGTCGCTGTACGGGATTTCGGTGGCGACGGCCGCGGCGAGGCTCTGCAGTCCTGCGCAGGCGGCGGCGAGGCGGTCGGCGACGTCGGGGTCACCGCCGTGGCGGGCGATGCGCAGTCCGTCGGCGGAGAGCACGACGATCTGGTGGATGCTCGGTACGTCGTCGGCCAGTTCCTTGAGCATCCAGTCCATGTTTCCCCGCTGCTGGATCACTTCTCGTCTCCCTTGTCCCACGCGTCGTCAGAGTCTTCGCCGTTGTCCGGATCCTTGGGCACACCGTTGACCGCCTGGGTGAAGGCTTCCAGCCAGAGGCCGGGGGGTGCCGTGCCGCCGTGGCCGTTGCGCGCGGGGGGAGGCTCGGCGGCCGTCGCGGACTGCTGCGGGAGGTTGTGCGAGCCGAGCGGCGCGCGGCCCCTGCTGCGGCGCTGCGGGAGTCCGCCTGCGGTCCACTCGGTCACCACGATCTCGTCGTCAGCCCTGGCGGCGGCGGGAGCGGCGGGCCGGGACGCGGACGCCGCGGGTGCGGCGGCCGGGGCGGCGACCGACGCGACGGGCCCGGTCGCGGTGGGGCGCGCCTTGTGCTTGCCGCGCGGGGGTACGACGTGCTGCATCTGCGACATGTCGAGCGAGCTCTGGGGGCGCGAGGTGGCGCCGATGCCGTGTGCGATGCCCGGGGCGGGCCCCGTGGTGATCATGTCGCGAGGCACGACGAGCACGGCGCGCACCCCGCCGTACGCCGACTGCCGGAGCGACACCTGGAGTTGGTACATGCGGGCGAGGCGGCCGACCACGGCCATGCCGAGGCGCGGGGACTCACCGAGGTCGTTCATGTTGATGCCGGCCTGGGCCTGGGCGAGCATGTTCTCGGCCCGCGCGCGGGCCTCCTCGCTGAGGCTGACGCCGCCGTCCTCGATCTCGATGGCGATGCCGGTCTGCACCTCGACGGCGGTCACGTGCACACGCGTCTGGGGCGGCGAGTAGCGGGTCGCGTTGTCGAGGAGTTCCGCGCAGGCGTGGATGAGCGGCTCGACGGCCGTCCCGACGATGGCGACCTTGGCGATCGAGTGCAGGTCGACGCGCTGGTACTCGAGGATGCGGGACATGGCGCCGCGCAGCACGCTGAACAGCGGTACGGCCTTGGGCCACTGACGGCTGGGCCGCGCGCCGCCGAGTACGGCGATGGAGTCGGCGAGCCGGCCGATCAGCGCCGTGCCGTGGTCGATGCGGAGCAGGTCGTCGAAGACGTCGGGGTTGCGCCCGTGGTGGTCCTCCATCTCCCGGAGCTCGCTCGCCTGGCGGTGGACGATGGCCTGGACACGGCGGGCGACGCTGACGAAGGCGCGCTGCGCGGAGTCACGCATCGCCTCCTCGTTGTCGATGATGTCGAGGACCTGGAGGACCAGTGCGCGCTGCGCCTTGGGGAGGTTGCGGTAGGACTCGTCGGCGTCGACGACGTCACGCATCACCTCCTGCGGGGAGTTGCTGGCCCGCAGCCGGCGGATCGCGGCGGGCAGGAGCTCCTTGGTGAGCCGTACGGTCTCCTGGTCGTGTGTCGCGATGCGGTGTTCCAGGTAGGCGATGCGCCGTTCGTACTCGGCACGCTGGACCCGCATCGCACGGCGTCTGCGGTTGAGGACGACGGTGAGCGTCGCGACCACGACGGTGGCGATCGCACCGCACAGGACGACTGCCACCCGCGCGTCTCCGGTGACCGGCAGGGCGCCGACGGCGGTGGCGCCCGCCGTGAGTACGACGGGCAGCAGTGCGGCGCGGATTACCGGGATGTCTCTGTTGGTCGGCGGTGATTCAACACGGACCATCTAAACCCTCTGGCGGTTGATTCGGGAGGTATGGGGAGGTAGACGCACTTGTGCCGACAGTTGCGAACAAGTGCCTGAAGTCGTATCAACTCGACTTCACTGCGCGTGAGCCTAGCCAGATCAGATCAGTGCTTCGGCATATTCGCCCAACCCCCTGCGCGAACCCGCCCGCGGTAATACACTCGCCAGTTTTTGCACTCAGCGCCGCCGGTCGTGCACGGGGAGTGATGGCGTACGAGAATCGTCGCAAACCGGACCACTTTGTCCCGCAGAAAAGGACAGCCCACCGAGAAAACGAATACACGGACCGGCGAATCACCTGCCAGACCCCCGCGATATCCGACCGTTCGAGCGAGTAACCGCTACGCGTGCGATCGAAAGCGTCCCGCACAAAGGGACAGTGGCACATGTGATCGAATCGGATCGAAAGGAGCAGATCCGTGAGCGACGGACGGATGTACGGATGCGCCCGCGCAAGATCTGTGCGAGATCGCGCCGCCCCGTCGCCCCTTGGGGCGTGGGCGGACGCGACCGTTCCGCACCTGCGGGGACCTCACTCTGTGTGAGGTTCCTCCCCAGGCCACGCGGCTCCGCCGGCTGAGCGGCGGGCCTTCAGCGCCGGCCGCCGAGCCGGCCCTCCAGCTGCACCAGCAGCTCGCCGAGCTGCTCGCTGAGCCCGCCACGGGTCTCCTCGTCCAGCCCGGACAGGACCGACCGCTCGTACGCGAGCTGTTCGGGAAGCAGACGGTCGACCAGTTCGCGCCCCGCGTCGGTCAGCCCGACGTGGGCGACCCTGCGGTCCCTGGCATCGCTGCGGCGGCCGATCAGCCCCGCCTCCTGGAGGGCCCGCAGCCGTTTCGTGACGGCAGCGCCGGACGAGAAGGTCTCGCGGGCCAGCTCGCCGGGGGTGAGCTCGCGGCCGGTGCGCCGCATCGCGCCGAGCAGGTCGAATTCGCCCCGGGTCAGCCCGGCGGCCCGCAGCGGGGCGTCCTCCGCCTGCTGGAGAAGCGCCGCGCAGCGGTTGATACGGCCGATGAGCTCCATCGGGCCGGTGTCGAGCCCCGGGTTGACGGCATGCCACTGCCGTACGACCGAGGCCACGATGTCGTCGGTCACACCGCTCCGTTCTCCGGGGGCAGGGTGATGAGCCCCTGCCGTTGTGCTGTCGCCGCGAGCGTACGGTGCCCTGCCTGCTCGGTGGCGAGCAGTTCCTCCTCGGGCAGGGCGCGCTGCCACCATTCGCCCGAAGCGACGTCACTGGCGTCGCGCAGTTCTACGAGTGCCGCGGTCAGCCGCCTGCGTGCCGTCTCGAGCACCAGGGCGTCGCCCGCGGGGTCGGCGACGGCCCGCTCGGCCCGCCTGCGCGCGTCCTCAGCGGCAGCGAGGGCCCGTTCGACGCGGCCGGACGCGCGGCGGTTGGTGACGGCGATCGCGGCGAGGAATCCGACCGCGACACCCACCAGGGTGTCCAGGGCACGGTCCGCGATGAGCTCGCCCGCGGGCTGGAACCCCCCGAACTCCAGGATCAGCAGGGCCATCGGGGTGACAGCGATGGAACCGAGCCAGTAGTTGCGGGTGATCAGGGCCTCGGCGGCGAAGTTGAAGAAGAGCACGCACAGCACGAGGGCCAGCGGGCTGACCCTGGCGAGCGGGATGACCGCCGCGAAGACCAGGACACCGAGGAGGTTGCCGACGGTCCTCTGCAGGGCCCTGCTCCAGGAGAGGGTGAGATTGGGCTGGTAGACGGAGGCCGCCGTGACGATCGCCCAGTACGGATGGCCCACCCCGAGCGCCGAGGACACGTAGCCGGCCAGGGCGCAGCCGACGAGCGTGCGGAAGGCGACCGGCAGCACCGGTGAACTGGGGCCGAGCGCGCGCAGCAGCCTGCGCCTGGCCTCGCGCCGCCCGCGCCGCATCCGCTGTCCGGCCCGTTCGGCATCGATCCCGAAGAGCTGCTCGACGGTGCCGGGCGCGGGTGGCGGGCTGGGTACGGGGCCGCGGCCCCGGGTCGCCTCCGCCCATCGGCGGAGCTCGGAGGGGTCGGCGTCAGCCGCGTGGCCGTCGACCGCGGTGGTGGCGAGGGCGCGCTCGGCGTGGACGACCAGCCGCTCCAGTCCCTGGCGTACGGGAGTGGGCCGCCCGGACGCGAGCAGCGCCTGCCAGGCGGCCTGGACGGCTGCCGCCGCGGCGTGCCGGGTGCGGCGGTCCGGCTCCGCGGCGTAAGCCGCGGCGGCGTCGAGGGCGCGGGCGGTGGCGAGGCGCTCGGGCCCTTCCCGGTGCCACAGCGCAGGCCCGGCGGTGACCAGCCAGGCGAAGGCGCCCGCGGCGAGCATCAGGGCCAGGTGTTCCGGCACCTGTCCGAGCTCCTGCGGGGCGAAGAGCGCGGCCGAGGTGACGAAGGCGAAGATCACGTTGCCGGGCGGGCCGATGCGGGTGGCGTCGCAGAAGGTCTTCTGCACGGCCGCCAGCAGCGCGCCGACGGCGATCAGGACCGCGGTGGAGTCGGTGAGCGACGCGGTGACCAGCGCCACGGCGAAGCCCGCGGCCATGCCGAGGACCACCCGCAGGACCGTGTGCGCCCGGCGGGCGTACGGCATGTTGTGCCCGTAGAGCGCGCAGAGCGAACCCGCCATCGTGTACATCACGAGGTCGAGCCGGTCGAGGGAGTACAGCAGCAGGTTCGGGACGGCCGAGGCGACCACCACGCTCAGCGCGGGCTTGTACCAGATCTCCGCAGGACGGTTCAGCCGCAGGATGCCGGTGACCGGCAGCTTGTGGACGGATGGCTTCCGGGGTCGCATGGCTGTATCACTCACCCACTTACTTTAACAGGTGTTACACCTGTAAAACATCTTGCGAGCGCGGGCCGGGCACGCGCGATCGCCTCCGGTGGCCGCCCGGTCCGCACGGCCCTAGCGTGCTGCACAACAGCGTAGGAACGTCTCCTGTCACGCGCCTCGGGAGGAATCGGGATGAAGCTCACGAAACCGGTGACCGGGAGCCCTTGCTGGGTCGAACTCGGCACGCCGGACGTACCGAGCTCCCAGACCTTCTTTGCGGCCGTCCTGGGGTGGCGGTCCGAGACCGATCCCCGGCCCGAGGCGGGCGGCTACACGATGGCCCGTCTCGGCGAGGACGCTGTGGCCGGCCTCAGCCCCACCTACCGCCCGGACCAGCGGCCGTCCTGGACCGTCTCCTTCGCGACAAAGGACGTGGACGCCTCGGCGGGCGCCGTGCGCTCGGCGGGCGGCACCGTCCTGATGGAGCCGATGGACATCTTCGACCAGGGCAGATTCGCCGTGGCCGCCGATCCGTCCGGAGCGGTGTTCACCCTCTGGCAGGCCCGCGCCTTTCCGGGCACCCAGCGCTTCGGCGACCCCGGCACTCTGGGCTGGACGGAGCTGCGCACCTCCGATCCGCAGGGCGCCCTCGCCTTCTACCCGGCGGTGTTCGGCTGGACGGTCGACGCGTCGGAGCACTTCACGCACTGGGGCGTGGACGGCGCCGAGTTCGGCGGCCTGAAGGAAGTCCCGCATGACGACGAGCGCGGGCAGGGCGGGACGCCACCGCAGTGGCTCCCCTACTTCGCGGTCACCGACGCGGAGGGCACCGCGGCGAGAGCCCTGGGCGCGGGCGGCGAGCAACTCGCGCCACCGCGGCGCGTCCCCGGTGGACCCTGCGTCGCCGTCCTCCGCGACCGGGAAGGGGCGGCCTTCGGTGTCCACGCCCCTTGAGTGAGCTCCCGGGCACCGGGCGCGCAGGTGCACTTCGCGTACGGGGAACACTCCGGTGGCGGCCCACCGCCACCCGCGACCGTTCGGCCGCCGGGCCGCTCCTCGGCGGGCCGGTCGTCGCCCACGGCTGGTGATCGCGGTGCGCGATCACATCGCTTCGACGGCAGGGAGTACATGCGATGTCCCGCGTGAGGGTCCACAACTTCTCCATCTCCATCGACGGATTCGCCACCGGCGAAGGGCAGAGCCTCGAGACCCCGTTCGGCCACGCCGGCACGCGGCTCCATGAGTGGTTCTTCCCGACCCGGACCTTCCGGCAGATGCTGGGCGAGCCGGACGGGAGCACAGGGGTGGACGACGCCATCGCCGGTACCTGGGATGCCGGCATCGGAGCGGAGATCATGGGCCGCAACAAGTTCGGCCCCCAGCGCGGGCCGTGGGAGAACAACGACTGGAACGGCTGGTGGGGGGCCAGTCCGCCCTTTCACACCCCGGTGTTCGTCCTGACGCATCACCCCCGCCCCTCGGTGGAGATGGAGGGCGGCACCACATTCCACTTCATCGACGCCACGCCGCAGGAGGCGCTCCGTCAGGCGCGCGAGGCCGCAGGCGGCTTGGACGTGAGGATCGGCGGCGGGCCGACCACGATCCGCGAGTTCCTCGCCGAGGACCTCGTCGATCACCTGCACATCGCTGTCGTCCCGATCGTTCTGGGCCGTGGCGAGCGTCTGTGGGACGGACTCGAAGGACTGGAGAAGCGCTTCCAGGCCGAGTCCGTGACCACCCTCGCCGGCGTGACGCACATGACCTTCACCCGGCTGTAGCCGGCGCCCGGAGAGGCGGCCATCGGCTCGGTCTCCCACCCCGCCCGCTCCGAAGGCACAGGCCCACGAGCCCTCCGACCGCTCGCACGGTCCACGGAGTCAGCGGCACGGCTCCTGACGGCCGTCCTCGGGGCGACGCTTCCGGCCCTGCGGCGTGAAGGTGAGGCTGTCCGCGAGGTCGCCCTCACCGCATCGCACTGCCAGGAGCAGCGGCTCCTCGTGACTCGGCCAGTCCTGGAGTCCGGGGTCGGTGCCGTTCCACAGGTGGAAGACCACCATCGGCTGGGCGAGATCGCCGCTCACGTAGCCGAGGGTCTGGCCGTAGCGTGGATTGCCGCCCCCGATGTGGATCGACGGGGGGCCGAAGGTCTCGGTGACGTCCGTCCACGTCCGGTCGCGTTCGGTCCACCTGCCGACTCCGTCGCGCAGCGCGGAGTACGCCTTCGCGTCGAGCACGCGGTCGGCCTTCAGCCAGCCTTCCCCGCGTACGAACTCGGCGTAGACGGAGGCCTCGCCGTGTGTGTGCTCGGCCGGGAAGTAACGGGCGAACGCACCCCGTGTCCCCGTCGGGGTCCATATTCCCCGGCGGCGCCAGCGTTCCTTCTGCTCCTGCCACACGTCGGGCCTGCGCTCGAGCACGAGAAGGTGGTTGATCAGGAACCACATGCTCATTCCCAGATCCCCGTACATGCCCACCCTGCGGATCACGAGGTTCACCTCGTCCACCAGGTGGCGGTGCATCTCCTCGGAGGTGGCGAGCGCGTGCGGGCCGAGCGCTCCTGTCATCTCGTCTCCTCGGGCACCCGGAGTGTCTCGGCGGCCTCCGAGACCCGGTGCATCAGGTCGAAGAGCGTCTGCTGCTCACCGGCGGAGAGCGGGCCGAGGAAGACCTGGTTCATCCGGACCGTACGCAGGGCCAGCCGGCGATGGGTACGGGCACCCTCGTCCGTGAGGCGCAGCTGGAAGCGCCGTCCGTCGCGGGGATCGCGCACCTTGTCCAGCAGTTCGCGGCGCAGCAGCCTGCTGACGACCTCGGCGATGGTGGAGCGGTCCAGGCCGACCCTCTCCCCCACCGTCCGCTGGTCGAGACCCGGTTCGGCGGTCAGCGCGTTGAGTACGGCGAACTGGGGCGAGGTGGTCTCCTGCGAGACCATCGCGTTCCACAGCAGGTGGTGTGCCTGCTGAAGGCGCCGGGCCAGATGCCCGGGGTGGGTGCTCAGGTCGACCGCCTGCACGGCGCCGCCTCTCTCTGCCGGTCACCGGCCCTCGACACGGGGTCCGAGGTCCCCGCGGCCGGAGCCCTACTCCGGCCAGGGTTCCGAAGATACACAGTGCACTGAGGGTCTTGACCGCGACAGCGCCGTCTGGGTAGCTTCAGGCCATCGAAATTTACTCAGTGTACTGAGCATTATCAGCTTTCACGGAGCCGTGACATGACCGCACGTGGCCTTCCCGCCCAGCCGTTGCCCGACGGATTGACCCAGCAGGAGATCGACGCGGAGGTGGCCAGGGCACAGGCGGCCGCCCGGCCGGGTGCCGAGCATCCGCCGCGCGACTACCCGCCGTACCGCAGCAGCCACTTCCGCCATCCGCACCGTTCCCTGATCCCCCTGCGCGATCCCGAGGCGGTCGAGCTGTCCGGGCCCGCCTTCGGCGTCACGGACGTGACCGCGCTGGACCGGGACCTCACCGCCCAGCACACCGGCGAGCCGCTCGGCGAGCGGATCACCGTGACCGGCCGCGTCCTCGACCGGGCCGGCCGGCCGGTGCGGGGGCAGCTCGTCGAGGTCTGGCAGGCCAACGCCTCGGGGCGGTACGCCCATCAGCTCGACCAGCACCCGGCGCCCCTCGACCCGAACTTCACCGGGTTCGGGCGCTGCCTCACCGACGACGACGGCGGGTACTCGTTCACCACCGTCAAGCCGGGCGCCTATCCCTGGCGCAACCACACCAACGCCTGGCGCCCCGCGCACATCCACTTCTCGCTGTTCGGCACGTCGTTCAGCCAGCGGCTCGTCACCCAGATGTACTTCCCCGGGGATCCGCTCCTCCCGTACGACCCGGTGATCCGCTCCGTCACGGACCAGGCAGCGCGGGAGCGTCTGGTCTCCACGTACGACCACGATCTGTCCGTACCCGAGTGGTCGCTCGGCTACCGCTGGGACATCGTCCTCGACGGTCCGTGCGCCACCTGGACCGAGGAAGGCGACGCCTGATGTCCCACGCCCCGACCCCCTCCCAGACCGTGGGACCGTTCTACGGCTACGCCCTGCCCTTCCCCGGCGGCGGCGAGGTCGCCCCGGCCGGGCACCCCGGCACGATCACCGTCCACGGCTTCGTGCTCGACGGCCAGGGGAACCCGGTGCCCGACGCGATCGTCGAGACCTGGCAGCCCGCACCCGACGGATCCCGTGCCGGTCTCCCCGGCTCGCTGCGCCACGACCCCGCCACGGGGAAGGTGATCGGGCGCAACGGCGTGGACTTCACCGGCTTCGGACGGGCACCGACGGACGCGGACGGGCGCTGGACCGTGCGTACGCTGCCGCCCGGCGGCGTACCGTACATCTGTGCCGCCGTCTTCGCGCGGGGGCTGGTCCAGCACCTCTACACCCGGGTGTACCTCCCGGACCTGCTGGACGCGGAGGCCGGCGCGGGAGACGCGCTGCTGAAGTCGCTGGACACCGACCGGCGCGCCACACTGGTCGCGACACGCACGGACCCGCGCACGTACCGCTTCGACATCCGTCTCCAGGGCGACGGCGAGACGGTCTTCCTGGAGTTCAGCTGATGCACGAGAGCGATGCCGGCCTCCTCGCCCCCGGCCGGGCCGGCTCCCCGGCCGAGGCAGCCACCGGCGACCACGCCTTCCTCCAGGCGATGCTGGACGCGGAGGCGGCTCTCACCCGGGCCCAGTCCTTCTGCGGGCTCGCCCCGGCCTCGGCCGGACGGGCGGTCACCGGGGCGGCGGACGCCGACGCGTTCGACGTGCGTGAGCTGGCACTGCGGGCGCGGTCCGGGGGCAATCCCGTGATCCCTCTGGTCGCCGCCCTGTCGGCCGCGGTGGACGAGGACACCAGGCCCTTCGTCCACCGAGGCGCGACCAGCCAGGACATCCTGGACACGGCGGCGATGCTGGTGGCCTCACGCACCCTCGGTCTCGTGCTGGAGGATCTCGGGCGCACCGCCGGCGCGCTGGCGCGTCTGGCGGCCGAGCACCGCGACACACCGATGCCCGGCCGTACCCTGACCCAGCACGCGGTCCCCACCACCTTCGGCCTCAAGGCCGCCGGCTGGAGGTCGCTGGTGCTGGACGCACGGGACCGGCTGACCGCCGTACGGGACGGGCTGCCGGCCCAGCTCGGCGGCGCGGCGGGCACGCTGGCCGCCTTCGCGGCCGGCGACGGCGATGCGGGGCTGGAGCTCGTCACGGTGTACGCGCGGGAACTGGCTCTGGCCGAACCGTCGCTGCCCTGGCACACCCTGCGCACCCCGGTCGCCGACCTGGCCGGCGCCCTCGCCTTCACCGCAGGCGCGCTCGGCAAGGTGGCGGCCGATGTGCTGACGCTCTCCCGTACGGAGATCGGCGAGCTGGCGGAGGGATCCGGCGGCGGCTCCTCCGCCATGCCGCACAAGGCGAATCCGGTCCGCGCCACCCTGGTCGCGGCGGCCGCGCGCCGGGCGCCCGGGGCGGCGACGACGCTGTACGGCTCGGTCGCGGCGGCTGACGAACGGCCCGCGGGTGCCTGGCACGCCGAGTGGGAGCCGCTGCGCGACCTGCTGCGCCTCGTCGGCGGGGCGGCACGGGACGCCGCGGAGCTGGCGGAAGGGCTCAGGGTGTTCCCCGCGGCCATGCGGGGCCATCTGGGGCTCACCGGCGGGCTGATCGTCTCCGAGCGACTGGCCGCCGTCGCCGAGGACCGGGTAGGCCGCGCCCGCGCCAAGGAGATCCTCACCGAGGCAGCCGCGCGCTCCCGGGAGACGGGCGGTCCGCTGGCGGACATCCTCGCCGGGGAGCCCGCCTTCGCCGGCCTGGACCTCACCGAACTGACCGACCCCGCCCGGTACACCGGCTGCGCCGGGCCCCTCACCGACCGCGCTCTGGAGCGCCGATGACCACGACACCCGCCCGACTCCTCCACCACCGCGCCGAAGGGCCGGCGAGCGCACCGCCGCTGCTGCTCGGCCCGTCGCTCGGCACGTCGACCGCGCTCTGGGACGGGGTCGCCCCCGAACTGTCCGCCGCCCACCGGATCGTGCGGTGGGACCTGCCGGGCCACGGGGGCTCGCCCGCCGGGCTGATCGGCCCGGGTGCCTCGGTCGCCGATCTGGGGGCGCTGGTCCTGGATCTGGCCGACCGTCTCGCCCTGGAACGGTTCTCCTACGCAGGGGTCTCCCTGGGCGGCGCGGTGGGTCTCTGGCTCGCCGCCCGGCATCCGGAACGGGTCGACCGGCTGGCCGTGGTCTGTTCCTCCGCGCATTTCGGGGACCCGGGCCCCTGGCGGGAGCGTGCCGCACTCGTGCGCGCCGAAGGTCTGGGCAAGGTCGCGGAAAGCGCCGCGGGCCGCTGGTTCACGCCCGGGTTCACCGAGCCCCGGCTGCTCGACGACCTGCTGGGTACCGACCCCTCGGCGTACGCCGCGTGCTGCGACGCGCTGGCCGAGTGCGATCTGACGGAGGCGCTGTCCGGCGTACGGGCGCCGACCCTGGTCATCGCGGGCCGTGAGGACCCGGCGACTCCTCCCGCGCACGCCCGGGAGATCGCCGACGGGATCCCGGGCGCGGCGCTCATGGAGCTGCCGCGCGCCTCACACCTGGCCCCGGCGGAACGCCCCGAGGCGGTGCGGGAGGCGCTGCGCGCCCACTTCGCGCCACGGGAACGCGAGAGCGGTACGGCGGTGCGCCGCGAGGTTCTCGGTGACGCTCACGTGGACCGGGCGCAGGCGGCGACCACGGCGTTCACGGCCCCTTTCCAGGACTTCATCTCCCGCTACGCCTGGGGCGAGATCTGGACCGACCCGACGCTGTCCCGGCGCGAGCGCAGCCTCATCACGCTGACCGCCCTGGTCGCCCACGGCCACTACGGCGAACTGGCGATGCACGTCCGCGCCGCGGTACGCAACGGACTCGGCCCGCGGGAGATCGGTGCGGCGCTCCTGCAGACGGGGGTCTACTGCGGGGTGCCCGCGGCGAACTCGGCGTTCGCGGTGGCCGAGCGGGTGCTGGCGGAGATGGACGCGACGGAGCCGGAGGGCACCGAGTAGTCGCGGGCGGGGCGCCCTGGACCACAGGCGGGGGCGGGCCGGGCGCCGACGCCCCCGCCGGCCGGGAGGCTCAGCCGAAGCCGCGGGCGTCCTGCTTGAGGGCGGTGTCCACGGTCAGGGCCGTCGCCACGACGAGACTGAGCAGCGGCTCCGGCAGCCGGTAGTGGATCTGGAGCACGTAGTTGTCCGCCGTGGTGAACATGGTCTTCGCCAAGCCTTCCCAGGTCTTGGTGATCCGGGCGATCTCGGCGTCGTTGTGGTCCACGATGGCGAAGTTCCAGGCGCGCCAGTTCTCCGCCTTGATCGCTCCGACCTGGCGTCCGTCGACCGTCATGGCGAAATTGATCTTGCCGATGGCGTTCTGCTGGACGATCTCGCCGACGGGCTGCCCGTCCGGTCGCTGCACGACGACCCTGGACTTGATGAACTTGGCGGGCCTGGTCAGGAGCAGTTGCGGCTGCCCGTAGGCGTCGCGGATCTCCAGCCGGTGGGTGAGGTACTGGTCGATGCTGGAGACGAACCTGAGTCCCTTGCGCAGAGCGCTCTGGCCGACCTGCACGACCGAACCGACGGTGTTGCCCTGCTGGTCGCAGACGCGGTACTCGTTGGTGACCTCGATCAGCTTGGCCTTCTGGTTCACCACCAGGACCTGCTGGTCGAACAGGGAACCGCCGCCCGGCGTGCCCTGCTGGGGCTGGGGAGCGAACTGCTGAGGGGCGCCGCCCTGCTGCGTGGCGGCCTGCTGGGGAACGAACTGCTGCTGGGACCCGGCCTGCGGCTGTACCTGCGCCTGCGCGGCAGCCTGGGCGGGCGCCTGGGCCTGCGCCGGCGCCGAGGTCTGGGCGGGCGCCTGGGCCGGGTGGGTGTGTTCGGTCCAGGCGGTGCCGTCCCAGAAGCGCAGCAGTTGGGGCGCGCCGTGGGGGTCCGGATGCCAACCCGCAGGTATGTTCGATTGCGTCGTCACCGAGGCACACTATCCTGCCAAGCTGTGGGCCCGGACTCATTGAAATTTCACACACCATTACGATGGCGGCGATGACCAGAGACGGCGTGAGGACGGACCGGCGGCGGGGCACGAACAGCCTGCCCGCCGCTCTGGCCTGGGCGCTGATACTCATGGCCGTGTTCCTCTGCTGTGCGCACACCGCCCCCGCCTCACCCCGCGCCGAAGCCCCCTCCACGACCGCGGCCCGCGCCTTCACCCCGGCGCCCTCCGCGGTCGTGTCGGTGGTGACGGCCGACGCCCCCGCCGAGCGCGGCGTCGGCAGTTCCTGCCACGGCGCGACGGACCACTCCTCGGCCGTCGTCCTGCCGGGCCCCGCCGCTCCCGCCGCGCTGCCGTGCGGCTCGGCCGCTCCCCGGACCGCCCCGCTCTCCGGCGCCGCGGTCATCCGGGGTCCCTCCAACGACGGCGTGCACGCCGTCGATCATCTGCGTCTGCAGGTCCAGCGGATCTAGAGGCCGGACCTCCGCCGTCCCGCGCCGTGACCGCGCCGGCGGCGGATCCTCCGTACGCCTCCCCCGCGTGCCGCGCCTTCCGCGCACGCCGTCCGCCGAACCCGAGGACCCAGACATGGCTTCCGCCAAGAGCAAGAACACCACCTCCGCCGCGCGCCGCGCGAAGCTCGATGAGGCCCGCCGCAAGGAGCGGGCCCGCGAGCGCCGCAGCCGCATCATCACCATCACCGCGGCTGTCGCCGTGCTGGCCGCTCTCGTGGCCGGCGGTGGCTACCTGGTGTCGGCCGCCGACGAGAAGGACAAGGCCGAGGAACAGGCCAAGACCTCTCCCGTCACCGGCGAGAAGTCCTGGGACAAGCTGACCCAGAACCACGTCGAGAAGGCCGTCGACTACCCGATGAACCCGCCCGTCGGCGGCGACCACAACCCGGTGTGGATGAACTGCGACGCCGACGTCTACACCGAGGCGATACCGAACGAGAACGCTGTCCACTCGCTGGAGCACGGCGCGGTCTGGGTCACGTACAACGAGAAGGCGAAGGACGCCGACGTCAAGGCACTGGCGGAGCGCGTCGGCAAGACGCCCTACTCGCTGATGAGCCCCGTGGCCGACCAGAAGGACCCGCTGATGCTCAGCGCCTGGGGCAAGCAGCTCACGGTGAAGAGCGCCACCGACAAGCGCGTGGCGCAGTTCTTCACCAAGTACGTCCAGGGCGCGCAGACCCCTGAGCCGGGTGCCGCCTGCTCCGGCGGGGTCGCCAAGTGACCTCCTCCACGCGCGCTTCCCGGCCACTGGTGTGGGCGGGAGCCGTGGTGTTCGTGGTGGCGGTGGGACTCGTCCTGCTGATGGTCGTCCGGCCCTCGGCGGCCTCGCCCTCCGGCGCCGCCTCCGGCACGTCCTCCGCCGCTCCGGCGGAGACCTCGGCCGACGTCGGGTTCGCCCGGGACATGTCGGTCCACCACCAGCAGGCGGTGGAGATGGCGTTCATCGTCCGGGACCGCACCGAGGACGAGGACGTGCGGCGGCTCGCGTACGACATCATCAACACCCAGGCCAACCAGCGGGGCATGATGCTGGGCTGGCTGGAGTCGTGGGGCAGGCCCAAGAGCTCGGACCAGCCGCCCATGGAGTGGATGGGCCACCCGGCCACCCCGGACGACGGTTCCCTGATGCCGGGCATGGCGACCGACACCCAGCTGGACCGGCTTCGCGCGGCCGAGGGCAGGGACGCCGAGGTGCTGTTCCTCCGGCTGATGACCGTCCATCACCGCGCGGGCGCCGACATGGCGCAGGCCGCGGCCGCTTCGGCGGACACGGACGAGATCAGAGGGCTGGCCGCGGGCATGGCCCGCGCGCAGGAGTCGGAGATCTCGCTCATGGCGGACATGCTGGAGGCCAGGGGCGCGAAGCCCTGAGCCGTCGGGGCCGCGGGTGCCGGGGCCGGTGGCGATCGTCGTCACCGGCCCCGGCACCACCCCCGCGACACCGGCCCGGCACCGCCCCACGACACGGGCCCGGCACCGTCCCTCTCCGCGGACCCGGCCTCGCCTTGCCGGACCCTGCGCCGCCCTACGACATGGACCCGGCACCGCCCCGCCTCGCCGGACCCGACGCCGTCCCTCTCCGCGGACCCGGCCTCGCCCTCGCCGGACCCTGCGCCGCCCTACGACATGGACCCGGCACCGCCCCGCCTCGCCGGACCCAACACCGCCCCACGACACGGGCCCGGCACCGCCCCGCCTCGCCGGACCCGGCACGCGCGGCGGCACCCCGCGACACCGGGAATTCACCTGCCGCCCATGTCCCGCCCACGGGTGTGACACCGGAACACCGCCCCGCAGCCCGACACTTCCTGACGAGTCATGGACATGTCCCTCTCACGACAGGAAGCATCCGTGCGCATGCACCGCTCCCCTCGCCTGGCGGCCACCGCTCTCCTCGGTTCCGCGCTGATCACGCTCGTACCGCTGTCCCCCGCCCACGCCCGGTCGCTGCCGGCCGTGGGTGCGACGGCGGAGACGGCCGCGCTGTACGACGACGAGGCGGGTGGCAACGCCAACGCCGACGACCCGGCGATCTGGCGCAACGACGCCGACCCCGGCCGCAGCCTGGTCGTCGCCACCGCGAAGGAGGGCGGGCTCCGGGTCTACGGCCTGGACGCCTCCCTGGTCCAGTCCCTCCCGGCACCCTCGTCCGGGGCGCAGGACGACGCTCCGGGCCGGTTCAACAACGTCGACCTCCTCGGTGGCCTCCGCACCCCGGCGGGCCGCACCGATGTGGCCGTGGTGAGCGACCGGGGCAACGACCGCCTCCGGATCTACCGCATCGACCCCTCGCAGCCCGGCGGCCCGCTGAAGGACGTCACCGACCCCGCCGCCGCCCCCGTCTTCTCGTCGGACCAGGCCGAGATCAACGAGCAGCGGACGGCGTACGGGCTCGCCACCTGGCAGGACCGTGCCACCGGTCGCTCGTACGCGCTCGTCAGCCGCCGCAACACCACCGACCTCGCTCTGCTGGAGCTGCGTCCGACCGCGGCCGGCACGGTGGGCTACAGCCTGGTGCGCACGCTCTCGCTGCCCTCCTCGTTCCGGCTTCCGGACGGCACCTCGTGGACGCCGTGCGGTGAGCCCGGCGAGCTTCCGCAGGTCGAGGGAATGGTCGTCGACCCGGCGAACGGCATGCTGTACGCCGGCCAGGAGGACGTCGGCATCTGGCGTCTGCCCGCCGGCCTGAACGGCCGCCCGGTCCTGGTGGACAAGGTCAGGGAGTACGGCGTCCCCGGGACGTACGACACGGAGACCGAGGAGTGCGCACCCGGCGCGGACCCGGGATTCGGCGGCAAGCGGCTGGCGGCGGACGTGGAGGGGCTGACCCTGCTCCAGGAGTCCGGCGGGGACGGCTACCTCTTCGCGTCGGGTCAGGGCGACAACAGCTTCGCCCTGTACGACCGTGAGGTGTCCGAGGACAACGAGTACGAGGGCGGCTTCCGCGTCACCGCCGTGTCGGCCGACCTCGACGGCAGCGAGGAGTGCGACGGGGCCGCCGTGCTCGACAAGCCTCTGGGCTCCCGCTACCCGCGCGGCCTGCTGGTGGTCCAGGACGGGCACGAGACATCCGCGACGGGCGTCGAGGAGGACCGTGAGGCGACCGGCTTCAAGTTCGTCGACCTGGGCGCCGTGAAGGACGCCGCTGACCTGTAGCGCTGTCGGCGGGCGGGGGCAGGTGTCTCACGCCTGCCCCCGCTTCGCTGCCTGGATCTGGTCGTACACCTGGGTGCGCAGCTCGGCGAAGCCGGGAAACACTCGGGTGCTCAACTGGTCACGCCCGTCGGGCAGATCGATGGTCACCTGCTCAGGACCACGGTCGGCGCCCGGACAGGACCAGCGTCGTGCCGCAGGAAGCCACTCGCACGCGATGACCGCAGGCCCGGCACGACGGGCGTGACCGCGGACCCGGCACGACGGGCGTGACCGCGGACCCGGCGCGACGGGTGTGACCGCGGGCCGACAGGACGGGCGTGACCGCGGGGCCGGCGGGAGGGGCCCTCCTCGGGTCCGTACAGATGTGCGCCATCGCATAGGCTCGTCGGCGATATGAAGAGCTACCTCACGCCCCTGGGGTCCAAGGCCGACAAGGACACCGTGCGGCGCCACAACCTGAGCCTGGTGCTGCGCGCCGTACGGGACGAGGGTGAGGCCGGTGAGGCGACCCGGGCCGGAGTGTCCGCCCGGGTGGGGCTCACCCGGGCCGCGGTGTCCTCCCTGGTGGAGCAGCTGCTGGACAGCGGCTTCGTCACCGAGTCGGGCAAGACGTTCAGCGGACAGGCCGGGCGCCCCGGCACCGCCCTGAAGGTGGCGCGCACCGGGCCCGCCGGACTCGGTGTGGAGATCAACATCGACTACGTGTCGGTGTGCGTCGTGGACCTCGCGGGAACCGGCCGGGTCCGGCAGACCGAGCATCTGGACAACCGCGGAGCTCCGCCCGAAGAGGTACTGGCCAGGGCCGCGGGCATCGCGGCCCGCACCCTGGACTCGGCGCGGGAACAGGACCTCTGTCCCGTGGGGACGGCGCTCGCCCTGCCGGGTCTCGTGTCGGGCGGCTCGGTGCGCCAGGCGCCGAACCTGGGCTGGAACCAGGTCGCGGCGGAGGAGCTCTTCGCCGACGCGCTCGCCGCGCGGCGCCCCGCGACGGCTCGGCTGCCGGTGCGCTCGGAGAACGAGGCGAATCTCGCGGCGCTGGCCGAGCTGTGGTTCGGCGGCCTGGACACGGTCCGCAGCTTCCTCTACCTGACCGGCGAGATCGGTGTCGGTGGCGCTCTCGTCCTCGACGGCGAGCTGCTGCGCGGAGCGCACGGCTTCGCCGGGGAGATCGGGCACGTGGTGGTGGATCCGGCGGGTCCCGAGTGCCGCTGCGGATCGCGCGGCTGCCTGGAGCAGTACGCCGGCCAGTCCGCCCTGCTGCGGGCGGCGGGCATCGACGAGGCGGGTGGCGGGGCCGCCGGGGTCATGGAGCTGGAGCGGCGGGCGCAGGCGGGTGATGCCGTGGCCCTGGCCGCCGTGGCCGACGCCGGCCGGATGCTGGGGCAGGTGCTGTCCGGCGCGGTGAATCTGTTCGACCCGGACGCCGTGGTGCTCGGCGGGATATACCGGAGCCTGATGCCCTGGCTCTCACCGCCCGCCGACGAGGAGCTGACAGGACGCGTGGTGTCCGGCCTCTGGTCCCGGGGCGGCGGCAGGCTGCGCGCGTCGTCCGTCGCGGGTGACGCGGCCCGGGGTGCGGCGGCCCTGGTGGTGCAGGACGTGCTGGCCGACCCGGTCGCGTACGCCCGGCCGGCTCCGGCCACGGACGCCTGAGGGCAGAGGGCAGAGCCTGCGGACCGGGGTGTCCGGCGGTGGGCCGTCGGACACCCCGGGGGTGGGTCAGCGGACGCCGAGGAGGTGTTCCATGGCGAGCTGGTCGAGGGCTTCGAAGGCCATGGAGCGTTCGGCGGCCGCGGTGGCGTCGAAGTCCTCGTAGGCGGTGCGGTCGGCGAGGAGGGCCTTGAGGCCGTCCTCGGCGGTGGGCTTGGCGAGTTCGTCGAGGCGGGAGGCGGTCAGGGCCTCCTGGACGGCGGGGTCGGCGCGGAAGGCGAGGGCGCGTTCCTTGAGGATGAGGTAGTTGCGCATGCAGTTCTTCGCGGACTCCCACACGCCGTCGATGCCGTCGGTGCGTACCGGCTTGAAGTCGAAGTGGAGGGAGCCGGTGTAGTCGGAGGACTCCAGGAGGTCCACCAGCCAGAAGGCCTGGCGCAGGTCTCCGGCGCCGAAGCGGAAGTCCTGGTCGTACTTGATGCCGGACTGGCCGTTGAGGTCGATGTGGAAGAGCTTGCCGGCCCACAGGGCCTGGGCGATGCCGTGGGGGAAGTTCAGTCCGGCCATCTGCTCGTGGCCGGTCTCGGGGTTCACGCCGACCATCTCGGGGCGTTCCAGGCGCTCGATGAACGCCAGCGCGTGCCCGATGGTGGGCAGGAGGATGTCGCCGCGGGGCTCGTTGGGCTTGGGCTCGATCGCGAAGCGCAGGTCGTAGCCCTGCTCGGTGACGTAGTCGCCCAGCAGGTCGAAGGCTTCCTTCATCCGGTCCAGGGCGACGCGGACGTCCTTGGCGCCGCCGGACTCCGCGCCCTCACGTCCGCCCCAGGCGACGTAGGTCTTCGCGCCGAGCTCGGCGGCCAGGTCGATGTTGCGGATGACCTTGCGCAGCGCGAAGCGGCGTACGTCGCGGTCGTTGGAGGTGAAGCCGCCGTCCTTGAACACCGGGTGGGTGAACAGGTTGGTGGTGGCCATCGGGACCTTCATCCCGGTGCGGTCCAGGGCGTCCTTGAAGCGGCCGATCAGCCGGGCGCGCTCGGCGTCGTCGGACCCGAAGGGGATCAGGTCGTCGTCGTGGAAGGTGACACCGTGGGCGCCGAGCTCGGCGAGCCGCTCCACCGACTCGACCGGGTCCAGCGCGGGACGCGTCGCGTCACCGAACGGGTCGTTGCCACGCCAGCCCACGGTCCACAGACCGAAGGTGAACCTGTCCGCGGGAGTGGGAGTGAAGCGTTCCGTCATGGTGTCTCCGCCTTAGCCTGCCTGGGGTCCGGAGCCGTCGTCAGTACCCCGGGCCTATTTGTTCACTGACATGATTAATTATGCACACGGCACCGCGGTGACGTAACCCCCCGGAGCACGGAACGGGGGCCGCCTCTGTTCGGGACGCCATCGATCACGTAATTTGTTTGTCGCACTCCCAAAACCCGCACCACCGGAAACCGCACGAGAAGAGGTAGCCCATGCCGCCGCGTACCGTCGTCATCGGCGTGGACAGCTCCACCCAGTCCACCAAGGCTGCAGTCACCGACGCCGAGACGGGCGAGCTCCTCGCCGTCGGCCGCGCCCCCCACGTCGTCACGGGCGAGGGCGGGGCGCGCGAGACCGACCCCGAGATCTGGTGGCGGGCGCTCTGCGACGCCGTCGCGGCGGGGCTCAAGGAGTCCGGGCTTTCCGCCTCCTCCGTCACGGGCATCGCCGTCGCCGGGCAGCAGCACGGCCTCGTGGTCCTCGACGGGTCCGGCCGCCCGCTGCGCCCCGCGCTCCTGTGGAACGACACGCGCTCCGCGCCGCAGGCCTCCGCTCTCGTCGCGGAGCTGGGCGGGCCCGAGGCCTGGACCGCGCGCACGGGCACGGTGCCCGTCGCCTCCATGACGGCCACGAAGTGGCGGTGGCTGCGCGAGAACGACCCGGCGAACGCCGAGGCGACGGCCTCCGTGCGGCTCCCCCACGACTTCCTCACCGAGCGGCTCGCCGGCGTCGCGGCGACCGACCCGGGCGACGCGTCGGGGACCTGCTGGTACTCGACGGAGACGGGTGCCTACGACCCCGAGCTCCTGGACCGCCTCGGTCTGGACACGTCGATGCTGCCCGAGGTCGCCGCCACCGGCGGCACCCGCATCGGCTCCCTGACCGAGTCCGCGGCCGAGGCGCTCGGCCTGCCGGCGGGGATCGCCGTCGCGGCCGGCACCGGCGACAACATGAGCGCCGCCGTCGGCCTCGGCCTGGGCGGCGCCGGGCTGCTGGACCACCCGGTCCTGAGCCTGGGTACCTCGGGTACGGTCTTCGCCGCGTCCCGGACCAGGCCCGCCTCCACTGCACTCTCCGGTTTCGCCGCCGCCGACGGGACGTACCTCCCGCTGGCCTGCACCCTCAACTGCACCCTGGCCGTCGACAAGGTGGCCTCCCTGCTCGGACTTCACCGCGACGACGCGACGCCCGGCGGTGAGGCGGTCCTCCTGCCGTACCTGGACGGCGAGCGCACCCCGGACCTGCCCACATCGGCCGGGCTCCTCACCGGTCTGCGGCACGACACCACGCCGCAGCAGCTGCTGGGAGCGGCCTACGAGGGCGCGGCCTTCACCGTGCTGCGCGCGCTCGACGAACTGCTGCGGGCCTGCGGCCTCGACCCGGCCGACCCCGAGGTCGCCTCCCGGCCCCTGCGGCTGATCGGCGGCGGGGCCCAGGGACGCACCTGGGTCGAGACCGTACGGCGCCTCTCGGGCCGCCCTCTGATCGTGCCCGGCAGCGGCGAGCTGGTCGCCCTCGGCGCGGCGGCGCTGGCGGCGTCGGCGGCGGGCGGGGGCGACCCGGTCGCCATCGCGACCCGCTGGAACGCCAGGGCCGACAACGCCGACGCCGACGCAGCCCTCCCGGCGCTGGAGCGTGACACCGAGGCCTGGGAGCGCGTGGGTTCGGTGCTGGACAGGGCCGCGGAGCCGCTGCTCGGCGGTTGAGTGGGCCCCGAAATCACGTCCCGCCGAGCGGTTTTGGGGATGACCGTGGATCTTCAATAGGATCCGGCGATGATCACAAGAAAACGGCTGACGGCCGGGGTGTGCGTCCTGCTCGCCACCCTGGCCGCCGGGTTCGGCACCGCCGTCCCGGCCGCGGCCGACGAACCCTCCACCACCCCGTCCCCCAAGGTCGAACTGGTCCTCGACGTCAGCGGTTCCATGCGTGCCCGCGACATCGACGGCCAGTCCCGGATATCCGCCGCCAAGCAGGCGTTCAACGATGTCCTGGACGCGGTGCCCGAGGAGGTCGAACTCGGGATCCGTACGCTCGGGGCCGATTACCCGGGCGACGACCGCAAGGTCGGCTGCAAGGACACCAAGCTGCTGTACCCGGTCGGCCCGCTCGACCGCACCGAGGCCAAGACCGCCGTCGCCACGCTGACGCCGACCGGCTGGACCCCGATCGGTCCCGCCCTGCTCGGTGCCGCCGACGACCTCCAGGGCGGGGACGCCACCCGGCGCATCGTCCTGATCACCGACGGCGAGGACACCTGCGGGCCGCTCGACCCGTGCGAGGTCGCGCGCGACATCGCCGCCCGGGGCATCCACCTCGTCATCGACACGCTGGGCCTGGTCCCGAACGCCAAGATCCGGCAGCAGCTGACCTGCATCGCCGAGGCCACCGGCGGAACGTACACGGCCGTCCAGCACACGGATGAACTCTCCGGCCGCGTCAAGCAGTTGGTGGACAGGGCCGCCGAGCCCGTCGTCACCCCGGTGGCGACCGAGGGTGCGGGCAGCTGCTCCGCGGCCCCGCAGCTGAAGGCCGGGCTCTACACCGACCGCCAGGAGATCGGGAAGCACCGCTGGTACCGGGTGGACGTCCTGCCCGGCCAGGAACTGCGCGCGTCGGTGAGCGTGGCGGCGGACCGTGCGGTGAACGACGACTACGGGGTCCTGCTGCGGGCCGTGACCACGCACGGCCGCGAGATCGTCCGGGGCGCGGAGTCCGGCACGGGCCGTACGGACGCCGTCTCCACCGGGCTGCGCTATCCGAAGCCCGAGCAGGAGGACGCCGACGTCTCCGACGAGGACCTGAAGCCCGCCGCCGAGGCCGTCTGCCTCCAGCTGAGCAACTCGTTCTCGGCACCCCCGTCCGTGAAGACCACTCCGGGGATGCCCGTCGAGCTCACCATCGACCTGGTCGAAGGCCCTGACGACGCGTCCGACGTCGCCGCGTTCGGCCTGGGCCGCGGCTGGTGGCTGCTGGGCGTCATGGTGCTGACCGGGCTGATCGCAGGTCTGCTGTTCGGCTGGATCTCGCGCTGGCGCGTTGCGGTCTGGAGGACCAACTGATGCGTACCCCCCGTAGGAACCGTCTGGGCCGCGCCTGTGCGGGCGCGCTGCTCGCAGGCGTCACCCTGCTCACCTCGGCGGGCGCCGCCGTGGCCGACGACCCGTCAGCGAGCGCGAGCCCGGCGGACGGGGAGACCGCCGGGCCCACGGAGGCGGGCACCACCTTCCGTACCGCCACGGCGATCCAGCAGGAGCAGACGGCCACGGCCGACGCGTCCACGGGCGACTACCTCTACTGGGTCTTCCCCGCCGACTCGGGCCAACGGCCCACCGTCCGCGCGAAGGTGAGCCTGCCCGAGAGCGCCACCAGGCACGGAGCGTCGACCTGGCAGGTCGACGTGTACGACGGACTGCGCCGCAGGCAGGCCTGCATGTACGGCCACCAGACCAGGAAGGCTGCGCCGGACGCCGGCACGGTCGAGCTGTCCTGCGTCCTGCGTACGGTGCGGGCCTGGGCCGAACCGTGGGCGTTCGACCCCCTTCCGGGGAGTTACTACGTGCGCCTGACGGTGACCGGCCTCGCCGAGGAGGACCTGGGGCTCCCGGTCCACGTCGAGACCGAGGTCACCTCCACCGCCCAGGGCGGCGCGCACGACGTCGGCGGCGCACTCGCCGAACCCCTGGTGCCCGGCGTGTCCTTGGCCTCCGCGCAGCAGGACGGCGACTCGGAGCAGGACGGTGACTCCCCGCAGGCCGCCCCGCTCGGCAGTGAGCCGGAGGACGGCTGGTCCTCCGGCTGGTGGACCGACCGCTGGCTGTGGACCGTGGGCGGCGGCGTGCTCGCCGCGCTGGCAGCGGTGTTCGGTTACGGCCTCACCCGTGGCACGGGCCGCCCCTCCCGGGTCCCGCCGGGGGTCTGACCGCTCCCCCGCCCCCACACCCGAGGGCCGTCGGCATCCGCCCGGTGGCCCTCGGGCATGCCCGGCCGCGGCACGGCTGATTCTCGCTTCGAACCCACGACCGAATGGCATTAGGCTGACCAACTCACGTACCGGGTAAGGCAGATGACAGGAGCCCTCATGTCCACGGAAACCGGTGCGGCCCTGGATGCCGAGCCACGCGGTCACCGGGTCGTCCAGGGACCGAGAGGGCTCCCCCTCCTGGGGAGCCTGCCGCAGTTCGGCAAGGATCCGCTGGCGTTCTTCGAGCGCCTGCGCGGATACGGCGACATGGTGAGCTGGCGCTTCGGCCGCAACAACTGTGTCTTCATCGCCGATCCGGAGTGCATCGGCGATCTGCTCACCGAGACGGAGCGCACCTTCGACCAGCCCCTGCTGGGCATCGCCTTCCGTACGGTCATGGGCAACGGCGTCGTCGTCGCGCGCGGCCCGGACTGGCGGCGCAAGCGCTCACTGGTGCA
Source organism: Streptomyces sp. NPDC005494 (assembly GCF_042872025.1). Lineage (NCBI taxonomy): Bacteria > Bacillati > Actinomycetota > Actinomycetes > Kitasatosporales > Streptomycetaceae > Streptomyces > Streptomyces sp. NPDC005494. Next base: position 140,645 of record NZ_JBIAJR010000008.1, read on the forward strand.
GCCGTCGGTGCGGCCCAAGCAGGTGAAGTCCTACGCCTCCACGATGACGGCGTGCACCGTGGAACTGGCGGACACCTGGTCGGACGGCGAACGGGTGGACGTCAAGCGGGTGATGGCGGCCCTGACGCAGAAGATCGCCGTCCGCACGATCTTCGGGGTGGACACGCCGGCCGACGCGGAGTCGATGGGCCGCGCGATGGACATCGCCCAGCAGGAGATCGGCAAGGAGTTCAGCGGCCTCGGTGCCGTGCTGCCCGACTGGGTGCCGACCCCCGGGCGGGCCAGGATCAAGAAGGCCGCCCGGGTGATCGACGCCGAGGTGGGGCGTGTGGTGGCCCGCCACCGCGACGGGGACGGGGAGCGCCCCGATCTGCTGAGCCGGCTGCTCACCGCGGTGGACGAGACCGGGGCGCACCTGTCCGACAAGGAGATCCGCGACGAGACGGTGACGCTCTACATCGGGGGCCACGAGACGACGAGTTCGACGCTGGTGTGGGCCTGGTATCTGCTGTCGCGCACCCCGCACGCACGGGCCGCGCTCGCCGAGGAGCTGGACCGGGTGCTCGGCGACCGGGAACCGGGGATCGACGACTACGCCCGGCTGACCTACGCCCAGGCGGTGGTGAAAGAGACCCTGCGGCTGTACCCGACCATCTGGCTGGTCACCGGAATCGCCAAGGAGGGGGCCCGCATCGGCGGTGTACCGATGCCGGAGGGCACACGGGTGTGGAGCAGCCAGTGGGCCACGCACCGGGACGAGCGGTGGTTCCCCGAGCCCGAGGTGTTCCGCCCCGAGCGCTGGGACGCGCAGGAGGGCGACGAGATCCCCGAGTACGCCTGGTACCCCTTCGGTGGTGGGCCCCGGGTCTGCCTGGGTACGCGCTTCGCGATGGTGGAGGCGGTCCTGGTCCTCGCCGTGCTCGCCCGGCGCTTCGAGCTGGAGGTCGACCCCGGCACCGTGAACCCCGTGCCGACACTCACCCTTCAGCCGGACCGGGAGGTCATGGCGACCGTACGGGCGCGCTGACCGCACAGTCGGGTGAAGCGCGCGGTGAACCCTTGACCTCAGGTTTGCTTGAGGTCTTAGCGTTCCGTGCGTACCCACCACTTCTGGAGGCACCCGCATGGACATGGAAGTCACCGCGTGGCATTCGCTGCACAGCACGATGAACGCGCAGCAGGACCGCAGACCCTTCTCCAGGGCCACACTGCGCCGCATCGCGGTGTTCGCCCGGCCGCACCGGAGCAGGATCGTCCGCTTCCTGCTGCTGAGCGTCGTCACCGCCCTGCTGGCCGTGGCGACTCCGGTACTGGCGGGCGGGGTCGTCGACGCGATCGTGGGGGGTGAGGATCCCTCCGCCGTCATCCGGCTCGCCGCGCTCATCGCGGTGATCGCGGTGGCGGAGGCGGGCCTCGGGCTCCTCACGCGGTGGCTCTCGGCCACCCTCGGCGAGGGGCTGATCCTCGATCTGCGGACCGCCGTCTTCGACCACGTCCAGCGGATGCCGGTGGCGTTCTTCACCCGCACCCGCACCGGCGCGCTGGTCAGCCGGCTCAACAACGACGTCATCGGCGCCCAGCGGGCGTTCAGCAACACCCTCTCCGGCGTCGTCTCCAATCTCGTCACCCTGCTGCTGACGCTTGCCGTGATGCTCACCATCTCCTGGCAGATCACGCTGCTCGCCCTGGTCCTGCTGCCGGTGTTCGTCGTCCCCGCCCGCCGGATGGGTACCCGGATGGCGGGCCTGCAGCGGGAAGCAGCCGGTCACAACGCCACCATGGGCACCCAGATGACCGAGCGCTTCTCGGCGCCGGGCGCCACGCTCGTCAAGCTCTTCGGGCGCCCGGCCGACGAGTCCGCCGAGTTCGCCGCCCGGGCGGGCCGGGTACGTGACATCGGCATCCGGACGGCGATGCTCCAGTCCACCTTCATCACCGCCCTCACCCTGGTGTCGGCGCTCGCCCTCGCCCTGGTCTACGGGCTGGGCGGCTTCTACGCGCTGCGCGGCAGCCTGGAACCGGGGGCGGTCGTCGCCCTGGCCCTCCTCCTCACCCGGCTCTACGCCCCGTTGACGGCACTGGCCGGTGCCCGCGTGGAGGTGATGAGTGCGCTGGTCAGCTTCGAGCGGGTCTTCGAGATCCTGGACCTCGAACCGCTGATCACCGAGAAGCCCGACGCCCGTGAGGTGCCGGAGGGGCCGGTGTCCGTGGAGTTCGACGACGTGTCCTTCGGCTATCCCTCCGCCGACAAGGTCTCCCTCGCCTCGCTCGAAGAGGTCGCAGCGCTCGGCACGGGGGGCGGCGCCCAGGTGCTGCACGGCATCTCGTTCACGGCGGAGCCGGGCCGGATGGTCGCGCTCGTGGGTTCGTCCGGGGCGGGCAAGTCGACGATCGCACAGCTGCTTCCCCGGCTGTACGACGCCGATGCCGGTGCCGTACGGCTGAACGGCGTCGACGTGCGCGACCTGACGGCGGACTCGATCCGGAGGACGCTGGGCATGGTCACCCAGGACGGGCACCTCTTCCACGAGTCGGTGCGCGCCAACCTCCTGCTCGCCCGGCCGGAGGCCACCGAGGAGGAGATCTGGGACGCCCTGCGCCGCTCGCGCCTGGACGGCCTGGTCGCGTCGCTGCCCGAGGGCCTGGACACGGTGGTCGGCGAGCGCGGCTACCGGCTCTCCGGCGGTGAACGCCAGCGGCTCACCATCGCACGCCTGCTGCTGGCACGTCAGCGGGTGGTGATCCTGGACGAGGCGACCGCTCACCTGGACTCGACCTCGGAGGCCGCCGTGCAGGAAGCCTTGGCGGAGGCCCTGGAGGGCCGCACAGCCGTGGTCATCGCCCACCGGCTCTCGACCGTGCGGGCCGCCGACCTGATCCTGGTCGTCGAGGACGGCCGAGTCGTGGAACGCGGTACGCACGACGAACTGCTGCGCCTGGGCGGACGGTACGAGGAGCTGCACCGCACCCAGTTCGAGCGTCCGGAGGCGGCGGAGGCCACGGACGCCGACGGGGACCACGCGATGCGCTGATCGCGTACCACGCGCCCCGCGCAACCCTCCGACCGCCGACCGCCCATGGACACCCGGCGGTTCACCCTCTGGCCCTGTCCGACACAGTGATACATACTACGGATGTTTGTTTCACATCGTTGAGGAGGGAAGCCGATGGACATCGACGAGGCGCGGACCCGGTTCGCGGTCCTGCGGACCAAGGACTCCGCCGTCCCCACCGAGGAACTGGACGCCATCTGGGCCGTGTTGCCGACCGTGCGGGTCGAGGAGATCCTCGGCGAGTGGCGGGGCGGCGAGTTCGACACCGGGCATCCGCTCAACGGGCGTCTGCCGAAGCTCGGCTGGTACGGCAAGACGTTCAACTCGGCGGAGGACGCCAAGCCGCTGATGATGCGCCGGGAGGACGGCACGCTGTACAGCGACACCGAACTCGGCAAGGGCGAGGCAAGCTTGTGGGCGGTCGAGTTCCGGGGCGAGTCGACGGCCACCATGGTCTACGACGGCCAGCCGGTCTTCGACCACTTCAAGGCGGTCGACGACCGCACGCTCATGGGGATCATGAACGGCAAGAACATGGGCGGCCTCTTCTACTACTTCTTCCTCGAGCGGGTCTGAACCGGACCGGGGCGGTGGGCCGAGAGGGGCGGAGCTGATGGTGCGAGCGGCAGTGGTGGACGCGCTGGGCGGCGGCTTCGGCGTCCAGGACATCGACATCGCGAGGCCACAGGGCCGTGAGGTCCTGGTGGAGATCCGGGCGTCCGGTCTCTGTCACACGGACCTCACGGTCGCCACCCACGCCTTCGGGGACTTCCCCCCGCCGGTCGTCCTGGGGCACGAGGTGGCCGGCGTCGTCGCCGGCATCGGCCCGCTCGTCACGGAGTTCACCACCGGGGACCATGTGGTGGGCTGCCTCGTCCAGTGGTGCGGCGGCTGCCCTGCGTGCCTGGACGGCCGGGTCCACCAGTGCGCCCGCCCCGGGGCCACGCTGCGCGATCCCGAGCAAGAGGGTCCACGGCTCAGCCGTGCCGGCCTGCCGCTCACCCAGGGGATGGGGCTGGGCGGCTTCGCCGCACGGGCGCTCGTCCACGAGAACCAGCTGACCGCCGTCCCGCGCCGGATGCCGTTCGCCCCTGCCGCACTGCTGGGGTGCGGGGTCCTGACCGGCGCGGGTTCCGTGCTGAACGGGGCGCGCGTCCGGCCGGGCGAGAGCGTGGCCGTGATCGGCGCCGGAGGCGTCGGGCTCAACGCGGTCGCGGCGGCGCGGATCGCCGGTGCCTCGCGCGTCGTCGCGGTCGACGTGCGGGACGGCAAGCTGCGGCAGGCCCGTGCGTTCGGCGCGACGGACGTGGTCAACTCCGCTTCCGCCGACGCCGTCGCCGCCGTGCGGGAGCTGACCGGTGGCGGCGTCCGGCACACCTTCGACGTGGTGGGAGTGGCCGCGACGACGGAACAGGCGCTGCACATGACGGCCCTCGGCGGGAGCGTGTACGTGGTGGGCCTGGCCGGGTCGGGAGGCGAGCTCACGCTCTCCCTGCCCCGCCTTCTGTTGCAGCAGAAGGCGATCCACGGCCTCGTCATGGGCTCGGGGAACCCCCGGCGGGACATCCCGCGTTACGCGGACCTGTATCTACAGGGCCGCATGAACCTCGACGGCCTGGTCTCCCGGGAGATCGGCCTGGACGAGATCGACGCCGGTTACACCGCGGCCCGTGATCCCGACGTGGCGCGGGTGGTCATCACCTCGTTCTGAGCTCTCCGGATCACCTCGTTCCGAGCTCCCCGGCGCGTCGGGCCCGGGGGCGTCCCCCGGGCGCGCCCGGCAGGGGTCGCCGTCACCGCGCAGGTCACGGGGCACGCCGCACCGGCACGTCCACGTTGCGCCGGCTCGCGGCACGCTCGTAACGTGACCGGTGTCCGTCGAGCCGACCGACCCGGCCGACGGCCTGCGCGGGCGGCTTCGGCGGGCCCGGCCGCCCTCGGGTGCGGCCGTGCACAGCCCTTCCCACCGCTGAAACCGGGTACGCATGAGCAAGTCACACTCCGCCATCGGCGCATGGCACCGGCCGATGGTCGCCCGCCTCGCCGACGAGAAACACCGCACGGCAACCAGCCTCGAGCTGTTCTTCGACCTGTGCTTCGTCGCCGCCGTCGCGCAGACGTCGGTGGCCTTCGAGCACGAGCTCGCCGAAGGGCGCATCGGCCACGGGGTCCTCGGCTACGCGATGGTGTTCTTCGCGATCTGGTGGGCGTGGATGAACTTCACCTGGTTCGCGTCCGCCTACGACACCGACGACGTCCCGTACCGGCTCCTGACACTGGTGCAGATCACCGGGGCGCTCGTCGTGGCCGCCGGTGCGGCGGAGGCGCTCCAGCAGGAGGACTTCACCGTCATCACCTGGGGCTATGTCATCATGCGGCTCGCCATGGTCACCCAGTGGCTCCGCGCGGCCCGCTCGGATCCTGGAAGGCGTAGTTCGTGCGTGCGCTACGCCGCAGGCATCCTGGTGGTGCAGGTCGGCTGGGTCGCTCGGCTCGCCCTGCCCGAGGACTGGGGCCTGCCGCTGTTCGCGGTCCTGGTGGTGGCGGAACTCGCCGTTCCGGTCTGGGCCGAGAGCGCGGGCACCACCAGCTGGCACCCGCACCACATCGCCGAACGCTACGGGCTGTTCACCCTCATCGTCCTCGGGGAGACGATCACCGCCGCGACCGGCGCCGTCCGCACCGCCCTCGACGGCGAGACCGCACTCGGCGACATCGCGGGCCTGGTCGTCGGTGGCGTGCTGACCGTGTTCGCCCTGTGGTGGCTCTACTTCGCGCAGGACGCGCCCCGCCGACTCACCGGTCTCAGGTCGGCGATCCTGTGGGGATACGGCCATTACGCGGTCTTCGCCTCGGCAGCCGCCGTCGGTGCCGGCCTGGCGGTCAACGTCGCCCACGCCACGGGACACGGTCACCTCTCGGACCAGGCGGCTGCCGCGGCCTTCACCGTCCCCGTGGCCGTGTTCATCACCCTGGTGTGGCTGCTGCACCACCGCGCGGCAGAGCTCCGCAACCGCAACGACCTCATCCACCCGGTGGCCGTCCTTGCCGTGCTGGCGATGACGTTCGTCCCCGGCCCGGTACTCGCCACGGGAGTTGTCACGGCCGTGCTCGTCGCCGCGACCCTCGTCGTCGCCGCGCGGGCGCGCGGTGAGGCGGACCTCTCGCGAAGCTGAGACCGGCAGGGATGGCCGTCAGACCGCTGCGGCGAGCACGGTGACACCCGGGCCCTCGAGGTCGTCCAGGGCCGCCCGCCGACGGGAGACGGCCATGAGCAGCGACAGCGCGGACCCGCTCACCTCGGGCCCTTCGCCGGTCGACAGATCGGTGTCCGAGGCCGTCAGGCGGATGCGCGCCAGGAGTTCCCTGGCCCCGCCGAAGGAGGCCGGAGTCCGGAGCTGCAGACGCAGCGACCGGACGACGGCCTCCTCCGGGTAGGAACGGACGAGCCCCAGCGGCCGGCGGATGTCCTCACCGTGCACGACCTCCTCCACCAGCCGGCTGTCGAGGGGCGCAGGCGGGGTCGACCTGCGCGACGCCCCCTGCCGCAGCCGCTCCAGCGTCTCCCTCGGTGAGGCACCCCGTTCGCGCTCGACACCCCGGGCGTTCTGACGGTCGAAGTCGAACCGCGCGCGGGCGAGGCCGACAAGGAAACCCGTACGCGTCGTCCGGGCCGTGTCGGCCAGGTGGGCGACGACGTCGTGCACGGTCCAGTCCGTACAGAGCGAGGGCTCCTCCCACTGTCCGTCGTCGAGCTGCTCGAGATCACCGATGAGCGCCGCACGCTCCGCGTGGACCATCGCCCAGACGTCTCCCACGGCTACCTCCTTCGACCGGCCGCACCTTCCACCACACCAGACTCGACGAGCCCCGGAAACTCATCGGTCCGGTGCGTCACTGCGTCCACCAGGGCCTTAAGCGGGGCCCGGTGCCGTGCATCGCAAGGCGGAGGAGGGAGCATCGGCGGAGCCATGGCGACCGGCGGCAGCGCCGCGAGGCGGGGTGCCAGGGCTCGCGAGCCCGGCATGGTCCGAACGAGGGGCCCTAGGTGAAGCGCAGCTCCGACGGGTGCACCGCGCGCCGCAGCAGTGGCAGCGACGTCGCCGCCGCCAGCAGGCAGGCCGCGTAGACCCCCACGGGAACGAGGAGCGGGAGGAGGGAGACGGGCCCGCCCACGATCGCGGCGTACGCCAGATACACCACCGTTCCCCCGACGCCGGCGAGCAGGAGGGCGGGAGCCAGCGGGAGCGCGGTCTCCAGGAGCGCGGCCCGGGCCAGGACCCCGTGGGGCACCCCCGCGGCGGCCTGGGCCGCCAGGCCTCTGCGGCGGGTGGTCAGCGACTCGGCCGTGCCCACGGCGAGACCGCAGAGGCTGATCGCGAGGGCGATCAGGACGGCGGATCCTGCGAGGCCGATGCCGGTGGTGTAGAAACCCATGTCCGTCGGCAGGACGTCCTTCTTCGCACGCAGGTCGGCGAGCAGGACGGCCCGTACGCCCACGAAGCCCACCCCGACCACGGTGACCAGCAGGAGAGCGGCGTGGGTACGCGCGGCCGCCCAGGGGTCGTGCGCGAGCCGGCCGGCGGCGATGAGCACGGCCGGACGTCGCGCACGGAGGGTGAGCCGCCGGCCCAGCAGCGCCGCCGATGCCCCGGCCGCCCAGATGGCGCCCGCTCCGGTGGCGAACACAAGAGCCAGGACGAGCAGGGGGAACGCGGCGGAGCGGACGTCGGCGGGGAGAGTGACGAGCATGGCGGCCGCGGAGACCAGCACCGACCCGAGCAGGAAGCCGAACAGCGTCCTGCGCCCCGGGTCCGGGACCGTGCGGCGCACCTGGTCGAGCGGCGACACGACCACGTGCCGCAGAGCGAAGACGCTGACCAGCGCCGCGGCCACCGGAACGGCGAGGACGACCGCCGCGAAGCCCGCCCAGGCCGCGGGATACGGCGTGTGCCCCGTGGAGGCGAGGACCACGGCGAAGACGGCGACGCCGGCCACCGCGCCGGGCAGTGAAGGGAACGCGGACTCCACCGCGGCGATCCGCCGGACCTGCGCGGGGGTCGCCCCCGTGAGCCGCATCGCGGCCATCCTCCGGTGGCGGTGCACGGCCCCGATGCGGGCGCACTGGCCGAGGAACCCCACTACGGGCAGCAGCAGGAGGACGAGCGTGAGCACCACACCGGCGCGCTGGCCTGGTTGGTCGAGCAGGCCGTGGCCGTAGGGGATCGACACCTGCCCCGGGACGGCGGCGATCGCCACCGCGGCGAGCGCGAAATCCGTGGCCGCGAGGGCCCCGAGCGCGGTGAGCAGGATCCTGTACCACTCACGGCGTTCGGAGCCGCGTGCGAGTATCCAGGCGATACGGATGTCAGCCTTCATGGCGAACCGCCTCCCGGGCGAGTACCCCGGCCGAGGCGGAGTGGACGGCCCCGTCCCGGAGCCACACCTCGCGGTCGGCGTACGCGGCGGTCTGGGCGTCGTGGGTGATCAGCAGCACCGCCGTACCCGTCTCCCTCGCGGTGTGCACGAGAGCGGTCATCACCTGTTCCCCGGCGAGCGAGTCGAGAGCCCCGGTCGGTTCGTCCGCGAAGACGGCCCTGGGTCCGGTGACCAAGGCACGTGCCAGGGCGACGCGTTGGCTCTGACCGCCACTCATCTCACCGGGACGCACGCCGGCCTGCCCCCGGGCCCCGAAGCGTTCCAGCCACTCCCCCGCCTCCCGGTGTGCCGGGCCGCGGCGTGTCCCCGCGAGCAGCAGCGGCAGCGCGACGTTGTCGAGCGCGGTGAGCTCGGGGATCAGCTGCCCGAACTGGAACACCACCCCGAACTCGCTGCGTCGCAGCTCGCCGAGTCGCTGCTCGGGGAGCAGGCCGAGACTCTCCTTCCCGTACGTCACGACGCCGTCGTCGGGGCGGGTGATCCCCGACAGGCAGTGCAGCAGGGTGGACTTCCCGCTGCCGCTCGGCCCGGTGACAGCGAGGATCTCGCCCTCGTGGAGGTCCAGGGAGGCGCCTCGCAGCGCCTCCGCCTTCCCGTACGACTTCCGCAGACCGCGCGCCGAGATCAGCGCGCCCGCCCCCGGTGCAGGCTCTTCGTCCCGTGCGTTCATGTTCCGTTGACCTCCGCGGTCAGAGTGTCGATCCGAGCCGCGGTGGTGGTCATCCACCGCACGTCGGCGTCGAGATGGACAAGGGCGTAGTCGGCCGAGAGCACGGTGCTGAGGTCGGCGCCCGGCGCGGTCTTGAGTGCGGTGAGCTCGCGCATGCGCTCCATGTGAGCGGCGCGCTGGGCTCTCAGATGCGCTGCGGCGTCGGGCTTCTGTCCGTCCTGGCCCGGTTGTACGGGGACCGCCGCGACAAGGATCGAGACCACGACCTTGGCGAAGATCTCGTTCGTCACGAAGGGCGCGGGCGCGGTGATCTCCCCGGCCCAGCGGTCCAGTTCATGTGCTCCCTCAGCGGTGGACCGGTAGAGGGTGCGCTCCGGGCCGCCGTCGGAGTCGGTGCCGTCGACCGCGGCCAGGCCGTCGCGTACGAGGCGTTGCAGCGTCGTGTAGACCTGCCCGTACGCGAGCGGGCGGGCCTGCGGGAAGCGGGCGTCGTACTGCCGCTTCAGGTCGTAGCCGTGGCAGGGCCCGGCCGCGAGCAGACCCAGGAGGACATGACGGGTACTCATGCGCGCACTATATCCTCAGTACATGTACTGAGTGAATAGCCAGGATCGAGGTCCCGGACGCGCGGGGGGGGGGGGGGGGGGGGGGGGGGGGGGGGGGGCGGCGGGGGGGGGGCCGCGGGGGGGGGGGGCGGGCCCCCCCCCAGGGC
>NZ_JBIAJR010000008.1:150528-431555 GCF_042872025.1 Streptomyces sp. NPDC005494
TCATAACATGCCCTGTCAGATAACCCCGAACCGCGCCCCGGCGCCCCCGCCCCCCCCGGGGGGGGGGGCCGCGCCCCCCGACGGGTGGAAGGAATCCTCGGTTCAGGTCACCGGTCCAGCCACTTCTTCCAGGTGGCCGGGTGCTCCTCGATCCAGCGCCCTGCCGCCTCCTCGGGCGACAGCCGTTCCGAGGCGATCAGCTCGGACACCTGGTTCTGGTCCTTCTCCGACCAGCTGAACTTCTTCAGGAAATCCGCCGCCTCTCCGCCGCGCTTCGCGAAGTCCGCGTTGAGGTACTTCTGGAGCGGGGTCGTCGGATAGGCGCAGTCGATGTCCTCCGGGGCCTTCGCCGCACAGGCCCCGGAGTACTCGGGCAGCTTCACCTCGACCATCGGCACCTCGTTGAACAGCCACTGCGGCTGGTACCAGTAGCTGAGGAAGGGCTTCTTCTCCTTGGCGAACTGCTGCATCTGCGTGATCTGCGCGGCCTCGGAACCGGCGAAGACGACTTTGTAGTCCAGGCCGAGGTTCTTTACCAGGGCCTTGTCGTTGGTGACGTAGGACGGTGAACCGTCCATCAGCTGTCCCTTGTCGCCGCTCTCGGCGGTGCGCAGCTCGTCGGCGTACTTGTCGAGGTTCTTCCAGTCCGTGACGTCCGGGTGTTCGTCCGCCCAGTACTCGGGGACGTACCAGCCGATGTGGCCCGTGACTCCGAGGTCGCCGCCGGGGACGATGGTCTTCTTGTCCTGGACGTACAGCTTCTCCTGGTCGGGGTGGCCCCAGTCCTCCAGGATGGCGTCCACCCGTCCCTGGCTGAGGGCGTCCCACGCGGGCACCTCGTCGGTCTGGACGAGGTCGACGCGGTAGCCGAGCTCGTCCTCGAGGATCTTCTGCGCGACGGCGACGTTGGCCTGTGCGCCGACCCAGGACTGGACCGAGAGGGTCACGGTCCTGATGTCCGCGGGTGCCGCGAACGGGGAGGCCTGCTCGGTCATGTCAGCCGCTCCGCAGCCGGTGACGGCCAGGAGCGCGCCGGCCGAGGCGACGACGGCGGTGGTGCGGAGTCGGGCGCGGGCGCGGGTGCGAGCCATGTCAGCTCTCCTTCCGCTGGCGGCGGGCGGTGGGCTGGGTGACGCGGTCCAGCATCAGTCCCAGGCAGACGATGGCGGCGCCCGCGACGAGACCGGTGGCCAGATCGCCCTGCGCCAGGCCGAAGACGACGTCGTAACCGAGCGCGCCGGAGCCGACGAGACCGCCGATGATCACGACTGCGAGGACCAGGACGACGCCCTGGTTGACCGCCAGCAGCAGGGCGGGCCTGGCCAGCGGGATCTGGATCTGGCGCAGTTGCTGGCCGCTGGTGGCGCCGAGCGAGCGGGCGCACTCCATCGCGGCGGGGTCGACGCCCCGCAGCCCCTGGGTGGTGATGCGGACCACGGCGGGCAGCGCGTAGACCACGGCGGCAGCGGCGGCGGGGGCGCGGCCGACGCCGAAGAGGGCGACGACCGGGATGAGGTAGACGAACTGCGGCATCGTCTGGCAGACGTCCAGGACCGGGCGCAGGAGCCGTTCGAGGCGCCGGCTGCGCGCCGCGCCCATGGCGACCGCGAAACCCAGGACGAGGGTGACGGCGACGGCGGCGAGGACCTGGCTCAGCGTGTCCATCGACAGGTCCCAGACACCGAGGACGCCGATGGCCGCCATGGCGAGTACGGCGGTGAGCGCGGTTCGCCAGGTGCCGATCGTCCAGGCCAGGGCGGCGACGACGAGCAGCACCGACCACCAGGGAAGGCCCTGAAGGCCGCTGCGCAGCGGGTTGAGGATCCAGTTGGTGAAGTGGGCGGCCCAGTCGGCTGTTCCGCCGACGACGGGGACGCCGGTGTAGAGGTGGTCGACCATCCAGTCCTTGGCGGTGTTGACCGGACCGGCGACGGCCACGACGGCACCTTCGGGCCACACGCGTCCGCCGGTGAAGCGGCCCACGAGGGCGACGGACGCGGCGGCCACGGCGGCGAGCGCCCAGCCGCGCGGGCCGCGCAGGGCGGCAGGACCGGAGGGCTCCCTACCGGCCCTTCTGCCGGCCGCCTCGGTCGTACGGTCCAGGACGACGGCCAGCAGCACGATGGGGATGCCCGCGGCGAGCGCGGCTCCGACGTCGACGGAGGAGAGCGCCTGGTACACGCGGTCGCCGAGGCCGCCCGCGCCGATGACGGAGGCGATGACGGCCATGGACAGCGCCATCATGATGGTCTGGTTGACGCCGAGCAGGAGTTCCTTGCGGGCCAGCGGCAGCCGGGCGCTCAGCAGGCGCTGCCGGGCGGTCGCGCCGAGCGAGGTGACGGCCTCCATGACACCCGCGTCGGCGCCGCGCAGTCCGAGTGCGGTGAGCCGGGCCATCGGCGGAGCCGCGTAGACGACGGTCGCGAGGACGGCGCCGGGCACACCGATACCGAAGACCAGCACGACGGGCAGCAGGTAGGCGAAGGCGGGGAGCACCTGCATGGTGTCCAGCACCGGGCGCAGGACCCGGAACGTGCGGTCCGAGAGCCCCGCGGCGAGCCCGAGGAGCAGGCCGAACACCACGGAGGCCAGCACCGCGACGATCATCAGGGCGAGGGTCTGCATGGTCGGCACCCACATGCCGAGCAGCCCGCAGACGAGGAAGGACACCCCGGCGGTCAGGGCAAGGCGCCACCCGGCCGTCCGCCAGGCGACGAGCGCGGCCACGGCGGTGACACCGGCCCAGCCGAGGGCGAGCAGGGCCAGATAGACCCCACGCACCGACAGGACGACGGCGTTGCTGATGTGGCCGAAGAAGTAGAGGAACAGCGGATGGCTGTCGCGGTTCCCGATGATCCATTCGCTGACCTCGCCGAGCGGCCCGCTCAGGTCGACGGTCAGGGCGCCGGGCCACGCCCCGCCGCCCCAGCGGGCGTGCGCGAAGGGTACGGCGATGGCGGCGGCCGTCAGCAGCAGGAGGATCTTGCCGAGGGCGGGCCGGTCGCGCAGCGCGGCGAGCGGACGGCCGCCCGGGGGTCCTGCGTCGGTGCCGGCGGTGGCTTGCGCGGTGGCCATCAGACGGTCACCGCACGGGCCCCGGGGCCGCCGGGCTCGCCCGTACCGGCGACCACGTCGAGCAGGCACGCGTGGTCGACGACGCCGAGCAGCCTGCCGCTCTCCATGACGCGGGCGACCGGTTCGCCGGAGCGCGAGACGGCCTCGATGGCCTCGGAGACGGTGGCCCCGGGGCGCAGCGCCGGGCCGCTCTCGCCCTCGCCGGGCGCCGGGGGACGCATGGCGGTGGCGACGGTGAGCACCTGCTCGCGGGGTACGTCCCGGACGAACTCGCGTACGTAGTCGTCGGCGGGCGAGCCGACGATCTCCTCGGGCGTGCCGAGCTGCACGATGCCGCCGTCCCGCATCAGGGCGATGCGGGTGCCCAGGCGGAGCGCCTCGCCGAGGTCGTGGGTGATGAAGACCATGGTGCGGCCCTCCTCGCGGTGCAGCCGGAGGACCTCGTCCTGCATCTCGCGCCGGATCAGCGGGTCCAGAGCGCTGAACGGTTCGTCGAAGAGGAGGACGGACGGGTCGACGGCGAGGGCGCGGGCCAGGCCGACGCGCTGCTGCTGCCCCCCGGAGAGCTGGGCGGGTCGGCGGTCCTCGAGGCCGGCGAGGCCGACCTTCTCCACCAGTTCGGCGGCCTTGGCGCGCCGGTCGGCCTTGCCGAGGCCCTGGATCTCCAGGCCGTAGGCGACGTTGTCGAGCACCGTGCGGTGCGGCAGCAGTCCGAAGTGCTGGAAGACCATCGCGGCACGGTGGCGGCGCAGTTCGCGGAGCCGGTTCCTGTCCATGGCCAGGACGTCCTCGCCGTCGATGGCGAGGGTGCCGCTGGTGGGCTCGACGAGCCGGGTCAGACACCGCACCAGGGTGGACTTGCCGGAGCCCGACAGGCCCATGACGACGAAGACCTCACCCTTGTGCACGTCGAAGGAGACGTCTCGGACGGCGGCGGTGCAGCCGGTGCGCTCGCGCAGTTCGGCGGGCGGCAGGCCTGCGAACTCGCCGCCCGGGACGCGGGCGGCCTTGGGTCCGAAGACCTTCCAGAGGTTGCGGACGCCGAACACTGGTGTTCCCGCTTCGTTCATCGGACGTCACCTCCGGTGGCGGGGGCCGACCGGAGCAGTTCGGCGCACTTCTCGCCCACCATCAGGACTCCGATCATGGGATTCACGGCGGGCATGGTGGGGAAGACGGACGCGTCGGCGATCCGGATGCCCTCCAGTCCCTGGACGCGCAGCTGCGGGTCGACGACGGCGGCGGGGTCGCCCACCGCCCCCATGCGGCAGGTGCCGGCCGGGTGGTAGACGGTGTGCGCGACCTTCCGGGCGTACTCGCTGATGTCCTCGTCGGACGTGACCTCGGGCCCGGGACACACCTCGCGCTTGAGCCAGTGGGCCAGCGGTTCGGTCCTCGCTATCTCGCGTGCGAGCTTGATGCCGTCGACGAGGGTGCGGCCGTCGTAGTCGTCCTCGTCGGTGAAGTAGCGGAAGTCCAGGGCGGGTTTGGCCTCGGGGTCGGCGCTGGTGAGGTGGAGCCGGCCGCGGCTGCGGGGCTTGGGGATGTTCGGGGTCATCGACACGCCGTGCTCGGGCTTCTCGTAGCCGAGGCGTTCGGGATTGTCGGTGAAGGGGATCTGGTAGAAGTGGAACATCAGGTCCGGGCCCCGCGATCCGGGGTCCCTGCGCACGAACAGTCCCGCGTCGGAGTCCATCGCCGAGTTCTCCGGGATGGGGCCGTCGGTCTCCCAGACGATGACCGACTCGGGGTGGTCGAGCAGGTTCTCACCGACGCCCGGTGCGTCGTGGACGACGGGGATACCGAGCGCGGTCAGGTCCTTCGCAGGTCCGACGCCGGAGTGCAGCAGCAGCCGCGGGGTGTCCACGGCGCCCGCGCAGACGATCACTTCACGTGCGGCGCGCAGGAGTGTCTCCGAGCCGTCCTTGTCCCGTACGTGTACTCCGACGGCCCGGTTGCCTTCGAACTCCAGGCGGTACGCCCATGTCTCCAGCAGGATCGTGAGGTTGGGGCGGTCACCGGCCTCGATGTGAGGATGGAGATACGCGACGGACGCGGACGAGCGCTTGTTGTTCTCCGGGTGGTAGGCCAGGTCGAAGAAGCCGGCGCCCTCGTGGAACGGCTTCTTGTTGAAGCTGTCCACGCGCGGGACTCCGGCCGCCGCCTGGGCGGCGTCGACGAAGTCGCGGGCGATGGCGTTCCGGTCCTTCTCGTCGACGGGCACGATGTTGTTGCGCAGCCGCGCGAAGTAGGGGTCCATGGCGGCGGCGTCCCAGCCGTCGGCTCCGGCCTCGGCCCATTCGTCCCAGTCACCGGGCAGCGGCTTGAAGCTGATCAGTGTGTTGTGCGAGGAGCAGCCGCCGAGTACCCGGGCACGGCTGTGCCGGATGTGGGAGTTGCCGCGGGGCTGTTCGGTGGTGGGGTAGTCGTAGTCGAGCTCGCCGCCGAGCAGGCCGAGCCACCGGCGGAGGGTGAGGACGTCCTCGCGGCCGATGTCGGTGGGGCCGCCCTCGATGACGGTGACGGTGACGCCGGGGTCCTCGGTGAGCCGGGAGGCGATGACCGAGCCGGCCGTACCTCCTCCCACGATCACGTAGTCGACGGGTCCGGGGCGCTCGGTACCGGAGGGTTCTGGGCGTGCCGCGCCGGAGGGTTCAGGGCGTGCGGTGCGGGGGGACGGGGGCATCGGTCACTGCTCCTTCTGCAAGGTTCGTGCGTCTGCGTGGTGCCGCGAACAGGTGGGGGGAGGGCCGTTGCCGGTCAGCCCGCGAACCAGCGCTGCGGGCGCGGGTTCAGGTTCTGGTAGATGTGCTTGGACTCGCGGTACTCGGCCAGCCCGGTGGGGCCGAGCTCACGGCCGGTGCCGGACCTGCCGAAGCCGCCCCACTCCGCCTGCGGGAGGTAGGGGTGGTAGTCGTTGATCCAGACGGTGCCGTGCCGCAGCCGGGCGGCGACGCGCCGGGCACGCCCCGCGTCGGTGGTCCAGACGGCGCCCGCGAGGCCGTAGTCCGTGTCGTTGGCCAGGGTGACGGCCTCCTCCTCCGTCCGGAAGGTCTCGACGGTGAGGATCGGGCCGAAGGTCTCCTCGCGGACGACCTTCATGGCTCGGTGGCAGCCGTCCAGGACGGTCGGCCGGTAGAAGTAGCCGCTCGCCGGACGAATGTCCGAGGGCTCGGGGCGGGCGCCGCCCGAGCGGACGATCGCACCCTCCTCGCGGGCGGATGCCACGTACGCCTCGACCTTGGCGAGCTGCTGCGCGGACACGAGCGGGCCGCACTCGACCCCGTCGACGGTGCCCCGGCCGAGCCGGATCGCGTCGGCGCGGCGGGCGAGTTCGGTGACGAAGCGGTCGCGGACGGACTCCTCGACGATGAGCCGGGCTCCGGCGGAGCAGACCTGGCCGCTGTGGAAGAAGGCGGCGTTCAGCGCCTGGTCGACAGCCGTGTCGAAGCCCTCCTCGGTGGCGCACGCGTCGGCGAACACGACGTTGGGGTTCTTGCCGCCGAGCTCCAGGGCGACCTTCTTGACGGTGGGGGCCGCGGCCTGGGCGACCTTCGTGCCGCTGGCGAGTCCGCCCGTGAACGAGACCAGGTCGACGTCCGGGTGTGCGGAGAGCCGGGCACCGACAGGGTCTCCCGCGCCGGTCACGAGGTTGGCCACACCGTCGGGCAGTCCGGCCTCGGCCAGCAGCCGTATCAGGTGGACGGTGGAGAGCGGGGTGACCTCGCTGGGCTTGAGCACGAAGGTGTTGCCCGCGGCGAGTGCCGGGGCGATCTTCCAGCTGGCCTGGAGCAGCGGGTAGTTCCAGGGGGCGATCAGGGCGCAGACGCCTACCGGCTCCTGCACGACGACGCTGTGCACGTCGGGGTCACCGGCGTCCACGACCCGGCCGCCGCTCTCGTTCATGACGAGGTCGGCGAAGTAGCGGAAGGCGTTCGTGACGTCGTCGACGTCGACACGTCCTTCCTCCAGGGTCTTGCCGGTGTCGCGGCTCTCGGTGATCGCGATCTCCTCGCGGTCACGCTGGAGGAGGCCGGCGACCCCGCGGAGCAGCCCCGCGCGCTCGGCGACCGGCCGGTGCGGCCACGGACCGTCGTCGAAGGCACGGCGAGCGGCGGCCACGGCCGCGTCGGTGTCCTCCACCCCGGCCTCGGAGACGACGGCCAGGATCGTGGCGTCGGCGGGGTCGAGGATCTCGCGGGTCGCGCCGGACGCCGCCGCGCGCCAGGTGCCGTCGACGTGGAGGGTCTCCAGGACCGCGGGACGGTCCGACGAGTGGGGAGCCGACATGTAGTGGTCTGCCTTCCGTGCCAGATCTGCTCCGCACCGGTCCGGCCGAGCACTTCCGTGCCGGTGGACCGGGTTCCGGCACCAGCACAGTGGTGGACCCTTTCCGTTCGCGTCAGATGTATGCCCGAACATTCACTCTGGGTGACGTGACTCACGTGCATCACCCCGTCGGCACGAGCGGTCACCGGATCCGGACGCGCAGTGCTCGGCGAGTCCCCCGGCCCGGAAGACCGAGGGCGCCGGGCCCGGCGCGGTGTCCGGACCTCGGGTCGGCGGCGTGATCGTCGCCGATGAGGAAGCCCTCACATGGATCCCCTCGGCACGGCTGCTCCTGAGTCCCCGGGGAACTGAGCGAAGCGCTCGACCGTCTGAACAGTCGAACGGCTGGTTCTTGCGAGAACACTGGGGGAGTCGTGCTCGGTCATTCCATGCTCAAGCTCCTGGCCCGTGACATGCACACCCGGCTCGGCGGCCAGGAAGGCGAGGACCTTGCCGTTGCCGAGCAGCGGCTCCGCCGGCTGGCGGCCCTGGCTCCTGACGCCCGGCGCGACGAGGTGACCGCGCTTCCCGCCGACGAGAGTGACCAGCTGCTCGTCGGAGGGTTCGGATACGGCGCGACCCGCGAAGACCCGTGGAACACCCACGAGGACGCGCGACTGCTGGCCGCCACGCTGGAGGCGTACGCCGCCGGCATCACGGTCGGCTCCGGGAAGGAATGGGAATCCGCCCGGCATGTGAAGGGCATGCTCACCGCGCAGGCACAACTGCTCCGGGCCCTCGAAGCCGACGCGGCCGGGGATCGCTCCGAGGCCAACCGCTTGTTCGACCTGGCCTGCGGGCAGGGTGAGACGGCCGGTGACTGGCTCGTCTGCGCGCTGGGCCTCCTCGGCAGAACGGCCTGCGGAAGCGAGGCGCACCTGGCCGAGCCCTCCGAGATCATGGAGCTGGCCGGCCCTGTCATCGATGAGCTGGCGCAGTACGTCGAGGACGACCTCGGCCCGCTCCGGCAGGCCTTCCACCTGCGCTACGAGGCGTTCGGGTTGGTACGGTCCGCGGTGAGGGCCGAGGACGCGGACACCCTGCTGTCCCTGGTCCGCTCGTGGCTCGAGGTGAACCCGCCGGGCGCCATGGTGGAGCTGGCCCACGCCTGGAGCGGCGAGATGGGCCGTGGCGTCCATGACGGAGACCTCGACTGGGCGGTCGGCTGGGCGGCATGGGGAGATCAGCTGATCGCCCCGGCACAGCCGGGCTCCCCGCTCCGCTTCCGGCTCGCCGGTCACTTCCGTGCGGCTGGAGACGCGGAGCACTCCGTCCAGGTACTCGAGTGGTTACTCAGCGATGAGCCCGACGACGAAGACGTTCTGGTCGCCCTCGCCGGCGCCTACCAGCGCGCGGGCCGTGGGGAGGACGCGATCGCCTGTCTGCGGTCACGGCTCTCGGACCCTCCCGCTCCCGGCGAGGAGGTCCTGCTCGGACAACTCGTCCGGGTGCTGGTCCAGGAGGACTCCCCGGAGCTGGAGCACTGGGAGGGCGAGTTGATCCGCCTGACCGGTGGGGGCGCCTCCGACATGCTGCCCAAGGTGTTCGGCACGCCCCCCAGCCCACAGGTCGCGATGGCCAGATTCGTGGACGGAACGCTGACCGTCTCGCCGGACATCGACCACCTGAGCGAGATAGGTCCGCAGATCTTCGCGGCGATGATCGAGGGAAGCCCTGACGGCGCCGACATGCTTCGTGATCTCGCCGAGCGTGACCCGGCGATGGCGGCAGGCGTGGCCCGACTCCTGGGTGTGCCCCTGGTGACCCGAGCGCATCGGGAGGCCGCGGAGCACATCGCGCGAGGAGAGCAGCACTTCCATCGACGGGAGTACGCGGAGGCGGCCGCCTGCTACCACAGGGCACTGGAATCCGACCCCGACAGTGCGTCGGCGCTGCTCGTGCTCGGCGACGTGTACTACGTGAACCAGCACCTGGGGCTGGCGCGGGCGTATTTCCAGGAGTCCCTGGCCGTGGAGGAGACTCCCATGGCCTGGCGGTTCCTCGGCGACACCTACCGTGCCGAGGAGGACGGGACCGAGGAGGCCCGCAGCTGTTACGAACGGGCTGTCGCCCTCGATCCCGACTACGGCGGTGCCAGGGAGGCACTCGAGCACCTGCCGCCGCCCGCGGTGCGCCCCGTGTGGTCACCGGAGGCGGCTACGGCCGACGCGCCCCCGCCCGCCCAAGGACGGGAGACGGGCACAGCCGCACCACCACCAGGCATTCCCATGTCGCGCTTCGCCGCCGGCCCAGGCGTCGAGGCCGACCTCCCCGTCCGTCTGGAAGCCGCTCTACGCCGTGACCACCCGGCTCTGGGAGTCCTGTTCGACTCCCTCGCGGATGACGGGGACTTCGCCGCATGGCTCGCGGAACACGCCCCCGCGCACTGGTCCCGTGCGCAGGACGCACTCCGGGCCCTCATCCACCAGTGGTCCGCCCGTGGAACCGACCTCGAACGCTCTCTGCTGCTGGCCGGCAGACGGGTGCAGATCGCGGAGGCGCTCGAAGGGCCCTGGCCCGACGGTGACGACGAGGACATGGGCAAGGCCCGGCTGCTCGCCGACGCCCTCGAGCAACTGGCGGCTGTGAACAAGGACCTGGGGCGCTACTCGGAGTCGTACGACCTCCTCAGGACCGCCGAACGCTGGGCGGACATCGACGAGGAGGAACGCGCCCGCGCGGGCAGGTCCCTGCGCGTCGGCTACGACCACTTCCACGACCGCCCGCCGAGAGCGGGGCTGTACGAGGCGCTGGCCGATGCGGCTCTGCGCACCGGGGACGAGGCAGGGGCCGCGCACTACGCCCGGTTGCGGCGGGATCTCGAGGAAGGGCTGCCTGCCGACGACCACGCGCGTGTCGTGGATCTCGTCACCGAAGGCCTGTCGGCCTTCCTGGAGGACGAGGATCCGGATCTGGCCCTGCGATATCTGCGTACCGCTGAGAGGATCGCCGAGCGTGAGTCCGCCCGCACGCCGGTCAAGGTCACGTCGGCCACCGTGCAGTACGGCTACGGGCGGCTCCTCACCTGGCTCGGCCTGCCACGCCGGGCACTGCACCATCTCGGCAGGGCGCGGGAGTTGAATTCGGGCAACGCCGACCGGCTGGCCCAGGACTGGATCGCCACGGCGGAGGTGCTCGATCGATGGCCCCGTTTCGGGCCCGCGATGCTCGCCTACGAGCAGGTGCTGGTGCTGTCCTCGGTCCCCGGCACCATCGACGACCGTCTCTTCTGGGCCCCGCGCAGGGAACCCACCTCACGCACGGGGCGCCGTGTCGTCGCCGTCGAGCGGGCCTGGACCGTTATCCTGCCGATGGCTCACGCCGCGTGGGCCTACGGCGAGCTCTACACCGCGACGGACGTGCTGGAACTGGGCGCGGGCCTGGCAGACCTGGTACGGGCGGCGCAGCCCGACCCGGGCCTCCGCATCCGCGTCCAGGACGAACGGGCCGTGGTCTTCGAGCTGCTCACCCGATTTTGTCTGGGGCGGGCGGAGCGCTCGGACGGGGACCGGGACGCGCACGTCGCGGCCGCCTACACCGCGTCGGAGAGGAAGCGCTCACGCGCCCTGCTCGACGCGATGAGCACAGTGCGGCTCAGAACACCCGCCGGGGTTCCGCAGCAGCTGGTCGAGCGGGAGGCCGGGCTGTTGCGTACACGTGCCGAGGTCGAGTCCCGCAGCGAGGTGGACTGGGCACAGCACCGCGCCGTGACGGACGAACTCGCCACCCTGTGGGCGCGGTTGGCGGCGAGCGGTCCCGAAGCCGCCGAGTACGCCGCGATCAGGCAGTCCGACGTCCTGTCTCCCGAGGACGTACTGGCCGAACTCGCGGACGAACCGGTGGTCGTGGCGTCCTACGCCATGCTGGACGACGGGACGATCGTCGTCTTCGTACTCAGTGGAAGCGCCGGGCTCCAGGTGGCGCCCGTGGACGCCGACGGGCCCCAGCTCCTGCGTTTCATCGAGGACCACTTCGGCAGCGCCGGGCAGGTCCGCGAGATGGCCGAGGACCTGCCCGGCCTCTTCCAGCACGTCCTGGGGCCACTCGTGGCTCCGCTCGCGGCGGCCACCCGGCCCGGGCAGACCGTTCTGATCTGTCCCACGGGCGCTCTGCACCACGTCCCCTTCCACGCCCTCGCCGTGGAAGGGGCGGAGACGCTCCTCGACCGCAACCCGGTCGGCTACCTGCCGACCGTGTCCCTCCTGCGCACCCTTAACCACCGCGCACCAGGTGCGGGCACCGGTGCCCTCGTCCTGGGTGACCCCGGCAACGACCTTCCGTACGCCCGCACGGAGGCGGTCACCCTGGGGAACCGTCTGGAGACCGTCCCGCTCCTCGGTGAGGCTGCCACCCGCGAGGAAGTGCTGCGCCGCGTCCCGCACGCCTCGGTCTTCCACGCGGCCTGCCACGCGCACTTCGACGCCGAGGACCCGCTCTCCTCCGGCCTCGTCCTGGCCGGAGGAGTCCTGACGGCGCGCGACATCCTGCGGCAGGACTGGCACGGGGTCCGGCTCGCCGTTCTTTCGGCCTGCGAAACCGGTCTGGGCCGCACCAGCCGCACCGACGAGACCCTCGGACTCAGCCGGTCGCTCCTGTTCGCCGGGGTCCGTTCGCTGGTGATGAGCCTGTGGCGGGTTCCTGACTCCACCACCGCCGCCATCATGGGTGACTTCCATGACCTGGCCCTTGCCGGTGAAACTCCCGCACTGGCGCTGCGCACCGCGCTTCTCGCCGCACGGGACCGCCCCGGCGGCGGCAGGCTGGACCGCTGGGCGGCGTTCTGCCTGCTCGGTGACTGGCGCGCCCCGGCAGGCACGGAACCCCGACATGGAGAGTGACATGCTGACCCGCCCAGAACTCCCCGAAGGCTACGAATTGCTCGACCTGGTCGAGCCGGCCGTGGTGGAGACCGAACCCGACAGGCACCTCCAGCCCCTCGACGAGGCAACAGTCAGGCTGCTGCGGCGCGAGACCCGGATCGGCCTGGCACGCGGCCCGGTCCGGCAGGTGGAGACCCAGGTGTCCGGTCATGTCGGCCACGACATCTCCCTCATCTGCGTGGTCCAGACGCACCCCGAGTCCTTCGTGCGCTGGTCCCGGCTCGTCATCGACCTGTCGGCCACCGGCGGAGCCGTCGTGGCGGACATGTCGCCCTCCCTGATCGAGGGGGAGCATCCGGTCGAGGTCGAGACGACGCTGGGCGGTGGACTCACCTTCCAGGTGGCGACCGCGGCTGTCGGAGCCGAGCTCATGCCCCAGATCACCAGGCGCAGGACGCTCTACTGCCCTCGGATCACTTCGTCCGGCATCGGTTTCACCACCGCCTACTGGGACTTCAGGGCATCGGACCAGGAGTTCCTGCATGTCAACGAGGAGCTGAGGCTGCTCGTCGACGCCCCGGTGGGCGTCCCCGTCGATGCGAAGGTGACCATGCGGGTCAGGGTCATGCCACGGGGCATCGGCAGGCTCGTCCGGCTGACGGGCAAGCTCGGAACCAGCGAGACATTGTGCCGTCTCGCCGGCCCGGACGTCCTCCGAGGCGAGGCGCCGGGCCTGTCGGCCTGAGGACCCGCACGTCGCGGAACCCACGAGGCCGCTGCCCGGTCCGCCCGGTGGGCAGAGGCCCGGTGCGGTGCGCACCGGGCCTCTTCGGCGCCTGCCGGACCTCTTCGACGCCGTGAAATCGGGCGGTCAGGCGACGGCGACCGTCCCCGTCCCCTCCCCCGTCGCTCCGGTCTCCTCGACGCTCACCCGGAACGGCCGGCCCGTTCCCTCGGCCGTGACCCGCACGCCGGAGCCCTCCGGGACGACGCGGAAGACGGCCGCGTCCGCGCCGGTCAGGTCCGGCACGGTGACGAGCCGCTCCTCGTCGGAGGCACCGAAGACCCGCAGGGTGAGGCCCTCCAGCCAGTCCCCGTCCGGGCGCTGGTCGTCACCACCCCACGGGAGCACGGCTCCGTCCCTGACCAGCAGGGGCAGACTGTCGAATCCGTGCGTCTCGTGCCGCCACGCGGGGCCGGTGACGCGCTCGCCGCTGAGCAGCGAGGTCCAGGTGCCCTCGGGGACGTAGTACTCCACCTCGCCGTCCTCCGTGAAGACCGGTGCGACCAGCAGGTCCGGTCCGAGCATGTACTGCCGGTCCAGGGTGCGGGTGGCGGGGTCGCCGGGGAACTCCGCCAGCATGGGCCGCATCATCGGAACGCCCGTGCGGTGCGCGTGCGCCGCCACTCCGTAGAGGTACGGCATGAGCCGGTGCTTGAGCAGGGTGAACTGCCGGGCCACGTCGACGGCTTCGTCGCCGAACTCCCACGGCACCCGGTACGAGACGTTGCCGTGCAGCCGGCTGTGCGAGCAGAGCAGGCCGAAGGCGAGCCAGCGCTTGAAGACCGCCGGGTCGGGGGTGCCCTCGAAGCCGCCGATGTCGTGGCTCCAGAAACCGAAGCCGGACAGGCTCAGCGACAGTCCGCCGCGCAGGGACTCCGCCATCGCGGTGAACGAGGCGAAGCAGTCGCCGCCCCAGTGCACCGGATACTGCTGGCCACCGGCCGTGGCGGACCGGGCGAAGAGGACGGCCTCGCCGGCGCCGCGTTCCTTCTCCAGCAGCTCGAAGACGGTGCGGTTGTAGATCTGCGCGTAGTAGTTGTGCATCCGCTCCGGGTCGGAACCGTCATGCCACACGACGTCCGTCGGGATGCGCTCGCCGAAGTCCGTCTTGAAGCAGTCGACGCCCTGGTCCAGCAGGAGGCGCAGCTTGTCGTTGTACCAGGCGCGGGCCGCCGGATTGGTGAAGTCGACCAGCGCCATGCCCGGCTGCCACAGGTCCCACTGCCAGACGTCGCCGTTGGGCCGCCGCACCAGGTAGCCGTGTTCGGCACCCTCCGCGAACAGGGCCGACTTCTGGGCGATGTACGGGTTGATCCACATGCTGATCCGCAGCCCGCGTTCCTTCAGCCGCGCCAGCATGCCCTCCGGGTCGGGGAAGACGTCCGGGTCCCAGAGGAAGTCCGACCACTGGTACTCGCGCATCCAGAAGCAGTCGAAGTGGAAGACGCTGAGCGGGATGCCCCGTTCGGCCATGCCGTCGACGAAGGAGGTGACCGTCTCCTCGTCGTAGGAGGTGCAGAAGGAGGTGGTCAGCCAGAGGCCGAACGACCAGGCCGGCGGCAGGGCGGGACGCCCGGTGAGAGCCGTGTAGCGGGCCAGCACGTCCTTCGGTGTCGGACCGGCCACGACGTAGTACTCCAGCGACTGGTCCTCGACGCTGAACTGCACCTGGCCGACGGACTCCGAGCCCACCTCGAACGACACCTTGCCGGGGTGGTTGACGAAGACGCCGTAACCCCGCGAGGACAGGTAGAACGGGATGTTCTTGTACGCCAGTTCGCTGCTGGTGCCGCCGTCCGCCTGCCAGATGTCCACCGTCTGGCCGTTCTTGACGAACGGTGTGAAGCGCTCGCCGAGACCGTAGACGTTCTCCCCCACGTCCAGAGCCAGTTGGGCGATCATGTGGTGGGTTCCGTCGGGCGCGGTGGCGAAGGCCGTCCCCTTGGGGTCCACTCCGGTCAGACGCCGGCCCGATGCGTCGGTGAAGGTGATCCCCCAGGGCCCGTCCCCGTCCATGCGCAGCGTCAGCGGGCCGCTGGTCAGCTCCGTGACGGCGCCGTCCCGGCGGGTGCGCGCCGCGGGCGCGGAGGCGTCGCCCGGCAGGATCGTGAAGTCAGGACCGCGACGGGCCTTCCCGGCGTGGTGGGTGGTGCGCACGCCGATCACACCCTCGGCGGGCGAGAAGCATTCGACCGTGATCAGCGGGGTGTTCAGCGTGTCGCCGCGCGCGGCGACACGCTTGACCGCCGCGTAGGCGGTGAAGCGGTCCGGGTCGACGCGCACGTCCCGGATCTCGGTGGCGTAGGAGGCGCGTACGCCCTCTCGCATGAGCCAGAAGCCGTCGGTGAACTTCATGCGGTCTCCTTCGCGGGGACGACGTCGATGCGGGCGAGGCGCACGGACCCCTCGATGCGGATGCGCAGCTCCCGCACGCCTTCGAGTGCGAGAGCGGTGGTGAGCGTGCGGTAGGCGTACGGTCCGCCCTCGTCCTGGACCTGGACCTCCAGGCTCTGCCCGCCCGCCGTGGCGGAGAGGGAGCCCGCGCCCGCGAGGAGGAACGCCAGGCCGACGACGCCTTCCCCGAAGTCGCATGCCGTGTAGACGAGTTCACCTTCCTGACCGGCGTCGGCGGGGGTGACGGTGTCCCCCTCCGTCTTCGCGCGGTCCACGATCTCCGTGCCCCGCTGCCAGTCGTAGTCGGCGGCGTCGAGCCCCCGGGGGACCACCGGGCGCGGGCCGGACGCCTCACCTTCGACGCTCGCGGTGGCGGTGAGCCTGATGTCCGCGCTGGACGCCCCGGCGAGGATCTCGTACGTACCCGGCTCGACGGTCCAGCGGCCGTGCGCCACGCTCCAGTGCCCCAGCTCCGCGACCGGCACGTCGAACTCGACGCGCTCGGAGGCCCCGGGGGCGAGATGCAGGCGACGGTGTGCGACCAGCTTGCGCTGCGGCAGGTCCACGGCATCGCCCGGTGATTCCGGCCGGCCGTGGGCGGGGGCCGCGGCACGGACGTAGAGCTGGGCCACCTCGTCCGCGGCGACCGTCCCGGCGTTGGACACGGTCAGCGCCACCCGCAGCAGTTCGCCCTCGATCCCGGCCTCGAGGCCGGAGTAGGCGAAGTCGGCGTATCCCAGTCCGTGTCCGAACGGGAAGAGCGGGGTGCCCTCGAAGTAGAGGTACGTCTGCCGCGAACCGATGATGTCGTAGTCGAGCAGGTCCGGCAGATCGCCGTCGCCCGCGTACCAGGTCTGCGGGAGCCTGCCCGCGGGGGACACGTCACCGGCGAGCACGCGCGCGAGCGCGGTGCCCGCGGCCTGGCCGCCGTGAGCGGTCCAGAGCAGGGCCGGGAGCGCCTCCGCCGCGTCGGTGACCGCGTACGGGTAGGCCGAGGTCAGCACGAGGGCCGTCCGCGGGTTGACGGCGCGGGCGGCGCGCCACAGCCGGTCCTGCTGGGCGGGGAGGGCGAGGGTCGTGCGGTCCTCGGTCTCACGGCCGTTGATGTGGGGGTCGTTGCCCGCGACGACGATCACGGTGTCGGCAGCCGCGGCGACCCGGGCCACGGCCTCCGCGCCGTACTCGACGGTCTCGGTCGCGAAGACGGTGGCGGCCTCCCGCGAGATCTTCTCGCCGGACACGGCAACCTTCGCGCCGTCGGCGGCGACAGACACGTATCCACCCGTCCCGATGTGCAGAAGGCGGTGCCCGCCGTCGTGTCCCTCGACCGCCTCCAGGCGGAACGTCTCCTGGACGACCCAGCCGCCCGGCTCGTCCGCGGACGCCCTGACGTATCCGTCGTCGGCCACCGAGAGGTACAGGCCCTCGTCGGTGCGCAGGGTCAGGACGCCGTCCCCCCAGTCGACGAGCGCCAGTTCGGTGGCCTCGTCGCCGCAGGTCAGCGGCGGCAGGTCGGTGCGGCCCGCGAGGAGGGCCGGGTCGAGGGCGCCTTCCGCGCCCCGGGCCTCCCCGTCCTGTACGCCTTCCGTCCGAGGCACCCGCAGCCAGCCGTCGGAGCACTTCAGCCGGATCCGGTCCACGCCTTCGGTGTGCAGGACGTTCTCGGCGCCGTAGCGCTCGCGGATCCCGTCGAGCGGTGTCGAGCGGTGCATGAGGGTGCCGCTGTACCAGTCGAGCTTGCAGGCGTCCGCGAGGAGGCCGACGACCGCCACGGTGCGGCCCGCCTCCGGGGCGAGGGGCAGCAGACCGTCGTTCTTGAGCAGGACCACGGCCTGCTCGGCGGCCTCCAGCGCCAGCGCGCGGTGCTCCTCGGTGTCCAGGTCGCCGGCCTGGGCGTACGGGTCGAGCTCCGGGTCGAACTCACCCAGCGCGAAGCGCATCGCCAGGAGCCGGCGGACGGCCGTGTCGATGTCCTTCTCGTCGATGAGCCCCTTGGCGAGCGCGTCGCGGATGCGGCCGGTCATGACCGAGGAGTCGGTGCCGTGGTCGGTGAAGCTGTCGACACCGGCCTTGAGGGCCGCTGCGGTCGCCTCCTCGTGCGTGTCGAAGTAGTGCTCGGAGTCGACCAGGTTGGAGGGCGCGCCCGCGTCCGAGCAGACGACGAGCGGCTGTCCGGTCCAGCTCCGCAGGTGCTGTTCCAGGAGGGGGGACACGTGGTTGGGGCGGCCGTTGACCAGGTTGTACGCCGGCATGACCCCGGCGACGGCCCCGCCCTCGACGGCGTCGCGGAAGGCCCGCAGGTCGTACTCGTGCAGGACGCGCGGACGCACCGAGGAGGACGCGGTGTCGCGGTCGGTCTCGTTGTTGTGGGCAAGCCAGTGCTTGAGCACGGGTGCGGTGCGCCAGTAACGGGGGTCGTCACCGCGCAGGCCACGGGTGTAGGCCACGGCGATGGCGGAGGTCAGGGCGGGGTCCTCGGAGTACCCCTCCTCGCCCCGGCCCCACAGCGGGTGTCGCAGCAGATTCACGGTCGGCGCCCAGACGTTGAGCCCGACGCGGTCGTCCTGGGCCCGCTTGGCCCTCACCTCGTTGCCGACGGCCTCGCCGATCCGGCGGACCAGGTCGTCGTTCCAGGTGGCACCGAGGCCGACGGCTTGCGGGAAGACGGTGGCGGGCCCCATCCAGGCGACCCCGTGCAGGGCCTCCTGTCCGGTGCGGAACGGGCCGAGCCCCAGCCGCTCCACAGCCGGGGCGAACTGATGCAGCATCGCGATCCGCTCGTCGAGCGTGAGCCGTCCGAGCAGATCGTCGGTGCGCCGGGCGAAGGACAGCTGCGGGTCGCGGAAGGGAAGCGGATGGTCCGTCACGTGCGGGTCCCCTTGGAGAGGTGGGAGGTTTTCAGGGCGTCGGACAACGAAAGTTCCTACGACGCGAGGAGAAGATCTTTCGAAGCGCTTCGATGCTCTGCGGCCAACCCCGGAGGTGTCAAGGGCGCGAGCGGTCCGAAAAGGCCCATCAGGGGGCATCGGCGCCACACCACGGCGGGAAACGGTTCGGAAACAGGTCGGAGGAATCTCGAAACGAACTCTTGTGTGACCGAGACCCTTCACTTAACCTCGCTGCAACATCGAAGCGCTTCGACGAGGCAGCCCGTTGACCGCTTCAGCTCAGCCGGTGCAGTGCCGCCGGCTCGGCCGGTAACGCCCCCTACCTCACACACAGGGCCGAGCGGCAGTCGCCGCCGCGGGCCGTCCTGTTGCACCACGAAGGGTTGACGCAATGACGCCGAACTCCCCCTCCGCTCCCAGCCGGAGACGATTCCTCGCCTCTTCCGTGGTAGTCGCGGCAGCCGTCGGCGGGGGGATGCCGCTCCTCGCCGCCTGCGGTGGCGGTTCCGGTGGCGCGAAGAACGAGGGAACGACCACGGGCAATAAGCTGAAGGATCTCCTTCCGGCCTACGTCCCCTCGAACACCGTCACCCCCGACATCCCCAGCAAGAACGGCTCCGCCGACGGTTTCACCACCGCGCTCCCCGCCGACAAGCTGGCGGTGTCGGTGCCGAAGAAGCTGGGCAAGGGCAGCGAGATCAGCATCATGGCCCCCCTGTGGGGTACCTCGCCCGGTGAGGGCAACGCGTACTGGACGGCGATGGACGAGGCCGCCGGCGTCAAGGTCAAGTGGCAGAACCAGGACGGCAACGTCTACGGACAGAAGCTCGGCGCGGTGCTCGCCTCCAGCGCCATCCCGGACGCCGTCGTCGTCCCGGGCTGGGAGCTCCAGGGCAAGATCCCGAGCGCCATCGCCAACAAGTTCGCCGACCTCGGCCCCTACCTCTCGGGCGACAAGGTCAAGGCGTACCCCAACCTGGCAGCCATCCCCACCGGCGCCTGGCAGCGCGGCGTCTTCGCCGGCCAGCTGCGCGGGATCCCGATGCCCGCCGAGGCCACACCCAACATCACTCCCTTCTACCGGGCCGACATATTCGAGGAGAAGGGGTACGAGGTCCCGACCACCACGCAGGAGTTCTTCGACCTCTGCAAGGAGATCAACGCCCCCCGGAGCAAGGTGTGGGCGTGCAGCGACATGACGTGGTCGGCGTTCGTCTTCTTCGGAGTGCTGCCGGAGAAGCCCTACTACTGGAAGCTCGTCGACGGCAAGCTGATCAACCGCTACGAGACCCCGGAGTACCTGGAGGCCCTGGAGTGGTCTCGTTCGCTGTACTCGGCCGGCTTCGTGCACCCGGACGCCAAGGCCGAGACGGGCGACATGCGGACCACCTTCTCGTCCGGGAACGTCCTCATGTACAACGCGGACATCTCGGACTGGTACGCGGCGACCGCGGTCCAGCGGCTGGACAAGCCCGAGTTCCGGATGGGCGCGATGGACTTCTTCGCCGCCGACGGTGGCGACCCGGTCATCTACGAGGCCTCCCCCTCCAACATCTGGTGCTTCGCGAGCAAGAAGGCCGACAAGAAGGTCATCGAGGACCTCCTCGCGCTGGCCAACTTCACCGCCGCTCCGTACGGGAGCAAGGAGCAGCGTCTTCGGGCGTACGGCCTGGAGGGCACCCACCACACCCTGAAGGACGGGGTGCTCGTCAAGAACGAGAAGGGCAACAACGAGGTCTTCGCCACGTACGAGTACATCGCGACCTCCAAGCCGTACCGCGCCTACCCGGACTACCCGGACGTCGCCAAGGGCGTCGTCGAGTGGCAGCAGCGCCAGGGCGCGCACCTGAAGAAGCCGCTGTTCCACGGCATGCAGATCCAGGAGCCGACTCGCTACACCGAGCTGAACGCCCAGTTCGAAGCCCTGGAGAAGGACATCGTCCGCGGCCGCAAGAAGGTCAGCGACATGCAGCAGCAGGTCTCGGACTGGAAGAGCAAGGGCGGGGACAAGCTGCGCGACTGGTACAAGAAGCTGCTCGACGAGACCGGCGAGTCGGCTTCCTGACATGTCTCTGAGCACAGATGACCGGCGCGCGCAGGGGTCCCCTGCGTCGCCGCCGGCCGAGAAGGACGGGGCGGCCCGCGGGCCGGCCCCGCTCAGCGCGAAGGTGCCCCTGCGGCACCGGCTGCGCCGTGACCGGACGCTGCTGCTGATGACCCTGCCGGCGATGCTGCTGCTGCTGGTCTTCGCCTACGTCCCCCTGGTGGGCAACGTCGTCGCCTTCCAGGACTACGACCCGTACATCGCGGACAACGCCTTCCAGGCGATCATGCAGAGCCCGTGGGTCGGTTTCGAGTGGTTCCAGCAGATGGCGAACGACCGGCTGTTCTGGTCGGCGCTGGGCAACACGCTGACGATCTTCCTGTTGCAGCTGACGCTGTTCTTCCCGGTGCCGATCCTGCTCGCGCTGTTCATCAACAGCTTCGTGCGGCCCCGGGTCCGGGCAGTGGCGCAGGCGATCCTCTACCTGCCGCACTTCTTCTCCTGGGTCCTGGTCATCACGGTCTTCCAGCAGATGTTCGGCGGAGCCGGACTCATCGCGCAGACGCTGCGGGAGAACGGCTACGAGGGCTTCGACCTGATGACGAACCCCGGTCTGTTCAAGTTCCTGATCACCTTCGAGATGATCTGGAAGGACGCCGGCTGGGGTGTCATCGTCTTCCTCGCCGCGCTGGCCTCGGTCAGTCCGGAGCTCTACGAGGCGAGCGCGATGGACGGTGCGAACCGCTGGCGCCGGATGTGGCACGTCACGCTGCCCGCCCTGCGCCCGGTGGTGGCCCTGCTGCTGGTCCTCCAGGTGGGCAACGCGCTCACCGTGGGCTTCGAGCAGATCCTGCTCCAGCGCACGGCCGTCGGGCCGGGCGCCTCCGAGGTCCTCGATACCTACGTGTGGAACGTGGGCATCACCAACGGCGGGTTCAGCTACGCGGCGGCCGTCGGGATCGTCAAGGGAATCTTCGGTCTGCTGCTGGTCCTCGGGGCCAACAAGGTCGCCCATCTCATGGGTGAGCAGGGGGTGTACAAGAAGTGAGCGGCCTGCTCTACCGAATGACCGGCGTGGCCGGGATCAAGCCCGGCACACGTGGCCGGCTACGGCCCGTGTGGGAGGAGGATCCGAGCAGGGCGGGGCTCGCCTCCAAGGGGGTGGTCCTGGTCCTGACCTGTCTGGCGGTGCTCTTCCCGCTCTGGGTCGTGATCGTCACCAGCCTGTCCTCGGTGCGGACCATCACCGACGCGGGCGGGCTGGTGGTGATCCCGCGCGGCATCACGTTCGTCGCCTACGAGGAGCTCCTCGGCGGCGGACAGGTCACCCGGGCCGCGGTGGTCAGCATCTGCGTGACCGTGGTCGGGACGCTCTTCAGCATGGCCGTGTCGATCATGTGCGCCTACGGCCTGTCGCGGCCGGGTTCGGTGCTCCACCGGCCGCTGCTGCTGTTCATGCTGGCCACGATGTTCTTCGGCGCGGGCCTGATCCCCACCTACCTGGTGGTCCAGGGGCTCGGGCTCACCGATTCCTACCTGGCCCTGATCCTCCCGAGCGCGCTGAACGTCTTCAACATCCTGGTCCTGCGCGCCTTCTTCATGAGTACGGCGCAGGAGCTCGTCGAGAGCGCCCGCATCGACGGGGCCGGTGACTTCCGCATCCTGTGGCAGATCATCATGCCGTTGTCCCGCGCGGTCATCGCGGTGATCACGCTCTTCTACGCGGTCGGCTACTGGAGCGCCTGGTTCAACGCGTCCATCTACATCAGCGACCCGGAAATGATGCCGCTGCAGAACGTGATGAACCAGCTCGTCCTCAAGCAGGAGCGGCCCACCGGCCTGACGCAGGTCATCAACACCGGTCATCTGTCACTGCTCGCCATCCAGATGGCGGTCATGGTGCTGGCGCTGATCCCGGTCGCGTTCCTCTCGCCGTTCGTGCAGAAGCACTTCAAGGAAGGCATGCTCACCGGCGCCGTCAAGGGCTGATCGCCGCCTCCCGCACCGCATCCACCCGTCACTCCCCTCCGGAGGGTCCTCGTCATGCGCGCTTCGTCCGTCCCGCAGCCCGATCCCGGCCCGCGCCCCCGGCGCCGGACCGTCCTGGCCGGTGCGGCGGTGGTCGCGGCCTCGGCCGCGGTGCTGCCCGCGGCGGGAGGGGCCTCGGCCTCCCCGAAGGACCGCAGGAGCCGGCCGCACCGCTGGCGCACCGCGGCGATCGGCGGGACGGGCTTCGTGACGGGCCTGATGTTCCACCCCGCCGTGCGAGGTCTCGCCTACGCCCGCACGGACATCGGGGGCGCCTACCGCTGGGACGACCGCGGGGCCCGGTGGACGGCGCTCGTCGACCACATCGGCTGGGACGACTGGAACCTGATGGGGGTCGAGGCGATGGCCGTCGACCCGGCGCACCCCGACCGGCTGTACCTGGCCCTGGGCACCTACACACAGGCGTACGCCTCCCCGGGTGCGGTCCTCAGGTCCGAGGACCGGGGCGCGACCTGGAAGCGTACGGATCTCACCGTGCGCCTCGGCGCCAACGAGGACGGCCGGGGCTGCGGCGAGCGGCTCCTGGTCGATCCCCGGGACAGCGAGACGCTCTGGCTCGGTACCCGCCACGACGGACTGCTGCGCTCCACCGACCGGGGCGCCACGTGGTCGCCGGACACCTCCTTCCCGGCGGCCGCGTCGGCGGGCGGGCAGGGCGTCACCCTGCTGGTGGCCGTGGGCCGCGCGGTGTACGCGGGCTGGGGCGACGGCGGCACGAACCTCTACCGCCACGTCGCCGGCGGCTGGGAGGAGGTTCCCGGCAGGCCGACCGCCGGCGCCTCGACGAAGGTGCCGGTCCGCGCGGCGTACGACGCGCGCGGCCGTGCGCTGTACGTCACGTACGCGGACGGGCCGGGGCCGAACAACCAGGCCGACGGTTCGGTGCACCGTCTCGACACGGTGTCGGGCGCCTGGACCGATGTGACCCCGGCCGTCCCGGCTGCCGGCGACGCGTTCGGCTACGGCGGGGTGGCCGTGGACGCGTCCCGCCCCGGCACGGTCGTCGTCTCGACGAACAACCGCTGGGGGCCGGTGGACACGCTGTTCCGTTCGACGGACGGCGGGGAGAGCTGGACCTCGCTCAAGGACACGGCGGTGCTGGACGTCGCGGAGACCCCGTATCTGAAGTGGGGCGGTGAGCCGAAGTTCGGCTGGTGGATCCAGGCCCTGGCCGTCGACCCGCACGACTCGCGGCACATCGTCTTCGGCACCGGCGCCACCGTCTTCGGGACGCGTGACCTCGTCCACTGGGCCCCCGAGATCCGGGGTCTGGAGGAGTCGTCCGTGCGCCAGCTGATCGCGCCCCCGTCCGGAGCCCGGCTGCTCAGCGGACTGGGGGACATCGGGGTCATGTACCACGACTCGCTGACCGCCTCCCCGTCGCGCGGGATGGCGTCGAACCCGGTCTTCGGTACGGCCACCGGGCTCGCCCTGGCCACGCACGAGCCGTCGTACGTCGTGCGGACCGGGTGGCCCTCGGGCTCGGACTCGGCGGGCGCGTACTCGCGCGACGGCGGGGCGACCTGGCAGCCGTTCGCCTCGCAGCCGGCGATGGCGTCCTCGGCCCCCGGGCCCGTGGCGGTCTCGGCCGACGGAGCGACGCTCCTGTGGTCGTTCGTCCACTGGGACGGCACCAAGTACCCGGCGCACCGTTCCACCGACGGCGGCGCGACCTGGGCCGAGGTGACGACCTTCCCCAAGGGCGGCACCCCGGTCGCCGACCCCCTCGATGCCGCCCGTTTCTACGTGTACGACACGGACACCGGGACCGTCTTCCGCTCCACCGACAACGGCGCGACGTTCGTCGAGGGGGCCACCGGACTGCCGTCCGGCGACACGCAGTTCCGCATCGCGGCGGCGCCCGGACGCACCGGGGACCTGTGGCTGTCCGCCAAGGACAACGGCCTGCTGCGCTCCAAGGACGGCGGCCTCACCTTCGCACCGGTGGCCGGCTGCCAGGGTTCGTACGCCCTGGGCTTCGGGAAGGCGGCCCCGCGCAAGGGCCGGGCCGGTTATCCGGCCGTCTTCCAGACCGGGCGCGTCTCCGCGACGCACGAGGGCGTGGCCGTGCTGCGCTCCGACGACGCGGGCGCGACCTGGGTCCGCATCAACGACGACTCCCACCAGTGGGGGTGGACCGGTGAGGTCATCACCGGGGACCCCCGTGTACACGGCCGTGTCTATCTGGGCACGAACGGCCGTGGCATCCAGTACGCAGACCCGAAGTAGAGGAACGAGACGTCCATGCCGTCCCTGCACGACGCCACCCGTGGCCGCGTCCTCTTCGGAGGCGACTACAACCCCGAGCAGTGGCCCGAGGAGGTGTGGGCCGACGACGTACGGCTGATGAAGGAGGCCGGGGTCAACTCCGTCACGCTCGGGGTCTTCTCCTGGGCGATGATCGAACCACGCCCAGGAGCGCGGGAGTTCGGCTGGCTGGACCGGCTCATGGACCTGATGCACGCGGGCGGCATCGGGGTCGTCCTGGCGACCCCGACCTCCTCTCCCCCGCCGTGGATGGGCGCGCTGCACCCGGAGACGCTGCCGCGCACCGAGGAGGGTGCGGTCGTCAACTACGGCTCGCGGCAGCACTTCTGCCCGAGCTCACCGGTCTACCGTCGCTACGCCGCCGCCCTCACCGAGGATCTCGCGGCGCGGTACGCGGACCACCCGGCGCTGACCATGTGGCACATCAACAACGAGTACTGCACGCACTGCTGGTGCGACGAGACGGCCGCCCACTTCCGCCGCTGGCTGGCCGCCCGCCACGGCACGGTCGCCGCACTCAACGAGGCGTGGGGCACGGCCTTCTGGAGCCAGCGTTACGACACCTGGGCGGAGATCCTGCCGCCGCGCCGCGTCCAGTACCTGCGCAACCCCGCGCACGAGCTGGACTTCAGGCGCTTCACCTCCGACGCCCTGCTGGAGTGCTACACCGCCGAGCGGGACATCGTCGCCCGGCACACCCCGCACATCCCCGTGACGACCAACTTCATGCCGCTGTGGGAGGGCCAGGACGCCTGGGCGTGGGCGGAACGCGAGGACGTCGTCTCCGTCGACGTCTACCCGGACCCGAAGGACCCGCTGGGCGGCCAGTACAACGCGATGCTCGCCGACATGACCCGCTCGCAGGCGCGCGGGCCCTGGATGGTGATGGAGCAGGCCGCGGGCTCGGTCAACTGGCGTGAGGTCAACCACCCCAAGCCCGCGGGCCTGAACCGGCTCTGGTCGGTCCAGGCCGTGGCCAGGGGCGCGGACGCCGTCTGCTACTTCCAGTGGCGCCAGTCCCGGCAGGGGTCGGAGAAGTTCCACTCCGCCATGCTGAGCCACGCCGGCGAGCACGGCCGTACGTTCGCCGAGGTCAAGCGGATCGGCGCCGAACTGGCGCTGATCGGCGCCGAGGTGAGCGGCACCGAGGTGACCGCCGAGGTCGCCGTGCTCCACGACTGGGAGGCCTGGTGGGGTTCCACCCAGCGGGACCGCCCGTCCTCGCTCGTCGCGTACACGGAGCTGGTGCAGGCCTGGCACAGGGGACTGTGGGAGGGCGGCATCGCCACCGGATTCGCCCGGCCCGAGGCGGACCTGAGCGGCTACCGCATGGTGCTCGTGCCGCAGCTCTACCTCCTGAGCGACGCCGCGATCGACAACCTCGTCGCGTACGTCCGGGACGGAGGGACCCTCGTGTGCGGTTTCTTCACCGGTGTCGCGGACATGGACGGCCGGGTCAGGCCGGGCGGCATGGACAGCCGGCTGCGGGAGCTGTTCGGCATCCGTACGGTGCACGAGTGGTGGCCCCTGGACGCAGGCGACACGGTGGAGTGCGACGGTCTGCGCGGCACCCTGTGGTCGGAGGAGCTGGAGTCCGACGGCACGGCCGAGACGGTGTGCGCCTACCGGGGCGGCGAACTGGACGGGCTTCCCGCGGTGCTCCGCAAGGGCACCGCCACCTATCTCTCCACCCTCCCGGAGCCCGGCGCCCTGCGCGACCTGCTCGGCCGGGCGGCGGCGGGGGCCGGCGTGCGCCCCGTGCTGGAGGGGCTGCCCGCCGGGGTGGAGGCCGTACGGCGCGGTGGACTCCTCTTCCTGCTGAACCACGGCCGCTCCCCCGCGGAGGTGAAGCTGCCGGGGCGCCGCCTCGACCTGCTCACGGGTACGGAGACAGACGGCAGTGTGGAGCTGGGCCGCTACGGCGTGGCCGTGCTCAGAGACGTCCCGGCATGAACGACGGTACGTGGGAGCCGGGCCCCGCCACCCGCTGGGAGGACGCCTTCCTCAGTGGCAACGGCCGTCACGGGGCGATGGTGTACGGCGATCCGGGCGACGACCGGGTCATCGTCAACCACCACAGCCTGGTGCGGCCCAACGGCAGCGAGAACCTCGCGCCGCCCGAGCTCGCCGACGGGCTCGGCCGGCTCCAGGACGCGCTCCTGTCCGGCGACACGACGGCCGCCGAGGGCTTCGGCGGGGTACGCCCGCTGGTGTGGGTGCAGCCCTTCCACCCGGCGTTCCAGACCCGTGTCCGCCGTGGCCGTGGGCTGCACGAGGCGGTCGCCGGATACCGCCGTGAGGTCGACTTCACCACGGGCGAGGTGACGGCCTCGTACGAGGCGTGGCGCAGCGGCGTCTTCGTGTCGCGGGCGGACGACGTGGTGGTGCAGCACGTCACCGACCCCGGGCTGACCGCCGACGTCACCCTGGACCACGCGCTTCCCGGTGCTCCGGCGCAGCTGGCGGTCGGCCGCTCCACGGTGCTGACCCCGGACGGGGCGCACCTGGCCCTGCGGGTGGGCTACCCGGGCAGCGAGCTCGGCTACACGGGCGTCACCGTGGTCCGGGTCGACGGCGGCCGGGTCTCCGTGTCGGGCGAGGGCGTCCGGGTCGAGGGGGCGCGCGGTCTCACCCTGACGACCCGGGTCGTCAGGGTGGCGGGCCGCCCCGATCCCGGGGAGTTGTGGTCCGCCCTGCCGCACGAGGACTACGCCACCCTGCTGGACCGGCACCGGCCGCTGCACCGGGCCGCGTACGGGCGTGCCTCCTTCGCGTTGCGCGACGCCGCGCCGGGGCGGGAGCTTGCCGGGAGTGAGCTGCTGCGCACCCCGAAGAGCCCCGCACTGCTGGAGCGGCTCTTCGCGGCGGGCCGCTATCACCTGCTGTCCTCGTCCGGCGTGCTTCCGCCCAGGCTGACGGGCCTGTGGACCGGGGACTGGGACACCGCCTGGTCCGGTGCGTTCACCACGAACGCCAACCTCAACCTCCAGATCGCCTCGGCCGCGCCCGCTGCGCTCCCGGAGGTGACCGAGGCCCATGCCGCGCTGGTGCACGGGCAACTGGACCACTGGCGGGACAACGCCCGGGC
The DNA here is from genome assembly GCF_042872025.1 of Streptomyces sp. NPDC005494. NCBI lineage: Bacteria > Bacillati > Actinomycetota > Actinomycetes > Kitasatosporales > Streptomycetaceae > Streptomyces > Streptomyces sp. NPDC005494. The sequence continues at coordinate 178,268 of NZ_JBIAJR010000008.1, forward strand.
GCTCTTCGGGGCCCGTGGTGTCGTCGCCCCGTCCCACACGGACGGCGAGTCGGGCCACACCCGGCACTTCCAGCGTGCCTATCCGCTGCACCTGTGGACGGCGGGGGCGGACTGGCTGCTTCAGCCGCTCCTCGAGCACGCCGAGGTGACGACGGGCACCCCGGACGCAGCGCTGACCGGTGCACTGGTCGAAGTAGCCCTGTTCTACGAGGACTTCCTCAGCTGCGAGGATCCGGACGGAAACCTGGCGGTCGTCCCCTCCTACTCCCCGGAGAACCGGCCGGCCAACGCGAGCTGGGTGACGGTGAACGCCACGATGGACATCGCCGCGGCGCGCCACGCTTTGACGACGGCCGCCGAGCACGCTCCCGGCCACCCGTCCGCCGCCCGCTGGAAGGCTCTTGCCGCCCGGCTTCCGGCCTATCTCGTGAACGAGGACGGGGCGCTCGCCGAGTGGGCGTGGCCGGGTCTGCGCGAGACCTACGACCACCGCCATCTCAGCCATCTCTACCCGGTGTGGCCACTGGACTCGGTCAATCCGTACGACACCCCGGAGCTGTCGGCCGCCGCGCACCGCGCTCTGGAACTGCGGGGCTCGGAGAACGACTCGGCCCACGGCCATCTCCACCACGCGCTGATCGCGGCCCGGCTGCGGGACCCGTCCCGGGTGGCGGCGGCGCTGGACGCGGTGCTCGGCGGCGACTTCTTCCACGACTCCCTGATGAGCGCGCACTATCCCTCGCGGAACGTCTACAACGCGGACGCCGCCCACACCCTGCCAGCCGCCGTGATCGAGTCGCTCGTCCAGTCGTCACCGAGCCGCCTGGTGCTGCTGCCCGCCGTCCCCGAGGCCTGTCCGGCCGGTGAACTCCGGGGCATCAGGACACGGTTCGGCGCGTGCCTGGACCTCAGCTGGTCCGAGGACGGCGCCACCGCCGTGCTGCGTCCCGGCCGCGACGCGCGGGTCGACCTGCGTACGGGCGACGGCTTCACCCTCACCGAGACCACCGCCGGAAACCCCACGGCTCCGCTGGAGCTGACGGCCGGCGTGGACCGCGTCCTCACCCTGGGGGCGCGGTAGCAGTCCTCCATCCCCACATGGAAGGAACACCTCATGGCACGAACCACCCTGACCAGGCTGCTCCTGGCGCCGACGGCGGCCGTGGCCGCCCTCATCGGCTTCGCGGCGGCACCGGCCCACGCCGCGATCTGGACCTCGTCCGAACAGTGGGGCAACTACACCACGTCCGACGGGTACATCCTCTACAACAACATCTGGGGCTCCGGCGCGGGCAGCCAGTCCATCTGGGCCAACTCGTCCAGCAACTGGGGCGTGACGGCGAACCACCCGAACACCGGTGGCATCAAGTCGTACCCCAACGCCAAGAAGATCGTCAACAAGCCGCTGAGCTCGCTCTCGTCACTGAGGAGCGGCTACAACGTGACCGTCCCGTCCTCCGGCGCCTACAACACGTCGTACGACATCTGGGACACGGACTACGACTACGAGGTCATGCTCTGGGTCAACTACAACGGCGCCGTCGGTCCGCTCGGCACCTCGCAGGGCAACGTGACCCTCGGCGGCCACACGTGGGCCGTCTACAAGGGTGACAACGGGGCCAACGAGGTCTTCTCGTTCCTGCGGACCTCGGACTCCACGTCCGGGAGCGTGAACATCCTCCCGATCCTGAAGTGGATCAAGGACACCAAGGGCTGGTGGGGCGACGAGACCATCGGTGACGTCCAGTTCGGCTACGAGATCACCTCGTCGTCCGGCGGCCTGAACTTCACGACCAACGGGTTCGACGTCTCCTCGAGCTGATCCGTGCGGGCCGGGGGGACGCCCCCGGCCCGTGCTCGCGACCGGGGGCCGGCGGGCCCCTTCTCGCGGTCAGGCGGGAGCGGGACCCGTGCTCGCACGCACCGTCAGAACCGGTTCCAGCAGGTCGACTTCGTCCGTACCGCGTCCCGCGAGCTTCGCGACCACCTGCTCCACCGCGCGGCGCCCCATCTCCTGCGCCGGGATGGCGACGGAGGTGAGCCGCACCGATGCCTGGGTGGCCACCTGTTCGGGGCAGATGGCCACGACGGACACGTCCTCCGGCACGGCGCGCCCCTGCTGCTGGAGGAGGTTGAGCAGCGGCTCGACGGCGGCCTCGTTCTGGACGATGAACCCGGTCGTGCCCGGCCGCTCGTCGAAGATCCGGGCCAGGGTGCCGGCCATGGCCGCGTATCCGCCCTCGCAGGGCCGGTGCAGGATCCGGGTCCCGGTGTCCTGGGCCTTGGCCCGTATGCCGTCCACGGTCCGCTCGGCGAAGCCGGTGTGGCGCTCGTAGACGGCGGCGGCTTCCCCGATGACGGCGACCTCGCGGTGGCCGAGGCCGGAGAGGTGCTCCACGCAGAGCGCGCCCGTGGCCTCGAAGTCGAGATCCACGCAGGTGAGCCCGGAGGTGTCGGAGGGGAGCCCGATGAGGGCCGCCGTCCGTCCGGAGTCGCGGAGCAACGGCAGCCGCTCGTCGTGCAGTTCGACGTCCATCAGGATGATCGCGTCCGCCAGTGAGCTTCCCGCGATCCGCCGCACGGCGGCCGGGCCCTCCTCGCCGGTGAGCAGCAGGACGTCGTAGCCGTGGGTGCGGGCGCTCGTGGCGACGGCGATGGCGATCTCCATCATCACGGGCACGTACATGTCGGTGCGCAACGGCACCATCAGCGCGATGATGTTGGTCCTGCTGCTGGCGAGGGCGCGTGCCCCGGCGTTGGGGTGATAGCCCAGTTGCTGGATACTGAGTTCCACCCGTTCCCGGGTGGAGGCCGAGATCGACCGCTTCCCGCTGAGGACGTAGCTCACCGTGCTCGCCGAGACTCCGGCATGCTGGGCGACCTCGGCAAGCGTGACCATTCGGCTTCTCCCCTACAGATGGTGACCGCAAGGGAGAACTGGTGAAGCGCTTCGACAGCGCTCTGCTGTGCTCCCCTTCGCACTCTGACATGCACAGACACCGTGGAGCCTAGACTCGCTCACAGGGACTGTCCAGAGTGGAGTCGAAGCGCTTCGACCGCAGCTTCTGCCTCCGCACACCGTGACTCAGGACGCCGAAGGTGTCCAGCCCGCCAGCCAGTCGGCTGTCTCCTGCTGCGCGGCCTGGGCGTCGGTGAGCTGGGGCCGGTCGCTGCTCGCCGCACCGGACCCGGGTCCGGTGTTCCTGTACTCGGCGAAGCGGTCGTCCTTCCAGGAGAAGCCGCTCATGTCGGTCCAGGGAGCCGGCTTGACGGCCGCGCCGAGTGTGGTGTTCCGGAAGGTGGCCATCGGGTCGAGCGTGGCGTCACCCCCCGCGTGCCACGGCCGGCCGAGGTGGAAGGAGGAGGCCGAGACGTCACCGTTCACGGTGGAATTGATGACGAGGAAACCCTTGCGGTCGGCTGCCGTGCTGGGGGCCGTGATGTAGCCGGCGGAGCTGCCGTCCCACCTCTTCTTCAGCGTGATGACCGACTTGTCGATCACGGCGGTGGCGCGTCCGAAGATGAAGTCGACGTTGCCGACCACGTAGGAGTTGGTCACGTGGACGCGGCCGAGGGTCGCCTTGGAGGCGGTGTCGAGCAGCAGGGTGTCCTGGTCACCGTTGACGATCACGGAGTCGAGGACGACCTTGTCCGCCGCCGTCCGCAGGGCCACCGCCTGGTGTCCGCTCAGGCTCTGGTTGGCGCCCTCGTCGAAGTCGTTGGTGATCGTGAGGTTACGGGCCTGGAAGCCGTCGGCCTCGGCCGCGACCGTCGCGCTGCCGCTCGTCCCGTACGTACCGGAGCCGTCGGGCTTCTGGGTGCCGGCGGCGTTGCCGTACACGATGACGGTGTCCTTGCGGCTGGATCCGCTGCCCTGGAGGGTGACGTTCTTCTTGCTGGACGGGATCTTCACCAGCTCGCGGTAGGTCCCCGGCCCGATGGAGACGACGGTTCGCGTGGTGTTGCCCGCGGGGATCGCGTTCACCGCGGCCTGCACCGTGGTGTACTGCCCGCTGCCGTCCTTGGCGACGGTGAGCGTGGCGGCCGCCGCCGCTCCGGACGCCGCCCCGAACGCCTGGAGGGTGGCGACGGCCACGACCGCCGCGGCCCCCGCCGTCAGCGCCCTGCGCGGTCCGGTGCGGAGCTCTGTACGTCGTCCGTTCGCTGCCATGGCGGGATCCGTTCGGTCGGGAGGGGAAGAGGTGGGGTTTCCTGGCTGTAGTCGCCACGGCCGCCCCAAAGGTTGCCGGGCACGAGGCCTACGCCCGCGTACCGGGCACGAGGTCTACGCCCGCCGGAATCGCGCGTCCCCCTCACCGATGTCGGCCCGGGGGCCCGCCGCGCGGAGCACCACGTCGAGGGCGCGGGCGGGGTCCCCGGCGTAGACGTTGCTGAACCACGCCATGTTGGCCTCGACCACAGCCCACCGCCCCTCCCCCGCGTCGTCGCTCCCGCGCATCAGGCCGACGTCGAGCACCACCCCGCTCGGCAGGGAGCCCCCGTGCCCCTCGACCAGCCGTGCGGCGAACGCGCGCACCGCGGCCTCGTCCCCGTGGCCCGTGAGGGGCGCGACGTCCAGCCGGCCGTGGACGGCGTACTGCGAGCCGGTGCGTATCTCCCCGTCCAGCAGGTGGAGCCGGAATTCCCTGACCCAGGTGACCACTTCGCTGACCTGCACGAGGGAATCCTCCAGCGGGCTCCCAGGAAGCCGCAGCCGGGCGCCGTCGGCGTACACGGCGGCCGGGAAGCTCTTGTCGGTGGGTGGCTTCACGAAGAGCGGGCCCGATGCACGCCGGGCCTCACTGAGCGGGACGCATCCGACGCGGCGGCCGGTGAACGCGTACGGCAGGCCGTCGAGCCAGCTGCCGGCCGGTTCGAGGAGGGCGATCCCGAGGCCGCCGAGGGCCGAGTCGGCGAAGAGCGGGCCGCCGTAGTAGTGCGCCCGGGTGCCCGGCGGCGGGCCGGCCCGGAGGCCGTCGCGCGGCAGGACGGACACGTCCATGCCGCGCTCGCGCGCCGCACCGGCGAGCAGGGTGGCCGTGGTGGAGCGGTGCGGGGCGAGGGCGAGGAGGTCTGCCATGGCGCCGCAGCTTACGGGCGCCGGGGTCCGTGAGCTCGCGCCGGCCTCCGCGGCCCGCCGAGGCCTGAGCCGGCCTCGGCGGGTCGGGACGGCCTCAGCCGACCGGTGTGAGTTTCCACTGCTGGCAGGTGTTGTTCAGCCAGGTCCACTGCCGTACGTCCACGCCGTCGGCCGTCGAGCAGGTCGCCACGTCGGCGACCTTTCCGGTGGCCTGGTTGACGATGCGCACCCAGCCGGCCTCGGTCGTGACGAAGCGGAAGCGCTGGCAGGTGTTGTCGAGCCACGACCACTGACGCAGATCGGCACCGTCGGCCGCGGAGCAGTCAGCCGTGTCGAGCACCTTGCCCGTCGCGGCGTTCACCAGACGGCTCGTGTCGTCCCCCCTGTCCTCGATGCGCCACCGCTGCTTCGCGCTGCCGTCGCATGTCCACTGCTGCACGTTCGCCCCGTCGGAGGCCGAGCCTCCACTCACGTCCAGGCACTTCCCGGTGGCCCGGCTGACGACGGTGTACGCGGTCGGGGTCGCCCCCGTCTCGCCGGACGGCCCGGCGAGGGTGGTGCCCAGGGCGACGGGTGTACCGAGATTCGGGGTGCCGTCGGAGTTCCAGCCGAACTTCTGCGCCCGCGCCGTACGCCCGTTGTCACAGCCGTCGGACGCCGAGTCGTTGGCGTGGTAGACGATCCAGCTCTCCGTCCCGTCGGGTGAGTTGAAGAAGCCGTTGTGGCCGGGCCCGTAGATCCCGGCGGAGTTGTTCCGCTGGAAGACCGGGGTGGACTTCTTCGTCCAGGAGGACGCGGAGAGCGGGTCGGAGCCCGTCAGTGTGAGCTGTCCCAGCTTGTAGTCGGGCGTCCAGCAGCCGCTCGCGGAGTAGATGATGAACGTCTTCCCGCCACGCTGGAGCACCTCCGCCCCCTCGTTGACCGTGCCACCCGACTTCTCCCAGTCGAAGGTGGGCGTCGAGATGGCCGAGAAGGAGCCGCTGAGCGTGTACGGGTTCGACATCGGCGCGATCACGAGATTCTGTGTCCCGCCTCCGCTCGCGCTCCCCAGCAGGTACAGCGAGCCGTTGAGCGTGAGGACGCTGGGGTCGAGCATCCAGGTGCTGCCGAGCTGGTTCTTGTACGTGTAGGGCCCCATGGGGTCGGACCCGGCGCTCTGCAGCACGTGAACGCGTTGTGTGGGGTTGTAGTCGGTGATGTTCTGCCCGGCCACGTAGTACAGGTACCAGCGTCCGCCCGAGTAGTGCAGTTCGGGCGCCCAGATGTTGCAGCAGCGCGAGGCCGCGTCGCCCTGCCACACCTGCACGCTCGGCGCGGTGGAGAGCCCGGCCAGTGTGGGCGACTTCCGCATGGTGATGACGTCGGTCCAGCTCGTCGACACCAGGTAGTAGTTGCCGTCGTGGTAGGAGATCCAGGGGTCGGCGCCCTTCTGCGCCTTGACCGGGTTGGTGTACGGACGTCCCTCGGCCGCCGACGCCGACGTCGGCTGTCCCAGGGCGAGCGCCAGCAGCAGGGCGCTCAGCAGGGTCAGTAGGCGACGGGCCATCCGCTGCTCCAGTTCAGGAGGTTGACGCCGAGCTTCGGGGTGCCGTTGTCCTGGCCGTCGTAGTAGTGGTAGACGAGCAGGTCGCCGTCGGAGTCCGCCAGGATCGACTGACCGCCGGGGCCGATGTAGCGCCCGTGGGACTCCATGACGGGCGTACCGCCGTTGCTGAGCATGCTGACACCGTTCTTGTCCTTGTAGGGACCGGTGACGCTCGTCGCCCTGCCGACCTTGATCTTGTACGTCGAAGCGGTGCCGGCGCAGCAGGTGTCGTACGAGGCGAACAGGTAGTAGTAGCCGTTGCGCTTCACTATGGAGGGCGCCTCGACGGCCTTGGTGCCGGTGGGGCGTGAGGCGAGCGAGCGCCTGGCGGTGTCCCCGGAGTACTGCTTGCCGGTCGACGGGTCGATCCGGATCATCTTGATCCCGGTCCACCAGGAGCCGAAGGAGAGCCACCACTTGCCGTCGTCGTCCACGAACAGGTTGGGGTCGATGGCGTTGTAGTCGCTCGACGAGTTCGAGGTGTAGACGATCCCGTAGTCGCTCCAGCTGCCGGCCTGCCCTGTGGTGGAGGCCGCGAGCCCGATGGCCGACGTGTTCGAGCCGAAGGACGAGACGGCGTAGTACATCAGGTACTTGCCGCCCCGGTACGAGATGTCCGGGGCCCACGGGTCGGAGGCCGAGGAGTAGTTCTTCCACCAGCTGGGCTTGGTGGTGAAGGCGTTCCCGGAGCGGCCGAAGGCGGTGCGGTCGGTGGAGGTGCGCAGCTGGAGGCCTTCGCCGGTGGAGTAGAGCAGGTACTGACCGGACGAGCTGCGGACCATGCTGGGGTCGTGGACGACGATGTCGCCGTTGACGACACCCGGGTTGGGGTAGGCCGAGGCGCTGCCCGGCACGAGGGCCATCAGGAACGCGGCGGGGAGGACCGCGAGGGTTCTCCTCAGAGTGCGGCTCATGAGGGGACCTCCTTGGGGGGTCGGGGGCTGGGGGGGTGCATTCCGCAGTCGCCGCCGGCCGCGTATGGGTTGCCGCGCGCCGCACGGTTTCACCGAAAGATCGGACGGCGTTCGGCATCCCGGACGAGGAGTCGGACCGGGGCGGCGAAGGGCCGCCCTCCGGACCGCGCCCCGGGGGCCTGAGCCGTGCAGGAGCCACCCCCCGCCGGCCCCGGGGGGCCACGCAGGGCGTGCACGTGTCGCCCCCCGCCGACCTCGGGACCGCTCAGCCGTGCAGCAGCACGGGGAACGCCTCCATGTCGTTCTGCGTCATCACCGGCAGCTTGCGGATCTCGTCGTCCTCGATCGCGAGCTTCAGGTCGGGGAAGCGTCCGAACAGCGCGGGCAGCGCGATGCCGGCCTCGACCCGGGACAGCGCGGCGCCGGGGCAGATGTGGGGGCCGTGGCCGAAGGTCATGTGGCGGATCGGCGTCGGCCGGGTGATGTCGAAGGCGTCGGCGTCGTCCCCGTGCTGGTCGGTGTCGCGCCCGATGGCCCGGTAGGAGATCACCACGCCCTCCCCCTTGGCTATCACCTGTTCACCGACCTGGACGTCCTCGGTGGCGAACCGCATCAGCAGGTGGGTGGTGGGCGTGTCCCAGCGCAGCGTCTCCTCGATCACCGTCTCCCACGGGATCTTCCCGTCCAGCACCATCCGCAGCTGCCCCGGATGAGCGAGCAGCGCGCGGACGGCGTTGAGGATGAGCCCGATCGTGGTCTCGTGCCCTGCCGCCACCATCGCCTTGAGGTTGCCGACGACCTCCTCCTCGGTGAGGGGTTCCCCGCCCTCCTCGGCGAGGATCAGTGCGCTGGTGAGGTCGTCGGTGGGGTGCGCGGTCTTCTCCCGCACCAGTTGCGTGTAGAAGACGTCGAGCTCCGCGAGCAGCGCCAGCCGGTCCTCCTGCGGGGTGAGCATGGAGAAGAACGCCTTGTACTGCCGGGTCAGCATGGGATGCAGCGCCTCGTCCACCCCCATGAGCAGTCCGACCACCTTCATGGGGAGCGGCTGGGCGAACACCGCCTTGAGATCGACGACCCCCTCCTCGCCCCGCTCGGCCAGCGCGTCCAGGAGCTCCTCGGTGAACTTCTCGATGTCCGGCCGGATCGCCTCCAGCCGACGAGGGGTGAGCGCCTGGGAGGTCTTCGTCCGCAGCCGCCGGTGCGCCTCGCCGTCCACGGTGAACATGGAGCGGCCGGCGTCGATCATCCCGATCAGCGGCCAGGCGTGGGTGACCTCCCCGCTCTGCCAGAGCCCCCACGCGTCCAGGTCCTTCACCAGACGCGGGTCGACGAGCAGCCGGCGGGCTTCGGCGTGCCGGGTGACGGTCCAGGCGGGGACCCCGAGCAGCTCGATCCGGGCGAGCGGGACGGAGTTGCGCAGCTTCTCGGTCTCACCGTCGAGGTCCTGGACCATGGGGTCGACGACCACCGTCGCGTACGGGCACTTCACAGCGGGTCTCCTGTCGTGTGTACGGGGGCGAACCGGACGGGCAGCGCGTTCATCCCGCGCAGGAAGGCGGACGGCCGGCGTACGAGGTCCTGTGCGGGGACGGCGAGTTCGAGGTCGGGCAGCCGGTCGAGGAGCACCTCGATCCCGGTACGGGCCATGGTCTCCGCGATCTCCTGCGCCGGGAAGGGGCAGCGGTACTCGCCGTGGCTGAACGCCAGATGCGCCCCGTTGCCCGGGTGGCGTCCGGCTCGGCCGACGCCCATCTCCTGGCGTACGAGCGGGTCCGTGTTGGCGGCGCCGAGCCCCAGCAGGAGCATGTCACCGGCGCGGATGTCCCGCCCGCCGAGCCGGGTGTCGCGGGCCGCCCAGCGGCCGGCGAGGATCTGGGTCGGGCTCTCCTCCCAGAGCACCTCGTTCATCGCTTCCCCGACGCTGCGCCGCCCGCCGACGAGGGACTCGGCGAACTCGTCCTCCGTCAGCATCAGCCGCAGCGAGTTGCTGATCCAGTCGGCGGTGGTGAGGTGCCCGGCGGCAGTGATCGCCATCAGGTCGAGGGCGTACTCCTCGTCGGTGAAGGGCTCCGGGTCGGCGAGCATCCGGGAGGTGACGTCGTCTCCGGGCGCGGCCCGCTTCGCCGCGACCAGGTGCCGCATGTGCTCACCGAAGCGTCCGTACGCCTCCTGCGCCCCGGGGCCGCCGTCGGCCAGGTCCTTCAGGACGCGGGCGATGTCCCTGCCCTCCTCGTCGGGGAAGCCGACGAGCCGGGCGAGGACGAGCACGGGCAGCGGCTCGGCGAAGTCCGCGACGAGGTCCGCCGTGCCCCGGGCACAGACACCGTCGACGAGCCGGTCGGCCAGTTCCTCGCAGTGGCTCCGGATCTCGTTCATGTCCGCTGCCTCGAGCGCGGGGACCACGAGCGCGGAGTGCCGCCGGTGCTCGGCGCCCGCGGTGAAGTAGATGGACGGCATGGGCCGCCCGACCATGGGGAGCAGCGGCCAGTCCTCGGGGATGTGCTCCCACTGGTTCCACAGCCCGACGTCCCGGGGGAAGAGCTCACCGTCGCTGGTGACCTGGTGCAGCTCGCGGTAGCCGATGACGAGCCAGGCGGGAAAGCCTCCGGGGAGCTCGACCGGCACCACGGGTCCGTACGAGTGCCGCATGTCCCGGTACAGGGACTGCGGTTCGGTGTGGAAGGCGGGCCCGCTGAGCGGCACCGGGGCGGTGGCTGTGTGCGCGGGGCAGCTGCCGCCGGACGCGGACGCGGCGGATAAGAAGGGGGTCGTCATCGTACGGACTCCTGGGAGACGGCTTCGCGCGTTGCGGCCATACGATCAACGCGGCCCCACTATAGGGAGGTTGGGTGAAGCTTTGGGGGCGATCGCGACACGGGCGGCCGGACGACGGCCCGCAGCACTCACCGGCCCGGACCTGTTCGGGAGACTTGTTGTGTTCCTGCTTCCGGTCGGACAGGTCTTCGTCCTTGCGTCGGCGGAGTGGCATGACGAGCCCGGTGCCGGGAAAGCCGCCGTCGGCGATCGTCATGGTCCTGCCGGCGGCGGCTTGACGCCGGTTTCCCCGGCATTGCGGTCGTTGCGGTTCCCGAGAGGCCGACGTCACTACGAGCGCGCCGTGCGCACGCTGCGCGATGTCTCGGCCGCCGGATCCGGGACTCGAGCTCGGCTACCGGGGCGATGTTGCTCTGCCCGGAGCCGCGAAGCGCTCGAGGTCACACGCCTCATCACGCAGCAGTCCCGGTGTCATCACTTCGCCCACACCGACGTCATGATGATCCCTCCACGACGCCACACCCCGAGGACCCATGCGTACCAGCATCATCAGAGCGTTCACCGCAGCAAGCTTGCTCGCCTTTCTCACCGCGTGCGGTAGCGGCGGCCCGTCCTACACAGTCCGCTCGGACCGCAACAAGGATGGTTCGGCCATGGCCTACTTGGACCTGCCTGGTGCCACGGCCGAGGAAGCGGAAGCAGCGATCCGCGACTACGCCGGCACTATCGAGGGATCGGAGTGGGTCACCATCCTCATTTCCGATGACTCCGGCCCCGAGGGCAAGCTCATATGCAGCGCCACCTGGATGAAGAACGCCAAAGCCGCGCAGAAATGGAGCGGCGGTCGCTTCACGTCCGAGACGTGGCCCGGTCTCGATGTGCGGTGCCCCCACGGCCGCCGAGCGGGCATCTGATCTGCTGGTATCGGAGGGAGCCGGGCGAAGTCTGACGCCCGCCGCTCCTTCCGCGGCGATGTCTCCGACGCTCGCTGAAGGCTGCCCCGCGAGTGCGGCCGAGCCGTGACGCAAGACCGGCTCGTACAGTCAGGCGCACAGGCGCGAAGGGCTCAGGCCGACTCGGTCGCGCCGGATCCCCCCGCCCCGGAGGGCTCAGGCCGACTCGGTCGCGCAGGATCCCCCCGCCCCGGAGGGCTCAGGCCGACTCGGTCGCGCAGGAGCCCGCCGGCCCGGAGGGCCTCTGATGCCCGCACTCCAAGCGTTCGCCGACAGCGTCGGTCACTGTGAACTCCAGGACGACCTTGGCCGGGTCACCGTCCTCGTGGAGCCACACCGTGACGCCCTCCCGGCAGACAGCGGTCGAGAAGCAGACATCGATCCCCTCAGCCTCCGGAGCGACCGTGAAGACCTCCCCGGGCTTCAGCCAATAGTCCTCACCGTACGGCTCGACGAAGAGCCAGAGGTCGCTGTCGCCACATTCTCCACAGGCAACCTGCTGCGTCCCACGTGTCCCCCCAAGGCCGTTGTCCTCAAGCATGAACCTCTGCACGCCATCCCCCAAGCCGCACGGACGCCTTCAGGTGTCCCTCGTCCCACCGGCCCTTTGCGGCCCTTTGCGGCCCTGCCCTTAGGCTTGTCCCGTGCACAGAGATCACGGTGACGAGCCTGTCTTCAGACGCTCGCAGTGGGGCACCACCCGATACGTCTACAACGCGCGCAATCCGGTCGGGCGCGGCCTCATCATCGGCTCCCTGCTGTTCGCCGTGGGCTCCCTCTACTACCTCCAGGCGAGTTCGTCCTGGAGCGAGGGCGAACTGCACGACGCCGTGCACTCCGCAGCCAGGACCCTGGAGGCCGAGGATCAGGTGGTCGGCTCCTGGGCGGGCGATTACAGGAGCATGATCCGGGACGCGATCGAGGACAGTGGCGAGGGCCCCTCGACCGGCAGCACGGTGCATGTCTCGGAGGTGGACGACACGTACGACCGGGACGCGGGCGCGTCGGTGGACCGTTTTGAGGTCTCCACCGAGGACGTCGACACCGTCTACTGCCTGAGCGTGTCCCCGCAGGAGCCCGAGTTCACCATGTCGAGCGTCGAGGTGGCCGTCTCCGTCACCGTGAACGAGAACCGCTGCGCATAGACAAGGCCGAGGATTCCCGCTCCTGGGGCAGCAGAGCGCGGACGGTCAGCAACAGCCCGACGTTCAGGACGACTTCCGCGGCGTTGCCCAGCACGGGTATCTGCGCGGCCGCCCCGGAGACCACCACCATCACGGCGGCGGTGACCGCCAGCCAGACGAACCCGGTGGACCGCCACAGCACGATCCCCGCGAAGAGGACCACCAGTCCCGTGACGATGGCCGGCAGCGGGCCCACCGGAGATGCCGCGTCGTTCGTGTAGCGCAGGGTGTCCGCCCAGCGCTCCGTGCGCAGCGTCAGGCCGATGATGTCGTGGAGCACCCCTGCCGCCACAAGGAGGACCGTGAGGCCGACGGCGGCGCCCCGCGCTCCCTTGCGCCGCGTCCACGGCAGCCCGGCGTGGGCGACCGCCGACAACGACCAGAGGACGAGGAGGGGCGTCAGGAGCGCGTGGGCGACGAAGCGGGGAACGCTCAGGGCCTCCAGCAGAGGCCCCGCTCCCACCAACTCCCCCAGGGCGATGACTCCGTTGTCCCAGACGAGCGCGGCACACACCGCCGCCGGCACGACGGCCGTCAGGCCCGGCGCCGTACGCCAGTAGCGCGCGGCGGACACCGCCAGGCACAACTGCGCGATAGCAAGCACGGCGAACACCGACGAGATCACTCAGGACTCCCTCGCACCATCCAATATATTTCAATAATCAAGATACTTGGAGGTTCGCGCGTGCCGAACGGCAGGGTCGCCTGCCCCTGCCGAAGAGAGGAACCCCGCCGAACGACGGGGTCAACCCGCCAGGAACAGGCGGCCCGCCACCGCCCCGGCCTCCGCGTCCCAGCCGCCCGGAACGACGGCGGACACCGCGGCAGTGTCGAGCGCGGCGTCCGCGGCGATCAGCGCGTCGACGGACTCCTGTGACGGTTCCGGCATGCGGGAGTGCCGGGCGGTGGCCACGACGGCTTCACGGGTCCACTCGCTGCTGAGCGCCGGCAGCCGGAAGGCCTTGAACCCGTCCTCGCTCTCGTAGACCGCACGCTTCCAGACGCTGCCGTCGTAGCCGTACACGAAGCCGAGGAAGAGCTGCTCCTCTCGCGCCCGGCGCACGGGCGGCTCCCACCAGCCGGGCGCACCGGCCAGCAGGTCCGTCTCCGGCTCCTCGAAGAAGTCGGACGCCTCGGCGTAGAACGTCTGCGATTCGTTCCGGTCCTGCCCGAGGAGCACGGCGCGCCCCTCGCCGAGATGGTGCAGCTCCGCCCAGCTGCCGTGCCCGTCGTCGTAGTGCCAGAGCGCCCCGAGCGCCCGGCACTGCTCACCGCGCCCTGCGGCGGCCCGCACGGCGGCGAGTGCCGCCCAGCGCCCTCGCATGGCCATCGGGTCGGGAAGGTCGAGCTGCACCAGGGTCACGGTCGGCTCCTCACACCGGACGGTCGACGGTCAACCCCTCGGGTGCCCGGAAAACAACGGCGCATCGGTGTCTCATCGCTCCCACAGGGGGTACGGAGGGAGCATGGCTCTCGTGAAGCGTGTTGCTCTTGCTCCTCGTGCGGTGCGGCAGCTACGGCGCGTCCGCTCGGTGTACGTGGCGGGGATGCTGCTCTCGGCCCTAGGCCTGCTCTCCCTCGACGATTCGGCGGCAGGCGGCCGGCAGGCGGCGATCGCAGGCGCCTTCCTCGCCGTGTTCGCCGCGCTCCTCACCCTGACCGCCGTGCAGTTGTGGCGCCACGGACGGACCGAGCACTGCAGCACGGCGAAGAAACTCACCCGGCTCGTCTGAGATCCGCCGTACGGCCGGCCTGGCTCAACTGAGGTCCGCCGTACGGCCGGGCCCGGCACCGGAGCCCGTTCCGCCGGGCATGAGGGCCGCCACGGTTCACGGCGACGCGCAGGCTCCCGGCCGGGGCTCACCTGGCGTCCGAGGCTGCACCCTCGGACGCCGTTGACGCGGACGACACTGCCCCGTCGGACGCCGAGGACGCGGACACGACACTGCGCCATCGGACGCGGAGGGACGCTCACACAACACTGCGCCATGGGGCGCCGGGTGCACGCTGCCTCCGCCGGCTCCGCCGATCGGCCGGGCTCCCCCGATCGGCCGGGCTTCCCCGATCAGCCGGCTCCCGTCACCGCGGCGTGGGCCGCGGCGAGAATGTCCTCGGAGAGCGGGGAGCCCTTGGTGGCCCGGGCCAGGACGAGCGCACCGACCATGGTGCACAGCCGGGCGATGCCGTCCTGGTCCTCGGTGGCGAGCCGTCCGGCGAAGTCACTCACGCCCTCGGTGTAGACGCGGTGGGCGTCCTCGTCGCCCAGCCCGCGCGCCATGTCGACGGCCAGCGCGGCGGTGGGGCAGCCCTCGGCCACGTTGTCACGGTGCTCCGGGGAGAGGTAGCCGTCGATCAGCGCCTGCTGGGCCGTCTCGCGCGTCCCGCCGTGCTGTGCGAAGCCGGCACCGTGGAGTCGGCCGAGTTCCCCGAACGCGTGGGCGGTGGCCTCACCGATGAGGGCCTCCTTGGAGGCGAACTGCTTGTAGAAGCCGCCGTGTGTCATACCGGCCGCCTTCATGAGGTCGGCGACGCTGACCTGCGTCCCCTGCTCCCGGAACAGCTTCGAGGCGGTTTCCACGACCCGCCTGCGGTTCTCCTCGGCCTGAGCCTGCGATACGCGTCCCATCTGCCACCTCCATTTGGATGTCGACTGGCATCTATCGTACGTCCATGTTTAGATTATGAATGTAATCTAATGAGCACGGCCACTCCGGCCCACCACATCTGGGAGCACCCATGGACCTGAAGAACGCCGTCGCCGTGGTCACAGGCGCCAACCGAGGGCTGGGGCGCCACATCTCCTCGCAGCTCCTGGAGCGCGGAGCGACGGTGTACGCCGCGGCGCGCCGCCCGGAGACGGTGGACCTGCCGGGCGCCATCCCGCTGCGTCTGGACGTGACGGACGAGGAGTCGGTCCGGGCAGCCGCGCGCGTCGCCTCCGATGCGACTCTGCTGGTGAACAACGCGGGCATCTCCACCTCCACGCCGCTGATAGCAGGCGGCCTGGATGCGGTGCGCCTGGAGATGGAGACCAACTTCTTCGGTCCGCTCGCCGTGACGCGGGCTTTCGCCCCCGTCCTGGAGGGGAACGGCGGCGGCGCCGTGCTCAACGTCCTGTCAGTGCTGTCCTGGCTGCACCCGGCCGGCCTCGGATCCTATGCCGCGGCCAAGGCCGCCGCCTGGGCCATGTCCGACGCGTCCCGGGAGGAACTGGCGCCGCGCGGCATCACCGTCTCGGCGCTGCACGTCGCGTACATGGCCACCGACATGGCAGCGGGCATCCCCGCCGACCAGAAGGCCGATCCCGCCGAGGTCGCTGCCCAGGCCCTGCACGGCGTGGAAGCGGGCCTGCCCGAGATCCTCGCCGACGCGACCACCCGGTACGTCAAGCAGAGCCTGGCGACCTCGCCGAACGCCGCGTGAGACGCGGCCGGCGCACCACGACCCCCACCGCACCACGAGTCAGGAGACGACGATGAAAGCCTTCATGGTCGAGCGGTACGGCGACCAGGACGGAGTGCACTCCGGTGAGATCCCCGTCCCCCGGGTCGGCGCGGACGACGTCCTGGTGCGGATCCACGCCGCGAGCGTCAACCCGCTCGACCTCAGACTCCGGGACGGGGCGTTCAAGGCGATCCTGCCGTACCGCCTTCCCCTCGTCCTGGGCAACGACCTGGCCGGGGTGGTGGTCCAGGTGGGGTCGGCCGTCACACGGTTCACGGTGGGCGACGAGATCTACGCACGGCCCCGCAAGGACCGCATCGGCACGTTCGCCGAACTCATCGCCCTCCACCAGGACGACATCGCGGCCGCACCCACCACGCTCACCATGGTAGAGGCCGCGTCACTGCCGCTGGTGGCCCTGACGGCGTGGCAGGCGCTGGTCGAGCGCGCCCGGGTGCGGCCGGGCCAGAAGGTCCTGATCCACGCGGGCTCCGGTGGTGTCGGCACGATCGCCGTACAGCTGGCCAAGGAACTGGGCGCCGAGGTGGCCGCCACCGCGAGCACGACGAAGATCGATCTGGTGAGGGAACTGGGCGCCGACATCGTCGTCGACTACCGCGAGCAGGACTTCGAGACGGTCCTGGACGGGTACGACGTCGTCCTGGACACGCTCGGTGGCGAGACCTTGCAGAAGTCACTGCGGGTACTCAAGCCCGGCGGACAGGTGATCAGCATCGCGGGACCTCCCGACGGGGCCTTCGCCCGCGAGGTGGGCGCGAGCGTGTTCCTCCGGTTGGCGATGAGCGCCCTGAGCCACAGGATCCGGCGTCGCGCCCGGCGCCACGACGTGTCGTACTCCTTCCTGTTCATGCGGGCCGACGGCGATCAACTGCGCGAAGTCACCCGGCTCGTCGACGCCGGGAGGATCCGTCCCGTCGTCGACCGTGTCTTCCCGTTCGACCGGACTCTGGAAGCCCTGGAGTACGTCGAGAAGGGCCGCGCGAAGGCCGGCAAGGTCGTGATCGAGATGTGAGCGAGCAGGGGCGCGAAGCCGTGACGCCAGACGGAAGGCCTCCGTGATCGGCGCGGCCATGTCCTCCGTCGGCCATCGGTATACGCTGCTTGATCATGCGCATATCAGCACGCAAGCCGGCCGTCGGCGCCACCGTTCTCGCCACTGCCCTCCTGCTCTCGGCCACCGGCTGCTCGTCCGCCTCCGATGAGGGTGACAGCGGGTCCAAGCTGCTCACAGGGCTCGGAGCCCTTGCCGAGGACACCCGCGAGAAGCAGGTGTCGTTCCTCGACGCCGACGAAGTACGCAAGCTGAGCAAGGACGACCCGAAGCGGTTCGCCTCCGTCTCACAGCCGAGCAGCCCCCTGCTGAACCCCTACCAGCCCGGCCTGCTGGGCACGAAGTTCAAGGTCTCCCAGATCGACACCGCGGTCGACACCGACGAGGCGGGGCACTGGGAGGGTTCGTTCGACGTGCCGGCGATGACCAAGGCGCTGAAGTCGGGCGGTTACGAGCGGAGCGAGCGGGACGGCGAGGAGGTCTGGTCGCATCCCGAGGGGAGCGGGGCCTCGATCCAGGTCTCGGAGGACGAGATCTCCTACTCGGCCCGGGACTCCGACCCCATGGCGGCCGTCGACCCGGAGGAGGGTGCTTCGCTGGCCGACGACAAGGAGTTCCGGCGCGCCGCCGAGTGTCTGGGTGACGTCTACCGCGCGGACTTCAATCCCCTCAGCTCCCCCAACCCGGTGCGCCTGGCCGCCCTGGGCCAGCAGGCCGAGTCCGCGACCAAGAACACCGAGGTGCTGTGCTTCGTGGTCGAGGACGACGCGGCGGCCAAGAAGCTGGAGGCCGATCTGCGGAAGGTGATCAGCGACGAGTCCCCGAAGTTCGACGGGGCGAAGGTGACCACGGAGAAGGGCGACCAGCCCGTGGTGCGGGCGGTGGTCCCCGACACCGCCGACCAGCGGCCGGGCCGGCTGATCGTCACCGACACGGAGCTGTGGATGGCTGCCGCGAACTGACGAGGTACGTCCCCCTCGGCGTCGGGCCTCATCCGCGGCCCAGGCGTCGCTCAGGACTGGCACTGCGGGTTGAGCGCCCAGACGTAGAGGGCGTTCGCTCCCTGGTTGAGGAGGATGTGCGGCGCTCCCTCGGCCGCCTCGTCCTCCTGACCGGTGTTCCGAGTCCAGCCGTGCGCCTTGCCGAGTGTCGGGGACAGCTCCTCCGGCACGGACGCCCCGGCGGGCTCGGGCTCCCAGAGCCCCTCGACGCTCAACCGCGCCGCTTCCCCGTCGACGAGCCAGACGACACCCTCCAGTTGGTGGTCGGTGGGGCCGGGCGCTCTGCCGTCCACGGTCCCCAGCGTCCGGACGCGCCAGCGGACCCTTTCCGGCTTCCCCGGCAACTCCACGCACGTGGCCAGCCGGGAGGCGTCGGTGCGCACCTCGGGCGCACCAGCCGATTTCATCGGCTCCCCCAGCCGCCCACTCGCCGTGCAGCCGACCGCCGTCGCGACGAGGAGCACCACCGCCCCCACGCCTCTCTGCCTCCGTACCACGCTCATCGACGCCCTCCCCCGCGATCGAAACCCGCTGTCGCTGTCAGGAACGATATCGAGGAGCCGGTGTGTCAGACCTTCGCCCTACAGTTCGCCCATGGACATGAACGACCCGCAACAGGTAGGTATCGCCTTCGCCGAAGCCGTCTACGGCTTCACCGTGAGCGAGGACCCGCCCGACCCGGACTCCGCGCTGGGCCGCGTGCGGGCCTTCACCGCGAAGTACGGCGAACAAGCACTCAGACCGGAGCACTTCACAGCCGCGCGTGAGGGCCGTCCCTTGCTGCCGTGAAGGACGGGCCCGTCGCGCTGGCTCGGCGTCGCGGCGGGCCCTGTACGCCGTTGATCAGCCAGTAACGAGCCCGACGAACCCAGCCCAGGCCTCTGGCCCTACGGTCAGCACGGGGCCGCTGGCATGCTTGGAGTCCCGGACGTGCACGTGGGCGGCGCCTGCGGCGAACTCCACGCACTCGCCACCCTCGCCACTGCTGTAGCTGCTTTTGAGCCAAGCCGTCTCTGGCACGCTCGGCATCTCCGTCCGGTCCATCATCCCTCTCCCAGAATTCCCTTGACGACGTCCAGCGATTCACGCGGTGTCAATGCCTGGGCTCGGATGATCCCGTACTGCTCCTCGACATCACGCACGTCCGCTCGATCGGTGTGCAGTCGGCTGTCTCGCTGAACCTCAACGTAAGCCATCCTCCGCCCGTCTCGTCTTTCGATCAAGGTGAACGGGCCAGCCAGCCCACAGTGTTCAGGCCGAGCGGTCGGCATGACCTGGACTTCCACGTTCCGCCGCTGCCCATGAAGGATGATCTGTTCCAGTTGGCCGCGCAGCACCGGCAGTCCACCGACAGGGCGCCGCAACACAGACTCCTCGATCACGAAGCTCAGGGTCGGCATGGGTTTCCGAGAGAAGATGACCTGCCGCGCCAGGCGTGCCGATACACGCTGCTCGATCATCTCCTCATCGAGAAGTGGCCGCCTCATGACAAACACCGCGCGTGCGTAATCCTCGGTTTGCAACAGTCCCGGCACTGCCATGGTTGCGTACACATGAAGGGCGACCGCCTCAGCCTCCAAGCGCGCCATATCCCGGAAGAACGCCGGATACTGCGACCGAGCCAGCTCCTTCTTCAACGCCACCAGCAGTCCCCCGGCGTCCAGCACCCGGTCCGCCTTGTCGACGAACTCCGGCTGCGGAATCCGCCGCCCCTGCTCGAACGAGGCCACCGACTGCGCCGCGTACCCCACCTGCTTGCCGAACTCCACCCGGTCCAGCCCCGCCCGCACCCGCAGTAGCTTCAACTGCCGCCCGAACGCGACCGCTACGCCGTTCTCCGCCTTGCCCTCCGACTGGGCGGAGGCGCCCGAGGAGCGCTCCGCGCCCTCCTCCATGCCCACGCCCGCATCCATCTCGTCCTGCGTCATCCGCCACCGCCTGTCCCCGTACGCACACGCACCACGTCCGTCGCGCCCAACCGTCACACAACAGCCAGCACTTCACAGCTCAACCGACAGGACGTCATCACCCACGTCTGCGGCCCCCGAACCACCGCGCCCGCCTTGTCTCGTCCCGCTCGGGCACCGTAATCACCCGCTCGCACGCCTGCACAGCGTTCGCAGGCAGGTCCCTCCAAAGAGTGGGTACAAGCGAGCCGACGCTCATCCATCCCCGCCACCCGTGGATCACATAGCCTCTGCGGTGGCGCACCGAGTCGACCTGCGAGAGGACACCCTCATGGCAAAGACCACCCAGCTCCGCACCTACACCGTCCGCGGCGGCCTGCTGGACGAGTGGGCGCAGCGGTGGAAGGCCGAGATCCTGCCGCTGCGTCTTGAGTTGGGGTTCGCGATCGGCGGCGCCTGGGTCGACCGGGAGCACAACCAGTTCGTCTGGCTGATCTCCTACGAGGGCCCGGAGACGTTCGCCGAGCGCAACGCGATGTACTGGGACTCGCCGGCCCGCAAGTCGATGGACCTCGATCCGGACGACTACCTCGTCAGCACCGAGGAGCGGACGGTGGAGGAGTGGTACTGAGCCGACGCGCGCCGTCTACGCCCCCGCCAGGGGCAACAGGTGCCGTCGCCGTTCGTCCTCGTCGAGGGTCCGGAAGACACGACCCCGGGCATGGGCTTCGAGCCGGGCGTAGTCAGGGTCCGCGGACCAGATACGGGCGGTTCCGTCGAAGGAGGCGGTGAGCAGCCGGGTGCTGTCCCGGGACCATGCGACCGACGAGACCTTGTCCTGGTGGACGCCTACGACGGCGACCTCGTCGAAGGTGTCGGCGCTCCAGACACGTACCGTCCGGTCGTCCGAGCCGCTGGCGATGAAGCGGCCGTCGGGTGACCAGGCCACGCAGCGGACGCGCCCCTCGTGGCCCTTGAGCACCTCCATGCGGCGGCCCGTGGTGACCTCCCACACCGCCACCGTCCAGTCGCCGGAGGCCGTGGCGATCCGTTGTTCGTCCGGTGACCATGCGACGTCGTCGACGTAGTTGTCGTGGCCTCGCAGGACGGTGAGCTGGCGGCTCTCCGCGACGTCCCAAAGACGGCAGGTGCGGTCGTCCGATGCGCTGGCGAGGAGTCGCCCGCCGGGTGACCAGGCTATGCGGCCGACCCAGTCCTGGTGGCCGGCAAGAGCGGTGAGTTCCGTGCCGGTGTCCGCGTCCCGTACGCGCACAATGCCGTCGTGTCCGCCGGTGGCGATGCGGCGGCCGTCGGGTGCCCAGGTGCACGACTCGACGACTTCCCCCCGTTGCTCGACCAGCACGGCACCAGTGTCGTCCAGGATGCGGAAGAGACCGTCGTTCGTGCTGAGCGCGAGCCTGCCGTCCTGGGGCAGCGGGGACCACGCCACGCTCCAGACCCGGTCGTCGAGCCTCAGCGGCTCTCCCACAGGGCTTCCGTCGCTCGCGGACCAGCGGCATACGGTCGCGTCGTCGCAGGCGGTGGCGATCCACCGTTCGTCAGCGGACCAGGATGCCTGGTTCACCGGGCCGCGATGGCCGTCGGCCGCCACGACCTCCGCTCCTCGTGGCCGCAGGTCCCACACGATCGCCGAACCGTCGGTCGAACTCGTCGCGAGCTGGGTACCCGAGGGCGACCATGTCACGCCCCAGACAGTGTCGCTGTGGCCCCGCAGCACGGCCAGCACCTTCGCGTCCTGAGCGCTGACGAGACGCACGGTGTGGTCGGAGGACGCGGAGGCGAGGGCCCGGCTGTCCGGGGACCAGGCCAGATTCCACACGTAGTCGGTGTGGCCGCGCAGCAGCAGCCGCAGGGCACCGGTCCGGGCATCCCAGATGCGGGCGGTGTGGTCACCGCTGCCCGTGGCGATGGAGAGACCGTCCGGCGACCAGGCGATGCCTTCGACGAAGTCCGTATGGCCTTCCAGTACGACGTCGGTGGTACCGGTGGCAAGGTCCCACACGCGGGCCGTCTGGTCGTGCGATGCAGAGGCGAGGCGTGTGCTGTCCGGCGCCCATGTGACGCCCCACACGTCGTTCCGGTGCCCCTCGAAAGCCTGCACCAGGCCCCCCGTCCCGGCCTCCCACACACGTACGACACAGTCCTTCGAACTGGCGGCGACGTACTGTCCGTCAGGTGACCAGGCCACCTGCCTCACGATGTCCGTGGCTCCGGTCAGCAGCCGGACGGACTCGCCCGAGGCGGCGTCCCAGATACGCACGACACGTTCTCGCCCCGCCGTCGCGACGTACGCGGAGTCCGGAGACCATGCGACTGACTCGACCATCGCCCCGTCGGACGGCAGGACGTGCAGCGACTGCCCTGACCGGGCATCCAGGACGCGGGCGCTGCCGTCACGCGATGCGGTGGCCAGCCGTCGGCCGTCCGGTGACCAGGCGATGTGCCTGACGGTGTCCGTGTGCGCATCCACGCGCGTGCGGAGGTGGCTCGCTGCCAGAGCCGCCATGAGACCGCGGCGGGCCGAGGGCGTCGGCGTGCATTCGCCGAGCGCTGCCAGGGAGAGGAGTACTGCCCGCTCCGGGTGCGTCTCCGCGCTTCCGAGCGCGTACTGGCCGATGCTGTCCGACACGCGCTGCAGGAAGGCCAGATCGCGCCGCTGTGACGAATGCACCAGCACACGAACCGGCTCGGACGCGATGCCTGACTCCTCCAGCGCGGTGAGCCTGCGCTGGGCCAGGGAGAGCCGCTCGCCGGTGAGGAGGTAGTCGTCACTGCGGCCGGAGCGTTCCCAGTCCTCGGCCCACCGCTCCAGCTCGGCGCGCTCGCGCAGTTGGTCCACGCGTGACTCGACCTCTTGGCGGAGGGGGGCCCACTGGCGGAACAGTGCCTCGTGCGTCACCTGTGCGTAGGGCTCCTCCTGGCCGGGGGTGCCGTCGCCGGCCGCGTCGGACATCAACAGGCGTGCGTCGATGAAGGCGTCCACGACGCGCCGTTCCCGGTCGGTGAGCTCGGACAGCGGGACGCGCTTTCGCGCCACCTCCTGACCTTGGACCGTCACGAACCGGAGGAGAACGCGCAGGACGAACGCGATCCCGTCGGCGTGATCGAGCTCGGACACCGTGTGGTCCGCCTGCCGTGCGAGGGCGCCCGCCACGCCGCCCAATTCGCGGTACAGCTCCTCGGTGACGGTCCCGCCCGGGCCGGAGGCGAAGTAGAGCTCCTGGAGGAGGTAGGCCAGCAGCGGCAGGGCATCGTCCGTGCCGGCGTCGTCGACGATGGCGTCGACCACGCCCGGCGCGAAGGAGAGGTCCACCAAGGCGGCCGGGCTCTCCACGACTTGCGCGAACTGGCTCCTGCCGAGCGCCCCGACGGTGACGGGGTGTTGGCAGATCTCGGCGTGGCCTGTGATCAGGAGCCGGGCAAGGAAGTCCACTCGCAGGGTAGCGAGTACACGGACACTCGGGTCCTGCTCCACGCACAGGCGGAGCGCGTCGAGGAACTGGGCGCGTTCCCGGTCACCTGCGAGAGTGACGACCTCTTCGAACTGGTCCACCACCAGCAGCACGCGCCGGAACCGGCCGCCCCGCAGACGGGTCAGTTCGGCCCTCAGGGCAGTGGGGCCCTGCCGCAGACGCCGCAGGACCGCACCCGCGGATTCCTGTCCTCCACCTGCGGCCGCGATGGCCGCGGCCATCGCGCCCAGTGGGTTCGTCCCCGGAGTGAAGGCGGGGACCAGTGTCCAACGGCGTTCTCGCAGGCGAGGCATGACACCAGCTCTGACCAGGGAGGATTTCCCGCTCCCTGATGCGCCGACGAGGACGAGGAAGCGGTCGGTCGGCCTGTCCGGGGATGTGTGCAGCCTGCGGGTCAACTCGGCGGCCAAGGCCTCCCGGCCGAAGTACACAGCCGCTTCGTCCTCCGCGAAGGCGTCCAGTCCGGGGTAGGGCACCCGGTCACGTGGCCAGTCGACCTGCGGTGGCGCCGGATTCTCCAACCGGTACACCACGACCTGGCCCACCACCATCGCGACGACCAGCACACCGATCGCGGGGACGGATGCCTTTTGGATGACCTGTAACAACCAGGGGGCTTCGTCGGCTCCGGTGGCGTAGTTGGTGACGATGCCGAGCAGGCTCGCGACCAGTACCAGCATCACCTGAAGGGCGAGCTGCATCCGCTGCCTCATGGCGCACCGACGGTCAGGCCGTCTTCGCTCCGCAGCACAGCGTGCCCCCGTTCCTTGTTGCCCCCGCCATCTTCAGGGCTGCACCGGGTCGATCTCAACAGCGTGTGAGAGAACCAGCCATCAGGGTGACCGGTGGCGAGCAGTGCGTGGGCAAGAGCCCCGGGACTCGGGACTCGGGCGGCGAGCTTCGAGCGCCGGGGTCGGGGCGTTCACTCGTTGGGGGGACGCCCTCAGAGGCCGGACCCGACGCTTGAGCTTCGGGAATCGAGAGCCGGGACGCGGGCTCCGGGATTCGAGCGATGTTGTCCACCCGGTAGGTGAGAGAAGGGTTTTGGGGATACCTCCCCACCCTCCCCACCCCGTCACGGCCAGCTGATATGACTAAATGTGATCAGCTTGCGGCACATCGTCACGACTGCTTACGGTGCCCCCAACGAATCGACCCCGACGCGGTGCGCTAACACCGGGCCGGGGTCTCACCCCAAGATCGAACGGACGATCTCGTGGCTACCCAGCACCCTAGTCCTGCCCTCCCCGCACCCGCACCCTCGCGCCCGTACGCGAAGGCCCGCCCCGGTTACGGCAAACGAAATGCGTCAGGGCAACGCGCACCCCGGGCCGATGACTTCGCTCTGATGCCGGAGCGCGAGCGGTACATCGCCGGATACGTCGACCGGCTCCCCGAAGGCGCGGCGATGGACATCAAGTCGCTGGCCAAACACCTGCCCCTGTACGGCCAGATGGCTGTCTCCAGCGCCCTGAAGGCCCTTGGAGTAGCGGGGCATCTGCGACGCGTGCGCTGCCTGGCCGGTGCGCAGGAGCAGGTCCGCTGGGTGTCCCGCACCTACTGGTCCCGGACCGCCCGTGACAACGAGTGGTGGGACGCGTTCCTGACCACCGAGGGCAGCGTCCCCCCGTCCGAGGCGACACCCGCTCCCCCGTCGACCGACGCGGATCCGCAGGCCCCAGTCGCTGCGTCACCCCAGAACGCTGCCGCGTCACCTGCCGCACCGCCCGAGCCCGCCCCGCAACAGACCGCGGTCGCCTCCGAGGCCGCCGCCGCAAGCGTGACGCACCCCGCGCCCTCTGCCGTTCCCGAGCAGCGCGCGCCCGGGGCGGCGCAGGCCGCGCCCTCTCCCGCGTACCTCGCGCTCGCCCAACTCGGCCGTACGGACTCGCGCCTGGCCCTCTCCGCAGCCGACTGCCGCGCCCTTGAGCCCTTGGCCGCCACCTGGTTCACACGCGGTGTGGATCCCGACTACCTCACCCATGCCCTCACTGCGGGCCTTCCCGCACAGGTGGGCTCCCCCGTCGGCCTCGTACGCCGCCGCCTCACCGACAAGCTGCCACCGCAGCTGACCAGCAGCACCGCCCCCGCGACGGCCGCCGTCACCAGGGGGCGTCGTCTGCTGGCGGAGTGCACCGAGTGCGGCCGTCCCGGCGCGCCCGAAGCACTGCCCGACGGCCTGTGCCGGGGCTGTCGCACCGCCGCATCGGACACCGCTCCAGCTGCGCCCGCAGGTCCGCCGGCCGAACGCGATGTCCACGCGCTGGTCAGGCAGCTCCGCGAGCTGACACGACTGCCCTGACCACTGCACCGTTCGCCGACGGTGAGCGGGGACCTCAGAGGCCGCCCAGCTCGGTTGCCAGGTCCGGATCGCGCATGCCGGGGAAGGCGTAGCCCTCGGTGTCGTCCCACGGGACGTCGAGGTCATCCATGTGCACGCTCCACTCCGTTCCCGGCAGAGCGCGGCGCAGCTCGGAGACGGAGCTCAGCACATGGTCGAGCACCGGCAGCACCTTGCCGGGGTCGAACGGCATCTTGGTGGAACCGGCAACGACCTCGTCCGGGCGGCTGTCATCGCTGTCGTAGAGGTACAGGCTTTCCTGGTCCTCGTACGGGAAGGACGCCCTGTGGGCGGCGACGATCCGCTCGACGGCGGCCGTCTCGGCATCCGTCAGCGGCGTGGCCCGGCTCGCGGAGTAATAGAGGGAGACGCTCATGGTCCGAGCCTACTGAGGGGGTACGACAGTGCCGCCGGCTCCGGGCCGTCCTGTGGTGGGATGGTGTTGTGAGCCGTACCGCCGAAGAGACCAACCGCCGTATGCTCCGCGCGCGGGACGCGATGGACCGCGCGTACGCGCAGCCGCTGGACGTGCCTGCCCTCGCCCGGATCGCCCACGTCTCCCCGGCACACTTCGCCCGCACCTTCCGCGCCACCTTCGGCGAGACACCCCACCGCTATCTCCAGCGCCGCCGCGTCGAGCGGGCGATGTTCCTGCTGCGGGAGAGCGACCGAAGCGTCACGGACATCTGTTACGAGGTCGGCTTCGGCAGCACGGGCACGTTCAGCCGCACGTTCCGCGACATCGTCGGCCGGTCGCCGAGGACGTACCGCAAGGAGTCGGCGGCCGTGGACGTCCCCACGTGCTTCACGAAGGCGTGGACGCGGCCGAGCGTCTGAGCCGCCTGCCGGCACCGGCCGCCGACCGTCGGCTGCCGACCGCCAACCCGAGCAGTTTCGGATAAGTTTTCGCCGGTCCCGCCGACTAGCGTGGTCCACATGTTCAACGCGATCACGCACTCACAGATCTACGTCCTCGACCAGGACCAGGCCCTCGACTTCTACGTCGGCAAGCTCGGCCTGGAGGTCAACGCCGATGTCGACATGGGCTTCATGCGCTGGCTCACCGTCAGCGTCCCCGGGCATCCGGACCGCCAGGTCCTGCTGGAGAAGCCCGGCCCTCCGGCGATGTCCGAGGAGACGGCGGATCAGGTACGCGAACTGCTGACCAAGGGGGCATTGGGCAGCGCGCTCATCCTCACCACGGACGACTGCCGCAAGACGTACGAGACGCTGCTGGCCCGGGGCGTGGAGTTCACCGACGAGCCGACGGAGAGGCCGTACGGAATCGACTGCGGTCTGCGCGACCCCTTCGGTAACCACCTCCGCTTCACCCAGCCGAAGGGCTGAGAACCGAAGGCGGGGGTGCTCGGACGGCGGTGGCGGTTCGCCACCGGCTCCGGCCGCGTCCGCCCCCGACGGTCGCCGCGCCCTCCCCCTCCTGCGTACAGGCCGGCACGCGCCACGTACAGCTGCCTGGCGACAGCGCGTCACTGCTGGTCACGCTCAGCCACGTCACATCACCGTTGAGGCATGACCAGCGCGCAGCCACCGCTCCCGGTCCGCCCCGCAGGCACCACACAACCCCGCATTACCTGGCATCACTTCACGATGCGCTTCAGCTCCACGCCGCGCGGCGCCCACCGGTACGCTCGGCTACCGCCGGGCCTTTGCCGGGACGTCACCTTGTGAAGGTCTGACCACGAATGTTCGGGTTCCTTGATCATCTCTTGCGGGCCTCACTTACCCCAGCGTAACTAACTGTCATGAACCTCTTCAGCCGCAGCTCCTTGCTCCGACGCCCGGAGCCCCGCACCGAGGAGCCGACCGTCGCCCCGGTGGCCGCCGGTGCCGCCGTTTCGCCGGATCCGCGACTGGCGGCGCTCACCGGGGAGTGGATGATCGACCCCGCGCACAGCAGGATCGGCTTCTCGGTGCGGCACGCGATGGTGACGACGGTTCGCGGCGCGTTCCTGGAGTACGAGAGCCGTCTCTACTTCGACGGGCGTCGACCGGAGCGGTCCCGGGCCGAGATCTCGCTGGTCACGGCCAGTGTCGACACGGGCGTGGAACAACGTGACGCCCATGTGGTCGGCCGCGACTTCCTGGATGCCAGGAGCCACCCGCGGATCGGTTTCGTGAGCACCGAGGTGCAGCTCGTCGGCAAGGACGTCTACCGCATGAACGGCGACCTCACGATCAGGGGCATCACCCGTCCCGTGACCCTGGACCTCACCTACATCGGCTACGTGACCGACCCGTTCGGCTACGAGCGTGTGGGTTTCGACGGGACCACCACCATCAACCGTTCCGACTGGGGGCTGACCTACAACGCCCGGCTGGCCGAGGGCGGCGCCATGGTGAGCGAGCGGCTCCGGCTGCAGTTCGACATCGCCGCCATCCGCACCCCCACCGCCACCTGACGGCCACCGCCCGGGGCCGGCTCCGCGCACGCCGCCGGCCCGAGCCGTCCGCCCCGGCACGCGTCTAACCTCCGTACACCGCCTGTGACTCGGCGAGTGTCTGCGCGAAGTCGCGGGCGAGCACCGTCGCTTCGGCCGGGGTGAGGGTGGCGGTGGTGACGCGCACCCCGGGTGGGGTCGCGATGCGGAAGCGGGTCCCCGCCGCCGTCCACCAGCCCCGGGTGCGCAGCCCGTTGACGACGGCGGACTCGTCGCGGACAGGTACCCATACGTTGAGACCGCTCACCCCGCGGGCCTCGATGCCGTGCTCGGCCAGCGCCGAACACAGGGCCTCGCGGCGGGTGGTGTAGGTGCGGGCCGCGTCGGCGACCAGCCGGGTGACCGACCGATCGGTCAACAGGTCGGCCACGGTGGCCTGGAGGATGTGGCTCACCCATCCGGAGGTCAGCAGCAGACGTCCGTCGTGCCGCGCGAGAGTGGCCGGGTCGCAGGCGAGGGCGGCCCATCGCAGGTCGATGCCGAGGTGCTTGGACACCGTACGCACCTGGGCCCAGCGGGGCAGCCCTCCGGACACGAGGGTCACCGCGTCCACGCCGGCGATCTCCGCGTTGTGGTCGTCCTCCACGACGAGGACGTCGGGGAAGTCACCGAGCACGGACAGGAGTTCGTCGCGACGGGCCGGGGTGAAGCGTCCGCCGGCCGGGCTCTGGCCACGCGGGCTGCACACCAGCGCCTTGGCCCCGGCCCGCAGCGCGGTGCGGAGCGCCTCCGGCCGGATGCCCTCGTCGTCGACCGTCACGGGCAGCATCCGCAGACCGAGGGCGGGCACGAGGTCGAGCAGGTGATGGAACCCGGGGTCCTCCACGGCCACGGAGTCGCCGGGCCTGAGCTCGGTCGACAGCAGCCTGCCGATGCAGTCCAGCGCCCCGTGCGCGAAGGTCACCGAACCGGTCGGCACCCCGTCCCGGGCGAACCAGTCGCGGGTGGCGTCCTCCAGTGCCGCGAGCCTCGGGGACGCACGATGCGATCCAGGCACGGGGGCGACACTGCCGGGCGGCCGCAGCACCGGCAGGCAGGCGGGGTCGGGGTGGCCTCCCGCCAGGTCCCGCAGCCCCTCGGGCACTCGGGGAGGGCGCCGCGAGGTGACCGCGGGGACCGACGCCACCACCGTGCCGCCGCGCCCCAGGGTCACCACGACTCCGCGCCCGCGCAGCTCCTTGTACGCCGACGCGACCGTGCCGGCGCTGACGCCGAGGTCCTCGGCGAGCCTGCGCACCGGGGGCAGCACGGCGCCCGGGCCGAGCGTGCCGTCGGCCACGCGGCTCTCCACGGACGCCGAGATCTCCCTGGCCGTACCACCGGCGATGCCATATTGTTCTGCCACAGAGCAAAGTTTGTACCGATACAAAGATGATGTCAAGGGGGGCTGATGGAATCCACGTCGAGCCGCGTCCCGTTCGTCCGGCGGTTCGCCGTGCCGGGCGGCCGGGACGGCAGGCGCATGCTGGTGGTCGCCGTCATCGACAAGGTGGGCACCGGTCTGTGGAGCGGAGCCTCGACGCTCTACTTCATCTACGTCGCGCATCTGTCGGTGGCCCAGATCGGCGTCCTCATGGGGGTGTCCGGGATCCTCGGGATCGCCGGCCCACCGCTCGCCGGGCGGCTGGCCGACCGCTTCCCCGTGACGCGCGTGCTGGTCGTCGCCCAACTGGCACGGGGTGCGGCCCTGTTGGCCCTCCTGACCACGCACGACCCGGTGCTGCTGACGCTCTTCTCGGCGCTGGGAGCGCTGCCCGACCGTGCGTCGAGCGTGCTGAGCAAACTCTTCGCCGCCCGGATCGCGGGTCCGCACCGCGTCCGCTACCAGGCCATCCAGCGCACAGCGGTGAACGTCGGATGGGCGGTCGGCGCGGCGGGAGCCGCCGCCGCGCTCACCGTGGGCACCACCGCGTCCTACCAGGCGCTCCTGGTGGCCAACGTCGCCTCGTACGTCGTCATCGCGCTGCTGACCCTCCGCTGCGCCGAACCGCCCGCCCCCAGCCGCGTCGTCGCCTCGGCGGGGCGGCCCGTCGCCGCCGCGGGTGCGGTGACCCCATGGCGCGACCGTCGCTATCTCGCCTTCACCGGTACGGAGATCTGGCTGTTCCTGGACGACAGCCTGCTCCAGGTGGGCTTCCCCTTGTGGATCGTCCACGCCACCACCGCCCCGGCCGGCCTGGCGCCCCTGGTCCTCGTCCTCAACAGCGTGCTGGTGATCGCGCTCCAGGTGCCTCTCTCCCGCTTCGGGGAGACCCGAGCGGGCGCGCGCCGGCTGCTCCTGCCGATCGGCGCCGCTTTCCTGACGGGCGGGGTGGCGCTCGCGGCCTCGGCGAACGGCGGACCCTGGTTCGCCACCGGCGCGGTCCTCCTCGCGGCCGTCGCGTTCAGCGTCGCCGAGATCCTGCACGCCCTCTCCTCCTGGGAACTCTCGGTCGCGCTCGCCCCCGGTGAGGCGCAGGGCGCCTACCTCGGTGTGCACGGCCTGGCCCAGTCGGCACAGCGAAGCCTGGGCCCCGTCGTCGTCGGAGCCGCCGTGACCCTCGGGGCGGTGGCCTGGCCGGTGCTGGGCGCCACACTGGTGGCCGTCTGCCTGGCCCAGCACCGCATCGTCAGGCCGACGGCCGCACCGGCCCCACCGGGCCCGGACCACGACGTGCCGGACACCGGGCCCGCCCCGCAGCCGGATCACCGAGCCGCCGCACCGCCGCTTCCCCATGCGCCCGGGACGTGAGGCGGGGGCGCCGGGACGGAGGGTGCGCGTGCGGGACGGAGCGTGCGCGTGCGGTTCTGCGGACCACCGGGCTCCCCGGCGGCCGCGGAGCGCATCGGGCGGGCGCGGCTGGGGAGTTCGCCGCGTAACCCCGCGTACCTCGTACGTTCGCCCTGGTCGGCGATCCGATGTGGATCACCGGGGTACCGTGGCCGAACACAAGGCCGATCTGGCCGTCTTGGCCGCACGAGGTGACGAACGATGAACGATTACGCGCTGCCCACCCCCCACCCCACCGACGCCCACCCCGCCCGCGTCTACAACGTCTGGCTGGGCGGCAAGGACCACTACCCGGTGGACCAGGAGGCGGCCGAGCTCGCCGCCCGGGCGAACCCGGCCATCGTGCCGTCGGTCCGGGCCAACCGGGCCTTCCTCGGCCGGGCGGTGCGTCATCTCGCCTCGGAGGGCATCCGTCAGTTCCTCGACATCGGTACGGGAATCCCCGCCGCCGAGAACACCCACGAGGTGGCCCAGCAGGCCGCACCGCAATCGCGTGTCGTGTATGTCGACAACGACCCGATCGTGCTCACGCACGCCCGCGCCCTCCTGGTCAGCGGGCCCGAAGGCCAGACCGACTACGTGCAGGCGGACGCACGGGACGTGGACACGATCCTCGACGCGGCGTCCCGCACCCTGGACCTGAGCCGCCCGGTCGGCCTCATGCTGGTGGCGATCCTGCAGTACATCAAGGACGCCGAGGACCCGTGGGACGTCACCCGCCGTCTGCTGGGCCGCCTCGCGCCCGGGAGCTTCCTCGTCCTGTCGCATCCGGCCGCCGACGTCACCGCCCCCGAGGTGGCCGAGTCCATGCGGATCTACAACGAGCGCGCTGCCAGCCACGCTTCGGCGACCCCGCGCACGCAGAAGGAGGTGGAACGCTTCCTGGACGGTCTGGAGATCCTGGAGCCGGGCGTGGTCACCCTCACCCGCTGGCGGCCGGCCCCGGCGGACACGCCGGACGACACCCTGCCCATGTGGTGCGCCGTGGCCCGGAAGGCGTAGCGGGAGCGGAAGGCCCGCGGCCGTACGCACCCTCAGGTGGCGCTGCGCTCGCTCGCCTCCCGCAGGCCTCGCTCCACCGCCCGGTCGAAAGCGGGGTCGGGTGCTCCCTGTGTGCTGCCCGGGCGGCCGGCGCGGAGGAGTTCGCGCCAGCGTTCCTGACTCCAGTCGGCGGGCGCCGTGGTGCTCATGAAGTCCTCGACCAGGTCCCGGAAGCGTGTGGGATCGGTGTGGAAGGGGAAGTGCCCCGCGCCGTCGAAGATCTCCAGGCGGCTGTTGGGCATGGCGGCGTGGGCGCCGTAGGCGTGGTGGACGGGGACGACGCTGTCCCGTGAACCCCACAGCAGGAGTGTGGGCATCCCCTGGGCCAGATAGCAGCGGTCCAGCATCGTGACGACCTGGCCGCGCCAGTCGACGACCGCGCGCAGGGTGCTGATGAAGGCACTGCGGGAGGTGGAGTCGGGCAGGGCGTCCACTAGGTCGAGCAGTTCGTCCGCGTCCTGGCCGAGGTCGGTGTCGAGCAGCTTGATCAGCCGGGTGAAGATGCCGACCTGCTGGCGCATGCCCGGCAGGCGCAGCATGGACAGCATCAGGTCGGCGCCCGGGAGGGACACCGCCCGGAGCACGGGGTTGACCTCCCGCCCGACGCCGCCCGCGCTCACCAGGATCAGCCGGTCGGTCCGTTCCGGGAACTGGTAGGCGAACTGCATGGCCACGCCACCGCCGAGCGAGTGCCCGACCAGGGTGGCGCGCTCGATGCCCAGGACGCCCAGCAGGTCCCGGATGCCGTTCGCGTAGGCGGCCACCGAGTAGTCGGCCCTGGGTTTGTCCGAGGAGCCGTGCCCGAGGAGGTCGGGGGCGATCACGGTGTGGTGGCGTGCCAGCTCGGGGATCAGCTCCGCCCAGGTGGCGGAGGAGTCGCCGATGCCGTGGATCAGGAGGATGGCGGGCCCCTCCCCCGCCATCCGGTACGCACGGCGGTAGCCGTGGATGGTGCGGTGGGACAGCCCTGTGCCCCGTTCGGCCTTTCGTCCGCGTGCTGGTGCGCCGGCCACGGCACCGCCTCCGTCTGCTGCTCCGACGATTTCCGAGCGAGGGTAGGGAATCCCCGCGCCGAGCGGATTACCGGCGCGTTTCAGGCGGCGCCCGGGTGGGGCGCGGAGGCGGTCGTCCGTCGGCCCGGCATTCGTAACACGCGGGCAGTGACCGGGCCTGCCGACGCGCCCTACGACCGGTCCACGCCCCCCGTGCACCTTCCTCTCCGGGGCCGTCGCTGTCCCGCGCCGTTCCCGGGGCAGGCCGTGGTCGACGGGGACGATGCGGGGGGCGGCGGCGATGCGGGGGGCCAGGAGTGCGGCTCACGAGGTCGTGTCGGCGGACACACGATCAGGCGCACCCACTTCGGGTGGTGCGGGACACCGCGTGCGCACCCTCTATCGTCGTGACGGCAACACCTCACCCAGGCCCAGCGGTTGTTCGACGAAGGATGGTCAACGTGCCCCAGCAGTTTGCGTCCGCCCCGCAGGAGTCCGCGGACGTCACCGGCGGCGACGCCTATCTGCGGCTCGTGTCGCTGCTCGACGAGCACGGCGCCCGGTACCGCGTCGTCGACCACGCCCCCGAGGGGCGCACCGAGGAGGTCAGCGCACTCCGGGGGCACCCGGTGTCACAAGGCGCGAAGTGCCTGGTCGTCATGGTCAAGACCGGCAAGCGCACCAAGCGGTACTTCCTCGCCGTGGTCCCCGGGGACGCCCGGGTCGACCTGCCCGGCTTGAAGGCGCTGGCCGAGGGGAGCTACGTCTCGTTCGCCTCGGCGGACCGGGCGGAGGAGCTCTCGGGAAGCGTGAGCGGCACCATCCTCCCCTTCAGCTTCCACCCTGATCTCGAACTCGTCGTGGATCCGGGGGTGCTGGAGCACGAGGAGATCTTCTTCAACGCCGCACGGCTGGACCGCTCGCTGGCTCTGGACACGCGGGACTACCGGGACCACCTGCTGCGCGTGGGCGCGCGCATCCACCCGGTCGCAGCCCAGCCCTCTCGCCCGGAGCCGGCGGTCGACGCGGAGGCGTGAGGCCCTCCGCACCCGAGTGGACAGGACGATTCCGGTGGGCATGTTCGACAGACTGACCGGTACCAGGCATCCGGAGAGGGGCATCACTCCGCGTTCCGAACAGGAGGTCCGGGCCGCGCTGCTCGCGGTCAACGGGCCGGAGGTGCCGTACCGCGTGCGCGGTGCCACGCCCGAGGAGGGTGCCGGCCTGGTCGCGGAGTGGCGGATCACGGAGCCCGCGATGCGGCCCTTCTTCGTGCGGACGCGGCTGGACCGTACGTTGAAGACCCGGATGCGTCTGGTCCCGGAGAAGCACGAGGTCCGCACCTTCGACGAGCAGTGGGAGGTTACCTGGGCCGGCGACACCCCTCGGCTCAGGATGTCGGGTGAGTACGCGCGGGGACAGGTGACCACGGTCTCCCGGCAGTGGACCCTCGGACGGGGTAACGACGGCCGTCTGCGGACGACCGAGGTGTTCCGCTTCGACCCGGCCGAGATGAAGGACCCTCTGCGTGAGGCGGTGCTCGGCGCGGGATGGACGTGGCGGGGCGTACTGACCAGGCTCTGACCCGCTCCCGGCGCGGTGGCGATCGGCAGAATCCACAAACCGTCCCGTAAGCCATCTTCCGGACTACGGTGGGCGGATGTGCCACTACTGCGGCTGCCGCGAGATCCCTCTGATCAAGGAGTTCATCGCCGAGCACGAGTCCGTCACCGACACGGCGGGCGACGCCCTGCGCGCCCTGGACCAGGGCGACAGCGCACTGGCCGGGGAACTGGTCGCCCGCATGGAGCGGGAGTTGCGTGCCCACTGGCAGGGTGAGGAACAGGGGCTCTTCTCGGTGATGAGCGGCGATCCGGAGTACTCCGGTTACATCGACGCTCTCGTACGGGAACACCGCGAACTCGCCGTGTTCCTCGGCCGTGTCGATCTGGCACGCGCCGACGACGTCGCACAACTGCGTGCGGCCGTGGACGAGCTGCACCACCACATCGCCAAGGAGGAGGACGGCCTCTTCCCGGCCTCACTCACCGCGCTGTCAGGGGACGAGTGGGACCTTTCGATGGCAGCGTGGCGGACGGCGCACCCCGGCGCTCCCGGAAGCCTCGGACGGCCTTGACCGCGCCCCCGTCCGCTCCCCGGCCGCTCCCCGACCGCTCGGCGTGGCGGGAGAACCCGTTCAGGTCGGTCGGAGCGTCCGGCCGGCAGGAGTCCGGTCAGCAGGACCGTCCGGCCGACGGGACCGTCCGGTCAGCGGGACCGTCCGGTCAGCGGAGCCGTCCGAACGTCGTCCCGGCGAGGTGCGCGGCGGACGTCGGCAGCAGATATCCCCGGAGAGCCCTGGCGCCACTGCCGGAAGGCAGAGGCACGGTACGCGTACCGTCGGCGAGGGCGGGCGGATCGTTCCCTTCCTGGACCAGGACGGCTGTCGGTACGTGACGCGCGGTGGCCCGCAGCGCTTGCGGGGTGACGCTCCTGTCGTGGCCGGTGGTCTGGCGCGAGGCGCAGCCCGCGTAGTACGCGACCGGGACGGCCTGGTCTCCGCTGACCACGCACGGAGGGCGCAGCCCCGCACGGTTCAGCGCACGGGCCACCGAGGCGAAGTCCGAGGTGGTGGCGTGGCTGACGCGGACCACGTGGCTCAGGACGAGGAACTGCACGGTGAGATGCGCGGCCAGGGCAAGGGCGAGCAGGGCGGCACCGGTGGGCCTGCGGGCGCGGCGCGTCCGGGTGAAGAGGTGCGCGACGCATTCGGCTGCCGGGACGGACAGCAGCGCGTAGGCGGGGAGCAGGAAGCGGGGCGCGGCGTATCCGACCAGGAAGAGGTACGGCAGCGCCAGCGAGGCCCCGGTGACCGCCGCCACCAGTGCGGCGCCACCCCGGCCCGCCCTGCGGGCCGCGAGGACCCCGCCGAGGGTGAGCAGCGGCAGCACCACCCACCAGACCGCGGTGGCCGGGCTCTCCCAGCCGATGTCGCAGGGGCGGCACAGGGTACGGCCGGCGAGGGCGCGCAGATGGTCGTCGACGGCGATGTTCCAGCCCAGCCCGCCCTGGATCTCACCGGCCCGGTGCAGCCGCGCGGCGACACCCCCGTAGTGGGCGTACGCCTCCGCGGCCCAGGGGGCGCAGCCCGCCGCCAGTCCGGCGAGAAGCGCGGCGCACATGCCCGGCAGTCGCCGTCCTGGCAGCAGGACGACCAGGACGGCCGTCGGCAGCGCGAGCCAGAATCCGTCGGCGGGGCGCATCAGCGCGACCAGTGCCACCGCCGCTCCGGCCCCGATCACCTCCGCTCTGCCGGCGCCGCCGCGCAGAGCCCTGACGACCCAGCCGGTCGCGGCCAGGGACCCCAGCGCGCACCACAGGTTGGGCATCGCCGCCGGGCCGTAGAACAGCGTGGGCCACAGACCCGCGAACAGGACCCCGGCAACCGCCACTACGGGTACGGGCAGGACCTTGCGCCAGATCCCGAGAGCGACGAGCAGCCCGGCGGCCGACAGGAGGGCCAGGCAGATCCGCAGCATCGTGGTCGAGGCGGTGAGCGCGGCCGCGGGAGCCACCATATACGTGATGCCGCGGGCGCGCGGTGCGCTGAAGAAGGCGGGCGGGGCGTTGCCTCCGACCTGGCTGACATAGACCGTCTCGTCCCACGACAGCCCTGATCCTGGTACGACGAAGCCGAGTTGTACGGCGGCGAAGGCCATGGCGACCGCCGTCAGCCACAGCAGCGAGCCCTTGCCCGGTGCCGCCGGACGGAGAGAGTCGGTCGGCGGGGCGGGGCGCGGGCGGGCGGGAACCGGGGCGGCGGGTCCCGGGCCGGAGGGTGCCGGGCGCACCGGCTGGGGCACGTGCATGACCGCTCCTCACCTGGGCCGAACGACGGACGGTGGCGGCCTTGGTCAACGAGAAAGAGGGCGCGGGGTCACGCGGCCCGGCCTTCTCCCTGACCGTGAGGCAGGGCTGTCCCCCAGGGCGTACCGGGGGGCTACCCCCACATAAGTAGGGGGTCTGGATGGATCGTTCGGCGGACGCGAAGGACCCAGACTGTGAGGTGGAATCAGAACACCGTTCCGCACTCCGACCGGAGGCTCTTCCCGTGACCGCCCCAGCGCACCGCCCCGTGCCGCGCACCGCCCACCCGCTCGTCGCGGCCTTCGTACGCTTCGTCGTCTGCGGAGGCGGCGTGGGCCTGGCCTCCAGTGCTGCTCTGGTGCTGCTCGCCGGTCATCTGCCGCTGGTCGTCGCCAACGCGGTGATCACCGTCGTCTCCACGGTGATCGCCACGGAACTGCACGGCCGCGTCTCCTTCAGGAGCGAGCGCAGGGGGTGGCGGGTCCACCTGCAGTCGGGGCTCACGGTGGCCGTCAGCTACGTGTTCACCACGGCGGCCCTGCTCGTGCTGCACGCCGTGCAGTCCTCCCCCTCGGCGCTGGTCGAGCAGACCGTGTACCTGTCCGCCTCCGCTGTGGCCGGGGTGGGGCGTTTCGCGTTGCTGCGCATCGTGGTCTTCGCCCCGGCCGCGATTCCGGTGAGCGCCCCCGCCCTCGTCAAGCCGGCTCTCGCCGTGGCTGCCTGACGGACCTCCTGGGGCCCCACCGGACCCGCGACCGGCGCCTCTACGCCGAGCCGTGCAGATGAAGCGCCCAGAGCAGGGCACCGAGGGACGCGGTGTGGAGGACGGCCCGCACGGTGTTCCATCCGGCCCACCGGTCCTCGAACGCCGCGCGCGCCTCCCTGAGCCGGTCAGGGGCGGCGTCCGGCGGGACCTTGTCGAGCGCCTCGTTGAGCGGGACGTTCCGTGTGCCGGTGACCAGGAACGCCGCCGCGTACGCGGCCAGGGCCGCGACGATCCACGGCAGGGCGCCAGGACTGTGCCCCGTCGCCGCCAGGACCGTCGCCAGGACGAGCAGCGGCAGGGGCAGCAGGAAGGGCACCAGGAACCAGCCGTTGAGGATGGCCCGGTTGATGTGCTGCATGCTCCGTACGAAGGCGTGGTCGTCGGTGCGGGAAAGGCCCGGCATGACGGCGTAGGCGAACGCGCAGAACAGCCCGGCCATCAGGGCGGCTCCCAGGGCCGACGCGAGGAGCGCCACGGTCTGAAGGGTTCTCATGTCCACCTCCTCACACGTGTCCCGCGCCCAGGGCGGCTTCGGCTCCCCGCCCGGCCCAGCCGGTCGGGGTGCGCCACAGCACATGGACGCCGAAGACGTCGTGCACGGTGTCGGCCGCCCAGTCGTCGGCCGGCGGGCCGGCGAGGACGAGACAGAGCCGGTCGGCGGGTTTGGGCAGGGTGTGGTTGATCTCGTGGAGGCGGGCCGCGCCCGAGCGGAGGTCGGCATACGCCGAGAGTCCGGCTCCGAGCACCTCGTACAGGAGGTGCCCCTGCTCCGTGACGCACGCGACGTCGACGACCGGGGATTCCGGCGAGGGCTGCCGGTCCGCGCGCAGGAGCGCGGCCATCAGCTCGAAGCGCACGGCCTCGTGCGTCTTGCACGTGCGGTCCGAAGCGGCCGACTCCCGCAGGAGGCGCAGGAGGTGCGTGCTCGCGTCCGTCGCTTCCGGTGCGTCGGGGACAGCGGTGGTGGTCACGGGTTCGGCTTCCTTCGGCTCGTGCGGCGCGGGCGCCGCGTGTTCCGCGGGCCGTGCGGCCGGCAGGGGGGCAGGGGCGGGCGGGGGCTCAGGAGCGGCACGGTCCCGCTCGTCCTCCGGTGCTGCGGCGATGCGCCGCTCGATCGTGCGCAGGGCCTCGGCCAGATCCGCCTCCCAGCCGCTGCGCTCCAGCGCGGCCTTGAAGCGGGCCGGGTCCACGGCGCCGGAGGCCGCGGACCGGTTGGTGTCGGTCGCCAGGTCCCGCAGGGCGGTCAGCCGGGCCCGGTCGGGTGACCCGAGGACTCGCCAGACGTCCAGCCAGTCCTGCTGGTCGAGGCGCAGGCAGCGGTTGGCCATGCCCTTGAGCTCGGACAGCCGGGCCCGGGCGTCGTCCGGGGCGCGTCCGGCGGCCAGTTCCCCGACGACGCCGAGCGCGTCCGCGTAACGCCTGGCCATCGCGGGTGAGATGGGGCGGCGCCCGCGTTCGTCGACCGTGACGAAGCTGACGCTGGAGGCGTGGCGCAGGACCCAGGCGTTCAGCTCGGTCCCGGCAGCCGGGGGCGTGGAGCCGTGGCGTACGGCCATGAGCAGCGGGCGGGTCGTGGCGGGTTCGACGGCTTCGACACGGTAGTTGCCCCCTGTGGTGTGGCCGATCACCCGGATCCTGATGTCCGTACCGATCTCCGGCACGTCCTCCTCCACGAGCGGTGCTGCCGCGTGCCCGGCCGCCTGCGCCGGCGGCAGAGGGGCGTCGGTGGTGGTGTGCGTCAGGGCCTCCGGGAGGGGCGCGGTGTGCAGGACGGTCAGGCTCTGGGTGCTGCGGGTCAGCGCGATGTAGAGCTGGCGCAGGCCGGAGGGGCCCCGGTCGGCGATGGTGGCGGGCTCCACGACGAGGACGTGGTCGTACTCCATGCCCTTGGCCTGCCCTGCTGCCAGCACGGACACGGCTTCTCGCTCCTGCGGTGTGATGCCGTCGGCCTCGTCGAGCCGGCGGCTGATCTCGTCGAGCCAGCCGGAGTCGTCCGGAACGATGACGGCGACGGACCGCAGGGTGCGGCCGTCGTCGGTGCCGACGAGCCGCACGGCACGGGCCGCGGTTTCCCCGAGCAGCTTCCACGGCTCGGTCTCCACGGTCCGCACGGCACCGGGCCCTGCCTCGCGCACGGCCTGCGGATAGGGCAGCGAGGGGGCCACCGCGCGGGCCAGCGGAGCGACGAACTCCATGATCTCGGCGGGCACCCGGTAGCTCGTGGTCAGCTCCGCGACGCGCCAGTCCCCGTGGTCGGAGAGGAGGGCGCCCAGCCGGTCCCACGCCGCGTACGGATACGGGCCGGTGGCCTGGGCGAGGTCGCCGAGGACCGTCATGGAGCCGCCCCGCGCGACGCGTCGGCGCAGGGCGCGGGCCTGCATGGGGGTGAGGTCCTGCGCCTCGTCGGCGACGATGTGGCCGTACCGCCTGGGTGTCTCCCCGGCGATGAGGTGGCGGAGCTCCTCCAGGCAGACCCGGTCGTCCAGGGTCCAGGGCTCGTCCTCGGCCTTGTCGGACCGCGTGCGCAGCAGCGCGGACTGCTCCTCCTCGTCGAGCACACCGTCGGCGCAGGCGCGCAGGAGCTCGGCCGAGTCGTAGAGGCTGCGCAGGCTTTCGCGCGCGCCCGGCGAGGGCCAGGTGCGGTCGAGGAGGCGCTCCACCTGGCGGTTGCGCTCCAGGCTGCGGCGGATCGTGCCGTCCGCCCCGCGCCGCGGGGCCAGAGCCGCGAGTTCCCGCAGGAGACGGTCGACGAGAAGGGCGCGGAAGCGGTCACGGCGCTCGCGGTAGGCCCCTTCGCCTCCGCGCACCTCGTCGAGGAGGGTGTGGATCTCCGAGCGGGGCACGCGCAGGGTCGTGCTGCCCGCGGTGACGGTGAAGGCCGGTTCGTCGCCCGCGAAGGAGGGTGCGGTGAGCAGGTTGTCGAGGGCTTCGGGACGGCATTCGTGCTCCACGCGGTTGCGCAGCACGGCGGCCATGCGCTCGTCGGACTTCGCGAGCCGGGCCTGGGGTGTGTCGGTGCCGAGGACGTCCCCGTCCCAGAGGCGCGACAGTTGTACGGCGTTGACGTCCCGGGTTCCGAGGGTGGGCAGCACCTGCCCGACGTAGTCGAGGAACCGCTGGTGCGGGCCGATGACGAGGATGTCCTGCGCCTTGAAGTGCTCGTTGTTGACGAGCCAGGTCACGCGGTGCAGACCGACGGCCGACTTGCCCGTGCCCGGGCCGCCCTGCACGACGAGGATGTCGGAGGGGGAACCCGTGACCAGGTCCATCTGGTCACGGCGGATCGTCTCCACGATGTCGCGCATGCGTCCGCCGCGGGAGCGCTGGAGTTCCCTCAGCAGGAAGTCGTCCGGCTGGAAGGGCTTGCGGCGCCGGCGCCGGGCGAGATCGGCCGGTGTGTAGGGCCGGGAGGTCTCCCCGGTCTCGGAGGGCTCGGGCCGGACCGCCCCCGGGGCGGCGGGATCCGCGTCCGTGTCCGCCCCGGGGGCGGTGGGAGCCGCGACCGTGTCCGCCCCGGCCGGAGCGGGATGCGAGGTGATCGCGTCGTCTCCCGCCGGCCTGGGTACGGGGACGGCTTCGAGCGCCGGGCCGTCGGCGGTTGCGGCCACCGGCGGCGCGATCTCGTCGAAGTAGTCGTCGACGATCTGCCGGACACACCGCAGTTGTCTGCGCAGCACGATGTCGCCCGGTGTGTGCGGCTGCGCCTCGAACCACTTCGTGGCCAGCGGGCTGGTCCACACCACGACCACGGTGTCGCGGGTCTCGACGTCGGAGACGGGGCGCCGCCCCACGTACCAGGGCCGGGGCGCTCCGCCCGGGTCCTCCGGGGCGTCGACACGGGCGAAGACGAGGGCTTCGTCGCCGAGTCCGCCGTAGGCCTCGGCCTTCTTCTCCGTGTCGAGCTTGTTGGCGATGCCGTCCTTGCCGCTGGCCGACGCACCGGCTGCCGCCGCACCGGTCATCTCGGCGAGGCGTGCGGTGTAGCAGTCGTAGGCCCGGTCGACGGCCCTCTGCTCGTCGGCGATGATCCGGTTGCGTGCGGCAGTCCTCATCGGCTGTCCCTCCCCGGTGGCGTGGTCCGGCCCGACGCCGCAGCGGGCGTACGCGCCCAGCTCGTCGAAGGCCTGTCAGAAGAATGGCGTACGCGCCGAGTTGGAGGGTGGTGGCCGAGCCCTCTCGACTCCGCCTGCGCCGAACAGCGACGCGAAGCAACCATGCGGAACACCCTCCCCCCAGGGAGGCCGTCACGAACTACGCGCCCCCCGACGCCGTCACTCACCCAAGGATGTCAGTCATTGACTGAGTTCACAAGAATTTTTCACGCCAGACCTCATCCACCTTCTGGCTGGTCAGCGCCGGTGCCGAGGAACTGGCGCACATCCCCGCACTGACCTCCGGACATGACCTGAACACAGCAACGTCGCATCCATGCCATACGATGCGCACACCTGTTCACAGATCTTCCGTTGTTTGAGGATGCCCCAGCCATGTTTCTCGGTGTCACGTCTCGCTCCGCACGCGGCATATCCGCCGCCGTAGCCCTTCTCGCCATCGGTGCGGTGGGCTGCTCCGACGCCATCGACAGCGCCACTGCCGGCGCCAAGAAGGTCGTCCGTCAGCGCTCGGTCTTCTCGCTCACGCCCGGCGACTGCTACAACCCGAACAGCGGGGCGACCGAGAGCGAGGAGTTCAGCGTCGAGATCGTTCCCTGCAAGGAAGCCCACGAGGGCCAGGTCGTCGGCGAGTTCTCGATCGAGGGCGAGTCGAAGTACCCGGGCGACGAGGGCGCGTCGAAGATCGCCGACGAGCGGTGCCCGGCCGAGTCGCTGAAGTTCATCTCCGACACCTGGGCGGTTCCGGAGGGTGTCGAGCTCTTCTACTACTACCCGACGGCCGAGAGCTGGGCGACCGGCGACCGGTCCGTGAGCTGCACGTACGCGAAGGAGACCGGCACGTTCACCGACTCCCTGAAGAACGAGTCCCTGAACGCGGACCAGCTCGCGTACCTGAAGGGCGCGAACGCCGTCTACGAAGCGCTGTGGGCGAACCAGCCGGAGGCGGAGCAGATCGAGGACGACCTGGACGGGTACAAGAAGCAGGCCAAGGCCGTCTCCACGGCGCTCGACGCCCACCTCGCGAACCTGAAGGGCATCGTCCAGCCGGAGACCGTCAAGCTCACCGAGCAGCTGGAGAAGACCGCCGGTTCGTGGAAGGACGCCGCATCGGCCGCTGACACGGACGCCTTCTACATCGCGTACGACGTGGCCTTCACCGGCATCGACCCGAACAAGACGGTCGGTGCGCGCAAGGAGCTCAAGCTCGCCACCACCGTTCCGGCCGACGACGCCGAGGTCTGGGCCGGCTGATTCACCCTGTACGCGCGGGCCGGCCGGTCGGAGACGACCCGTCGGCCCGCGCGGCCGTGCATGCCCCTCCCTCGCGCCACCCCGCTGTCGCCCGCCGCGCACGAGTGGTGGATCTCAGCTCAGCAGCACCTCCGCCCAGACGGTCTTCGTCCAGGCGTCGGGAGCGGAGCAGCCCCAGCGGTCCGCATACGCCTCGACGAGCAGCAGCCCTCGTCCCGCATCGGCCTCCGTACACCGTGGTGCGGCAGGTGCAGTGGGTGGCAGGCGTTCTGGACGCGTGTCCGTGACCTCGATGCGGACGCTTCGCTCGAGGAGCCGCAGCGTCATGCGGAAGTCGCGCCCCGGCAGGCGGCCGTGCGTGATCGCGTTGGACGCGAGCTCCGCCGTGACGAGGGCGACCGCCCGTACCGCGTCCGTGTCGTAGGCGACGCCGCACCATTCGGCCAGCTGCTGCACGGCCAGCGTCCGCGCGAGCCGCGCACCTCGTGGTGTGCTGCTGAGCCGGAGGCTGAACCAGGCGTCGGGCAATGAGCTCTCGCGTCTGTCTCGCTGTTGCTTCACGGGTGCCATCGTGGGAGGCGCGCACCGCCCCCACCAGGCACGGTGCCCGTACGACGAGGCGCGGTACGGCTGATGCCCTCCACACTCCGACCGCTTTGTACGGGCCTTGTACGGGGGCTGTACGAGTGGCAGCCGTGTCCCGGGAAACGACCCTCCCGTTGAACCTCACCCCGAAGCGGCGAATCGGGAATCGGTGCGGGGCGTGTGGAGGAGGAGCGGTGGCGGAGAGGGGCGTGGCGGCTATGCGGGACCCCGGGAACGGGCGCGCGACCAAGGCGAGGGCCAAGGAGGACGGTGATCTGCCCGGCGTGTGGGTGGCGTACGGCAAACTCCTCCAGCACCTGCGCCGGCGGGCCGGGTTGAACCAGCAGAGTCTCGGGGAGGCCATCGGCTACTCGCTGGAACAGGTCGCCTCCGTCGAGCAGGGCCGACGCCCAGCGAAGGAGGCTTTCACCGAGGCGGCCGACCGGGTGCTGGACGCGGCAGGGGTCCTGGCTGTGCTCCAGGACGACGTGGACCGGGCGAAGCTGCCACAGTTCTTCCGCAACTTCGCGCTCATCGAGGCCGAGGTGGTGAGCCGCTTCTCGTACGATCCTCTGCTGGTGCCGGGCCTGTTGCAGACGGAGGCGTACGCGCGGGCGGTGTTCGCGGGCCACTGCCCACCGCTGAGCGAGGAGACCGTCGACCAGCACACGGAGGCACGGCTGAGCAGGCAGAAGCTGCTGACGCGGGTGCCGTTGGCGGAGCTGTCGTTCATCGTGAGCGAAGAGGCGTTGCGTGACCCCGTGGGCGGGCCGGACGTGATGCGGGCGCAGTGGCTGCGACTCCTCGAAGCGAGTGCCATGCGGAACGTGGCAGTTCAGATCATGCCGGCCGGTCGCGGGTTTCACCCGGGCAAGAACGGGCCGTTCGTCGTCGCTGAATCGAAAGATCTCAGGCAGCTCGGATACTTCGAGTCACAGGGCGTCGGGTGCGTCGTCCACGATCCTGGCGACGTCAGCTCCTTCGGACTGCGATATGGCAAGCTGCGATCGCAGGCCCTGAA
The DNA here is from genome assembly GCF_042872025.1 of Streptomyces sp. NPDC005494. Classification (NCBI taxonomy): domain Bacteria; kingdom Bacillati; phylum Actinomycetota; class Actinomycetes; order Kitasatosporales; family Streptomycetaceae; genus Streptomyces; species Streptomyces sp. NPDC005494. Next base: position 222,885 of record NZ_JBIAJR010000008.1, read on the forward strand.
CGTCGAGGAGTCTGCGCGGCTCATCGAACGGCTGGTGGGAGAGACATGAGCGTGGAGCAGACAAGCCTGGACCAGGACACGTTGCACTGGTGCAAGAGCAGCTACAGCGGATCGGACGGCGGCGACTGCGTGGAGGTCGCGGCCGGCCCCGGCGCCGTGTTCGTGCGGGACTCGAAGGCCGGCGGCGACGGTCCGGTGCTGCGGGTCGGGCACGGTGGGTGGGAGGCGTTCGTGACGTCGGCCGTCCGCTAGGTACGGGGCCTCGACAGCACGACGGAACTGCCGCCCGGGGAAGAGCCGGAGGGCGCCCGGAGCCCCTCCGGGCACCCCTCGATCTGCCGCGCACGCCCACATCGCACTGTGAACCAAGTCAACGGCGTAGTAGCGTGCCACCCAGAGTGGCTTTCCTTGTCATGCCTTCCAGCACCGTGGAGATTCCGATGACGCCCCCCGACCCCGTGCCGGTCAGTCTGGCCGAGATCGCACGGATCGCCGGAGTCGGCCGGGCGGCGGTGAGCAACTGGCGGCGGCGTCACGACTCCTTCCCCGCCCGGGTAGGCGGCAGCGACGTCAAACCGCAGTTCGCCCTGGCCGAGGTGGAGCAGTGGCTCAGGGAGAACGGCAAGCTGAAGGAGGCCGGGGGGCGCGAGCTGCTGTGGCCACGGTTCGAGACGCTGGCCGGCCGGGACGAGTCGGGCCTGGCCATCGCCGAGGCGGGGCACCGTATGCGCGGTGCGGCTCAGCGGCCCGGCGCTCCGCTCCTCTCCGCGCAGGCCCGTGCCCTGGTGGCCGAGACGGCGGAGATCGGCAGACGTGAAGGTGCCTTCGAGACCTTCGACTTCCTGCTGCAGCGCTGGCTCGACGCCCATGTGCGCCAGATCAGTGCGACTCCGCCCCGGCTCGCCTCGCTGATGGCGCGTATCGCGTTGCGAGCCCGCGCGGCGACGGGACAGGACGACGCCCTGACGGTCTTCGACCCCGCGTGCGGCTCGGCGCGTCTCCTCTCGGCAGCCGCGTCGGCGGGGGGCGGCGGACGGTACGAGTTTCTGGGCTGCGAGGCCGACGCGACACTGGCGGCGCTGGGCGGTGCGCGCCTGGCGTTCACCGGGGACGACCGGGACGTACGGGCGGACATCGCGACCGGCGACTCGCTGCGCGCCGACCCGTATGCGGACCTGAGAGCCGACATCGCTCTGTGCAACCCCCCGTTCAACGAGCGCGACTGGGGTTACGAGGAGCTGGCGACCGACCCCCGGTGGGTGCACGGGCTCCCGCCCCGGACGGAACCCGAACTCGCGTGGGTGCAGCACCTGCTGGCCCGGCTGCGGCCGGGCGGCGCCGCCGTCGTGGTCCTTCCGCCCGCCGTGGCCTCGCGGCGTGCGGGCCGGCGCATCCGCGGTTCCCTGCTCCGTAACGGCCTTCTGCGCGCCGTGGTGGCTCTGCCGCAGGGCTGTGCGCAGCCCCACAGCGTGTCGCTGCAGCTCTGGGTTCTGCGTGCGCCGGAGGCCGGCAAGGGCCGTGGCGCCGCCGACGTCCTGCTGGTCGACGGTTCGCGGCACGCGCGGCCCGGCGGCCGGGGGCCGGACTGGAAGGCGACCGAGGACCTGACGCTGTCCGCGCTGGAGGGCCTGGACCGGCCGGAAGCCGCTCTCCCGCACGGAGCGGTCCGTGTTCCGCTGCTGGACCTGCTGGACGACGACGTCGATGTGACGCCCGGCCGGTACGTGGCCGCGAGTCCCGAGGTCCTCGGGAGGGAGTCGGCCGCGCGCTGGAACGAACTGGACGGCGTCTTCTCGTCACTGCGTGAACTGGGCGCGGCTCTCGCCCCGCTGGACGCCGCGAGTCCCGCCCAGGGACGCCGCCACTCCACGGTGACGGTCGGCGAGCTGGTCAGGGCGGGTGCCGTCAGCTTGCGACCGGGTGCGCATCCCACGGAGTCGGAGGAAGTCTTCCGGGACCCCCGGGAGGAGTCGGTTCCGCTCCTCACCGTGCCCGACCTCCTGCTGGACGGTTCGCCCAGCGCCTGGCTGTCCCGCGACGCCCATCCGGCGGTCGCCGAGGAGGGCGACGTGATCGTGGCGGGTGTGGTCAGGGCGTTCGACGCCTGGGTGCATCAGGGGCCGCCGGTCGCCCTGGGGGCCCAGCTCTTCGCCCTGCGCGTGGAGCCCGGAAAGCTGGACGCCCACTTTCTTGCCGGCTGCCTCCGGGCCCCGGCGAACGGCCGCCATGCCGGGACCCACGCGTCGAGTTCCGCCCGTGTGGACGTGCGGCGTCTTTCCGTCCTCCAGCTCCCGCTGGAGGACCAGGTGCCGTACAGCGAAACGTTCCGCCGGATCACTTCGTTCGAGCGTCATCTGTCCAGGGCCCGGTCTCTCGGCTCCTCCCTGGCCCATGACCTCAACGACCGGCTCGCCTCGGGCGGCCTGGGCGCGGTCGGCTGAGCGTGGCCGGCGAACACCAGATCCCCTTCCGCCCCGGCGCACGTACGAGGACTGCCGCATGAGCCCCGACCCCCTTCTTTCCCGGCCCCGCCCGTTCCAGCTGGTGCCCGGCGCAGCCGAGTCGCCGGTGCTGCTGCATGTTCCCCACTCCTCCCGGGTCGTCCCGGAACAGGTGCGCGACACCCTCGTGCTCGACGACGCCGCGCTCGCGATCGAGCTCGACCACATCACCGACGCCCACACCGCCGAACTGGCCGCGAGGGCCTGTGAGGCGGCGACGGTGACTCCATGGCGGTTCGTCAACGGACTGTCGCGGCTGGTCGTCGATCCCGAACGGTTTCCCGACGACCGGGAGGAGATGCTGGCGGTGGGTATGGGCGCGGTGTACACCCGCACCACCCACCGCGAGCCGCTCCGCGCACCCGGGGAGGACCCCGGGCCGCTGCTCGACCGCTACTTCCACCCGTACGCCCGGGCGATGACCACGGCGGTCGACGAACGGCTGGCCGCCACCGGGCGGGCGGTCGTCATCGACGTCCACTCGTACCCGGCCGCAGCGCTCCCGTACGAACTGCACGGCACCGGGCCTCGTCCGCCGGTCTGCCTCGGCACCGACGGCTTCCACACCCCGCCCGGGCTCGTGGCCCGGGCGGAGGCGGCGTTCGCCGGATTCGGTGGCACGGGGCTGAACAGCCCGTTCCCCGGTACGTACGTGCCGTTGAAGCACTACGGCAAGGACAGGCGGGTCAGCGCGCTGATGATCGAGATCCGGCGCGACCTCTACATGACCGAGCCCGGCGGCCCCGCGGGGCCGGGGCTCGACGCGCTCGCCTCGGCGCTGGCCGCACTGGTGGACGGCTTGACGGACGGCCTCGCCGAGGATTCGCCCTCTCGGGGCTGAGGCGAGGCGCTCAGCGAGGCCGGGCGTACGGCCGCGTCATGATCTCCATGTTGTGGCCGTCGGGGTCCTTGAAGTAGGCCCCCCGGCCCCCGAAGAGCCGGTTGATCCGCCCCGGTTCGCCGTGCCGGGGATCCGCGTAGTAGGTGACCCCCAGAGCGACAAGCCTGGCGATCATGGTGTCGAACTGCGCGTCGGGGACGAGGAAGGCGTAGTGCTGCGGCTGCACGGGCTCGTCCCGCAGCTCGTAGTAGTCCAGGGTCACGCCGTTCCCGAGGTCGACCGGCAGGAACGGCCCGAACGGCGGGCCCACCTCCAGGCCCAGGACGGTGGCGATGAACTCCGCGGACAGGCTGCGGTCGCCGGCGTAGACGGCGTGGTGGTCCAGTTGGACGGCCTCGACCCCTTGCGGGGTCTCCTGCACGTCCGGGTGCTGTGTGTGCGGCATGACTGACGTATCTCCGTGTCGTGGGTTCCGCTGGGACGGGGCGCCCTACGGGGGCGCCTGCGGGAGGTGCACGACAGGGCGGGCGGGGCTCTGGCCCGCCACGCACTCATGCGTCAGCCGGGCGCCTCACTCGTACGTGGCCCATGGCCGACCCGGCAGTCACCGTCGGAGCGTAGCAGTGCACACCGGCCGAAGGGGCGCGTTCGGGGCGCACGTGGGGCGCACAGGGGGCGCCTCCAACGACAGGGACCACGTCGGCACGCCGGAGCGAATAACGTTCTGTGACACGTGAGTTCGAGAGTTTCGGAACGGGGAATCGTTCAGTCGGCGGGGGGAGCTGGATGGCCGACGACAGAGCCGGAAGATCGGAACGGGACATCGCCGTGCGCCGGCGCGTGGCCGAGATCCTCAGCAGACAGCAGGGGCCGTTGCGCCCGCTGCCCACGCTGATGCTGCTGGGCCCTCGGGGCAGCGGCAAGACCGCGCTCACCGGGCATCTGCGCCAGTGGGCCCAGCGGGTGCCGCTGGCGAGCGTCGACCTGGAATCCGTCGGCGAGCGGGGCGGGACGCCCATCGACGTGCTGATCGAGCTGGCCTTCCAGCTCGGCGCGCGGCACGACGGCATTCCCCAACTGGGCTTTCCCGCCCTGGGCTCGCTGATCGCCGCCGTCGGCACGGCCGTGGACGCGCGCAGCCGGGAGCAGGCGGTCCGCGAGATGGCGGAAGCGCTGCGGGCGGGGCGTGCGCGGGAGCATTCGTACGAGGAACTGCAAGGCATTGTGGACGGGGTCGCCCAGCTTGCCGGAATCGGACTGCCCGGCTGGAGTTCGGTCGTGATGCCGCTCGTCCAGGGCGGGATACGCATGCGCCTGGGGGTGCGGCTGCGCCGGCGTCTGGCCGACACGTCCGCTTCGGGGCCGGGGCGCGGGGCGACGGCGGACTTCCTCGTCGGCGTGAACCGGCTGTACCACGGCTACCCTGCCCAGCGGGCCGAGGCCGAACGGGTGCTGCTCGACTCCTTCCTGGCCGACCTGCGCGGCGCGTACGCCTCGGGCCGCGCCGACCGGCTGCGGACCACGCACTGCCTCGCCCTGCTGGACAACGTCGACTCGGCGGTCGGCGAGGCCTTCCTGACGCTGCTGCTGGAGTCACGGGAGCGTTCGGGGCGCCCGGATCCGCTCCTCGTCGTGACGACGGCCCGCAGGCGCCCCGAGACGCTCGTCCGCGCGGAGACCGGCAGCGGGCGCCGCCCCGACTACCGGGAGAGCTGGCCGCAGCCGGCCCACTTCCGGCCGCTGTCCGCCGGACCGCTGGTCTCCGCGGGGCAGTTGCGCGATCTCAGCCGCCGTGAGGTCGAGGCGCACGCCGCGGCCGTGCTGGACACGCTCCCGGCCGGCTCCGTGCTGCCGCGTACGGACAACGCGGTGCAGTGGCTCGGCTGGATCGTGTACGAGATCACCCGGGGCCATCCCGCGGGCACGGCAGCCGTACTCGACAATCTCCGGCGCATGCCCGCAGGCCTGCCCTGGGACGACCGCGTGCGCCGGTGCCTCGCTCCGGCCGACGGCAGCGTCCTGCCCGTGCCCTCCCTGTCCGCGGCACCGGAACTGCTGGACCTGCTGCTGAAGGACTGCTCCTCGCAGCTGGCCCGGCTGATGCCCAGGGCCGCCGCCGGCGTCACCCTGGGCCGGGCGGAGACGTGCGAGTCGCTCTGGGAGGGGCAGGAGCCGGTGCTCCGCGAGTTCGTCGGCTACTGCGCGGACGACCTGCGCACCGTGCCGGAGCCGGACGGCGGGCTCCCCGCCCTGCACCGGCTCACGCGCTTCCTGCTGCTGCGGCGCCTCGACGGAGCCCCGGACGACGGCGGCCCCGGCTCCTGGGACGGGGCGCACCGGGCGCTGCGGACGGCAGCCGTCGGCCGGGGCGACCTGCGGGCGGTGGCGTACCACGATCTGGCCCTGGACGACCTGGGTTCCGCCGTCGACTATCTGCGGGACCGCTTCGACGAGGCGGGCGCGGACGAGTGGTGCGCGGACCTGGCCTGGCTCCAGCGGGCGCCGTGCCGCTGGGACGGGGCGCTGCCGGAAGCGGCCCGTGACCGGTACGAACGCCTGGTCGGGGTCGCCGGGGGCGACGCCACCCGTCGGGCCATCACCCGGCTGCTGGCGGCCGGGTGGATCACCCCGCACCCCCGGCCCGACGGGGCCGCGCAGCCCTACGGAGACCCGCTGGGTGACCCGTACGCGGAGCTGTATCCCGACATCGTCGAGGAGTTCCTGACGCTCCGCAGGCCCATCGGTGACGAACACGACCGCCATGTGCTGCTGCGTATGGCCCAGCGCTACGAGAGGAAGCCGTGGTGGTAGCCCTCGACGACGACGAGACGTTCGTCCCTCCGCGTCCGCCCCGGCCGAAGGCGCCGTGGGTCGTCGCCGGCGTGGTCGTGCTGGCCGCCGCGGTGTGGGGCGGCGTGGAGGCGTATCAGGCCTGGCAGCACAACAAGGTGGAGTGTGCTCCGGGCATCCTCAAGAAGGGCGTCCGCGAGGAGTGCATCGGCGTCAGTGACGGCTCGTTCGCCTTCGACCCGTCCCTGACCGAGGTCATGGACAAGATCGAGGCGGAGAACGAACGGGTCGAGAAGTCCGGCAGCGAGTACGTCTCGATCGCGTACGTCGAGCCGCTGACCACGGTCAAGGGCGAGGAGGAGGCCAAGTACGGGCTGCGCGGAGAGCTGATCGGCGCCTATCTCGCGCAGCGGGAGCTCAACGACCCCGACCTGGGGGCCGGCCGTGGCGACCTTCCGCAGATCCGTCTGCTCGTCGGCAATCTCGGGCTGCGCTCCGAGCAGTGGCGCACCCTCACCGACGACCTCGTCGCCCTGTCGAAGGACGACAACCGCCTGGTCGCCGTCGCCGGCTTCGGCCAGAGCCGGGGCGGCACGAGGAACGCGGTGGACGCCCTGCGTGACGCGGGCATCCCCATGATGGGGGCGACGGTGACCGCCGACGGCCTCTCCGACGCGGCCCGTCCCGGCTTCTTCCGCACCTCGGCACCCAACCGCGACCAGGCCAGGGCCGCCGTCAACTACCTCAGGAAGCGGCAGGAGGCGGATCCCGGCTTCAAGGTCGCGGTCATCCGCGACCGCAACGAGGACGACATCTACAACACCTCGATGTCGACGGCCTTCGCCTCGGCGGCGGCCGAGCGGGGGCTGAGGACCGAGGGCACTCCGCTGGAGTTCCTCTCCGGGGTGGATGGCGTGTCCAACGCCTTCTCGTCCGTCGCCGACAAGGTGTGTGACCTGAGGCCGGACGCGGTGTTCTTCGCCGGGCGCGGCGTGAACGTCCGCAACTTCATCTACTCCATGTCCGCACCCGACCGCCGGTGCCCGGTCACTCTGGTCACCGGGGACGACGCGGTCGGCACGTACTACGGTTCGCTGGAGAGCGAGGCCAGGCGCGAGAAGTTCCGTACGGAGTGGACGGACAGCAGGGTGACCGTCCTCTACACCTCGCTCGGGCACCCCGCCCTCGCGGGCAAGGTCTACGCCGCGCCGAACAACCCGCTGCCGGACTTCCTCTCCCTGTACAGGACGGAGTTCGGCGGAGCCTCCGACACCACGATGCAGGTACTCCAGGACGGCCAGATCATCCTGGGCCACGACGCGCTCTGGACCCTCGGGGTGGCCGTACGCAACGCGGCGGGCCCGGACGGCAAGGGGCAGGTCAACACGGGCGCCACGCTCCAGATGCTGCTCCAGCTCAGCGGGCGGGAGGCCGTGTCGGGCCTGAGCGGCCCCATCTCCTTCGCGTCCGACGGCAATCCGGACGGGAAGCCGATGGCGCTGGTCCGGATGGAGCCGTCGGGCGTGTACACCTTCCGGGAGGTGCTGAAGCCGTAGGGCAGGACCGTCTCCCGGCTCACGCGAAAGCGGCGGCGTTGCGCCGCGCCCACGTCGCGAACGTACGGGCCGGGCGGCCGAGGAGCTTTTCGACGTCAGGGGCCGGAAGCTGCTCCTCGGGCAACGGAGTGCCCAGGAGGAGCGCGACGGGCTCGTCCTGCGCACGTACCACGCCGAGGTCCCGCCTCGGGTGGAGTACGAGATCACCGAACTGGGCGGCAGCCTGGCACCGTTGTTCGCGACGCTCGCCGAGTGGGCCGCCGACCGGCTGCCCGAGGTCGACCGGGCCAGGACGGACTACGACGCCAGGGAGCCGGGTCCCGGCCGCCGCGGGTGACGGCGGCCGGGCGCGGTCAGAAGAACACGCCGCACCTGAGCAGCACGTTCGCGTGGGGGCGCGCCTCTCCCGTCCGCACCACCAGCCGGGCGGACGAGGTGAGTTCCTTCAGCCGCTCATGGGGCACGAGCGTGAGGTCCGGGAAGCGGGAGGCCAGGAGGCGGGCGGCTTCCGGGTTGGTCCGCCGTGTCTCTTCGGCCGCGGTGGCCCCTTCCACGACCAGTTCGGCCAGCAGTCCGTCCAGGACCTCGGCGAACGACGGGACGCCCGCGCGGAACGCCAGGTCGACGACGCGGGGCCCCGGGGGGATCGGCATGCCGGCGTCGCAGACCAGGACGCCGTCGCCGTGGCCCAGTTCGGCCATCGCTCCGGCGAGATGACGGTTGAGGATGCCTGCCTTCTTCACAGCGCCGCGACCTCTTCCGCGGTCGGGAAGGACGCCTGCGCACCCTCCTTGGTGACGGCTGCCGCGCCGACGCGCACGGCGAAGGCCGCCGCCTCGGCGAGGTCCTCACCGAGGCCGAGCCGCCAGGCGAGCGCCGCGGTGAACGCGTCGCCCGCGCCCGTCGTGTCCACGGCGTCGACCCGTGGGCTCGGCACGTGTACGGCGGCGGCGCCCCGGGTGTCGGAGACCAGGGCCCCTTCGGCGCCCAGCGTGATCACGACCGAACGGGGCCCGAGGGCGGTGAGCCCTCGGGCCCAGGCCTCCGGGGTGCTGCCCGCGCTCTCCCCGAGGATGTAGCGAGCCTCGTGCTCGTTGACGACCAGCGGATCGCAGGCGGCCAGTACCTCGTCGGGGAGCGGTGCGGGCGGTGAGGGGTTGAGGACCAGCCGGGCGCCCGGGCGCAGGGCACGGGCCGTCGCGGCGACGGTGTCCAGCGGGATCTCCAGCTGTACGGAGACGACGCGTGCCGCCGCGAGGAGTGCCCCCGCCGCCTCGATGTCCTCGGGGGTCAGCCGGGCGTTGGCGCCGGGCGAGACGACGATGCTGTTGTCCCCCGAGGGGTCGACGGTGATGAGCGCGACGCCGGTGGGCGCCCCGCCCACGAGGACTCCGCCGGTGTCGACGCCCGCCTCCCGCTGCGAGTCGCGCAGCAGCCGCCCGTGGGCGTCGTCGCCGACCCGGGCCAGCAGCGCCGTTCGGGCGCCGAGGCGGGCGGCGGCGACCGCCTGGTTGGCGCCCTTGCCGCCGGGGTGGACGACGAGGTCGGAGCCGAGCACCGTCTCCCCCGGCCCGGGGCGGCGGTCGACGCCGATGACCAGGTCGGCGTTGGCCGAGCCGACGACCAGGAGGTCGTGGCGGGGAGACACGGGGGGCGCGGAGTCCTCGTGTGCGTACATGGTGGGGGTGCCTTCCGTGATCAGGAGAAGTCGGCGACGTTCTGCCGGGTGACGACCTTGACCGGCACCTTCACCATGCTGCCGATCTTCTTGCCCTCCGCGGCGCGGACCGCGTTCTGCACGGCGATCCTGCCCAGTTCGCCGGGCTGCTGGGCCACGGAGGCGTACAGCGTGCCCGCCTCGACGGCCGTCAGCCCGTCCGGGGTCCCGTCGAAGCCGACGACCGCGACGGACTTCCCGGCCCTGCTGCCGAGTGCCTTCACGGCGCCGAGCGCCATCTCGTCGTTCTCGGCGAAGACACCGGTGATACCCGGGTGGGACTGGAGGACGTTCGTCATGACGTCCAGGCCTTTGGTGCGGTCGAAGTCGGCCGGCTGGGTGGCGACGACCTTGATGCCCGGGTAGGCCTTGATGCCTGCGGCGAAGCCCGCGCCGCGCTCCCGGCTGGCGGAGGTACCCGCGGTTCCCTGGAGGACGACGATGCTGCCCTTGCCGCCGAGCCGGTCGGCGAGTGTCTTCGCTGCGAGCTTGCCGCCCGCCACGTTGTCGGAGGCCACGAGCGTCGCGGTCTCGGCCTTGTTGACACCGCGGTCGGCGGCGACGACCGGGATGCCCGCCTTGTTGGCGCCCCTGACCCCGGGGCCGACCGCGTCGGAGTCCACCGGGTTGACGATGACGGAGTCCACCCCGGAACTGGTGAAGTTCTCCAGCTGGTTGGCCTGCTGCGAGGCGTCGTTCTGGGCGTCGGTGACGGTGAGGTCGATCCCCGCCTTCTCGGCCTCCTCCTGCGCGCCCTCCTTCATCTGGACGAAGAAGGGGTTGTTCAGGGTGGAGAGCGACATGCCCACCTTGGTGGTGGTACCGGAGGAACCGGACTTGAAGAAGGTCACGGCGGCGATGACGGCGGCCAGGCAGACCACCGCGATGCCGATCTGCATCGCTCCCTTTCGGCCCTTGCCGGGTGCACCGGGGGCCGCGGACGAGCCGCCCGCCGACGCGGCGCCCGATCCGGCCTTGCGGCGCAGGGTGTCGAGCAGCACGGCGAGGGCGATCACGACACCGATGACGACCTGCTGCCAGAAGGCGGAAACGGAGAGAAGGTTGAGGCCGTTGCGCAGCACCGCGAGGATGAGCGCGCCGATCAGGGTGCCCGATGCCTTGCCGACGCCGCCGGCGAGGCTGGCGCCGCCGATGACGACCGCGGCGATCGCGTCGAGCTCGTATCCCTGCGCGGCCTGCGGCTGCGCGGAGACCAGACGGGAGGCGAGGACGATACCCGCGACGGCGGCGAAGAGACCGGACAGCGCGTAGATGGCCAGCTTCTGCTTCTTGACCCGCAGCCCGGAGAGACGGGCCGCCTCCTCGTTGCCGCCGATCGCGTACATGGAGCGGCCGATGTAGGTACGGGCCAGGATGAGGGCCGCTATCAGGCCCATCGCGATCATCACGAGGACCGGGACGGGCAGCCAGCCGCCGAGGGTGTCGCCGAGCACGGAGACGGAGTCGGGGAAGGGGATCGGCCGGCCCTGGGAGATGACGAGTGACAGCCCACGGGCCACCGAGAGCATGGCCAGGGTCGCGATGAACGAGGGCAGTTTGCCGTAGGCGACGAGGGCGCCGCTGACGAATCCACAGGCGATGCCGGTGACGACGGCCAGGATGACCGCCAGCCAGACGGGAACGCCGGCGGACGTCGCCGACCAGGCGAGCACGGTGGCGGAGAGCGCGGCGACCGAGCCGACCGACAGGTCGATGCCCGCCGAGACGATGACGAAGGTGACACCGAACGCGAGGATCGCGGTGACCGCCGCCTGGACGCCGACGTTCAGGAGGTTCTGGGTGGTGAGGAAGTCGCCGGACAGCAGCGACATCGCCACCAGGAGGACGACCAGGGCGCTGAGTGCGCCGTTGTCGAGCAGGAGGCGGCGAAGGGTGTGTCCGGCGCCGCCCGCGCCCGCCTTGCTCGGATGCGTGTCAGTGGCCACGGGGGCCCTCCTCTGCCTTCTCGGTGGGTGTGACGACAGGAGCGGAGCTGACGGCGAGTGCCATCACCGCGTCCTGGGTAGCTTCGTGTGCGGGGAGTTCCCCGGCGATGCGGCCCTGGGCCATGACCAGGACCCGGTCGCTCATGCCGAGGACCTCGGGCAGGTCGCTGGAGATCATCAGGACGGCGTGCCCGGAGGCCGTGAGCTCGTTGATGAGCTGGTAGATCTCGACCTTGGCACCGACGTCGATGCCGCGCGTCGGCTCGTCGAGGATCAGCACCCTGGTGTCGGCCAGGAGCCACTTGCCGATGACGACCTTCTGCTGGTTCCCGCCGGACAGCGTGCGGACGTGCTGGCCGAGCCCGGCCATCCGTACGCCGAGCTGTTCGGCGATGCGCGCGGCGGCGGTGCGCTGCCCCTTGACGTCGACGATTCCGCTGCGGGTCGCCGAGCGGAGGGTGACGAGGCCGAGATTCTCCTGCACGGAGGCGTCGAGCACGAGGCCCTGCCCCTTGCGGTCCTCGGGGACGAGCCCGATTCCGGCGCCCATGGCGGCGGTCACGTCGTGTTTGCCCAGCCGCTCGCCGTTCACGTCGACGGTGCCGGTGTCGTAGGGGTCGGCTCCGAAGACGGCGCGGGCGACCTCGGTGCGCCCCGCTCCGACGAGTCCGGCGAGGCCGACGACCTCACCGGCCTTCACGTCGAAGCTGATGTCGTGGAAGATCCCGTCGCGGGTGAGTCCACGGACGGAGAGCAGCGGGGCGCCGGTCTCCGGACGTTCGCGCGGGTACTGCTGCTCGATGCTGCGCCCCACCATGAGCTGGACGAGTTCCGCCTCGGGGGTCGAGGCGGGCACCTGGTCGATGCTCCGGCCGTCGCGCAGGACGGTGACACGGTCGCCGAGGGCGGCGATCTCGTCGAGGTGGTGCGTGATGAAGACGATCCCGACGCCGTCCGCGCGGAGTTGGCGCACGATCCCGAAGAGCTTGTCGACCTCCTCGGAGGTGAGGACGGCGGTCGGTTCGTCCATGATCAGGACGCGTGCGTCGAGGCTGAGCGCCTTCGCGATCTCGACCATCTGAAGCCGGGCGATGCCCAGTTCGCGGACCCTGGCCCGGGGCGAGACGTGCAGGCCCACGCGGCGCAGGAGCACCTCGGCGTCGGCTTCCATGGTCCGCCGGTCGATCATGCCGAAGCGGCGGGGCTGGCGGCCGAGGAAGATGTTCTCCGCGACCGTCAGATCGGGCACCAGGTTGAACTCCTGGTAGATCGTGGCGATCCCGAGCTTCTCGGCGTCCTGCGCGCCGTGGATGCGCACCTCCTGGCCGCCGGCGAAGATCCGGCCGGCGTCCGGCCGGTAGGCGCCGGAGAGCATCTTGATGAGGGTGCTCTTGCCTGCACCGTTCTCACCGAGCAGGACGTGCACTTCGCCGCTGCGCAGATCGAAGTCCACGCTGTCCAGGGCGACGACACCGGGGAAGGTCTTGCGTACGCCTTCGATGCGCAGCAACTCGACCGATTCACTCACTCGTTGCTCCCGGGGTGGAGGTGCGCTCGCCGCAGGAGCTGCGTACGACGAGGGCGGCGGGCAGGGTGACGGACTGCGGGGGGCGGCCCTCGACGATGTCGACCAGGGCGCGCACGGCTGCACGGCCGAGGTCGCCCGTGGGCTGGGCGATCGCGGTGATCGGCGGGCCGGTGTGCACGAACCACGGGATGTCGTCGAAGGCCGCGATCCCGATGTCCTCGGGGACGCGCAGGCCGCGTGCGCGGATGGCGTCCAGGGCGCCGAGCGCCATGAGGTTGTCGGCGGCGAACACGATCTCGGGCGGTTCGGGGAGCGACAGGAAGTGCTCGGTGGCGCGGCGCCCGCTGTCGGCCTGGAAGTCGCCCTGCCCGATGTAGGCGGCGGGGAGCGCGAGGCCGTGGGCGCGCATCGCCTCACGGAAGGCCTCGACGCGCTCGTTGCCCGTGGTCGTGGCGGCGGGACCGGCGATGATCGCGAGCCTGCGGTGGCCGAGGGCGTACAGGTGGGCCACCAGCTCCTGGATGGCCCGGTGACCGTCCGCGCGTACGACGGGGACGTCCAGTCCGGGGATCCAGCGGTCCACGAAGACCATCGGGGTGCCGGTGCGGGCCACGTCCAGCAGCAGCGGGGACCCGCCGTCGGCCGGCGAGACCAGGAGCCCGTCGATCCTGCGGTCCAGGAGCGTGCGGACGTGATGGTCCTGCTGGTCGGGCTTCTCGTCGGCGTTGCCGATGATCACGCTGTAGCCGAGCGCACGGGCCTCCTCCTCCACGGAGCGGGCCAGCGCGGTGAAGTAGGGGTTGAGCACATCGCTGATGACGAGGCCGAGCGTGCGGGTCTGGTCGGTACGCAGCGAGCGGGCCACGGCGTTGGGCCGGTAGCCGAGGGCTTCGACTGCGGCGAGGACGCGGGCGCGTGCGTCCGGGCTGACGGAGGGATGGCTGTTGAGTACGCGGGAGACCGTGGCGACAGAGACTCCTGCCTGGGCCGCGACATCCTTGATGCTCGCCATTTCCGGGACCACCTCCTTGTGGTTTCCGTAGCCTCGAAACCAGCTGGAAGCGCGTGGAATCGATTACACGGGAGATTGGAATCGATTACACGAAGGAAAACAAGTACCCGACGGTGGGACGAGACCGGATCGTGATGCGGGAGGGTGAGGCGGTCGGCGCCGGCGACCGCACCCCCGGGAACGCAAGAAGACCCCAGATGAACTGGGGTCTTCGCTGGTGTCCGAGGGGGGACTTGAACCCCCACGCCCGATAAAGGGCACTAGCACCTCAAGCTAGCGCGTCTGCCATTCCGCCACCCGGACAAGGTGTCTGTCGTCCCGGGGTGTTCCCCGTGGCGACAAAGAAAACAATACCAGGGGTTCGGGGTGCCTCTCACCTGCGTTTCCCGTGGTCAGTGCGGTGCGGGCACTTCCGGACACCCCTGACGCCGACATGCGCACATATCGTGGCGTGCCGTGTACGCACAGTCGCGCCGGGCTACCTTCGCGGGCATGAGTGGCAAGAGTGTCCCGAGCGGCGGGAGTGAGTACGCCCGCCGGCGGCCCCCCGCACCGACCTCGCCGTCATCGGCGTCCTCGCTGTCCTTGCTCCGGGAGCGGCTGCGGGACACCTTCTGGTTCACGCCGGTGTCGGGACTGCTGGCCGCCTTCGTCATCTGGTGGGGACTCTCCGAGCTGGACACCAGGATCGTCACGCTCCTGCGGGAGGAGGGGGCGTACCAGGAGCTCGAGGACCTGCTGGCCTTCGCCGGGGACGCGCGGACGATCGTCACCACGGTGAGCGCGGCGATGATGACCTTCATCGGCGTCGTGTTCAGCATCTCGCTGGTGGCCGTGCAGATGGCGAGCGGGCAGCTCACCCCGCGCGTGGTCCGCATCTTCGTGCGGAGCAGGATCAGCAAGCTCACCCTGACGGTGTTCCTGGCGACCTTCGCCTTCTCCCTGCTCGTGCTGACCTCGTACGAGGGCGGAACCGATCCGGACCCCCGGCGGGTGACATCGGTGCCGCTGCTGCAGAGCCTGCTCACGCTGGGACTGGTGGGCCTGAGTCTGCTGCTGTTCGTCGCCTACGTCTCGTCCACGCTGCGGCTGATGCAGGTCGGTCCCGTCCTCGACCACATCACCCGCGAATCGCTCGACGCCCTGAAGCGTCAGCCCCAGGCGCCGGACCCGGCGCCGGAGCCCGGCCCGGAGACGGCGCGGGCGGCGCACCGGGGGCGGGCCGGGGTGCTGCGGAGTGTGCGGGTGTCACGGCTGGTGCGAGCCGCGCGACGGCACGGGGTGGTGCTGCGGCTGGTGCCTCGTGCCGGGGACTTCCTGGTGCCCGGTACCCCGGTGCTGACCGCGCACGGCGGCCCCCTCCCGCCGCCGGGCACCCTGCGGCGTACGGTGCTGGTCGGGGTCGAGCGCAGCCTGTACCAGGATCCGGCGTTCGGGCTGCGGCAGTTGTCGGACATCGCGCTGCGCGCCCTCTCGTCCTCCGTGAACGACCCGACCACGGCGGTGCAGTGCCTGGACCGCATCGTGCAGTTCCTCTCCGTCGCGGTGCATCTTCCGCTCGGCCCCTTGCACCACCGGGACCGGCGGGGTGCGGTGCGGCTCGTCCAGGAGGTGCCGGGGTGGACGGAGCTCGTCGATCTCGCGTTCGAGGAGATCCGGGGGTGCGCGGCGTCCAGCCCTCAGGTGACGCGACGGTTCCTGGCGGGGCTGGACGACCTCTTGCTGCTGGCCTCCGAGGAGCGCGGCAAGCCGCTGCTCAGGCACCGTGCGCTCCTGGTCGAGGCGGTGGAGCGCACGGTTCCCGAGGCGGCCGGGCGGGCGTTCGCACTGCGCCCGGACCGGCAGGGAATCGCCTGACGGCCGCGGCTACGGCATGAGGTGGTGGTCCGGGAAGTTGCCCGGCAGCCTCTCCTCCCCGGGGCCGTCGGTCACGGCCCGTACGAGCAGTTCGCCGCCGACGAACGCGCCGCGCCAGGACCCTCCGAAGCCTCCGAAGAGCTCTTCGCGGTCGCCCCGCGAACGGGGCTTGCCGTGACCGGTCTTGAAGGCGCGGATCTGTGGGGCGAGCCGCTCGTAGGTCGCGGGGTCGTCGGTGGACAGGGTGGCGACGAGGGCTCCGTTGGACGCGTTCATGGCGGCGAGGAGTTCGGCCTCGGTGTCGACCAGCACGATCGTGTCGACCGGGCCGAAGGGTTCCGCGTGGTGGAGCGGCGAGGAGGGCGGTGGGTTCAGGAGCGTGACCGGGTGGAGATAGGCGCTGGTGTCCTGACCGGGGAGGAAGCGGGCGTCCGCCGCGGATCCCTGATGGAGGGGCACGGCCCCGCGGTCGATCGCCTCGGTGACCTGGTCGTGCAGTTCCTTGGCCTTGGTGGCGTTGATCAGCGGGCCGAAGTCCAGTACGGGGAGCGGGTCGGAGGGGTGCTCCACGGCGAGGGGGTGACCGATGCGCAGGGAGCGCACGGCGGGCAGGTACGCCGCGAGGAAGTCCGCGAAGAGGGTGCGCTGGACGACGAAGCGGGGGTAGGCGGTGCAGCGTTGCTTGCCGTAGTCGAAGAGCTTGGGGACCACGTGGGAGAAGGACTGCCAGTCCGTGTGGTTCCAGAAGCCCCAGGTGTTGAGTCCCTCCTGTTCCAGGATGTGGCGCTTGCCGAGGTCGGCGACGGCGGTCGCGATGCGCGCGCCGGTGTCCCTCCCGCCGACGAACGAGACACAGCCGATCTCGGCCGACCGGACCAGCGGCTCGGACAGTTCGCTCCCGCTGCCGCTGAGGAGGGTGAGCGGCAGGCCCTCGCGGGCGGCGAGCGCGCAGGCCAGGGTGAGGCAGGCGACCCCGCCGTCGGTGGGCGTCTTGGCGATCACGGCGTTGCCGGCGAGGGCCTGTACGAGCATCGCGTGGACCAGTACGGACATGGGGTAGTTCCAGCTGGCGATGTTGGAGACGGGACCGGCGAGCGGTGTGCGGCCGGCCAGCAGGCGGTCGCTGTGGTCGACGTACCAGCGGGCGCCGTCGATCGCCCGGTCCACATCGGCCTGGGCGAGATGCCAGGGCTTGCCGATCTCCCAGACCAGGAGCAGGGCGAGGAGCTCGCGGTGCTCGGCGAGGGCGTCGAGCGTCGCCGACACCCGGGCGCGGCGCTCGGGCAGCGGGACGTGCCGCCAGGCCCGGTGGGCGTCGAGGGAGGCACGCACCGCCTGCCGGGCGGCGGCGGCGTCGAGTCGGGGCGGCCCGCTGACGGGGGTGCCGTCGACAGGGCTGGTCGCGGGGAGGCTACGGCCGTCGGAGTGCCAGGCGGCGGCCCAGAGGTTGCGTACGCGGTCGTCCTGGAAGGCCTCGGGCGCGGTGGCGAGACAGCGGCGCCAGGCGTCCTGCCAGGCGGTTCCCGGCTTGAGGACGAGGGGGACGGGGCCGGGGGTGCGGGGCGGGGTCGTGGACGTCGGTGTGGGTGCCGTGGTCATGGGGTCTCCGCTCTGGAGGTGCGGGATGACTGGGGTCCCCGCTCTGGAGTGCGGGGGTGACTGGCGTCTCCGCTCTGGAGGTGCGGGAGGACTGGGGTCCCCGCTCTGGAGGTGCGGGATGACTGGGTCCCCGCTCTGGAGTGCGGGTTACTGTGGTTCGGGGAGGCGGGGCGCTGGGGTCGCGGGGAGGAACCGGTCGGCGGTGGCGCGGGGCAGGGGGCACCGGGGTGCGGCGCCTGCGGCTCCGCTCCCACGCCGGGACCACCTCGCCGGACCGGCTGATGCCGCGCGGTCTGGCGACGGCCTTCTTGAAGCGGCTGCGTTCAGCCGCGCAGCCTGTTCTCCGCCAGGCGTGCCGTCTCCGTCGGGGTGGCGCCCACGGCGACGCCCGCCGCCTCCAACGCCTTCTTCTTCGCCTCGGCCGTGCCCGACGAACCCGAGACGATCGCCCCCGCGTGGCCCATGGTCTTGCCCTCGGGCGCGGTGAATCCCGCGATGTAGCCGACCACGGGTTTCGTGATGTGCTGGGCTATGTGGGCGGCCGCGCGTTCCTCCGCGTCCCCGCCGATCTCGCCGATCAGGACGATGAGTTCGGTGTCGGGGTCGTTCTCGAAGGCCGTCAGGCAGTCGATGTGCGTCGTGCCGATCACCGGGTCCCCGCCGATGCCCACGGCCGTCGAGAAGCCCGTCTCGCGCAGTTCGTGCATGAGCTGGTAGGTCAGGGTGCCCGACTTGGACACCAGGCCGATGCGGCCGGGCTTCGTCGCGATGTCGGCCGGGATGATGCCCGCGTTGGACTGCCCGGGGCTGATCACCCCGGGGCAGTTGGGCCCGAGGATGCGGGTGCCGCGCGCCCGGGCGTGGGCGTGGAAGGCCACCGCGTCGTGGACGGGGATGCCCTCCGTGATGACCACGGCCAGGCCGATGCCCGCGTCCGCCGCCTCGACGACGGCCGCCCTGGCGAACGGCGGCGGGACGAAGACGACGGTGACGTCGGCGCCGGTGGCGTCCATGCCGTCCTGTACGGAGCCGAAGACGGGGACGGTGCGGTCGTCCAGGTCCACGGTGTGCCCCGCCTTGCGCGGGTTGACACCGCCGACGATCTGGGTGCCCGCGGCGAGCATGCGCCGGGTGTGCTTCATGCCCTCGGCGCCGGTCATGCCCTGGACGAGTACCTTGCTCTCCTTGCTGAGGAAGATCGCCATGATCAGTGCCCTCCCAGGGCCAGTTGGGCTGCCCGGCCGGCTGCGCCGTCCATCGTCGTGACCTGCTGGACCATCGGGTGCGCACGTTCGTCGAGGATCGCGCGGCCCCGCGCCGCGCTGTTGCCGTCGAGCCGGACCACCAGGGGTCTGGTGAGGTGGACGGAGTCCAGCGCCTGCACGATCCCGTCGGCGACCGCGTCGCACGCCGTGATCCCGCCGAAGACGTTGACGAAGACGGACTTCACCGAGGGGTCCGAGAGGATGACGGTGAGACCGTCGGCCATGACGCGTGCGGACGCTCCGCCCCCGATGTCGAGGAAGTTGGCGGGGCGGGCTCCGCAGCCGGCGACCACGTCGAGGGTCGACATGACGAGCCCCGCGCCGTTGCCGATGATGCCGACCTCACCGTCGAGCCTGACGTAGTTCAGCCCCTTGGCGGCAGCCGCCGCCTCCAGTGGGTCACCGTGCGGGTCCGCGGAGTCGGAGCCCCGACGGGGCTGCCTGAAGGCCGCGTTGTCGTCAAGGGTGACCTTGCCGTCGAGCGCGAGTATCCGGCCGTCCGCCGTACGCACCAGCGGGTTGACCTCGACCAGCAGGGCGTCCTCCTGGGTGAGGACCCGCCACAGCGCCTGGAGCACGGGAGCGGTCTCGGCGGGGAGTGAGGCCGCCTCGGCGATCCGGGCCGCCGTGGCGGCGGTGACCCCCTCGGCCGGGTCGACGGGGATGCGTGCCACCGCCTCGGGGCGGGTGGCCGCCACCTCCTCGATGTCCATGCCGCCCTCGGCGGAGGCGATGGCGAGGAAGGTGCCGGCGGCCCGGTCCAGGACGTAGCTGACGTAGAACTCGTCCTGGATGTCGACGGGTTGGGCGAGCATCACGGAGCGGACCGTGTGGCCCTTGATGTCCGCGCCGAGGATCCCGCGTGCGACGACCACGGCGGCGGCCGGGTCGGCCGCCATTTTCACCCCGCCCGCTTTGCCCCGGCCACCGACCTTGACCTGCGCCTTGACCACGACGCGGCCGCCGAGCCGCTCGGCCGCTGCGTGGACGGCGGACGGATGGTCCACGACCTCGGCTTCCGGCACGGCGATGCCGTGATCCGCGAAGAGTTGCCTTGCCTGGTGCTCGTACAGATCCATAGCCACTCCCGATCGTGCCGATTGTGAAAGTGCCGCACGCCCCCTGGACACCACCCACCGGATGCGGGATAACAAGCTTCATACAGTATTCGTCGACTGTATGCAATGTACCGCGAGAGCGGCGGAACGGCTCCCGCACTCCCCTACGAAGGGACAGGACATCGCCATGCCCGAGGACAGCCAGGACAGCCAGAACCTCATCTCCGGTGGGCACTTGGTCGCCAAGGCACTCAAGGCGGAGGGGGTCGAACGCATCTACACCCTCTGCGGCGGCCACATCATCGACATCTACGACGGCTGCGTCGACGAGGGCATCGAAGTCGTCGACGTACGCCACGAGCAGGTCGCCGCACACGCCGCCGACGGCTACGCCCGGATCACCGGTAAGCCGGGGTGCGCCGTCGTCACCGCCGGGCCGGGAACCACCGACGCGGTCACCGGTGTCGCCAACGCCTTCCGCGCCGAGTCACCGATGCTCCTGATCGGAGGTCAGGGAGCGCACACGCAGCACAAGATGGGATCGCTCCAGGACCTGCCGCACGTCGACATGATGACGCCCATCACCAAGTTCGCGGCCACCGTGCCGGACACCGCGCGGGCGGCGGACATGGTGTCGATGGCGTTCAGGGAGTGCTACCACGGGGCGCCGGGGCCCTCGTTCCTGGAGATCCCGCGCGATGTGCTCGACGCGAAGGTCCCGGCGGCCAGGGCACGGGTCCCCGAGGCCGGCCTGTACCGCGCCTCCACCCGGTCGGCCGGCGACCCGGCCGACATCGAGAAGCTCGCCGATCTCCTGGTCCACGCCGAGAAGCCCGCGATCCTGCTGGGCAGCCAGGTCTGGACGACCCGGGCCACCGACGCCGCCACCGAGCTCGTACGCACCCTCAACATCCCCGCCTACATGAACGGCGCGGGCCGGGGCACCCTCCCGCCGGGCGATCCGCACCACTTCCAGCTCTCCCGGCGCTACGCGTTCTCCAACGCCGACCTCATCGTGATCGTGGGAACGCCCTTCGACTTCCGCATGGGCTACGGCAAGCGGCTGTCGCCGGACGCGACCGTGGTCCAGGTCGACCTCGACTACCGCACGGTGGGCAAGAACCGCGACATCGACCTCGGGATCGTCGGGGACGCGTCCGTCGTGCTGAAGTCGGTGACGGAGGCCGCGAGCGGGCGCCTCAACGGCGGCTCGGCCCTGCGCAAGGCCTGGCTGGACGAGTTGCGCGCCGCCGAGCAGACCGCGATCGAGAAGCGGCTGCCGCAGCTGAGGTCGGACGCCTCGCCCATCCATCCGTACCGGCTGGTGAGCGAGATCAACGACTTCCTGACGGAGGACTCCGTCTACATAGGCGACGGCGGCGACATCGTCACCTTCTCCGGCCAGGTCGTCCAGCCCCGCACCCCCGGCCACTGGATGGACCCGGGCCCGCTCGGCACGCTCGGCGTCGGGGTGCCCTTCGTGCTGGCGGCGAAGCAGGCCCGGCCGGACAAGGAGGTCGTGGCGCTGTTCGGCGACGGAGCGTTCTCACTGACCGGGTGGGACTTCGAGACGCTGGTCCGCTACAACCTGCCCTTCGTGGGCATCGTCGGCAACAACTCCTCGATGAACCAGATCCGTTACGGCCAGAAGGCCAAGTACGGCGACGAGCGCGAACGGATCGGCAACACCCTCGGTGATGTCCACTACGACAAGTTCGCCCAGATGCTGGGCGGTTATGGCGAAGAGGTGCGCGACCCCGCCGACATCGCACCCGCGCTGCGCAGGGCCCGGGAGTCCGGGCTGCCCTCGCTGATCAACGTCTGGGTCGACCCCGACGCGTACGCCCCCGGAACGATGAACCAGACCATGTACAAGTAGAGGAGCGGTTGGCATGACCAAAGCTCTTGAGGGCGTGCGCGTCCTCGACATGACGCACGTACAGTCCGGTCCCTCCGCCACCCAGCTGCTCGGCTGGCTCGGGGCGGACGTGGTCAAGCTGGAGGCGCCGGGCGGGGACATCACCCGCAAGCAGTTGCGCGATCTGCCCGACGTCGACTCCCTCTACTTCACGATGCTGAACTGCAACAAGCGGAGCATCACACTCAACACCAAGAGCGAGCGCGGCAAGGAGATCCTCACCGAGCTCATCCGCCGCAGCGACGTCATGGTGGAGAACTTCGGCCCGGGCGCCGTGGACCGCATGGGGTTCACCTGGGAGCGGATCCGGGAGATCAACCCGCGGATCGTCTACGCCTCCATCAAGGGTTTCGGCGAGGGCCCGTACACCAACTTCAAGGCCTACGAGGTCGTCGCGCAGGCCATGGGCGGCTCGATGGCCACCACGGGCTTCGCGGACGGCCCGCCGCTCGCGACCGGTGCCCAGATCGGCGACTCGGGCACCGGCATCCACGCGGTGGCCGGCATCCTCGCCGCCCTGTTCCAGCGCGAGAACACCGGGCGCGGGCAGCGGGTCAACGTGGCGATGCAGCACGCCGTGCTCAACCTCTGCCGGGTGAAGCTGCGCGACCAGCAGCGGCTGGAGCACGGGCCGCTCGCCGAGTACCCGAACGCGCGGGACACCGCGGACGCCGACGAGGTGCCGCGCAGCGGCAACGCCAGCGGCGGCGGCCAGCCGGGGTGGGCGGTGAAGTGCGCGCCGGGCGGTCCCAACGACTACGTGTACGTCATCGTGCAGCCGGTCGGCTGGCAGCCCCTGTCGGCGCTGATCGGCCGGCCCGAGCTCGCGGACGACCCCGAGTGGGCGACTCCGGAGGCCCGGCTTCCGAAGCTCGACAAGATGTTCCAGCTGATCGAGGAGTGGTCGGCGACGCTCCCCAAGTGGGAGGTCCTGGAGCAGCTCAACGCGCACAACATCCCGTGCGGCCCGATCCTCTCCACCCGGGAGATCGTCGAGGACGAGTCACTCGTCGCCAACGAGATGGTGGTCCGCGTCGAGCATCCCGAGCGTGGCGCCTTCACCACGGTCGGCAGCCCGCTGAAGCTGTCCGACTCCCCCGTCGAGATCGTCACCTCACCGCTGCTCGGTGAGCACAACGCGGAGGTGTACGTCGGCGAACTGGGCCTGGGCGACGAGGAACTGCGGCTGCTGAAGACGAACGGAGTCATCTGAGCATGACCACAACAGTCGAGACACAGGAACGGGAACGCGTCAGGGCGCTGCTCGACCGCGTCCGGAGCGAGGGGCGCGGCGCGCTCACCGCGCCGGAGGGGAAGATCGTCGCCGACGCTTACGGGATCACGGTGCCCGGCGAGGGCCTGGCCCGTGACGTCGACGAGGCGGTGGCGCTGGCCGACCGGCTCGGCGGGTCCGTCGTCCTCAAGATCGTCTCCCCCGACATCCTGCACAAGACGGACGCGGGCGGCGTCGTGGTCGGCGTGTCGGGCGCGAAGGAGGTGCGCGCGGCCTTCTGCGGCATCGTGAAGAACGCGAAGGCCTACGCGCCGGACGCACGGATCGAGGGAGTCCAGGTCCAGCAGCTCGTACCGCCGGGCCAGGAGGTCATCGTCGGGGCGGTCACCGACCCGACGTTCGGGAAGGTGGTGGCGTTCGGTCTCGGCGGTGTCCTGGTCGAGGTGCTGAAGGACATCACCTTCCGGCTGGCGCCGGTGACCGCGGACGAGGCGCGGTCGATGCTCGACTCGATCGGCGCCGCGGAGATCCTGAAGGGGGTACGGGGGGCACCGGCCGTGGACCGATGGGCGCTCGCCGAGCAGATCCGGCGGGTCTCTCAACTGGTCACGGATTTCCCGGAGATCGCGGAGGTGGACCTCAACCCCGTCATCGCGTCGCCGGACGGCGCCGTGGCCGCGGACATCCGGATCCTGCTGGCGACCGGGGAGGTCAAGGCGCGGCGCCGCTACAGCCGGGAGGAGATCCTCGTATCGATGCGCCGGCTGATGGAGCCGCGTTCGATCGCGGTCATCGGTGCCTCCAACGAGCAGGGGAAGATCGGCAACTCGGTGATGCGCAACCTCATCGACGGAGGTTTCGCGGGCGAGATCCATCCGGTGAACCCCAAGGCCGATGACATTCTCGGCCGCAAGGCGTACAAGAGTGTCACCGACGTTCCCGGTGAGGTGGATGTGGCGGTCTTCGCGATCCCCGCCAAATTCGTCGCTTCGGCGCTCCAGGAGGTGGGCCGCAAGGGGATCCCGAACGCCGTGCTCATTCCGTCCGGCTTCGCCGAGACGGGTGAACAGGCCCTCCAGGACGAGATCGTGGCGGTCGGCGAGCAGTACGGCGTGCGGCTGCTGGGACCCAACATCTACGGCTACTACTCGACGTGGCAGGACCTCTGCGCCACGTTCTGCACCCCGTACGACGTCAAGGGCCCGGTGGCGCTGACCTCGCAGTCGGGCGGCATCGGGATGGCGATCCTGGGCTTCGCGCGGTCGACGAGGACGGGGGTCTCGGCGATCGTCGGGCTCGGCAACAAGTCCGACATCGACGAGGACGACCTGCTGACCTGGTTCGGGGAGGACCCGAACACCGAGTGCATCGCGATGCACCTGGAGGACCTCAAGGACGGGCGGGCCTTCGTGGAGGCGGCGCGGGCGACCGTGCCGAGGAAGCCGGTCGTGGTACTCAAGGCGGGGCGTACGAGCGCGGGTGCCAGGGCGGCGGGTTCCCACACGGGCGCGCTGGCCGGGGACGACGCGGTGTACGACGACATCCTGCGTCAGGCGGGGGTCATCCGCGCGCCGGGACTGAACGACATGCTGGAGTACGCGCGGGCGCTGCCCGTCCTGCCGGCGCCCCGGGGCGACAACGTCGTGATCATCACGGGGGCCGGCGGCTCGGGGGTGCTCCTCTCGGACGCGATCGTGGACAACGGGCTCTCGCTGATGGAGATCCCGCCCGATCTGGACACGGCGTTCAAGGCGTTCATCCCGCCGTTCGGCGCGGCCGGAAACCCGATCGACATCACGGGCGGGGAACCGCCGTCGACCTACGAGGCGACGATCCGGCTCGGGATGGAGGATTCGCGGATCCACGCCCTGGTCCTGGGTTACTGGCACACGATCGTCACCCCTCCGATGGTCTTCGCCGAACTCACGGCCCGGGTGGTGGAGGAGTTCCGGGCACGCGGGATCGAGAAGCCGGTGGTGGCGTCGCTCGCCGGGGACACCGAGGTGGAGGAGGCGTGCGCGTACCTGTTCGAGCGGGGCGTCGTCGCCTATCCGTACACCACGGAGCGGCCTGTCGCCGTGCTCGGCGCGAAGTACCGCTGGGCCAGGGCGGCCGGGCTGTTGGGCGGTGGCCGATGACCTGATGACGACGGCTCGAACCACGGGGTCTGCGGCATGCCGCGCGAGGCCGCGGACCCCCGCGCGAAGTGAGAACGGGCAGGGGGCGCTGGCCAGACTTCTTCCACGCAAGGGGTTCGATCGACAATGACGACTGCAGACCTCACCACATCCGTCCCCTTCAGGGAGGTGACGGACGCCAACGGCCGCACGTACCGGCTGGGCGAGAGCGACATCGACATCATGGGCCGCAAGCGCAAGTGGATGGTCATCCTGCCGTGGGTCGGCATGATGGGCATCAGCTCGGCCGAGTACGCCTTCGCTTCGGCGGAGGACACACTGCACCACGCGCACAACTGGAACAGCGGTCACATCTACTGGATGATGACCGTCTGGGTGTTCTTCCAGGCCGCGGTCGCGATGCCCGCCGGCAGGCTCCGGGAGACCGGCCGGCTCCCGGCCCGCTGGGCGATGATGCTCGGCGCGACGGGCACTCTCCTCGGCTATCTGTCGCTGGCGTACGCGCCGCACGTGATCTTCGCGTACATCGGCTTCAGTGTGTTCTCGGGCATGGGCGCGGGGATGGTGTACGCCACCTGCGTCAACATGGTCGGCAAGTGGTATCCGGAACGCCGGGGCGGCAAGACCGGCTTCGTCAACGGGGGGTTCGCCTACGGTTCGGTGCCGTTCGTCTTCCTCTTCACCGGGTTCATGGACATCACCAACTTCCGGTGGGTCCTGGTCTCGGTGGGTGTCTTCCTCGCGGCGCTCGTGGCCTGTGCCGGCTTCTTCTTCCGGGACCCGCCGAAGAACTGGTGGCCCGCCGAGATCGACCCGCTCAACCCGCCCGAGGACCCCCGGGCCCGCCGTGCGCTGGAGAAGAACCCTCCGGCCGTCAAGCAGTACTCCCCCGGCGAGGCATGGAGGACCGGCCGGGTGGCGCTGATGTGGTGCTGTCTCGCCTGTACCTCCGGTGTGAACATCTTCGGTATCGCCTTCCAGGTCGACATCGGGCAGGACGCCGGATTCGCCGCCGGCATCGTCGCCACGGCGATGTCGCTGAAGGCGATCGTCAACGGCACCGGGCGCGGCGTCATCGGCTGGCTCTCCGACCTCTACGGCCGCAAGAAGTGCCTGCTCTACGTCTGCGTCATCCTGGGGCTGGCCCAGTTCGGCATCATCTGGTCGGCCGAGATGAAGAGCCTGCCGCTCTTCCTGCTCTTCTCCGCGATCTCGGGCTTCGGCGGCGGGGCCATCTTCCCGATGTTCGCGGCGATGACCGCGGACTACTTCGGTGAGAACAACAACGCCACCAACTACGGCATGGTCTACAGCTCCAAACTCGTCTCCGGGCTCGGCGCGGGTATGGGCTTCCTGGTCGTGGACGCCTGGGGGCTCTACGGCGCCTTCATCCTTGCGGGCAGCATCTCGTTCTTCGCGGGATTCCTCGCCCTGTTCCTCGCGGCACCCGGCCGGGACCGGAAGGGCAACCCGCTGGTGAAGCCCTCTCCCGCCCTGATCCGGGAGACCGACTGACCGCACCTGCGCATCACACGCATGGGGCCCGGTTCCTGCTGGAACCGGGCCCCATGCGTGTGTGCCGTCAGGCGTCAGTCCCCGCAGCGGCCCGTGCGCAGCGAGTGCAGGTGCTCGCTGGACTTGCGGGCGAAGGCGAAGGACTCGACCGGGTTGTCGTGCTCGGTCTGCCAGTGGTGGTAGGTCCGGCCGTGGCGTGTGCGGGTGGTGACCCTGCTCAGGAAGTTCTTGTAGTCGATGTCCCCGTCGCCGACGTCCGTCATGTTGTAGCCGTCGCGTACGGAGTCGTCGCGCGTGCCGTCCTTGACGTGGAAGAGGGGGTAGCGCTCGGGCTGCTTCAGTACGTAGTCGATGGGGTTGAAGGGTGCCGGGGTGCCGTCGGCGCGCTTGCCGAAGCGGAACTGGGCGCAGAACGCCCAGTAGATGTCCATCTCCAGGTAGACCAGGTCGGGGTCCGTCTCGGCGAGCAGGACGTCGTAGAGGCGGACATCCGGCTTGTCGGTGGCGAAGCTGAACTCCTCCGCGTGGTTGTGCTGGTAGAACTTCATGCCGCGCCTGCGGGCCGCCGCGCCGTAGGTGTTGAAGTCGTCGGCGGCGCGCTTCCAGCCGTCCACCGTGGAGCCGTAGCGGAAGGGCCCGGAGGCGGTGCCGATGTGCTTCAGGCCGAGTGCCTCCGCCTCGTCCAGGACCTTGGTGAGGTTCTGGGCGAAGGTGTAGGCGCCCGGGTTGTTGTCGTCGTAGTAGCCGACGTGGCTGCCGATGGGGTTCAGCCCGTGGTCCCGGGCCAGCTTCTTGAGCTGGGCGAGGGTGATGGCGCCCGCCGAGCCCTGGGTGTACCCGGCGAACTCGATCTCGTCGTAGCCGTACCTCTCCAGTTCGGCGAAGACGGGGGCGAAGCCGAGCGTGGAGACCTTGTCGCGGAGGCTGTACAGCTGGATTCCGAGGCGGCCCGGGGGCAGGACGGGGCGTCCCTTGCCCTTGCCCTTGCCCTGGAGTCCCTGGACGCCCTGAGGGCTCGACGCCTGCGCGGTGGCCCCGCCCAGCAGCGTGGCGGCCGTGGCTCCGGCGGCGACGCCCAGGACGTTGCGACGGCTGAGTCTGCGCGCGAGCTCGGGGTCCTTCGGGGTGCGGCTCATGTTCACGAATCTCCCTGTCGTGTGCGGGCGGGGCGGATTGTCAGTGCAGTCCGGCAAGCTGGAGGAGCAGGGACTTCACTTGGGTGGCCTGGACTCGGCCGGTGAACGCGTGGGGGGTGGAGCAGAGGATGAGCGGACCTTCGTCGTCGCTCGTGGGGAGGCGGCCGTGGCTGCCACGGATAGGTGAGGGGTCCAGGGGGACGACCGCCATGCGGTAGCGCATGCCGAGCTTCTTCCGGGCGACCGCCGAGGCGGCCCTGACCCGGACATAGGGGTCCTGGGGGTCCATGAAGAGCTCCACCGGGTCGTAGCCCGGTTTGCGGTGGATCTCGACGAGCTGCGCGAAGTCGGGCGCGAGGGAGTCGTCGAGCCAGTAGTAGTACGTGAACCAGGCGTCCTTCTCGGCGACGGCGACGAGCTCGCCGGAGCGGGGGTGGTCCAGGTGGTGTGCCTTCTTGCCCTCGTCGTCGAGGAGTTCCGCGACACCGGGGAGGTCGGCGAGTGCCTCCCTGGTCGCTTCCAGGTCCTCCGGACGGCGTACGTAGACGTGGGCGAGCTGGTGGTCGGCGACGGCGAAGGCACGGGAGGCCATGGGGTCGAGGTACTCCATGCCGTCCTGGGTGTGGACCTCCAGCAGGCCGGCGCGGCGCAGGGCACGGTTGATGTCGACGGGCCTGTCGACCCGGGTGATGCCGTACTCGGAGAGCGCGACGACGGTGCGGCCCTCCGCACGGGCGTCGTCGAGCAGGGGGGCCACGGCCCGGTCGAGGTCGGCCGCGGCCTGGTGGGCGCGGGGGTCGTCGGGGCCGTAGCGCTGGAGGTCGTAGTCGAGGTGCGGGAGGTAGCAGAGGGCCAGGTCGGGGGTGCGGGTGGCGAGGATGTGGCGGGTGGCGTCGATGATCCACTGCGAGGAGACGAGGTCGGCGCCGGGGCCCCAGAAGTGGAAGAGGGGGAAGGTGCCGAGCTTCTCGGTGAGTTCGTCGTGGAGCGCGGGGGGCCGGGTGTAGCAGTCGGGTTCCTTGCGGCCGTCGGCGTAGTAGACGGGGCGTGGGGTGACGGTCCAGTCGGTGTCGGCGCCCATCGCGTACCACCAGCAGATGTTGGCGACGGTGTAGCCGGGGTGGGCGCGCCGGGCGGCGTCCCAGAGCTTGTCGCCCTCGACGAGCCCGTTGTGCTGGCGCCACAGGAGGACGTCGCCGAGTTCACGGAAGTACCAGCCGTTGGCGACGATGCCGTGCTCCGCGGGGGTGGTGCCGGTGAGGAAGGTGGACTGGGCGGCGCAGGTGACGGCGGGCAGGACGGTGGAGAGCGGTGCCTTGGATCCGGCCATGGCCCGGAGGTTGGGCATGTGCTGGAGCAGTTGCGGGGTGAGGCCGACGACGTCGAGGACGAGGAGCGGGGTGGGGTGTGCGGCGGGTACGGGAGCCGTCACGGGAGCTCCTTCAGTCCGAGGTCGACGAGGAGGTCACGGGCGAGGGTGAGTTCGGCGGCGATGCCGTCGGCCAGCTGGGTCCGGGTGCGGGGCCGCAGTTCGGAGGGGAGCGCCTGCCAGGTGTACGTCTCGACCTCCAGGTGCCGGGTCAGGGGCTCCGGTCCGCCCACGAGCCGTGTCAGTACGGACCGGAGGACCGGGAGCGTGGAGGTGAGCGGCGGCGCGGGCGGAGCGTGGAGGGGGACGTGGAAATGGGAACGCCACGGGGTGCTGTCGGGCAGCGCCCCACCGGTGACAGCCTCGTCGAGGTCGTCGGTCCCGCGGAGGCCCGACGCGGTGAGCGTGCGTGTCTGGTGGAGGAAGCGGGGTTCGGCGAAGGCCCCCAGGGCGGCGCGCACCTCGGGCAGATGCGGCTGTTCGGCGTGCAGAGCCGCGGAGAGCTGGGCCTTGGCGACGGGTACGCCCGCTGCACCGAGGGCGTCGAGTGCGGTGTCCGGGTCCTCGAAGGAGGTGGCGAGGTGGCAGGTGTCGACACAGATGCCGATGCGGTCGTGACCGATCGCGGTGAGGGGGCCGATGGCGTCGGCGGTGGTCTCCACGGTGCAGCCCGGCTCGGGTTCGAGCCCGATCCTGATGGACTTTCCGGTCAGCTCCGCGAGGGCGTCGAGCCGCTGCGCGAGCACGGTGAGCGCCTTGCGCGCCGTGCCGGCGGCCGTCGGGTCGTCGTCGAACGGGGTGCGCCAGGCGATGGGCAGCGTGGAGATGGTGCCCTCGTCGACGTCGTCCGGGAGCAAGGCGGCGAGGAGCCGGGCGAGGTCGGTGGTGTGGGCGAGCCGCTCGGGTTCCGTCCAGTCCGGGGTGTAGACCCGGTATTTGACCTCCTGCGCCCCGAACCCCTCGTAGGGGAACCCGTTGAGGGTGACGACTTCGAGGCCGCGGTGATCGAGTTCGGCACGCAGCGAGCGCAGCGCGGCAGGGTCGTTGATCAGGGCGCGGGCCGCGTCCTTGGCGAGCCAGAGGCCGATGCCGATGCGGTCCCTGCCGAGCCGCTTGCGGACGGGCTCGCAGTGGTCACGCAGTTGGGCCCGGACCCCGTCGAGGTTCTCGGCAGGGTGCACGTTGGTGCAGTAGGCGAGGTGGACGGTGGAGCCGTCGGGGTGGCGGAATCGCATGGCTCACTCCCCGCCGCGGAGGATGGAGTTGCCCTCGTGGAGCGGTCCGGGGGCAGCGGTGTCGAGCTGGAGTCTTCCGCTCTGTCCGTAGAAGGCGACGGGGTTGCGCCACAGAACCTTGTCGACGTCGTCCTCGTCGAATCCGGCCTTCAGCATGGAGTCGGCGACCTTGCGGGTCTTCAGCGGGTCGCTCTTGCCCCAGTCGGCGGCCGAGTTCACGAGGATCCTGTCGGTGCCGTACGTCCGCAGGACCGTGACCATGCGGTCCTCGTCCATCTTGGTGTCCGGGTAGATGGAGAAGCCGGCCCAGCAGCCGCTGTCGAGGGCGTCCCGCACGGTCGTCTCGTTGAGGTGGTCGAGCAGGACGAGCTCCGGGGCCAGCTCCGATTCGCGGACGACGTCGATGGTGCGGTGGAGTCCGGCGAGCTTGTCGCGGTGCGGGGTGTGCACGAGCGCGGGGAGGCCGTGGTCCGCCGCGAGCTGGAGCTGGGTGGCGAGCGCCGTGTCCTCGGCGGGGGTCATGGAGTCGTAACCGATCTCGCCCACGGCGACGACCGAGTCCTTGACGAGATAGCGGGGCAGGGCGTCCAGGACGGGTGTGCAGCGCGGATCGTTCGCCTCCTTGGGGTTGAGGGCGAGTGTGCAGTGGTGGGCGATGCCGTACTGGGAGGCGCGGAAGGGCTCCCAGCCGAGCAGGGCGTCGAAGTAGTCGAAGAAGCTGGCGGGCGAGGTGCGGGGCTGGCCGAGCCAGAAGGAGGGTTCGACGACGGCGCGCACCCCCGCGTCGTACATCGCCCGGTAGTCGTCCGTGGTGCGGGAGGTCATGTGGATGTGGGGGTCGAAGATGCGCATCAGGACTCCTCCGTGGGGGCGGGGGCGGACGCCGGGGCGGTGAGGTCGAGGACCGTGCGCAGCCCGGCGGGGACGGCGCGTCCGGCCGCGGTGCGTTCGGTGGCGAAGTCACCGAGCATGCGGGCGAGTTCGGCGTCGCCGCGGGCCCGCTCGCCGAGCCGGTCGAGGGCCTCGACGGGGACCTCGGTGAAGAGGCACTTGAGGACGGCGTGCCGCCAGCCGTGGGCGTCGAGGTGGGCGGCGCCGTACGGTCCGACGGCGGCGGCGACCAGCCGCGTGTCGTTGGTGCGCAGGGCGTCCTCGACAAGAGGGAGCGCGGTGGCACCGAGGTCCAGCAGGTGCAGGGTCAGGAGCACGGCGCGGCGTTCGGCTGCGGTCCCCTGCTCGTAGAGCCGGGTGACGGCGGGCAGACCGGCGCGTGCCTCGACGAGCAGCAGGGCGCGTACGGAGTCGGCTTTATCGAGGCCGCAGTGCCGTCCCGCCGACGCGAACCGCAGCTCCCACGGAGGGTTGCCGGTGTCCCGGCCAGGGTGGTCCGCGGCGTGGGCGGCCTCGGCGAGGGCTTCGTCGAGCCAGGCCCGTTCGGCCCCTCCGAGACGGTCGTCGAGTTCCTTGCGGCTGATCAGCACGGTACGGCTCCGTCCGTCGTGCGGGCGGCCCGGCGCAGGAAGTCGATCGAGCCGCGTGCGAGTTCGGGACCCGCGTGGGAGTGCCGGGGCAGTTCGACGACGGTGAGGCCGGCGTAACCGGTGGCGGCGAGGGCTTCGAGCACCGGCGGGAAGTCGATCTCGCCGTCACCGAAGGGCAGGTGTTCGTGTACTCCTCGCCGCATGTCCTCGATCTGCACATGGCGCAGCCAGGGGGCGGCTTCCTTGACGCAGTCGGCGGGCGATGCGGCTTCCAGGCACTGGCAGTGGCCGATGTCGAGGGTGAGCCCGAGTGGTTCCGGGTCGCCGAGGAGGGTGCGCAGGTGGTGGAAGCCGGCGAGTGTGCCGAGGAGGTGGCCGGGTTCCGGTTCGATGGCCAGGGGGACGCCCTCCCGGGCGGCGGCGTCCAGGACCGGGGCGAGTGCGCCCGTCAGCCGCTGCCACGCGGTGTCCGTGCCGGTGTCCGGCGGGGTGATGCCGCTGAAGCAGTGCACGGCGTGGGCGCCGAGGCCGGCGGCCACCTCGACGGCGCGCACGAGCAGCCCGGTACGGGCCGCGCGTGCCTCGGGGTCCGGATCGAGGAGCGAGGGACCGTGCTTGCGCCGTGGGTCGAGGACGTAACGCGCCCCGGTCTCGACGGTGACGCCGAGGCCCAGCGCGTTCAGCCGGTGTGCCACCCGTCGGGTGCGCTCGGTGAGGTCCGGGGCGAGCGGGTCGAGATGCATGTGGTCGAGGGTGAGCCCGACCCCGTCGTAGCCGAGGTCGGCGAGGAGGCCGAGGGCGTCGTCCAGCCGGAGGTCGGTGAGGCCGTTGGTGCCGTAGCCGAACCGCAGGGTCATGTGGGGCTCACCTTCCGTGCGAGGGCGCGGGCCAGGGGGACGAGCCCCATGACGGCGAGGCCGCCGAGTGGGGACCCGGCCCGCGCGGCCAGGGCGGCCTGCAGCGGGATCATGGCCCGGATCCCTCCGCCGACCGCGCGCTGGGTGAGGGGTGGGGAGGGATTGAGGGCGGCGTGGAGCAGGGGGACCGCGGAGGTGCGGAGATAGGCACCGGTGAACGCGGTGAGCAGGAGCCGCTCGGCGGCGGGTGCGGGCGACGTGGCCCGGGCGGGCCACGCGACGGATGCAAGCGCCCCGACGGACGCAGGCCATGTGACCGACGCGGGCGCCGCGACGGATGTGGGCGACGTGGCAGTCGGGGGCGCCGCGACTGATGTGGGTGGTGCGACCGCCGGGGGCGCCGCGGCCGTCACCGGGCGTCCGCGCAGAACGGCGGCCCCCAGGGCGGCCGTTCCCGCGAGGGCGGCCAGAGGCACCTTCGTGGACCCGCCCTGCGCCTCGTGCCGGGACACGGCGGTGACGGCGTAGGTGTGGGCCCCGAGAGCGAGGGCGGCGGGGAGCGCGGCGCGTGCCCCGAGCATGGGACGGACGGTGCGGGCCCGGCGCGTACCGAACGCGGTACCGGCGGTGCGGGCCCCGCGCGCGGTACCGGCGGCGCGGGCACCGCGCGTACCGAACGCGGTACCGGCGGTGCGGGCCCCGCGCGTCTGGACCGCGGGGGCCTCTCGCCCGCGCCCGGCAGCCGTGGCGGTGGCCGGGGCTGCGGGGGCGGTCGTGGCCACCGCGCCCAGGAGCAGGTCCAGGGCTCGGGCCGTGCCCATCGCCGCCGGTCCCAGCCGGGTGTGTTTCAGGTGCAGGTCGTAGGCCCAGACCGTGGCGCCGAGACCGGTCGCCACAGCCAGTGCGGGCCGGCCGGCCCGGGCCGCGAGGGTCAGGCCCGCCGCCGTCAGGGCGCCCGCCGCGGCCAGGGCCGCGCCCGGTGCGATGCGGCCCGAAGGGATGGGCCGGTGCGGCCGGTCGACGGCGTCCTCCTCACGGTCGGCCCAGTCGTTGAGGGCCATGCCCGCTTCGTAGAGGCACAGGGACGCGCCGACCGCGAGGGCCGTGCCCCGGCCGGGGCGCAGGCCCACGGCGGCGGCACCGGCGAGCGCGTCGCCCGGCACGCTGAACAACGCGGACACCCGGAGAAGTTCCGCCCAGGCCCGCAGTCGCGCGCGGGGGCGAGGCCTGTCCGGTGCGGGCGCAGTCCCACCAGCACCGGACAGGCCGACCGAGGGGGCAGCGGCCTGGGGCCGCGCCGCGAGCAGCCGGGGGGAGCCGCTCACCACCGCGAGCAGCCGCAGCGGCCTCACCGGGCGGCCCGCAGGCGTCCGGCGAAGGCCAGCAGGGCCGCGTACTGGTCGGAGAGTGCGGACGGTCCGCCGTCCGGGTCCTTGAAGTAGAAGCCCAGTTCGGGCCTCGGACCGCTGAGCCCCGTCTCGTGGGAGCGGGCCAGCAGCCGGGCCAGGTCCAGGACCAGGGGGGCGGCCAAGGCGGAGTCGCAGCCCTGCCAGATCGTCTGGAGGATCATCCGGGAACCGAGGAAGCCGTCGAAGGCGATGTGGTCCCACGCCGTCTTCCAGTCGCCCATCGCCGGGACGTCGTCGATGTGGACCTCGCCCTCCGGGGCGGCCCCGAGCGTGTCGGCGAGTACGCGTTCCTTGCCCGCGTTCTTGGCGGCTGCCGCAGCGGGGTCGGCCAGCGCGGCTCCGTCCCCGCCTCCCAGGAGGTTCGTGCCCGACCACGCCCGCACCGGCAGCGCACGCTGGACGAACATGGGTGCGAGGACGGACCGCAGCAGCGTCTGGCCCGTCTTGCCGTCGCGTCCGGCGTGGGGAAGTCCCGAGGAGTCGACGGCGTCCCGCAGGCGCGGGGTGCGCAGCCCGGTGGACGGGGTGAAGTTGGCGTAGGGGCAGCCGGCGCGGAGCGCTGCCGCCGCGTAGAGCGAGCTGGCGGGCAGCCGCGGGTCGTCCTCGCCGGGGGCGGGCTCGGTGGAGGCGACGTTGATGACGACGGTGCGGGCGAGCTCGTTGCGCCGGGCGAAGTCGGTGAGATCAGCGGCGAAGGCGGTGATGAGTTCCTCGTCGGTGCGGGTGTCGCCGTGGAGCGGGCCGCCGGGCCGGATCTCCGCGTCGGCGGCGCCGAGCTCCGCCCGGACGGCCGACGGCAGCCCGTGCGGGAGCACTCCCCCGGCCGCGAGGGCCTCGGCCCGCTTGGGCAGTGGGCAGTCCAGGGTGTCGTGTCCGCCGAAGACGAGGGACGTCAGTGGTGGCAGTGCGCTGTCGGTGAAGGGTGGGGTCTCGGTGACCATGCCGGTCGGGGGATGGAGCCCTGCCGCGATGGCCGCGCACCCCGCGGTGGCGGTGGTGGCGACGGAGCCGCGTGCTCCGATGAACCAGACTCCGGTACGAACGGCGTGTGCGGTCACGGGCTGCCTCCCTGGGGGATGAAGAGGGGTGGTGGGCGGCGGGCGGGGAAGGCATGTGCGTTCCCCGCCCGCCGCGCCGGCGCAGGAGGTACCGCCCTACGTCGAGGGCAGCTCCTTCAGCTGGATGTCCCGGAAGGACACCTGGTCGTCGGCTCCGTGGTTCTGGAGGCCGATGTAGCCGTTCTTCAGGCTTCTGGCCGGGTCGGTGTTGGTGAAGTCGTTGATCTTGACTCCGTTGAGGAAGACCTGGAGCCGCTCGCCCTGGACCTTGATCTCGTAGCTGTTCCACTGGCCGGGCGGCCGGAGGACCTGGTCACGGGCCTTGATGTTGGCGGATTTGAAGGTGTAGACGGCCCCGGTCGTGCGGTCGGCGGCGTCCGTGGCGTCGATCTGGACCTCGTAGCCGTTGTTCACCGCGGACCACGGGTCGTCGGACTCGGGGAAGCCCACGAAGACGCCGGAGTTGTCGTCGCCCGCCATCTTCCAGTCGAGCTTCAGCGAGTACGACTTCAGCTCCTTGGCCTGGTAGGTCAGCAGCCCCATACCGCCCTGGGAGCGCAGCTCACCGTCGACGACCTCGAACGTGCCCGGGCCCGCCTGCTTCCAGCCTTCGAGCGTCTTGCCGTTGAAGATCGACCGGTAGCCGGTGTCCGGCTTGCAGTTGGCCTTCACCTGTCCGGCCGCGTAGCGCAGTCCGCCCAGCAGGTGCTGACGGAAGGCGGGCTCGGCGTAGGACTCCTTGGTGTGGCCGAGACCGGTGTAGAAGGAGCGCCCGCCCTGGTACGCCTGGCACCAGGAGATCGGGTGGTCGCCCTTCATGTTGCCGCCGGTGTAGGTGGTCTCGTCCAGTGTGGCGAGGACCTGGGCCTTGTCCCGGGGGTTGGTGCGGTAG
Organism: Streptomyces sp. NPDC005494; assembly: GCF_042872025.1. Lineage (NCBI taxonomy): Bacteria > Bacillati > Actinomycetota > Actinomycetes > Kitasatosporales > Streptomycetaceae > Streptomyces > Streptomyces sp. NPDC005494. The sequence goes on from NZ_JBIAJR010000008.1 coordinate 258,797, forward strand.
TTGTACCACTCGTCGGTACGGTCCCAGGCCTCGTCCAGGTGCGCGGTCGCCGGGTGGTCGTGGTTCTCCACACGGACGGTCGCGGGCTGGATCTGCGGGTGCGAGTGGAAGTAGGCCCCGACGAGTCCGCCGTAGAACTCCCAGTCGTACTCCGTGTCGGCCGCGGCGTGGACGCCCATGTAACCGCCGCCGGTGGAGACGAAGTTCTCGAACGCCGTCTTCTGGTCGGTGTTCAGGATGTCACCGGTCGTCGACAGGAAGACGACGGCGTCGTAGCGCGCCAGGTTGCTGGTCGTGAACTGGCCGGCCTCCTCCGTGGAGTCGACGGTGATGTTGGTGTCCTTGCCCAGTTCCTTGAGCGCGGCGATGCCCGCGGGGATCGAGTCGTGCCGGAAGCCGCCCGTCTTGGAGAAGACCAGGACTCGCTTGGCGGTCCTGTCCACCGGGGAGTCGGAGAGCTCGAAGTCGTCCACGTCGTACAGCGCTCCCGCTCCGCCCTTGAAGACCAGGAAGAGCTCCGTGACCTTCTTCGGTGCGCCGCGCAGCGGCACGTCGATGTCCTGGAACGAGTCCCAGCTGCCGGTCACCGGGACCGGTGCCGAACCGAGGATCTTGCCGGTCGGTGAGCCGGCCCGCACCTCCAGGAAGCCTCCCGCGCCCGCCGATGACGTACGGGCGGTGAGCTTGGTGGCACCGTCGAGGATGTACGGCTCGAAGGAGATCCAGTCGTTGTTGTCGATGTCCCCGACGGTCCTGCCGCCGTGGGCGCTCGTCTTGCTCGGCGTGGTGATGCCCGAGGAGTCGCTGAAGTGCTCGGCCTGCCGGTGGCGCGGCTGGAGCTGCGCCTGGTCACGGCCGGTCAGCGCGGCCTGGCCGCCGCCTCCGCCGTCGGTGTAGGAGGCCGAGATGCCGCCGTAGATGTTGGCGTTGGGGTCGTGGCCGCCTTCCATGGCCGTCTTGATGGTGCCTTCACAGCCGTGCTCCGTGGTGATGTCGTGGCCGTGGCTGTCGTGGCCCAGGGTGAACTTGACCTCGACCTTGGTGCAGTCGATGGTGCCGTCCTCCGGGTCGGTCACGCTCACCTTGAACGGCACCTCGTCGCCGAACTCGAACAGCTGACCGTCCAGCGGGGTCTGCAGGACGACGGTGGGAGCGGTGTTGCCGACGGTCACGTGCACGCTCGCCGAACCGGTGCGCCCCGAGGGGTCCTTGGCGGTGACCGTGGCGGTGTAGGTACCGTTCTTCTTGTAGGTGTGGGTCGGGTCGGCCGCCGTGGACGTGCCGCCGTCGCCGAAGTCCCAGGCGTACGTCAGTGCGTCGCCGTCACCGTCGGTGGTGCCGGCCGAGGAGAACTTCACCTTGAGCGGTGCGACGCCGGAGGTCTTGTTCGAGGACGCCTCCGCGATGGGTGAGCGTCCGCCGGTGGCGTTCTCGATGCGGTACAGCGCGGAGTGCTCGTCGCCGCCGAACCAGGAGAGGCCGTAGTCCAGGACGTACAGCGCGCCGTCGGGGCCGAAGGCCATGTCCATCACCTGCGTCCCGGTCCACGGGATGTCGTTGACGGACTGGACACCGCCGTCGGCGTCCTGCTCGATGCGCTTGATCCACTGCCGTCCGAACTCTCCGGCGAAGAAGTCCCCGTCGTATTCCTCGGGGAACTTCACCGGCGAGTCGAGGTCCGCGTCGTAGCGGTACACGGGCCCGCCCATCGGGGACTCGGAACCGGTGCCGAACTCGGGCACGGATCCGCCGTCGTACGGGATCCAGGCGGCCTGCGCCGGCGGAAGGTCGACCAGGCCGGTGTTGTACCGCGACTCGTTCTTCGGCGCGGCGCAGTCGAAGGCGGGGCCGGAGGTGCCCGTCGCGAAGTCGTAGTCCCTGAAGGGGTCGTTGTCACCGGTGCAGAACGGCCAGCCGAAGTTGCCGGGCTCGGTCACCCGGGCGAACTCGACCTGCCCGGCCGGCCCGCGGTTCGGGTCGGCGGCTCCCGCGTCGGGGCCGTAGTCACCGACGTACAGGACGCCGGTGGCCTTGTCCACGCTGAAGCGGAAGGGGTTGCGGAAGCCCATGGCGTAGATCTCGGGGCGCGTCTTGTCCGTACCCGCGGCGAAGAGGTTGCCCTCGGGGACGGTGTACGACCCGTCGTCGGCGACCTTGATGCGGAGGATCTTGCCCCGGAGGTCGTTGGTGTTGCCCGAGGTACGGCGGGCGTCGAACGCGGGGTTGCGGCCTTCGCGGTCGTCCAACGGTGAGAAGCCGTCGGAGGAGAAGGGGTTGGAGTCGTCGCCGGTCGAGAGGTAGAGGTTGCCCTGCGCGTCGAAGTCGATGTCACCGCCGACGTGGCAGCACACGCCCCGGGTGGCCGGGATGTCGAGGACCTTCTTCTCGCTGGCGTTGTCGAGCGTGCCGTCCTCGTTGAGGACGAAGCGCGAGAGCCGGTTCACCCCGTCGAACTTGGCGAAGTCGGCCGCGGTGCCGTTCTCCGGGGCGTCGCCGGCGGGGGTGTCCAGCGGCGGCGCGTAGTAGAGGTAGATGGCGCGGTTCTCGGCGAAGTCGGGGTCGACGCCGATGCCCTGGAGCCCCTCCTCGTCGTGCGAGTAGACCGGGATGGTGCCGGAGATCCGGGTGTTGCCCGCGCTGTCCGTGATGCGCAGCTCGCCGCTGCGGGAGGTGTGCAGCACGCTGCGGTCGGGGAGCACCGCCAGCGAGATGGGTTCACCGGTCTCGGCCGCGCCCTTGGCGAGCGTGACCTGCTGGAAGTCCTCGGCCGCGTCCTGTGCGGCCGTCGCCTGCGCGGCGTCCGCGGTGGCGGCGGGCGAGGAGCCCAGGGTGAGTGTCGCGGCGGCGAGGAGTCCGCCGGTGAAGAGGGCGAGTGATTTTCGGGCGCGGAGCCGTCTGCTGCTTCTGTGCACGTGCGTCCTCCGGAGTGTGCCGGTTGTTCGGGCGGGTGCGTTATGCCGTTCCGCGCGGGGACTGCCGCGCTCGACTCCGGGGCTGTCGGGGCCCCGGTGACGCGAGTCATGTCGTGTACACGTTGGGGACGGTAGCCGTGTTCGTCCCTGCCGGAAAGCCCTTGCGCAGCAGTTGAGTTGAACTTTTGCCCGCATGAGGACAAAGGAGGTTCGGGGCAGGCCGAACCGACCCCTGGCCCTGGCGGGCGGGGTTCACCGCTGCCCCGGCCACCGGCCCGGCCCCTCCCGGCAGAGCCCTGGGCAGTCCCGGGCCGGGCGGAACCGGGCCCGGCAGGCCGGCGATCGGGACGCGGCTTCGGGGCGGCGCGGGTTTCGGGGCGTGGGCAGGGCAGGGGCCCGGGAGAAGGGCCGGGGCGACGGGCGCGGGCCGAAGGACCGCGGCTTCGAGGCCGCGCGGGGCCCCGGATTCAGGCGCGGCGCGCCCGAGGCCCCGGTCCTCTACTCCCCGCCGCCGAACGCCGCGTCGAACGACGCGCTCGGCGGGTCGAAGTCGAAGCGCTTCAGCGACGCCAGCGCCTCCGGCGCCCCCGTCAGCCGGTCCATGCCGGCGTCCTCCCACTCCACGGAGACCGGGCCCTGGTAGCCGATGGACCGCAGCATCCGGAACACGTCCTCCCAGGGCACGTCACCATGCCCGGCCGAGACGAAGTCCCATCCGCGCCGGGGGTCGCCCCACGGCAGGTGGGAGCCGAGGCGGCCGTTGCGGCCGTCGAGGCGTTTGCGGGCCTCCTTGCAGTCCACGTGGTAGATCCGGTCGCGGAAGTCGTACAGGAAGCCCACCGGGTCGAGGTCCTGCCACACGAAGTGGCTCGGGTCGAAGTTCAGCCCGAAGGCCGGCCGGTGGTCCACCGCTTCCAGGGCACGATGCGTGGTCCAGTAGTCGTACGCGATCTCGCTCGGGTGCACCTCGTGGGCGAAGCGCACTCCCTCGGCGTCGAAGACGTCCAGGATCGGGTTCCACCGCTCCGCGAAGTCCTCGTAGCCGCGCTCGATCATGTGCGGTGGAACCGGGGGGAACATGGCGACCAGGTGCCAGATGGAGGAACCGGTGAAGCCGATCACCGTTTCGACGCCGAACGCGGCAGCCGCGCGCGCGGTGTTCTTGATCTCCTCGGCGGCCCGCCGGCGTACGCCCTCGGCGTCCCCGTCCCCCCAGATGCGGCCGGGCAGGATCCCCTGGTGGCGCTCGTCGATCGGGCTGTCGCAGACGGCCTGGCCCACCAGATGGTTGGAGATCGCCCAGCAGGTGAGGCCGTACTTGTCGAGCAGCTCCCGCCGCCCGTCGAGGTATCCGGGGTCCGACAATGCCTTGTCGACCTCGAAGTGGTCTCCCCAGCAGGCGAGTTCGAGTCCGTCGTAGCCGAAGTCCCGGGCGAGCCGGCAGACCTCCTCCAGGGGCAGGTCGGCCCACTGACCGGTGAAGAGGGTGAAGGGACGGGGCATGTGCACAACCTCCTAGAAGGGGACCGGGGTGTACGTGGAGTTCTTGGCGGCGCTCTCCTCGACGGCGGCGAGCACCCGCTGGACCTGGAGCCCGTCGGCGAACGACGGTACGGCGGCGCGCCCTTCGGTGATGGTGCGCACCACGTCACGGGCCTGGTGGACGAAGGTGTGCTCGTATCCCAGTCCGTGGCCCGGCGGCCACCACGCCTCCAGGTAGGGGTGTTCGGGTTCCGTGACCAGGATCCGGCGGAAGCCGGCGGACACGGCGGGTTCGGTGTGGTCGTGGAAGGAGAGTTCGTTGAGCCGTTCCAGGTCGAAGGCGATCGACCCCAGCTCGCCGTTGATCTCCAGGCGCAGGGCGTTCTTGCGGCCGGCCGCCATCCGGGTCGCCTCGAAGGAGGCGAGGGCGCCGGATGCCAGCCGCCCGGTGAACAGCGCGGCGTCGTCGACGGTGACCGCCCCCCGTGCGGTCCCGTCCGGGGCGCCCGAGAGCCCGGCTGCCGGACCGGCGAGCACGGGCCGCTCCCGCACGAAGGTCTCGCTGACCGCCGAGACCCCGGCCAGCGGCTCCCCCGCCAGGTACTGGGCGAGGTCCACGATGTGCGCCCCGAGGTCTCCCAGCGCGCCGGAGCCGGCGTGTTCGCGTTCGAGTCGCCAGGTCAGCGGCGATTCGGGGTCGACGAGCCAGTCCTGGAGGTAGGTGGCCCGCACGTGCCGGAGGGTGCCCAGCCGGCCCTCCTCGATCAGCGCGCGGGCATAGGTGAGGGCGGGCACCTTGCGGTAGTTGAATCCCACGATCGCGACCTGGCCCCGGGCCGCGGCCCGCTCCGCGGCCTCCGCCATGGCCTCGGCCTCGGCGACCGTGTTGGCGAGCGGCTTCTCGCACAGCACGTGCTTGCCCGCCTCCAGTGCCGCGATGGCGATCTCCGCATGGCTGTCGCCCGGTGTGCAGATGTCGACCAGCTGCACGTCGTCGCGGGCGATCAGGGCGCGCCAGTCCGTCTCCGCCGCAGCCCAGCCGTGCCGGGCCGCGGCGGACTCGACGGCCGTACGGTCGCGTCCGCAGATCGCGGCGAGAACGGGTCTCACCGGCAGGTCGAACACGTGGCCCGCGGTGCGCCACCCCTGCGAGTGGGCGGCGCCCATGAAGGCGTATCCGACCATGCCGACGCCGAGCGTCGGTGGCGGTGCTTCGGTCTCCTGCGCCGTCTCTTCCCTACGGGCCATGCGGGCTTCCTCCTCGTCGGTGGTTCGGTGGCGGCGGCGGTGCGGGCTCAGCTGAAGCCGGTCGGCAGGTACTGGTCGATGTTCTCCTTGGTGACCACGGCCGAGTACAGGGTGAGCGAGGTCGGGATCTCCATCTCGGAGAGGCCCGCGACGCCCTTGTTCTGGCCGAGCGCGCGCGCCAGGTCGATGGCGGACGCGGCCATCGTGGGCGGGTAGAGCACGGTGGCCTTCAGGACGCTGTTGTCCGCCTTGATGGCGTCCATGGCGGACTTCGCACCGGCGCCGCCGACCATGATGAACTCGTCGCGGCCGGCCTGCTGGATGGCCCGGAGCGCGCCCACACCCTGGTCGTCGTCGTGGTTCCACAGCGCGTCGAACTGCTTCTGCGCCTGGAGGAGCTGCGCCATCTTGGCCTGGCCCGACTCCACGGTGAAGTCGGCGGCCTGACGGGCGACCAGCTTGATGTTGGAGTAGTTCTTGAGCGCGTCGGCGAAGCCCTGGCTGCGCTGCTTGGTGAGTTCCAGGTTGTCGATGCCTGCCAGCTCGACGACCTTCGCGCTCGCCTTGTCCTTGAGCTGCTCGCCGATGTAGTGCCCGGCGTTGAGGCCCATGCCGTAGTTGTCCCCGCCGACCCAGCAGCGGTAGGCCTGCGGGGAGGCGAAGACACGGTCCAGGTTGACGACGGGGATGCCCGCCTTCATGGCTTCCAGGCCGACCTGGGTGAGCGCCTTGCCGTCCGCGGGGAGGATGACGAGGACGTCGACCTTCTTGTTGATCAGGGTCTTGACCTGGCCGATCTGAGCGGCCGTGTCGTTGGAGCCCTCGGTGATCTCCAGGGTCACCTCGGAGTACTTCTCGGCCCGTGACTTGGCCTGCACGTTGATGGCGTTGAGCCATCCGTGGTCGGCCTGGGGGCCGGCGAAGCCGATGGTGACGGGTGTGCCCGGCTTGTCGTCGGCGGCGGGCTGGTTGCTCTGGGCGACCGCCTTTTCCTTGGGCTCGTTGCTGGTGCAGGCGGTGAGGAAGGCTCCCGCGGAGACGGCCGCGGTGCCGAAGAGCAGTCCTCTGCGGCTGGTTTCTGGCATGGCTGTCAAACCCTTCATCCGGTGCGGTGCGTACGGAACAGCGGGTGGGTGATCAGTGCTCTGTCACGGAAGGGGTGCTCAGGTCTCGCCGCCGCGCAGTGTGCGGCGCTGGACGAGTACGGCGGCCACGATGATGGCGCCCTTGGCGATCTGCTGGACGTCGCTCTGCAGGTTGTTCAGAGCGAAGATGTTGGTGATCGTCGTGAAGACGAGCACGCCGAGCACGGAACCGACGATCGTTCCCCGGCCGCCGCTCAGGAGGGTGCCGCCGATGATCGCCGCGGCGATGGCGTCGAGTTCGTACAGGTTGCCGTTGGTGTTCTGGCCCGATCCGGACAGGATGACGAGCATGAAGGCGGCGATGCCGCAGCACAGGCCCGACAGGAGGTAGAGGTAGAGCCGCTGGCGGCGGACGTCGATCCCGGCGAGCCTGGCCGCCTCCGCGTTGCCGCCGATGGCGACCGTGCGGCGCCCGAAGGTCGTCCGGTTCAGGATCAGCCAGCCCGCCACGGTGACCGCGGCGAAGACCAGGACCAGCGGCGGGATGCCCAGCACGTAGCTGTCGGGCAGTCCGAGGTCCAGGACGGACTGGACGGTCACGATCTGTGTCTTGCCGTCGGTGATCTGCAGGGCGAGCCCACGGGCCGAGGCGAGCATGGCCAGGGTGGCGATGAACGGGACCATGCGCCCGTAGGCGATGAGGACCCCGTTGACGAGACCGGCGCCCAGACCGACGATCACGGCGGTGAAGAGGATGCCCGCGAAGCCGAAGTCCTGGGTGGCGAGGGTCGTCGCCCAGACCGACGCGAGGGCGACCATCGCGCCGACCGACAGGTCGATGCCGCCTCCGATGATGACCAGGGTCATGCCGACGGTGACGACCCCGATGACGGAGGACTGCGTCAGGATCAGCTGGAGGTTCCCGGTGTCCAGGAACGCGTCGGGTTCGGTGAGGCCGCCGACTGCCACCAGTACGGCGAGGACACCGAGGAGGGACAGGTTGCGGACGTCGGCTCGCAGGCCGAGCGCGCGCAGGCCGCCGCCCTGCTTCGAGGGCGGCGCGGCGGCGGGGCCGGGCACGGTCCCCTTCTGCGGCCCGTGGTGCTGCGCCGACGGCGCGGGCTGTGTCATGACGTCGGGCTCCCTTCCATGACGAGGTCGAGGACACGGTGCTCGTCGAGCTCCCGGGCATCGGCCGTGTGCACGACACGGCCTTCCCGGAGCACCAGCACCCGGTCGGCGAGGCCCAGCACTTCGGGCACTTCGCTGGAGACGAGCAGGACGGCGAGGCCTTCGTCGGCCAGCCGGCGGATCACGGCGTAGAGCTCGGCGCGTGCGCCGACGTCGACGCCGCGGGTGGGTTCGTCGAGCAGCAGCACCTTGCAGCCGCGCAGCAGCCAGCGGGCCAGGACCGCCTTCTGCTGGTTGCCCCCCGAGAGGGTGCGGACGGCGGCGTCCGGGTTGTCGGGGCGCAGGGACAGTTCGCGGGTGGCCGCCCTGGCCGCCCTGCGTTCGGCACCCCGGTCGAGCCACCCCGCGCGGGCGAAGCGGGACAGGGAGGAGACCGAGACGTTACGGGTGACGGATTCCGTCAGCAGCAGTGCCTGCGCCTTCCGCTCCTCGGGTGCCAGGCCGATTCCGGCGGCCACGGCGGCGCGGACGCTGCCGGGGCGCAGCGGCGCGCCCGCGACGAGGACCCGGCCGGCGGTCGCCTTGCGGGCACCGAAGACGGTCTCCAGGATCTCGGACCGCCCGGAGCCGACGAGTCCGGCCAGACCGACGATCTCGCCCGGCCGCAGCTCCAGGTCCACGGGCTCGAACTCGCCCTCACGGCACAGCCCTTCCACCACGAGCACGGGGTCGGCCGCGTCCCTGGCGCCGGGCGCGGGCCGCTCGGGGAAGACGTACTCGACGTTGCGTCCGGTCATCAGGGCGACGACGTCGCGGGTGGGGGTGGACTTGGCGGGGAGTCCGACGGCGACCGCACGCCCGTCCTTGAGGACGGTGACCCGGTCGCCGATGCGGCGGATCTCCTCCAGCCGGTGCGAGATGTAGACGACGGCCACGCCGTCGGCGGTGAGCCCGTCGACGATGCGGAAGAGGTTGTCCACCTCGTCCGGGTCCAGGGCCGCGGACGGCTCGTCCATCACGATGAGCCGTACGTCGTGGGAGAGCGCGCGGGCCATGGACACGATCTGCTGATGGGCGGCGGAGAGGTCGCCGACCGCGCGGGCCGGGTCTATCTCCGGGTGCCCGAGGCGCTCCAGGAGCGCGGCGGCCCCGGCGCGCGCCTCGCGGGCCCGGACGACGAAGCCCGCACTGGTGGGTTCGTGGCCCAGGAAGACGTTCTCGGCGACCGACAGGTCCTCCACCAGGTCGAGTTCCTGGTAGATGGTGGCGATACCCAGTCGCATCGCGGTGATCGGCGAGGAGAGCTGGACGGGCTCGCCCTGCCAGGTGATGGCCCCGCCGTCGGGCTGGTGCGCTCCGGCCAGCACCTTGATCAGGGTGGACTTGCCGGCGCCGTTCTGGCCGAGGAGGCAGTGGACCTCGCCGGCCTGCACCTCCAGGTCCACGCCGTCGAGGGCGCGTACTCCGGGGAAGGACTTGGTGATGCCGGACATGGTGAGCAGGGGCGGTTCTGGTGCCATGACGAATCCCCTCGGCGAGTGGGGTCTCCCCTGCTCGGGCGGTGCCGGGAGCGTGGGAAAGCCGGTGAGCGGGCAGGGGGCAGTGCCGGCGGTGCCGTACTGCTGACGGAACTGCTGGGTGGTACTGCTGTGCTCCCGCGGGGCGGTCCTGCCGTACCGCGGGGGTCCGCGCCGTGATCGCCGGGCGGTCCTGCCGTACTGCTGGTCCGCGCCGTGGTCGCGGTGCGGTCGCGCTGTGCTGTCGCGGGGCGGTCCTGTGGGGCGGGGCTCGGTACAGGTGTTTCTACGGTGGTGGCTGCGGAACACTCGCCGGACGGCGCACCGGCCCGTACATCAGGCCGGCGAGAAGAGGTGGTCGCTGATGAGCCTGGCCGCGCCGGTCACCCCGGCGACGGGCCCCAGCTCACCGAGGACGATGGGGAGGTTGCCCGTGGCCAGCGGCAGGGACTGCCGATAGACCTGGGTACGGACGCTGGCCAGCAGGTTGTGGCCGAGCCCGGTCACGCCGCCGCCGATCACGACGAGTCCGGGGTTGAAGAAACTGACCAGGCCGGCGATGACCTGGCCGACCCGGTTTCCGCCTTCGCGGATCAGGTCCAGCGCAGTGGGGTCACCGGCCGCCGCCGCCGCGGCCACATCGACGGCGGTGAGCTTCCCGGTCGTGTCCAGCCGGGCCGCCAGCTCCGCCGAGCGGCCGGCGCGGGCCGCGTCCTCGGCGTCACGGGCCAGGGCCGCCCCGCTGAAGTGTGCTTCCAGGCAGCCCTTGTTGCCGCAGGCGCAGGCGCGGCCGTCGGGTTCCACCTGGATGTGGCCGATGTCCCCGGCGCTGCCCGTCGTGCCGCGGTAGACCTCACCGCCGACGACGATGCCGCAGCCGATACCCGTACCGATCTTCACGCAGAGGAAGTCGCCCACGGAACGGGCGACGCCCGCGTGCTGCTCCCCCAGCGCCATCAGGTTCACGTCGTTGTCCACCATGACGGGGCAGCCCAGTTCCTGGCTGAGTGCCTCGCGGACGGGGAAGCCGTCCCAGCCCGGCATGATCGGCGGTGCGACCGGCACGCCTTCGGGGAAGCGGACGGGTCCCGGTACGCCGATGCCGGCGCCGTCGAAGCCCTCGGCGAGCCCGGAGGCGCGCAGCTTGGCCGCCATCGCCAGCACCTGCTCGAAGACGGCGACGGGACCCTCCCGTACGTCCATGGGGTGATTGAGGTGGCCGAGGACCTCCAACTCTGCGTTGGTGACCGCGACATCGATGGAGGTGGCGCCGATGTCCACGCCCAGGAACCGGAGTTCGGGAGCGAGCCGGATGTTGTGCGAGCGACGCCCGCCTCGCGAGGCGGCGAGCCCGTCGGCCACGACGAGCCCGGTCTCCAGGAGCCGGTCCACCTCGACGGCGAGCTTGGAGCGCGAGAGCTCGACCTGATCACCCAGCTGTGCACGGGAGTTGGGGCCGCCGTCACGCAGCAACCGCAACAGTCGCGCCTGGTGCGTGTTCGCGGGTCGTGCCGTCATGCGTCTCACGCGTCCCTCCCCGCCACATCGGCCAGTCCGTCGGGCTTTGGAGGGGAACGTAGCAGCGGTTTACCGGAGTGGGAAGAAGTTGCGCAGGAATCCGGTCCAACTTTCTCCACACTCAGGACAAAGATGGCCCCGTGGGCCACCCACGGACTCAGCCGTTCCTCCCTCGAGCGCAGGCACGGGGCCACCCCTCGCCGGCCCGCTACCGGCGGGGCACGAAAAAGGCCGGGGTGGTCGGCCCCGGCCTTTCCTGTACGCGATCAGCCTTCTTCGCGCTGGTGGTACGTCTGGCGCGTGTGCTCGGTGTGCGCGCGCATGATCTCCGTCGCCCGCTGCTCGTCCCGGGCGGCGATGGCCGCGATCAGCGCGCGGTGCTCGATCCAGGACTGGGTGCCGCGCCGGCGTGCCACCGGCGTGTAGTACCAGCGGACCCTGCGGTCCACCTGCCCGGCGAGCTCGGACAGGACGACGTTGCCCGCCAGTTCCATCACCTTGGCGTGGAACGCGGCGTTCGTTGCGACGGCGAGGTCCACGTCGTCGGCGGCGACGGCCCGCTCCCCCTGGGAGCAGAGCTCCTCCAGCGCCTCGATGCCCGGCCGCCCGGAGTGGGCTGCGGCGAGCCGGGCCGCCTCGGCCTCCAGAAGGGTGCGGACCGAGAGCAGCTGGTCCGCCTCCTCCTCCGTCGGTTCGTGGACGAACGCTCCCTGCGCGGGGCGCAGGTCGACCCAGCCCTCGGTGTTCAGCCGCTGGAGCGCCTCACGGACCGGCTGCCGCGAAACCCCCAGGTGACCCGCGAGTTCGCTTTCGACGAGGTGCTGGCCGGGGCTGAGGGCGCGTGTGGTGATCAGCTCGAGCAACGCCTCGTACACACGCTCGCGCAGCGGTCCCGGCCGCTCCAGCTTCGGCACCGTTCCTTGCGGCAGTCCTGCGGACAACATCGCGTTCCCCCTCCGGGCGCCGGGCAATTGCTTATCGTCTACAGTCTACCGAGCACAATGCCGCCACGGGGCTCTTCGGGCACAGCGGATCACCTGCCCACCCGGTCCGGCACGGCCACCGGCCGGCCGCCGGCCCTTCGGGAGCAGCACGGCTCCGCATCACCCGCCCCTCACGGGCAGCGGATCACCTGGCCCGCGTACGAGAGATTTCCGCCGAAGCCGAAGAGCAGGGCCGGCGCTCCGCTCTCGACCTCCCCCCGCTCCACCAGCTTGGACAGGGCCATCGGGATCGACGCGGCGGAGGTGTTGCCGGAATCCACGACGTCCCGGGCGATGACCGCGTTGACCGCCCCGATCTTCCGGGCCACGGGCTCGATGATCCGCAGGTTGGCCTGGTGCAGCACCACGGCCGCGAGATCCTCCGGGGTGACCCCGGCTCGTTCACAGACCTTGCGGGCGATCGGCGGCAGCTGCGTGGTGGCCCAGCGGTAGACCGACTGGCCTTCCTGCGCGAAGCGCGGGGGCGTGCCCTCGATCCGCACGGCGTTGCCCATCCCGGGCACCGATCCCCACAGCACGGGACCGATCCCGGGGGCACCACCGCCGTCCGGTTCGGCGGTGACGACGGCGGCACCCGCCCCGTCGCCCATGAGGACGCAGGTGGAGCGGTCGGTCCAGTCGACGATGTCACCCATCTTGTCGGCCCCGATGACGAGGGCACGGGCGGCGGCCCCGGCCCTGATCGCGTGGTCGGCGGTCGCCAGTGCGTGGGTGAAGCCCGAGCAGACCACGTTGATGTCCATGACCGCGGGCGAGTCCATGCCCAGCCGGGCGGCGACCCGGGCGGACATGCTCGGCGAGCGGTCGATCGCCGTGGAGGTCGCGACGAGCACCAGGTCGATGTCGGCGGGCTGGAGGCCCGCCGACGCCAGCGCCTTGGCCGCGGCGTGCGCGGCGAGCTCGTCCACGGGTTCGTCAGGGCCGCCCACGTGCCGGGTCCTGATGCCGACCCGACTGGTGATCCACTCGTCGCTGGTGTCGACCATGGCCGCCAGGTCGTCGTTGGTGAGGACCTTGGCAGGCTGATAGTGGCCGAGCGCCACGACACGTGAGCCGGTCATGTACGGGTTCCCCTCGCTACGTTTGGCAGGAACTCACCAGTCTTGGTTGCTACCGATCGGTACAAGGGCACGTAACCCCACAGGAATCAGGCCCCGAGCTTGGAGCGTCTCGAACAGCTCCCGGGGAACTCACACGGACACTCCGGCGTCTCCCGAAGGATTTCGTGAGGGACGAGGCACCCACCGTCACGAGTATTGACCCCCTCCGAAGGCATACTGTAGACAATATTCTGTCGACTTGACACCCTCGCTCGGTCCTCTCACCGAACGGAGAGCCCCGTGAAAGTCGCAGTTGTCGGCGCCGGAGCCATCGGCGCCTATGTCGGGGCCGCGCTGCACCGCGCGGGCGCCGAGGTCCATCTCATCGCCCGGGGCCCGCACCTGGCGGCCATGCGCCGCGACGGTGTGCGCGTGCTCAGCCCGCGCGGTGACTTCACCGCCCGGCCCGCCGCCACCGACGACCCGTCGGACGTCGGGCCCGTCGACTACGTGTTCCTCGGTCTGAAGGCCAACTCGTACGCACTGTCCGGACCGCTGGTCCACCCGCTGATGCACGAGGACACCGCCGTGATCGCCGCACAGAACGGGATCCCCTGGTGGTACTTCCACGGCCTGGCAGGGCCGTACACCGGCCGCCGCCTCGACAGCGTCGACCCCGCGGGCTCGGTGAGCGCCACCCTGCCGCCCGAACGCGCCATCGGCTGCGTGGTGTACGCGGCCACCGAGATCGAGGCACCCGGTGTCGTCCGCCACCTCGAAGGCACCCGCTTCTCCATCGGCGAGCCGGACAGCTCGGTGTCGCGGCGCTGCCTGGACTTCAGCGAGGCCATGATCGCGGGCGGGCTCAAGTGCCCCGTGGAGTCCGATCTGCGCAAGGACATCTGGATCAAGCTGCTCGGCAACATCTCCTTCAACCCGATCAGCGCGCTGGCCCGCGCCACCATGGGTCAGATCTGCCGCCATCCGGACACCCGCGCACTCGTGGAGTCGATGATGCGCGAGACCCTCGACGTCGCGGCGGCCGTGGGCTGCCGCCCCGAGATCTCCGTGGAGCGGCGCATCGCGGGCGCGGAGCGCGTCGGCGACCACAAGACGTCCACCCTCCAGGACCTGGAGAAGGGCAAACCCCTCGAACTCGACGTGCTGCTCGCGGCCGTCGTCGAGCTGGCCGAGCTGGCCGGAACGCCCGTACCGACGCTGCGCGCCGTGCACGCGCTCGCGGATCTCCTCGCCACCACCTCCTCGGCCCCAGCAGGGAGCGCACCATGAAGAGCAGCGACCGCACCGGCGGCAGGAACCGCAGGGGCCGGCAGCCCAAGACGTACGAACGCCTCACCCACCCGCTCGTCCGCTCGCAGGACGGCGTGCTGCGCCGGGCGAGCTGGGACGAGGCGCTGACCCGGGCCGCTGCCGGATTCCGGCAGACCCGGGAGGCCTACGGCCCGGACGCCTTCGCGATGCTGTCCTGCGCCCGCGCCACCAACGAGATGAACTACGTGGCGCAGAAGTTCACCCGCGTGGTGATGGGCACCAACAACGTCGACTCGTGCAACCGCACCTGCCACGCGCCGAGCGTCGCCGGGCTCTCGGCCGCCTTCGGCTCCGGCGGCGGCACCTCCTCGTACGAGGAGGTGGAGCACACCGACCTGATCGTGATGTGGGGCTCCAACGCCCGTTACGCGCACCCCATCTTCTTCCAGCACGTGCTGAAGGGCATCCGCAACGGGGCCCGGATGCACGCCGTCGACCCGCGCCGCACATCGACCGCCGAATGGGCGGAGAGCTGGCTCGGCCTCGACGTCGGCACCGACATCCCGCTCGCCCACGCCATCGGCCGGGAGATCATCCACGCAGGTCTGGTCAACCGGGCCTTCGTGGACCGGGCGACCAGCGGATACGAGGAGTACGCGGCGCTCGTCGAACCCTGGACCCTGACCGCCGCGGAGAAGGTCACCGGGGTGCCCGCCGAGGCCATCCGGAACCTCGCCCACGCCTACGCCACGGCCGAACGCGCCCAGCTCTGCTGGACCCTGGGCATCACCGAGCACCACAACGGCACCGACAACGTGCGCGCGCTGATCAACCTCTGCCTGCTCACCGGTCATGTCGGACGGTACGGCTCCGGTGTCCAGCCCCTGCGCGGGCAGAACAACGTGCAGGGCGGCGGCGACATGGGCGCCATCCCCAACAAACTGCCCGGCTTCCAGGACATCCTCGATCCGCCCGTCCGGCAGAAGTTCGAGCGGTCCTGGGACACCGTCATCCAGCCGCGCCACGGCAAGACGCTCACCCAGATGTTCGAGGCGATGGAGACCGGCGAGCTGCGCGCCGTGTACTGCATCGGGGAGAACCCGGCGCAGTCGGAGGCCGACAGCGAACAGGCGGTGCGCCGGCTGAAGTCGCTCGACCACCTCGTGGTGCAGGACATCTTCCTGACGAGGACCGCCGAACTGGCCGATGTCGTTTTGCCCGCGACGGCCGCCTGGGCCGAGACCGACGGCACGACGACCAACAGCGAGCGGCGGGTGCAGCGGGTCCGTGCCGCCCTCACTCCGCCGGGCGAGGCCCGCGAGGACATCGACATCATCTGCGCGATGGCCGGGCTGCTGGGCCACGACTGGAAGTTCGACGACGCCGAGACCGTCTGGAACGAGCTGCGCTCCCTGTCCCCCGACCACTTCGGGATGACGTACGAACGCCTCGCGCAGCATCAGGGGCTCCAGTGGCCCTGCCCCGACACGGACAAGCTGCCCTCCAGCTTCCTGCACGCCCGGCTCTGGGAGACCGATCCCGTGCGACGCGGCCCGGCGGCTCCGTTCGGCCTGGTGCGGCACGATCCGCCGGTCGATCTCACCGACGAGTCATACCCCCTGCGCCTCACGACCGGGCGACGGCTTGACTCGTACAACACCGGTGTGCAGAGCGGGAGTTACGCCTCCCCTCTGCGCCGGGGCGAATACATCGAACTCTGCCCGGAGGACGCGGAGTCGTACGGCGTCGCCGTGGGCGAGGAGGTGCGCGTCTCCTCCCGGCGCGGCAGTGTCACGGCTCCCGTCTGGATCGATCCGGGGCTGCGGCCGGGCCTCGCCTTCATGACGATGCACTTCCCTGACGAGGTCGACACCAACCAGCTGACCATCGAGGCGAACTGCCCGATCGCCGGCACCGCCGAGTTCAAGGCCTCCGCCGTACGGATAGAGAAGCTGGTGCACGCATGGACCTGAAGTACACGGGCGCCGCCCCCTCCGACGCCGAACGGGACGCCGTGGACGCCCTGCTGGGCCCGCCCCCGTCCGGCTGGGAGGGCGCCGGCGAGCGTACGGCCGAGGACCTGCGCTGGGCGAAGGGCGGCGCCTCGGCCGCCAAGGACCGCCGCGACCAGCTGCTGCCCGCCCTGCACGCGGTGAACGACCGCGTGGGCTGGATCAGCGAGGGGGCACTGGACTACATCTGCCGACGGCTCACGGTGGCCCCGGCGGAGGCATACGGCGTCGCGACGTTCTACGCCATGTTCTCGGTGCGGCCCCGGCCCGCGAAGGTGCTCCACGTCTGCACGGACCTGGCCTGTGCCGCCCGTGGCTCGGCGTCCGTGTGCGCGGATCTCACCGAGCGCCTGGGGCCACCGGGCACCCCGGCCGAGGGCGCGGTCTGGCAGGAGAGCCCCTGCCTCGGCCTGTGCGAACGGGCCCCGGCGGCTCTCCTGCTCCGGGCGGGGCCGGACGGCGCGCACCCCTCCCAGGACGCCCCGCGCCTCTCGGCGGTCGTCGCTCCCGCCGCCGCGGAGGACCTCCTCGCCACGGTACGGACGCCCGAGGCCGGCCCTCCGGAGCCGCCGGCGGCCTCAGCCGTCCCGCAGGCGGGGGACCCCGGCCTCGTACTCCTCAGGCGCATCGGCACCGTGGATCCCGCCTCGCTGGACGACTACCGCTCCACCGGTGGCTACGCGGCGCTGCGCCGTGCCTTCTCCCTCGGTCCCGCCGGCGTGATCCGTGAGGTGCTGGACGCCGGGCTCGTCGGCCGGGGTGGCGCGGCCTTCCCCACCGGGCGCAAGTGGCAGGCCACCGCCCAGCAGGCCGACGGTCCGCACTACCTGGTCTGCAACGCGGACGAGAGCGAGCCCGGCACCTTCAAGGACCGGGTGCTGATGGAGGGCGACCCGTACGCCCTGGTCGAGGCGATGACGATCGCCGGGTACGCCATCGGCGCCCACCAGGGCTACATCTACCTGCGGGGCGAATACCCCCGGGCGCACGAACGGCTCGGCCACGCACTGGCGAGCGCCCGCACACGGGGGCTGCTCGGCCCCGACGTCCTGGGGCAGGGGTACGCCTTCGACATCGAGATCCGGCGCGGTGCGGGTGCCTACATCTGCGGCGAGGAGACCGCGATCTTCAACTCGATCGAGGGGCAGCGCGGCGAGCCCCGCTCCAAACCGCCCTTCCCGGTGGAGAAGGGCCTGTTCGGCAAGCCGACCGCCGTCAACAACGTCGAGACGCTGGTGAACGTGCTGCCGGTCCTGGAGCACGGCGCCGCCGCGTACGCCGCGACGGGCACCAGGACCTCCACCGGCACCAAACTCTTCTGCGTCTCCGGCCAGGTGACCCGCCCCGGCATCTACGAACTGCCCTTCGGCGCGAGTCTCCGGGAGCTGCTCGGCCTCGCGGGACCGCCCGAGCGCCTGCGGGCCGTGCTCCTGGGGGGCGCGGCAGGCGGCTTCGTACGCCCTGACGAGCTGGACGTCCCGCTCACCTTCGAGGGCACCCGCGCCGCCGGGACGACGCTCGGTTCCGGCGTGGTCCTCGTCCTGGACGACTCCGTGGAGCTCCCCCGCGTGCTGCTGCGCATCGCGGAGTTCTTCCGCGACGAGTCGTGCGGCCAGTGCGTGCCCTGCAGGGTGGGCACGGTCCGCCAGGAGGAGGCGCTGCACCGCATCGTCGACCGCACGGGCGCCGGGGCCGCGGAGGACATCGCGCTCATGAGGGAGGTCGGGCAGGCCATGCGGGACGCCTCGATCTGCGGTCTGGGCCAGACCGCGTGGAACGCCGTCGAGTCCGCCATCGACCGTCTGGGGGTCTACAAGTGACCGCAGTACCGCTGCAGCCGCCGCGCCGGCTCGTCTCGTTCACGCTGGACGGCGAGGAGACCCGGGTGCCGGAGGGCTCGACGATCCTGGACGCCTGCCGGTCCGCGGGCAAGGACATCCCGACCCTGTGCCAGGGGGACACGCTCACCCCGAAGAACGCCTGCCGGGTGTGCGTGGTCGAGGTCGAGGGCTCCCGCACCCTGGCCCCTGCGTGCTCCCGGCGCGCCGAGCCGGACATGACCGTCGTCACGGACAGCGAGCGGGCCCGGCACAGCCGGAAGGTGGTGCTTGAGCTGCTGGCCTCGTCCACGGACCTGTCGACGACGCCCCGGGCCGAGGAGTGGATCAAGGAGTACGAGGCCCAGCCGCAGCGCTTCGGTGCGGACGCCGCCCGGGTCGACGAACAGCCGAAGATCGACAACGAGCTGTACGTCCGCGACTACGACAAGTGCATCCTCTGCTACAAGTGCGTGGACGCCTGCGGCGAGCAGTGGCAGAACACCTTCGCGATCGCCGTCTCGGGACGCGGTTTCGACGCCCGGATCTCCACCGAGCACGATGCCGCGCTCCCCGACTCGGCCTGCGTCTTCTGCGGGAACTGCATCGAGGTGTGCCCCACGGGTGCTCTCTCCTTCAGCACGGAGTTCGGCATGCGGGCCGCCGGGACGTGGGACGAGCCCGCGCAGACCCGGACCACGACCGTCTGCGCCTACTGCGGCGTGGGCTGCAACGTGACCCTTCATGTCCAGGACAACGAGATCGTCAAGGTCACCTCGCCGCACGACAACCCGGTGACCCATGGCAACCTCTGTATCAAGGGCCGTTTCGGCTTCCAACACGTACAGAATCGGGATTGACGGCTATGGGACGGGTCACCGAGCGTCGCCGCACCATCCGCATCCGGGACGGGGCCGTCACGACCCGCCCCGACACCCTCGTCGCCGAGGAGCCCTTGGAGATCCGGCTGAACGGCAAGCCGCTCGCCATCACGATGCGCACGCCGGGGGACGACTTCGCGCTGGCGGCGGGCTTCCTGGTGAGCGAAGGCGTGATCGGTGAGGGCTCCGACGTGCAGTCGATCGTCTACTGCGCCGGGGCGACGGCCGAAGGTGTGAACACGTACAACGTGGTGGACGTGAAGCTCGCACCGGGCGTCGTCGTCCCCGACATCACGCTGGAGCGCAACGTCTACACCACGTCGTCCTGCGGACTGTGCGGCAAGGCGAGCCTCGACGCCGTCCGCACCACGACGCGACACGCGATCACCGACACTCCCCCGGTACGGGTGACACCCGCGCTGCTCGCCGCCCTCCCCGACCGGCTGCGCGACGCGCAGCGGGTGTTCGACCGGACCGGGGGCCTGCACGCGGCGGCGCTGTTCTCTCCGGAGGGCGAGCTGCTCGACATCCGTGAGGACGTGGGCCGCCACAACGCGGTCGACAAGCTCGTCGGGCGGGCCCTGACGGACGACCGGCTCCCCCTCTCGCAGTCGATCCTGCTGGTGTCGGGGCGCGCCTCCTTCGAATTGGCGCAGAAGGCGGTGATGGCGGGGATCCCCATGCTGGCGGCGGTCTCGGCGCCGTCGTCGCTGGCCGTGGACCTCGCGGCCGAGAGCGGACTGACCCTCGTCGGCTTCCTGCGGGGACAGTCCATGAACGTGTACGCGGGTGACCACCGCATCGCCCTGGAGGCGGCGGTGGGCCAGGGCTGAGGCGGCCCCGCCCGCGGCACGGGGCAGGGGCCCGACCGGCGGGGAGCGCCCCCTGCGCCGGCCGGGCCCTCTCGGGCGTGGCGCGTGTCAGGCGCCCACGGCACCGTCCTTGACGGCGGACACGAACGACGACCAGCCGTCGGCCGCGAAAGTGAGCGCGGGGCCGTGCGGGTTCTTGCTGTCACGGACGGGGATGACGGCGGCGAAGTCGTCGGAGACCTCTACGCATTGGCCGCCATCAGAGTTGCTGTAGGTGCTCTTGCGCCAAGCAACCGCACTCAGATCGATGGATCGCACGGAATTTCCTCCAACAAGCGCGAGATGTGCTTACGCGACTCGCCCGGGGACAGCGCCAAGTCGCGCACGGAATCGTACATTTGCTGAAGCTCTTCAACTTGCCGAGATGCCTCCAGCAGGGTGCCGTGGCTGGCACTTTCCACGTACGCCACGGTACGCCCCTGGGCCACTCGTAGGAACATCACATCGGTACTCGACAAGCTGTGCGCACCCGCACTGTGCGGCAGCACCTGCACGACCACCTGTGCCCTGTCGGCCACCTCCAGCAGATGCCCCAGTTGCTCCCGCCACGCACTCGCCTCTCGAAGCGGCGTGCAGAGCACCGTCTCCGACAGGATCGAGCGGAAGTGGGGCGCCCCGCGGCCCTCAAGTAGATCGCGCCGAGTCAGGCGGGCCTTCACCTGCACATCAATCTCTTCGCCGTTGAGCCGCCCTGCTGCGAGGACTTCCCGCGCGTAAGCCTCCGTCTGCAACACTCCTGGCAGGACACCCACCGCGAAGTGCCACAGGCTCGTCGCCTCCGCCTCCAGCGCCATGTACCGCTGGTACCGCTCCTTGAACTGTGACTGGTCGCTGATCGCCAGCTCCCACATGGCCAGCAGCAGGCCAGGTGTGCCGTAGTACTGGTCCAGCGCCTGCACCACCTCCGGGCCGCCGACCGTCTCGCCCTTCTCCATCTTCCCGAACAGCGACCAGTCCCAGCCCAGCCGTTCGCCGAGCTGGCGAAGACTGTCGCCACGCTCGGTACGCAGGTTCCGGAGCTCCTCCGCGAACCGTGCACGTGGTTCCCTGCTGCGGCCCGTAACCGCTCGCCTCGTCGGCATCCTGTCCTCCGTGGAACGTGTGGAACGTACGGGACCCGCCGGAGAGGCACACCCCGCCCTCGGTGTGTCACGGCCCTGACCGGGTCATTCTCGTAACGAGCCCCTCACGCAACGTAGTTCGCGGAGGCGTGGCCAGGCAGAGGAATCCGCGAAAGAACAACCGATGGAAGACGCCATGACGCCGCCGCAGCAGAAGCCGCCCCTCCCCCGCCGCACACCCCGGGCAGAACACCCGGCATCGGCAAAGATCCAGGAGGCCATGGCCGCGCGCGACGGCCTCGCCGCCGCGCTCAGGGCCGCCGGTGTCCAGCTGCCGGTGCTGGACGTGCGCACCCCCTGGCCGGACACGGACGGCGCCGACGCGGCACGGCCGGCCCGTTACGCCCTCGTGCACCTCGGCGTCTGCTCCGCCCCCGTGGCGCACGCCATCGCGGCAGTGATCAGGAAGGGCGTGGCCGGGTGACGGATGACGGCGCCCTCCGCGTCGGGACAGCCGTGCACGACGCCGACAGCGGCCGGGTGGGCCTGGTCATGGGCCACGAGGGCCCGTACCTCCAGCTCCGGCCGCTGGGCGGTGGCCGAGAGTGGGACGCGGCCCCTGCCCGCGTACGGCCGCTCGGCCCCGCCGAGTTGTTGAGCGCCCGCGTCGCCGAGGCCAACGCCCGCAGCCGTACCGGCCTTGGACTCGGCGGCATACGGGGCTCCCCGCACACGCCGAAGGACCTCGGACGGTGACGGCACGGCTACCGCGAATCGCTGTCCTGTCACTGCTTCCGACGGGTCACCGTGTGAGCGTTGTCTGACATTCTTCGCAACGCCGCACCGCCCGCCGGCCGGTATTCCCTTCCGTCGCGACTGCCGGACAACTACTGCTCAGCCGGTCCCAGAGTCCAGCCGGAGGGGCGGGGATCCAGCCCCAGCGTGGGGCGGTCACCAGCTCTTCGACGAGGTGGGCGCAAGCTCCGGGAACGTGCGCGTACTGCGTCGGCGAGATCAGAATCGTGTCCGCGGGGAAGAGCCGCCATTCCTGCCGGGGAGACGTTGCGGGCCGCGCTGCCGTTGGGGCTGATCCGTCGGCCGGACACGCACAGCCCAGCCCGGTGACCAGATCACAGCGTTCGCAGCGCGCTTCCTTCACGACCCCACCTCGTCCTCACCTCTTGCCGGTATCCACAAGGTAGGCGACCTTCTGCTCGAATCGAGCGGACCCGGCAACCAGGAGAAGGCGCGGGCGGACCGGTTGCGCTGTCCTCAACCACGTGAGGGTTCCGGTCGTCGCGGAGGTCCAGCAGCACAGGCGCGAGTTCGCGCACGGAATGCGGGCGGGAGGAGACAGCCGCTTTTCGTCTCCGCTGCGGAGGGTCATTCGCGAACGGGAAGTTGACGGAACGGCAGGCGCCTTACCACTCCTCCGCTCTCAGCCCACCGGAACGGCCTGCTGCGAGACCGTGTCACCGTCCGGCAGCGGGTCGCGCGAGCGGCGCTTGGCGAGCACCGCGCAGACCATCAGCTGCATCTGGTGGAACAGCATCAGCGGCAGCACCGCGAGGCTGGCGTGCGCCCCGAACAGGACGCTGGCCATCGGCAGGCCGGCCGCCAGGCTCTTCTTCGAGCCGGCGAACTGGATGGCGATGCGGTCCTCTCGGCCGAAGCCCAGCCGCTTGGCCCCGTACCAGCTGAGGGTGAGCATCAGGGCGAGCAACACCGCCTCTGCGCCGAGCAGCCCCACGAGCCGGAGCGGGGTGACCTGGTGCCAGATCCCGGCCACCATGCCCTCGCTGAAGGCCGTGTAGACGACGAGCAGGATCGAGCCCCGGTCGACGTACCCCAGCACCTTGCGGTGGCGCCCGAGGAAGCCTCCCACCCAGCGCCGGAGCAGCTGCCCCGCGAGGAAGGGGACCAGCAGCTGGAGGACGATCTTCAGCAGTGAGTCCGCCGAGAACCCTCCCCCCGTCCCACCGAGGAGTACGGCTGCCAGCAACGGGGTCAGCAGGATCCCGGCGATGCTGGAGAAGGAGCCGGCGCAGATGGCGGCGGGTACGTTGCCGCGGGCCATCGAGGTGAAGGCGATCGAGGACTGGATCGTCGAGGGCACCAGGCACAGGAAGAGGAAGCCGTCCTGGAGCTGAGGGGCCAGTACGTAGGGCACCAGGCCCTGGCCGGCGAGCCCGAGCAGCGGGAATACCAGGAAGGTGCAGGCCAGGACGGTGAGGTGGAGCCGCCAGTGCTTCAGGCCGTCGAGCGCCTCGGCCGTCGACAGCCGCGCCCCGTAGAGGAAGAAGAGCAGGGCCACCGCCCCGGTCGAGGCGCCGCCGGCCACCTCGGCGCCGGTCCCGGACACGGGCAGCAGGGCCGCGAGTACCACCGTGCCGATCAGCGCCAGGATGTACGGGTCGACCGGCAGCCAGGACGGCAGCGTGGGGATACGGCGGCTGGTGCGGCGGCTCATGTGCTCCGTGCTCTCTGGGTGTGGTCGTGGCCTCCCCATCCTGCTCCTGATCGCCGCGATCGGGAATCCGGTACACCGCACTGACTGTCATCACGATTCGCGATAGCCTCGGCCCGTGTACGACCCCGTCCAGCTCCGCACGTTCCTCGCCGTCGCGCAGACCCTGAGCTTCACCCAGGCGGCGCGCAGGCTCGGTGTGCGCCAGTCCACGGTCAGCCAGCACGTACGCCGCCTGGAGGCCGAGGCCGGCCGGCAGCTGTTCAGCCGCGACACGCACCGGGTCGACCTCACCGAGGACGGCGAGGCGATGCTGGGCTTCGCTCGGACGATCCTGCAGGCCAACGAGCGGGCGGCGGCCTTCTTCACCGGCACCAGGCTGCGCGGCCGGCTGCGCTTCGGGGCGTCGGAGGACTTCGTCCTGACGCGGCTGCCCGAGATCCTGGAGTCGTTCCGGCGTGAGCATCCCGAGGTCGAGCTGGAGCTGTCGGTGGAGCTGTCAGGCGCGCTGCACCAGCAGCTCGCCGCGGGCCGGCTCGATCTGGTGCTGGCCAAGCGCCGGAGCGGGGACACGCACGGCGAGCTGGTCTGGCAGGACACCCTCGTCTGGATCGGCGCCCCGCAGCTGCGGATCGACCCCGAGCGCCCTCTGCCGCTGATCGTCTACCCACCTCCCGGCCTCACCCGCGCCCGCGCCCTGGACGTGCTGGAGGAGCACGGCAGGTCGTGGCGGTTCGCGTGCACGAGCGGGAGCCTCAGCGCGCTCGTCGCGGCTGCACGGGCGGGCCTGGGGGTGATGGCACATTCCCGCGGGCTCATCCCGCCAGGGCTCGTCCCCGTGCCGTCGAGAGCGGGACTGCCGGAGCTCGGGGACGTGGATTTCGTGCTGCTGCACGGGCGGCGGAGGGACACCGCCCAGGAGGCGGCGGACGCCCTCGCCGCGGCGATCCTGGCGGGCGGCGACCGGCTGCACCGGGGCCCGGCAGTGCCCTCGCACCCTGGGCCTGCGTGAGTCGCGCCCGACGACGTACACGTGTTCCGCGTACCGGCCAGCCTGCGGGAGTCCCGCGTACCGGCCAGCCTGCGTGAGTCCCGCGTACCGACGCGCGCGGGCTCCTCGTACCGACCCGCGTAAGTGCCGCGTACAGATTCGGTGGAGATTCCCTCCCGAGCTACTTACTCCTCAGTCAGAAGTGCGCCCGAGCCTTGCCCATCTGGCCCGATTTCTGCGGTTGGCCTGGCCGGATGCAGCATTTTCCCGGGTGCTCGAAGCCTCCCGCGGGCTCGCCCCGTGAGGTAGCGTCGCGGCGCCGTGCGGAGCGCCACAAGGAGCAGTCATTGCGCGAGTTCACTGTCCCAGCCATGGCCGCTGCCCCTCAAGTCGGCGGACTTGCCGATACCGTCTTCGACTTCGCGGAGGAAGACCCCCACCGGACCGCCCTCGGCCGCAAGGACCCGCACGGGCAGTGGCACGACGTGTCCGCGGCCGCCTTCCGCGACGAGGTGCTCGCCCTCGCCAAGGGGCTGATCGCGCAGGGCGTCCGGTTCGGCGACCGCGTCGCCCTGATGTCCCGTACGCGCTACGAATGGACCCTCTTCGACTTCGCCCTCTGGACGGTGGGCGCCCAGTCCGTGCCGATCTATCCGACGTCGTCCGCCGAACAGGTCCTGTGGATGCTCCACGACGCGGAGGTCGCCGCCGTCATGGTCGAGCACGAGGACCACGCCATGACGATCGGCTCGGTGATCGACCGGCTGCCGAACCTGCGCCGGCTGTGGCAGCTGGACGCCGACGCGGTGTCCGAGCTCATGGCCGCGGGCAGGCAGGTCGACGACGAGGTGGTCCACCGGCACAGACGCGCCGTGACCCCCGACTCGGTGGCGACCGTGATCTACACCTCCGGCACGACCGGACGCCCCAAGGGCTGTGTGATCACCCACGCGAACTTCATGTTCGAGGCCGACACGATGGTGAGCCGGTGGCACCCCGTGTTCCTCTCCAAGCCCGGCGAGGAGGCGGCGACGCTGCTCTTCCTCCCGCTCGCCCACGTCTTCGGCCGCATGGTGGAGATAGCGGCCCTGCGCGGCCGGGTGAAGCTCGGGCACCAGCCGGAGCTGTCCGCGAAGGCGCTGATGCCGGACCTGGTGTCCTTCCGGCCCACCTTCATCCTGGCGGTGCCGTACATCTTCGAGAAGGTCTTCAACGGCGCGCGCCGCAAGGCGGAGTCCGAGGGCCGCGTCGGAGCGTTCGACAAGGCCGTCGAGATCGCGGTGAAGTACGCGGAGGCGATGGAGGAACGGGCCTTCGGTACGGGCCCCGGGCCGTCCGCCGGGCTGCGGATGCAGCACCAGTTCTTCGACAAGGTCGTCTACCGCAAGGTCCGCGAGGCGATGGGCGGCCGGGTGCGGCACGCCATGTCGGGCGGCTCCGGCATGGACCGGCAGCTCGGTCTGTTCTTCGCGGGCGCGGGGGTCACCGTCTACGAGGGCTACGGCCTGACCGAGACGACGGCGGCGGCCACGGCCAACCCGCCCGAGCGCACGCGCTACGGCACCGTCGGCCAGCCGATCCCCGGCTCCTCCGTGCACATCGCGCGCGACGGGGAGGTGTGGGTGCACGGGGCCAACGTGTTCTCCGGATATCTGGGCGACCCCAAGGCCACCGACGCCGTGCTGCACGACGGGTGGCTGGCCACGGGCGACCTGGGCGCGCTCGACGAGGACGGCTATCTGACGATCACCGGGCGCAAGAAGGAGATCCTGGTGACCTCCGGCGGCAAGAGCGTGGCGCCCGCAGGCCTGGAGGAGCGGGTGCGCGCGCACCCTCTGGTGGCTCAGTGCATCGTCGTCGGGAACGACAGGCCCTACATCGCGGCGCTGGTCACCGTGGACCACGAGTCGGTGGAGCACTGGCTCGCCATGCAGGGCCGTACGCCGATGCGCCCCGCGGATCTCGTGCGCGATCCCGATCTGGAGATGGAGGTGCGCCGCGCCGTGGTCGCCGCGAACACCGCAGTCTCGCAGGCCGAGTCGATCCGTACGTTCCGTATCCTGGCCCACCAGTTCACCGAGGAGCAGGGCCTGCTGACCCCCTCGCTGAAGCTGAAGCGCAAGGCCATCGAGACGGCGTACGCGGCCGAGGTCGACGCCCTCTACCGGTGAGCCCGGCCGCTCCTCCGGCGGGCTCGTCACCCCTCGACTGACGTGCCGTCAGGGGTACTCGCCTTCCGCCACGCCTGATCCGGGCGGCCGGGAATGTCTGGGCTCCCCTGATCGTTCTCAGGGGGACGTACCGACCGACAACCAACGTAAGGATCGACTGCTCGTGAGCCAGGTCCCCACCATCACCCTCAACAACGGCCTCGAGATGCCGCAGCTCGGCTTCGGCGTCTGGCAGGTGCCGGACGACGAGGCCACGGCGGCCGTGACCACGGCCCTGGAGGCCGGGTACCGGAGCATCGACACCGCCGCCATCTACGGGAACGAGGCGGGCACGGGGAAGGCCCTCGCGGCCTCCGGTGTGGCCCGTGAGGAACTGTTCGTCACCACCAAGCTCTGGAACACCGAGCAGGGATACGACTCGACGCTGCGCGCGTTCGACACCTCCCTGGACAAGCTCGGGCTGGAGTACGTCGACCTCTACCTGATCCACTGGCCGGTGCCGGCCAAGGACGCCTACGTCGACACGTACAGGGCCTTCGAGCGGATCCTCGCCGACGGCCGCGCGAAGGCCATCGGGGTGTCCAACTTCCACCCGGAGCACCTGGAACGCCTGCTGGGCGAGACGTCCGTCGTCCCCGCGCTCAACCAGATCGAGCTGCACCCCCAGCTCCAGCAGGCCGAGTCCCGCGCCTTCCACGCCCGGCACGGCATCGCGACCGAGGCCTGGTCGCCGCTGGGCTCGGGCAAGGGCCTCCTGGAGGTGCCGACGGTCGTCGCCGTCGCGCACAAGCACGGCCGCACCCCGGCGCAGGCGGTGCTGCGCTGGCACCTCCAGACGGGCAACGTGGTGATCCCCAAGAGCGTGACACCGTCGCGGATCGCGGAGAACATCGATGTCTTCGGCTTCGAACTGGACGCCGACGACCTGGCCGCCTTCGCGGCGCTCGACGAGGGCAAGCGCCTCGGCCCCGACCCCGCCGAATTCAACCTCGGCGCCTGAGTCCGGTCCGTCAGGCGGCGCCGCCCCCCGCTGTACGCACGGCGGGCGGCGCCGCCGCGGTCGGCCCGGGCTCAGGACGCGGGGGTCCCCTCCGGGCCGGCCCTTCCCCTGCGGTACGCCTGCGGGCTGACGCCGCGCACGCGCTTGAAGGCCGCGCTGAACGCGAACGTCCCTCCGTAGCCGACCTGGCGGGCGACCGCCTCAACGGTGGCGTCCGTGTCCCGGAGCAGGTCGGCGGCCATCGCCAGGCGCCAGCCGGACAGATGGGCCATGGGTGGTTCGCCCACCAGCTCGGTGAACCGGCGGGCGAGCCCCGCCCGCGAGACCCCGGTCTCCGCGGCCAGCGAGGCGACCGTCCAGGGCCGGGCCGGGGCCTGTTGCAGAAGGCGCAACGCCCGCCCGACGACCGGGTCCGCCATCGCCCGGTACCACCCGGGAGCCTCGGCGTCCGGTCTGGCGAACCAGGCGCGGAGCACCGCGATGAGCAGCAGGTCGAGCAGCCGGTCGAGGACGACGTCCTGGGCTGGTTCGTCCTGCGAGATCTCGGCGTCGAGCAACGCCAGCAGCGGCCCGGTCCGCGTGTCCGAGGGAAGCACGAGCTGGGGCGGCAGCGCGTCCAGCAGGCGCCTGCTGACCTCCCCGTCGAGGAGATAGGTCCCGACCAGGACGGCCGTGGATCCGTCGGCCGCGTTGCCCCAGGTCCGGACGCCCAGCCGCATCGAGTCGGCGAGGGGAGCACCGCGCAGCGTGGTGCAGACCCCTCCTGGCCCGACGCGCGCGTGCGGGGCCGTGCGGGGGTCGCCGGCGACGGTGTAGGGGGCGGGACCACGGACGACGGCGACGTCTCCGGTACGCAGGCGGAGAGGCCCGGCCCCTTCACCGGGCAGGAGCCACGCCTCCCCGTGCCGCACGGTCATCAGGCACAGCGGGGCCCGGTCCTCGATCCGGACCGACCACGGCGGTTCCATCACCATCCGCAGCAGGAAGGCGCCCCTGGCCCGCGGTCCGTCCAGCAGTCCGGCCAGTGCGTCCATGCCGAGCAGCCTAAGGTCGTCAGCCGCCGGGGAAGGACACCTTCGTGAGCTCTTCGGAGAACTGCCAGACGCGCCGGGCCTCCTCCGTGCCGCGAAGGCGCGAGTAGAGCCCCTGCTGTCCGGGAGGGCCGGCCATGTGCCTGAACCCGCGCGGCCCGTAGAAGCCGCCGGGTGCGGCCTCGGGGGAGGTCGCGGCGTGGAGGGCGGGGAGTTGGGCGGTGCGCACCGTGCCGACGAGGAGTCACGAGAAGTTGCGATTGCTGTCCGTCGTCGGGGCGCGGGCACTGCGCTGAGATCCCCTGGACGCAGACGTATGGAGCTGAGCGTGTGGAGGATGTTCCCGGCCCGGCGCCCACGGGAGCCTTGAGGCATGACGACGAACACGGAACAGCCGAACACGGACCGGGCGAGGACAGCACAGGCGAACTCCGTGCCGGCGAACACAGAACCGGCCGAGACGGAACGGACGCGCACGCACCCGCCGGAGCACCGCACCGTGCTGGTGACGAGCGGGACGGGCAAGACCGGCCGCCGCGTGGTGGAGCGGCTCCTCGCACGGGGCGCGGACGTCCGTTCGGGCTCGCGGACCGGCGACGTCCCCTTCGACTGGCGGGACGAGTCGGGCTGGGGACACGCCCTGCGGGGCGCCGACGCCGCATACGTCGCGTACTACCCGGATCTCGCCGCCCCGGGCGCGCCGGAGGCGATGGCAGCGTTCGGACGGATGGCGGCCGACAGCGGAGTACGCGGCCTGGTGCTCCTCTCCGGGCGCGGCGAACCGCAGGCAGTGGTGGCGGAGGAGGCCCTGCGGGGCGCGGCGGCGGGGGTCGAGCTCACGGTCCTCAGATCGGCCTTCTTCGCGCAGAACTTCAGCGAGGGCGCGCTGCTCGACGGGGTGCTCGCCGGGGAGCTGGTCTTCCCCGGGGGCTCCACCGCCGAGCCCTTCGTCGACGTGGACGACCTGGCCGACGTGGCCGTGGCCGCGCTCACCGGGGAGATCCCGGGGGGATCGGTGCACGAGCTGACGGGTCCCAGGCTGCTGACCTTCGACGAGGTCGCCGCGGAGCTGGGCCGTGCGACGGGGACGGAGATCCGCTACGAACCGGTGACCGGACCCCGGTACGCGGCGGCGCTGGAGACGTACGGCGTGCCGTCCGCCGAAGCCCACTTCCTGGCGGACCTGTTCGTCATGCTGCTGGACGGGCACAACGCCATGACGACGGACGGGGTAAAGCGCGCCCTCGGGCGGGACGCGCGTGACTTCACCGCCTTCGCGAGGAGGGCCGTACGCGACGGTGCCTGGTCCCGCTGACCCGTCGACCGGCCGCACGAGCGGTCCGGCCGCGGGCCCCGCCCGAGACCGGGGCGGCCCGTGCCGGGGCACAGGGGGCACTCATGCAGCGAACGTACGGGGTCCGTTCAGCCGCGTAGCCGGAAGGCCATGACCCGGTAGGCCGGATCGGGGCGTGGCCGGTCCTGGCCGGGCAGCGTCCCGAGCTCCGCGGCCGGCCGCTCCGCCGTCCGCGTCGGTCCCGTCCCGCGTCCTGACGCCCGTCCGTGCGCGCCGGGCCGGGTGTCACTCCGCGCCGTGTCCTGCGGCGACCGCCTCGACGCGTGCGGCCAGCTCGAGGTCCTTCCGCGTCACGGCACCTCCGGTGTCGTGCGAGTTCACCGCGAGTGTCACGGTGTTGTAGCCCAGTGTCAGGTCCGAGTGGTGGTTCAGCTCGTCCTGGATGCGGGCCACGTGGACGGTCAGCCCGGTCGCGGCGAAGTGGGAGGGCAGCCGGTAGGTACGGGTGATGCGGTCCCCGTCCAGTCTCCAGCCGGGGAGTTCGCGGAGCGCTTCCTCGATGGCGTTCGCGGACAGCGGTTCGGCGGGCATGGGGCGGCTCCTCGTAATTTGGTGCGGTCGGTCCCCGCGACATCACGGTCCCGGGCGCGGTCAGTCTCCGCGACATCACGGTCCCGGGCGCGGTCGGTCTCCGCGACGTTACGGTCCGGGTGCGGTCGCTGTCGCCCCCGACACGGCTGCCGTCGGACGGGGTACGCAGGACTCAGGTGGTGACGCGCGGCTTGGTCCACGGGGGGTCCCCGCGGCCCAGCAGGACCGTGACGGCGACGGCAGCGAGCAGGATCATCAGGGCGAGCAGCAGAGGCAGTTCGTGCACGTCACCGAGGACGGCGAGCCCGCCGGCCACCGCTCCGGCCAGCATCGCGGCGGCCGAGAGACCCCGCCGTCCGGCCCGGCTGCCGGTCCCCCCGGCGAGTCGGCTGTCGGCGACGGTGCCGGTGATGGTGCGCGTGAGCACCGTGGTGGTGAGGTCGGGGACCGCCAGCGCCCGGACGGCCGCGTTCTGCACCCCGAGACCGAGCCCTAGCAGTGCGATGAGCGTGAAGCGGACGCCTCCGGTGTACGGCCCACCCGCTACCAGCGAGACGGTCAGTGCCGCGGCCACGCACGCGGTCTCGACGAGGAGCGCGTGCCGCAGGCGGCGGCCCCGGTCCGCGCCGGCCCGGCTCACCGCGATACCGCCGGACCACGCCCCGGCCACGAACGACGCGAGGGCCACCGCCGAGGCGAGGACCGAGAAGCCGGGAGCACCGGCCAGGGCGAAGCCCATGAAGACGACGTTGCCGGTCATGTTGGCGACGAAGACGTGCCCCAGGAGGAGATAGCTGAAGGCGTCCACCAGCCCGGTGAGCACGGTCAGGGCCAGCAGGAGCGGTGGCAACGGCCCGTCCGCTCCGTTCATGTCGGGTACGAGCGTGGCCCAGGCGTCACGCAGTACGGGCATGAGCGGCACACTCCGATCACTGGACGTGATCCGGATTGTGCCGCAGCCCGGCGCTCGCACCGCCGGTACGCGCCGGGCGGGTCCTGGTGGTCCCGCCCGGCACGTACGGGAGCTCTACACCCGGGCCCCGTTGTCGGACGGGTCCCGGCGACGTGCGCGGCCGGCCTCCGCCCCCCGCTTCGGTGCGCGCTTCCTGGCCGGCGGCGGGGCCTTGCTGCTCCGCTCCAGGAGCAGCGCCCCCGGAACGGCCGTCATGACCGAGGAGTACGTCCCCACGCAGATGCCGATGAGGAGGGCGAGTGCGAAGTCCGCGAGCGAGTCGCCACCCAGCACCGCGAGGGCGACCAGGATGAACATGGCGCCCATCCCCGTGTTGACGGTGCGTGGCACGGTCTGCAGAACCGCACGGTTGGCCACGTCCGCGATCGGTGTGCGACGGTTCCTCGCCCACAGCTCCCGCACCCGGTCGAAGACCACGACCGAGTCGTTGACGGAGTAGCCGATCACGGTGAGCAGGGCGGCGAGGAAGATGCCGTCGACGGGCCGGCCGAGCCAGGCGAAGGCACCGACCAGGATGATGACGTCGTGCACCAGCGCCCCCACGGAGGCGACGGCGAACGTCCACCGGAAACGGGCCGCGAGATAGGCGAGCTGCACGAACACGGCGACGCCCAGCGCGATCAGCGCGTTGCGCCGCAGCTCGTCGCCGAGGCTGGGCCCGATCAGCTCGTCACGCACCTTGGTGGTCTCGCCGCCCACCTCCGCCAAGGCCGTGCGCAGGGCGTGCTCCCCCGCGTTGTCCAGCTTGCCGGTGCGTACGGAGAGGTCGTGGTCGTCCGCCGTGGTGACCTCGGCGCCGTCGAACCCGGCGGCGGCGATCGTGTCACGGGCGGTCTCGACGTCGACGGGGCGGCTGGTGGAGTACTCGACGAGCCGTCCGCCGG
Source organism: Streptomyces sp. NPDC005494 (assembly GCF_042872025.1). NCBI lineage: Bacteria > Bacillati > Actinomycetota > Actinomycetes > Kitasatosporales > Streptomycetaceae > Streptomyces > Streptomyces sp. NPDC005494. The sequence goes on from NZ_JBIAJR010000008.1 coordinate 291,051, forward strand.
TGAACTCGACGCCCAGGTCCACACCGCGTACGAGGATGCCCGTGACGGCGACGAGCACGAAGGCGGCGGACACCCCGAGCCAGCGGCGCGGAGCCCGGAACAGCTGGGGGTCCCGCGCGTTCAGCCAGGTGCGGACCCGGCCGGGCCGTGCGATGCCGTTGACGCCGCGGTAGTCGTTGACGAACCGTGAGCCCGCCGCGAACTCCGTGAGCGCCCGGGCGATGACGAGGGCCGAGAACATGGAGGCCAGGACGCCGATGGCGAGCGTGACGCCGAAGCCCTTGACCGGGCCGGAGCCCAGGAGGAAGAGCAGTGCCGCGGCGATGAGGGTGGTCACGTTGGAGTCGGCGACGGCACTCCACGCGTTACGGAATCCGGCGGTGAGCGAGGAGCGCAGCGAGCGGCTCCGCCGGTCCGCGTACTCCTCCCGGGCGCGTTCGAAGACCAGGACGTTGGCATCGACCGCCATGCCGATCGCGAGGACGAACCCGGCGAGCCCCGGCAGGGTCAGCGTGACGCCGAGGGCGACCAGCGCGGCGTAGGAGATCACGCCGTACGCCGCCAGAGCGAGGGCGGCGAGTGCGCCGAAGAGGCGGTACATGAAGGTGATGAAGAGCGCGGTCGCCGCCGCGCCGATGAGAGCGGCGCGGGCGCTCGCGTCGATGGCCGCGGCGCCCAGAGTCGGGCCGACGGTCCGCTGTTCGACGATCTCCACGGGGACGGGGAGTGCGCCGCCCTTGATGAGCAGGGCGAGGTCGCGTGCCTCGTCGGCGCTGAAGGAGCCGCTGATCTGGGTGGAGCCGGAGGGCAGCCCGACCTCGCAGCCGACCGAGGGATCGACCTGCGGTGAGGAGATGACCTTCCCGTCGAGGACGATCGCGACGCGGCGCTTCTGGTCCCCGGCGGGATTGCACGCGGCGTCTCCGGTGAGACGCTGCCACTCCTTGCCCGCGTCGTCGTGGAAGTCGAGGGCGACGGACCAGCCCGCGCCCTGCTGGGCGTCGAACTGGGCGGAGGCGTCCTTGACGCCGGCGCCGGAGAGACGCTCCGGGCCGAGGGCGAGAGGAGTGCCCTGTTCGTCGGGGAGCGTCCGGTCGCCACTGCTGGTCCCGCTGCCGGGCTCCTGGACCGCGTGGAAACCGAGCTGAGCGGTCTTGCCGATGACCTCGGCCGCCTGGCGCGGGTCCTGGACGTCGGGCAGTTCGACGATGATCCGGTCTTCGCCGGAGCGGGTCAGGGCCGGTTCGGCGACCCCGAGCGAGTCGATGCGCTGGCGCAGCACCTCCATGGTGCGGTCGGTGCTCTCCCGGTCCGCCTTCGCGGTGGCGGAGTCCTTGGCCTGGAGCACCATGCGGGTGCCGCCCTGGAGGTCGAGGCCGAGTCTGGGTGACATGGTCAGGGTGATGAACACGGAGACGAGCAGGACGGCGGCAGCCAGAACCGCTCGCACCGTGGTGGCGCGAGTCATGGGATCCCCTTGAAGTGGGCGTCGTCCGCCCCGGCCTCGACCGCGGAAACAGTCCTCGACCGCGCAAGCAGTCCTCGACCGCGAACGCGGGCCCTGGCGCGTCGTGGCACGGCTCGACCGCGTGGACGCGCCCCGCCACGGAGGCGGGGCTCGGCTCACGGAGGCGGGACCGGCGCGGAGCGCCTGGCCCGAGCTCGTCCGGTACGACCAGGGCTCACCCAGGACGGGCTCAGCCAGGACGGCCCGAGCTCAGCACGGACACCTGGGGCTCAGCGAGAACGGCCCGGGCAGGTTGCGGCCGGGGAAGGGGACGACAGGTCTGTGGAACAGGACCGATGGCAGGCCGGCAGGCCTGCCGCCACCCCAGGGGGGCCCCGCACGCCGGGCAGAGTCGCCTTGATCAGACCGGACACGCACGGGCCGGCTCCCGCCGCTCCCGGTGCGAGGCCGCGGGGTACGGGGAGGCCCGGCGGGCGCGGAGGCAGGGCGCCATGGCCGGGCGGTGGGACATGGTGCGGGGCGTGCGGGCGGTCGACGCCCGCACGCGGCCCCGGAAGAGGCGCGGCCTCCGCCCACCGGCCGGGCTCGGGGCGGGCAGCGGCGTGCGGCCCGTCGAGCTGTGCGGTCCGGTCGGCCCCGAGGGTGCCGACGGACGGAACGGCCGGGGGGAGCGCGACTGCGGGAGCCGCGCCGCCGAAAAGGGTGAGCAGGGCGAACAGGAGCGCCGCGAACATGGGCGGCAGCCTGTCCGACCGCCCGCGCGGGTCGTGAGGCATGGCCGACCGCCCGGGCGGGACGGCCGGGCGGGACGGCCGCCGCCCGACTCGCGGAGAACGCATCGCTCCTCGCCCTCCGGCCCGCTGCTACGGCCGTTCATCACGTATCAACAGGCCGGCCCCCGATAGTGAGGCATGACCGAACCCTCACTATGCAATACGAGGCCTGGAAACGCCACTGTCGCAACGATCCCAAGGGCGGGCCCCTCCTGCGCCTTTCACTCCTCAGGAAGCCAGATAGGCCTTCACCAGCTCTGCGAACTCCTCGGGCGCGGCGATCCTGATCTCCAGCTCCTCCGCCTTGGCGCGTTTGGAACCCGCCTTCTCCCCCGCGACGAGCAGAGTGGTGCGCTTGGAGACGCTGGAGGAGGACTTGCCACCGGCGCGCTCGATCAGCTCGTTCATCTGGTTCCGGGAGAGCTTCTCCAGCGCACCGGTCATGGCGCCGGTGACCACGACGGTCATCCCGCCGAGAGGCAGCTCTGCCGCCTCCCCGCCCTCGGGGAGCGCCTCCGGTTCGGAACCCGGCTCCGGCGGCGGGGTGGCGCCGGGCTCGGTCATGTTGACGCCGGCGGCGACGAGCTTGCCGATCAGGGGCGCCAGCTCCTCCAGCTCCTTGACCACCGCCGCGGCCTTCTCCGTGCCGATACCGTCGACCCGCTGGAGGCTCTCGGCGTCGGCGGCGACGATCCGGTCCATCGAGGCGAAGTAGCGGGCGATCCGCCGGGACATCGAGCGTCCCGTGCCCCGCACCCCGAGGGCGCAGAAGACGCGGGAGAGCGGGCGCGTCCTGGCCGTCTCGATGGCCGCCAGCAGGTTGTCGGTGGACGTCTCCCCCATCCGCTCCAGGGAGAGCAGCTGGTCCCGCTCCAGTGTGAAGAGGTCCGCGAAGTCCTGGACGAGGCCGGCGTCGACGAGCTGGACGACCCTGGTCGCGCCGAGCCCCTCGATGTCGAGCTGATCGCGTCCGGCGGCGTACGAGACGGACGCGACGACCCGGCAGGCACGGCCCTGCGTGCAGCGCCAGCGCTGCTCGCTCGTGTCGATCTCCGAGCCGCACCGGGGGCAGGTCTCGGGAAACTCGATCGGCTTCTCCTCGCCGGTCCGCAGATGTGCGACCGGCGCCTCGATGCGGGGGATGATGTCGCCCGCCTTGTAGACCATCACGTGGTCTCCCAGGCGCAGGTCACGCCGGGTGATGTCGGCCGGGTTGTGGAGCGTGGCGTAGCTGACCGTGGATCCGTCGATCTCGACGGGCTCCAGGACGGCGCGCGGCGCGATGATGCCGGTCCTGCCGACATTCCATTCGACGCCCAGCAGCCGGGTGACCTTCTCCACCGCCGGGAGCTTGTAGGCGATGGCCCAGCGCGGCGCGCGCGTCCCGGAGCCCGCGTCGCGCTGGTCGGCGGCCAGGTCGGCCTTGATCACGATGCCGTCTATACCGAAGGGCAGTGAGGCACGACGGGCCGCGATCTCCTCCACACCGGCCTGCACCTCCTCCGCGGTGGTCACCACGCGCGGGGCCACCGCCGAGTCCGCGGCGGTGTGCACACCGAGCCCCGCGACGAGTTCCAGGACCTCGCTGTGCGGGAGCCCGGCCAGCGTCCCGGTCAGCTCACCGGAATCCGGCAGCGCGAGGGCGCCGTAGGCGAAGAAGGTCATCTCCACGCGGTACGGACGGTCCTTGGCCCGCAAGGTGCCCGCCGCGCCGTTCCGGGGGTTGGCGAAGGGTGCGGCACCATGCTCGGTGCGCACGGTGTTGGCCTGCTCGAACTGCTCGTCCGTCATGAGGATCTCGCCGCGCACCTCAAGGGTCTCGGGCGCGCCGAGCCGGTCCGGCAGGCCGAGGATCGTGCCGATGGCGTGCGAGACGTCCTCCCCGGCCGTCCCGTCGCCCCGGGTGATCAACTGCTCCAGCCGGCCCTGGCGGTAGCGCGCCGCGACGGCCAGGCCGTCGAGCTTGGGCTCGACACTCCAGGCGGCGACCGGTCTGCCTATACGGCGCTCCACGGAGGCGGTCCAGGTGACGAACTGCTCGGCGGAGAAGACGTTGTCCAGCGAGAGCATCGGGACGGTGTGCGGCACGTCCCCCGTCGCCGCCCCTCCTGCGACCTTCCCGGTCGGTGAGGCGTCGAGCACCTCCTGCGGATGCTGCTCCTCGTAGGCCGCGATACCGCGCACCAGGCGGTCGTAGGCATCGTCGTCGAGCGTGCTCTCACCCGCGGTGTAGTACGCGGCGGCGGCACGCTTCGCCTCTTCCACGGCAGCCGCGTAGGCGGCGGTGTCGGCGAGCAGACCCACTGAGTTCGTCGTCATGACCACCATCCTGCCGCCCAGCACTGACAACGCCCTTTGAGCCCGGATCGGAGACGTTTCGAGAGAGCGCTCTCCGACCTCACCGCACGACAATTCTGTTCACCCAGCAGGTAATTGACAGCCCTGCGCACAGTCTTGACATGCTTACGTCACACTTCTACGTTTCCGAAGAGAGCGCTCTCTCACTCAGGCCGGGCACCCGGCCGAAGGAACCCCACTTCCTCAGAACAGGAGTGCCGTGCTCTTCCTCAGACGACGCACGTCCGGCCACGGCAGGCGCGGATCCCTGCCGCCGTGGCGCTACCGCATCGCGGGGCTCGCCGCCGCCGCACTCGCCCTGTCCCTCGTCCATGCCTCCGCGGGCAACGCGGCGGGCGACCGCGCCGCCACGGGCTCCACCGGGTCCGCCGACGTGGTCCGGGTCGCCGAGTTCCTCGCCGAATGCCCCTACACACACCGCGCACCGGACGATCCGATCGTCCTGCCCGGTCTGCCCGGCGCCTCGCACATGCACAGCTTCTTCGGGAACGACTCCACCGACGCGCACTCGGATCTCGCGTCCCTGGAAGGAGCCGGCACCAGCTGCGCCCCCAGGACCGACCTCTCCGCCTACTGGGTGCCGACCCTGTACGACGGCGACAAGGAGGTGGAGCCGACCGGCACCACGTTCTACTACCTCGGCGAGGGCGTGCGGGACGACATCATCCGTACGATCAAGCCCTTCCCCCGCGGTCTGCGGATCGTCGCGGGCAACGCGAAGGCGACCGGCCCCGGCGACAACACCATCTCCCGCTGGTCGTGCCTCCACCACGGCGAGGTCGATCCGTCCCACGACTTCGTCAACTGCCCGGCGGGCTCGATGATGGAGAGCTACCTGGACTTCCCGCAGTGCTGGAACGGGAAGGACCTGGACTCGGCCGACCACAAGAGCCACATGGCCTATCCGGTGGGCGGCGCCTGCCCGTCGACGCACCCGGTCCCGGTGCCCAAGCTGCGCCAGGTCCTCCGCTATCCGGTCAACGGCGACCCCGCCCGCTTCCGGCTCGCCTCGGGACGCGGCTACACGATGCACGGCGACTTCTTCAACGTGTGGCCCGAGGCGGAGATGGCCCAGCGGGTCCGCGACTGCATCAACGCCATCATCAAGTGCGGCGCCGACGGCACCCCCTGACCTGACGTCACATCTCCGCCCACCGGCGTCCGTACAGGCCCGACCGGGCCCGTACGGACGCCCCCGCGCAAGGAACCGCCGCCGATGGCACCTCGCCGACTCACCACGACGCTTCTCCTGCTCACCCTGCTGACCGGTTGCGCCGGAGAAGGAGGGCGGGAAGCCACACCCCCGCCCGGATCCGTACAGGCCGGTACGACGACGCCCCGCTCCCCCGCCGCGGACCCGACCGACGCCGCCTGGGTCCAGTTGATGATCCCCATGGACGCCCAGGCCGTGCTCCTGCTGGATCTCGCCGCTCGCAGGACCTCCGGGCCCCGCCTGCGTTCCTGGGCGGCCCGGCTGCGGTCCTCCCAGGTCGCCGAACTGACCGCGCTGCGCGGGCTCCGGGACCGGATGGGCCTGCCCGGCACCGATGTGCACGAGGGGCACGACATGCCCGGCATGGTGACGGCGGAGGATCTCGAGGACGCCCGCGTGGCGGAGGGAGCGGCCTTCGACCGCCTGCTCGTGACGTTGCTCCACGAGCATCTGCGCAGGTCGGAGCAGGTCTCGCGCTCCGAGAGCTCGGCGGGCGGGAGCGCGGAGGCCAGGGACCGGGCACGGGCGCTCGTGACCGCGCGCGGGGAACAGCTGGCCGAACTGACCGCCCTGCGCGGGCGGGACCACCGAGTGCCGCGACCGGCGGGGGCCACCGAGGTGTGAGCAGCGGCCGGGGCCCCTGACGTGCCGGAACCCTCGGCACGCCCGTCGGATCACCCGGTATAAAGACTGCATGACTGCCGACGTCTCGCCGCCCGCACGCCCCACCACCCTGGAGGACGTGGCCGCGGTGGCCGGTGTCTCACGGGCCACGGTGTCCCGTGTGATCAACGGTGCGACCACGGTGGACCCCGCGCTGCGGCGCACCGTCGAGGAGGCCGTGGCCACCACGGGCTACGTTCCCAACCGTGCGGCACGTTCGCTGGTGACCCGCCGGACCGACTCGATCGCCCTGGTGGTGTCCGAGCGTGAACGCCGTCCCGTCTCCGAGCCGTTCATAGGCCGGATGTTCTCCGACCCGCACTTCGGGCGCGTGGTCGCCGGGCTCATGGAGGTGCTGCGCCCCGCCGGGATCCAGATGGTGCTGATGCTGGCCGACGACGAGGCCTCGCGGAACCAGCTGATGTCGTATCTGCGCCAGGGACACGTGGACGGAGTGGTGCTGATCTCCTCGCACGCCGACGATCCGCTGCCCGAGCTGCTGCACGGCACCCGGCTCCCGGCCGTGCTGGCCGGACGGCCGCGCCGCCCCACACCGCTGACCTACGTCGAGGCCGACCAGCGGGCCGGGGCGCAGATGGCCGCCGACCACCTGGCGGCCCTGGGCCGGCGGCGCGTCGGGACCATCGCGGGCCCCCAGGACATGCCCGCGGGGCAGGTGCGGCTGACCGGCTTCCTGGACGCGCTGGAGCAGCACGGGATCGGGGACGTGGTGACCGCCGAGGGGGGCTTCACCCACGCCGGTGGCGCCTCGGCGATGCGTCGGCTGCTGACCGAACAGCCCGATCTGGACGCGGTGTTCATCGCCTCCGACCTGATGGCGCTGGGCGCACTGCCGGTGCTGCTGCGGGCGGGCAGGGACGTTCCCGGGGATGTCGCGGTGGTGGGCTTCGACGACAGCAACGCCGCTGTGGCCTGCGATCCTCCCCTCACGACCGTGCGCCAGCCGGTGGAGGAGATGGCTGCCGAGATGGCCCGGCTCCTGCTGAAGCAGATCGGCCGTCCGGGCGAGCCCTCGCCGTCGGTGGTCTTCCATCCGACGCTGGTACGGCGCGCGTCCGCCTGATCCGTCAGCCGCGTGCGCCGGGGACCGCGTCGCCCGCGTCCGGGACAGGCTCCTCCGGGACAGGCAGGTCCAGGACCGGCTCGTCCACCGCGGGAGACCCTTCCCGCACGGACACGCCCTCCGGGACCACCACGTCCGGGAAGGGTTCGTCCGCGCGCGCGGCCCCCGCGAAACCCTCCTGCCGCAGCGGCACCTGGGGCCCCGAGAGTTCCCGGAGCCAGCGCTTCAGCACCCGGTGCACGTCCTCCGCTCCGACCAGCCCCGCCACCGCCTCCCCGCCGGGAGTGTCCGCGGCCACGGCGTCCAGCGGGTCCGCGAGCGTGCGCGGCCAGAGCAGGAAGGGCCGGGACTGCTGTCCGCCGAGTCCTCCGTGCGAGCCGATCTGTTCCTCGAAGGCGTGCACGCGGCCGGATTCCGGGTCGTACATGGAGTTGACCATGACGTCGGCCACGTGCGGGAAGGTGTCCGTACGCCGCACCGCCTCCGCGGCGCCGGCGCCGAACGCGGCGATCGGGCCCTCCCCGTCCCTGAGCTCCGCGACAGGGACCTCCGCGCCGTCGCGTCCCAGCACCACGGAGCCGTGCTTCTGGCTGCGCACGAGCAGGAAGCCGATCCCGGGATGGGCGGCGAGTGTGCCGAGCAGAGCGGGGTGGCGGCGGTCGAGCTGCTCGCGCGAGGCCCGGCCGTCGATGTCGGGGAAGGACAGCAGCCCGAGGTTTCCCGAGGCCAGCACGACCGGGTCGGACGGCCTGACCGGGTGTTCCTCCTGTTCCCCGTCGACGGGCCTGTGCAGCGCGATGCGCACGGCGTCGCGGGCCTCCGACGCGCTGCGGGTGCGCTGCGCCCTGCGGGGTACGGGCAGCCCGCAGCCGGCCCGTACGAGGTCCTTGAGCGTGAGGCCGTAGCGTCCCGCGAAGGTCTCCCCCGGGCTCTGGCCGTGGTCGGACAGCAGCACGACCCGGTAGTCACGCGGGGTGTGTTCCGCGATCTTCATGATGAGGCCCAGCGAACGGTCGAGGCGGGCGAGGACCTTCTCCGCGTCCCTGCTGTGCGGCCCGGAGTGGTGGGCGACCTCGTCGTAGGCGACGAGGTCGGCGTAGACCGCGGTGCGTCCCGCGAACATGTCGCCGATCACGGCGGCCACCACGACGTCGCGTTCCACCACGGTCGCGAACGCGCGGATGAAGGGGTACAGCCCGCCCCGCTTGACCCGGGGGGACTCCTTGCGCAGCCGGGCCCGGGTGGACTGGCCGATCTCCCGGACCACCTCCGCGACGAAGGAGAGGGCGGTACGCACGGCGTTGGCCGGGTCGGAGAAGTAGGCGAAGTAGCCGGCGCGCGAACGGCGGCCCTTGCCGAGCCTGGCTGCCATCGACAGGACCAGGGCGAGCTGGTCCGCGCCGCCGCTGAAGAGGTTGCCCCGGCTCGCGCCGTCGACGGTGAGCAGTCCGCCGTCGTGGGTGCGGGCGATGGCCCTGCGCTGCAGTTCGAGGGCGCTCGCCGGCCTGCTGGAGACCATGACGGTGCCGGTCTCCTTCTCGTACCAGCGGAAGGCCGGCACGTCGTAGTTGCTGCCGTGCAGGATGCCGAGCTGACTGGCGCCCGTCTGGCTGGACCAGTCGGTCGTCCACGGGGTGAGCCGGTGCCCGGCCTCGTCGGCGAGCAGCCCGGCCACGGTCGGCATGATCCCGTCGGCCGCCGCCTCGGCGAGTACGTCATGGCCCACGCCGTCGAGCTGGACGAACACGATGCCGGGCGGTCCGCCCCGTCCGCCGTCCGGGCCCCCGGGCGCGCCGCCGCGTCTGCGGCGGCGGTCGGCCAGGCGGGAGAGTCTTCGCCGGTAGGCGTCGTCGTCGCGGACCGCGAGGGCGGTGGAGACCGCGGAGGCCACGGCCGACATGACGGCCGCCACGACCACGGCGGTCTCGGGGTCGGCGTCCCCGCGCCCGTCGGGGATGAGCCGCAGGGCTATGAGCAGGAGGGAGCCGTTGAGGAAGAACACCAGTGCGCCCAGGACCAGCGCGGGCACGATGAGCAGGGCCCTGACGAGCACAGGCCACACCAGGGCGGAGAGGAGGCCGAAGGCGCCCGCGCCCCAGGCCGCGGTGAAGGCGGTCCTCGTGACGGTGTCGCCGTCGTCGGACTGGAGCTGGAAGTCGGGCAGGATGCCCGCGAGGGCCAGCATGGTGAGCGTGGAGACGGCCCACACCGAGACCACGCGTACCAGCGTTCCGCCCGCCGTACGCCATCGCCCGTCATTCACGCCGTTCCACCTCACGTCCGGGCCCGTCGTTCGCCGTGGACCCGCGTCAAGCCTGTCACAGCCCTCTCGGCGACTTTCGCGGCCCCGGCCGCCGGCCCGGCGTCAGCAGCCGTCGTAGCCGGCGGTCGGCATCGAGAGCCTCCGGTGGACACTCGCCTTGGCGCGGGCGGTGTAGACGGGCTCGTCGAGGCCGGCGTACTCCAGCCGTACGCCGCGCCGCTCGCACTCCGCGGCGAAGTCCGGCACGGAGACGAGGGCCCGCGCGAGGACCCGGTCGTTGGGCGCCACGAACAGCTCGACCTGCCCTCCCTCGGTGCCGGCCCACAGGGCGTGGTGGTCGGGTCGCAGGCCGCAGACGCGCAGCTGGCGGGTGACGACGTATCCCCGGTCGGCGGCCCAGCGGGCGCACATGGCCTGCTGGCCGCGGGTGTCGACGAGGAAGGGATCGGCGTCGAGCTCCTCCAGCGGTGTGAGACTGGCGATGGCCGCCACCCGTACGTCCCCCATGAACGGATCCCCCCGCACTCGGATGCTGGCGACGACCCTACCCCCGATGTGGCTCTCCGTAGCCGTGTGTGACCGCGGCGGGGAGGGCGGAAAGGAGCACTCCGGCGTGGCAGGGGCGCGGACCGCCTACCCTCGTACGCGTACGGGGGTGCGTGTACGAGGGTTGTGGACGAGGAGGCGGGGCGGTGGAGGTCACCTGGTGGGGTCATGCCACCTGCACGATCGAGGACACCGGGGTCCGGGTCCTGACCGATCCGCTGTTCGTACGCCGCTTCGCCCATCTGCGCCGCCGCCGGGGCGAGGTGCCACCGCCGGAGGCCGCCGTCGCCGACGCGGTGCTGATCTCGCATCTGCACTCCGACCACCTGCACCTCCCCTCCCTGGCCCGTCTCGCCCCCGGCAGCCTCCTGGTCGTCCCTCGGGGCGCGCTGAGGGCCGTCCCGGGCCTCCGGCTGCTGCGCAGGGCGCGCGGGCTCCGGATCACCGAGGTCGGCCCGGGTGACGTGGTGCGGGTCGGCGAGCTCCTGGTGCGCGCGGTCCCGGCCTCGCACGACGGGCGGCGGCTGCCGGTCGGCCCGCACCGGGCGCCGGCCCTGGGATACGTGGTCGAGGGGGAGGCACGGACCTATTTCGCCGGGGACACGGGGCTGTTCGACGGCATGGCCGACGCGGTGGGGCCGGTGGACGTGGCTCTGCTGCCGGTCGGCGGCTGGGGTCCCTACCTGGGCGACCACCATCTGGACGCGGCGCGTGCCGCGTCGGTGCTGACCCTGCTGAAGCCGCGGTCGGCGGTGCCGGTGCACTACGGCACGTACTGGCCGATCGGGATGGACGGGATCCGGCCGCACGAGTTCCACGCGCCGGGCGACGAGTTCGTGCGGCACGCGGCGCGGCTGGCACCGGAGGTGTCGGTGCACCGGCTGGGGCACGGAGAGCATGTGAGGCCGGAGGCCCGTAGGTGATGGAGGAAGTGCTGCGGCAGCTCCCGACGGAGTCGACGCAGCAGGCGGCCGGTTATCCGTCGCTGTTCTTGCTGGTGGCGCTGGGGTCCCTGGTGCCCGTGGTGCCGACGGGCGCGCTGGTGAGTTCGGCGGCCGTGGTGGCGTTCCACCAGACCTCACCGTTCGCCCTGCTCGTGGTGTTCGCCGTGGCGTCGGGTGCGGCCTTCCTCGGGGACCTGTGCCTGTACTGGCTGGGGCAGCGCGGGGTGCGGTCGAAGAACGGCTCGCGCTGGCTGGAGGCGATCAGCAGCCGGGCGGCGCCCGAGCGGCTGGCTCAGGCTCAGGAGAAGCTGGACGAGCACGGCACGGTGGTGCTGGTGCTGTCCCGGCTGGTGCCCGCCGGGCGGATACCCGTGATGCTGGCCTGCCTGCTCGGTGGGATGCCGCTGCGGCAGTTCGCCCGGGGCGACGTTCCCGCGTGCCTGGCCTGGGCGGCGACGTATCAGCTGATCGGGATCCTGGGCGGTTCGCTCTTCGCCCAGCCGTGGCAGGGGGTGCTCGCCGCGGTAGCCCTGACGTTGCTGATCAGCGGGATGCCGGCGCTGTGGCGGCGGCTGCGGGCACGGCTGGCCGGCTGAGAGCGCGGGCGGGCGCGGCCGGCCGGGCGAGGGCATGGCCGGGCGCGGGACGCCGGCCAGGGGTGCGGCGGGGCGCGGCAGGCCGGCCGAGAGCGCGGCCGGGCGCGAGCGACGGGCCGGGGGCGCGGGGTACCGGCCGGACACCGGTCAGGCTTCCAGGACCCGTGAACCGCCGACCGGCAGGTCCCAGAGGTCGGCGCGGGGGTGTCCCGCCCGCTGCCAGGCGGTACGGAGCCGGGTCAGCGGTTCGAGCACGGGTTCGGCGGAGAGCAGGAACGTCGCCCAGTGCATGGGAGCCATGACACGCGCGCCCAGGTCCTCGTACGCCTGGACGGCCTCTTCCGGATCGGTGTGCACGTCCGAGAGCCACCAGCGCGGTTCGTACGCCCCGATCGGCAGCATGGCCAGGTCCAGACCGGGATACCGGCGGCCGATCTCCTTGAACCAGTGGCCGTAGCCGGTGTCCCCCGCGAAGTAGATCCGCCGGCCGCTCGCGTCGCCGAGCACCCAGCCGCCCCACAGTGACCTGCAGGTGTCCAGCAGAGTCCGCTTGGACCAGTGGTGGGAGGGCACGAAGTCGAACCGGACGCCGCCCAGTTCCACCGATTCCCACCAGTCGAGCTCGGTGACACAGGTGAACCGGCGGCGACGGCACCAGCGGCCGAGCCCGGCGGGGACGAGGAGCGGTGTGTCCCGGGGCAGCCGGCGGAGCGTGGGCGCGTCGAGGTGGTCGTAGTGGTTGTGGCTGATCAGGACCGCGTCGACGCGCGGCAGCTCCTCCCAGCGGACGCCGACGGGGGTGATCCTGGCGGGGGTGCCGAGAATGCGCCGCGACCAGACCGGGTCGGTGAGGACGGTGAGGCCGCCGATGCGGACGATCCAGCTCGCGTGTCCGGCCCAGGTGACGGCCGTCGTGTCCGTGCCCACCTCCGGCAGCGGCTGGGGCGCGTAGGGCAGCCGGTGGATCCCGCGGAGGCCTTCGGCGTTGGGCCGCAGGGAGCGCTCCCTGGCCAGTCGGGTCATGCCCCTGACACCCGGAAGCGGGGCGGAGAGCCGGTCCGCGAAGCTGCGGGGCCAGGTCCGGAGCTCGCCGAGGCGGCGCGGCGCGGCAGCGGGGCGGCCGGGGGGCGCATGGCCGGCGCCCGCGTAGGGGCGCTCGGTCTGTTCCGTCATCGAGAGGCTCCTGTCATCGGAGTTCATCGAGGGCTGCTGCGAAAATGCTCAGTGCTCGGGCGACATGGGGCAATTTCAGGGGCTCCACCGCAGTGAGGGACTCCATCTGCTGCTCCGGGGTTGAGCCGAGCAGCGGACCGGTGCTCAGCCGCACCCGCAACGCACCCAGTTCGTCCCCGAACCGGTGCCCGCCGGGGGCCGGGGCGCCCAGGCTCCGAGTGAGGTACTCCTCCAGTTCGAGGGAGTCGGTGACCCCCCGGGCCGCCAGCCGGGGGCGCAGGGGCCCGAGATCGGCGTAGAGATGGCGGCCCACCTGCGGTGGCCTGGCCAGTGCGCCGGCGGTGAGCACGGCACGGTGCGCGGCGGAGGCGACGTCGGCCTGGAGCCCCGCCGCCTGCCGGATCCTGGCCGTCACGGCCTCGGGTTCGCGGAGCGCGTGGGCGGCGGCGCGGGCGACCGGTTCCGCGACGAGGGCGCCGAGCGCGGTGAGGATGTCGAGCACGCGGGCCCGCCGGGCGGCGTCGCGCGCGGTGGCCGGGAAGCGTGCGACGGCCACCGGCCAGGCGGACGGGGTGAGCGCCCCTGCCAGGTCGGAGACCACGGTGACGTCGTCGGGGCACATCTCGGCGGGGCTGAGCACGACGGTGTCGTGGGGCCGGTGCAGGGTGTCGCGCCAGGTCTCGTCACTGACGATGTGCAGCCCTTCGGTCACGGCCGCCTCGCAGGCCTCCCTGACCAGTTCCGGCGGTGCGAGGGTGGCTGTCGGGTCGTCCGCCACCGAGAGCAGGAGCAGCCGGGGCCTTCCGCCCTCGGCGCGCACCCTGCGCACGGTCTCCAGCAGGGCGTACGGGTCGGGAATGCCGCCGCACTCGGCGGGTGTGGGCACGTGGTAGGCGGGGCGGCCCAGGAGCCGGGCCTGGGGCATCCAGCCGGCGGGGCAAGGCCTGGGCATGATGACGTCACCGCCGTAGGCGGCGATCAGCGCGAAGACGAGGGGCTGGACGCCGGGGGCCGCCGCGACGTCATCGGGGCCGCAGTGCAGGCTCCGCCGCGCCCAGTACGCGCAGGCGGCCTCCCGCAGGATCGTTCCGCCACCGGGAGGCTCGGGACGGGTGCGCGCGGCCGAAGCGGCCAGTACACCGGCGAGCTCGGGCAGCACGGGAAGACCCGGGTCGGGGGCGGGGGGGCCGTACCGCACCGGGCCCCGGTCCTCCCTCAGGGGGTGGGGCCGCTCTCGCTCGCCTCCGTGCATCCCGGGCCTCCGTCCGCCTGCGTCGCCCTCAGGGCCCTTTATACGGAGGTTCCCCGGGGTCCGCCCCCGCACCGGTCCCGGGGCCGACGGAATCCCGCGCCCCGCGTCCGCCGGCTCATCCGGCGAAAGGCGTCCCCGGCATGCCCTGCCCCGCGTCCGGGAGCACGAGCAGCGAGCCCGAGAGCGGGTGCGGCGCCTCCAGACCCGTACGGGCGGTGGAGATGTACAGATCGCGCAGGCCCTCACCGCCGAAGGCGCAGGCGGTGGGCCGCCGTACCGGCAGCTCCACCACCCGGTCCAGCCGTCCGTCGGGGGTGTAGCGCCGGACCGCCGCGCCGTCCCAGAAGGCGGCCCACACGCAGCCGTCCGCGTCCACGGTCAGACCGTCGGGCCACCCGGCGTCCTCGTGGACGGTGACGAAGGGGCGCCGGTTCACCACCCGCTCCCCCTCGACGTCGAAGACGTCGATGCGCCGGGTCGGGGTGTCCGTGTAGTACATGAGCCCGCCGTCCGGGCTCCAGCCCGTGCCGTTGCTGACCGTCACCGCGTCGAGGACGCCCGTCACCGTGCCGTCCGGGGCGATCCGGGAGAGGGTGCCACCGCCCTCCGCCTCGTCGTAGCGCATGGTTCCGGCCCAGAGAGCGCCGTCCGGCGCCACGGCCGCGTCATTGCCCCGCCGCCCGGGGACGGGGTCGTGCACCAGCCAGGAGAAGGCGCCGTCGGCGTCGTAGAGCCCCACGCCGTCCCGCAGGACGGTCACGAGCCCGCCGCCCGCCCGCGGCTTCGCCGCGCCGACGTGCTGCCCCGTGGCCATGACCGTACGCCGCCCGGTCGAGGGGGCGTAGGTGTGGACCCGGGCGGAGAGTATGTCGACCCAGATCAGCCGCTCGCCCGCCGGGTCCCAGGTGGGTCCTTCGCCCAGTTCGGCCCGTTCGCGCACCGCCACGTCGACGGCGGTGCTCATATCTGCCCCCGGTGGTGTCCGAGCCGGCCGGACAGCGCGTCGGCGCCCCCGGAGGCGAGCTGCGCGAGCTCCGCCTCGCGCTCCTCGCTCCAGCGGATCATCGGTACCGAGATGGAGAGCGCGGCGACGACCCGCCCGGACCGGTCGCGGACGGGCGCGGCCACGCAGCTCACATCCGGATTGGATTCCCGGTGCTCGACCGCTATGCCCCGCTTGCGCACGACGGCGAGGGCCGCCCGCAGCTCGGCCGCATCGGTGAGGCTGTTGTCGGTCATGGCGACGAGGTCACGTCCGTCGAGACGGGCGTCGAGTTCGGCCTCCGGGAGCGCGGCGAGCAGCAGTTTGCCGACGGAGGTGCAGTGCGCGGGCAGCTTGCGGCCCGCGGCGGAGACCATGCGGACGGCGTGCGTGGAGTCCACCTTGGCGATGTAGATGACCTCGGTGTCCTCCAGGATCGCCACGTGGACGGTCTCACCGCAGGTCTCGGCCACCTCCCGGGCCACCTGCTGGCCCTCGGCCGCGAGATCGAGCTTCTCGGCGTACCGGCTCCCGAGCTGGTACGTGCGCACGCCCAGCCGGTAGCGTCCCGGCTGCTCAGGGGCCGTGACCAGGTAGGAGCGCGCGGCGAGCGTGGTGAGCAGCTCGTGGACCGTGGTCCTCGGCAGTTGGAGCTTTCGCGTGACCTCGGGGGCGGAAAGAGTTCCTTCTCCCTGGAGGAAGAGTTCGAGAACATCCAGCGCCCTGGTCACCGCAGGGACGAGTCGCCCCATGATCGCCCGCCTTATCTTGTTCGACACTCCGGCCAACGACCGGAATCACGAACGCAGGCTAACGGCAGGGAACTTGTCCGGGCAACGCCCTTGACGTCGCGGAGCGGGCGGAGCCCGGGCGATTCACCACATGTTTCGCGATTCGGCCGGATCCCCCGGCGCGCCCCTGCGCGCCTCCTGGTTCACGCTCCGGTCGCAGGGTATTCGCTGTCCCATGTCGACATCGAGCAGTCTCCCCTTTCCCCGGCGCTGGCGGGCCGGTTTTCATCGGCGCGATCTCGCCGCGTTCCAGCGCGTGGCCGAAAGACACTGGCCGGGGGCCGAGCACGTCCTGCCCCGGCTGAGCCGAAGCGCCAATCACGGGGTGCTGTGGGTCGGGGCCGCGGTGGGCATGGCCGCCCTGGGCGGCAGCGCCCGCTCCCGCAGGGCAGCGCTGCGCGGGATCGCGTCGCTGGCCGTCGCCTCGGCCGCCATCAACACCGTGGGCAAGGGCGCGGTGCGCAGGGAGCGCCCGATAGTGGACCTCGTTCCGGTGATGCGGCAGCTGAAGCGGCAGCCCGGCACCACCTCCTTCCCGTCGGGTCACGCGGCCTCGGCCGCGGCCTTCGCGACGGGCGTCGCGCTGGAGTCGAAGGGCTGGGGGGCGGTCGTGGCCCCGGTGGCCGCCGCCGTCGCCGCGTCCCGCGTCTACACCGGCGTCCACTACCCGAGCGATGTGGTGGCCGGTGCCGCGCTCGGCGTGGGGGCCGCCTTCGCCCTGCGCGGCGTGGTGCCGACCCGCGGCCAGCTGCCCGCCCCGGGCAGGCCGCCGGCCGAGGCCCCGGCGCTGCCCGCCGGCCAGGATCTGGTCGTGGTCGTGAACCGGGAGTCCGGTTCGGCGACCGCGGCGGCGGGCGTGATCCGTGACGCGCTGCCGCTCGTGTCGACGGTCGAGTGCGCCCCTTCCGACCTGCCGGGATGCCTGGAGGAGGCCGCGCGGCAGGGCAAGGCCCTGGGTGTCTGCGGAGGCGACGGAACGGTCAACATGGCCGCGGCCGTCGCCGCGACCCACGGAGTACCGCTCGCCGTCTTCCCCGGCGGGACCCTGAACCACTTCGCGTACGACCTCGGCATCGAGACCGTGCACGACACCGTGACCGCGCTCACCTCCGGTGACGCGGTGCGGGTCGACCTGGGACGCTTCCGCCCCGGCCCGCAGGGGCCGGACGGGGCGGACGGATACTTCCTCAACGCGTTCAGCCTGGGCGTCTACCCGGAGCTCGTGCGGACCCGCGAGCACTGGGCACCCAGGATCGGCGGCTGGCCGGCGGGGGTGCTGGCGGCCCTCGAGACGCTGCGCGGCTCACGTCCGCTGACCGCCGAACTCCAGGGCAGGAAGCGGCCGTTGTGGTTGCTCTTCGTGGGTAACGGCCTCTTCCGGCGCGTCGGCCCCGCGCCCGGCCGCCGCCACAATCTGGCGGACGGGCTGCTCGACGTACGGGTGGTGCACGGCGGCCGGACGCCCGGGCTGCGCCTGCTGGCCGCGGCGATCGCCGGACCACTGACCCGCTCGCCCGTGCACGCGGCGGTACGGCGCCGGAAGGTACGGCTGTCCGGCCTCGCTCCGGGGACACCGTATGCGTACGACGGTGAAGTCGCCTCTTCAGGGAGCGAGTTGGTGATCGACAAGCTGCCCGAGGCTCTCACGGTGTACTGCCCGATGCCCGTGTGACCGCCGCGCGGCCCGACAGGCCGCACCCACTTCCGCATTCGCTCGAATGGTGAGACGCCTATCTCAAGATGCGACATGGAGGCGTACGGTCGGCCCATCGCCTGCGACTGAGGTCCGAGAAAGGACGTACGGCCATGCCGAAGGAATCCGCCGTCTACACCCACGGTCATCACGAGTCGGTGCTGCGCTCGCACCGATGGCGGACCGCCGTCAACTCAGCCGCCTACCTGATCCCCGAACTCCGTCCGGGGCAGGCGGTGCTGGACGTCGGCTGCGGGCCCGGCACCATCACCGCGGACATCGCCGGGCTCGTGGCGCCGGGCCGGGTGACGGCCGTCGACGCGAACGGCGAGGTCCTCGAGGACGCGGCACGTGTCGCCGCCGAACGCGGCCTGGACAACGTGGAGTTCGCCACGGCGGATGTCCACGCCCTGGACTTTCCCGACGACTCCTTCGACGTGGTCCACGCCCATCAGGTGCTCCAGCACGTGGGCGATCCGGTGCAGGCGCTCCGCGAGATGCGGCGGGTCTGCCGGCCCGGCGGCGTCGTGGCGGCCCGCGACAGCGACTACGCGGCGATGACCTGGTATCCGGAGGTGGCCGGGATGACGGAGTGGCAGGACGTGTACGGCCGGGTGGCCCGCGGGAACGGCGGCGAGCCGGACGCGGGACGCCGGCTGCTCTCCTGGGCCCGGGAGGCGGGCTTCACCGACATCACCCCGTCGGCGGCGGCCTGGTGCTTCGCCACCCCCGAGGACCGCGCCTGGTGGAGCGGGCTGTGGGCGGACCGCACGACCGCGTCGGTGTACGCGAGGCTGGCCGTGGAGGGCGGACACGCGAGCGCCGAGCAGCTGACGGCGATCGCGGACGCCTGGCGCGCGTGGGGCGAGGAGCCCGACGGCTGGTTCATGGTGCCGCACGGCGAGGTGCTCTGCCGGGCCTGATCCGGTGGAAGGCACGAGGTGGAAGGCACGAGGGGTGACGTGCTTGAGCCGGTGCCGGACATGAACCGGTGTCAGGCGTGATCACGTGCCCACGTGAACCCGGTGTCAGGCGTGATCACATGCCGGACGTGAACCCGGTGCAGGCGCGATCACGTGCCGGACGTGAACCGATGTCAGTCGTGAGCCGGTGCCGAAGGTGAGCCGGTGTCAGGGCCGATCCGGTGCCGGGCCGGGAACGGATCACATCCGGCCGGGTCGGCAACTACCCTCGTGGGCATGGAAATCCTGGGAACCACGCTGCGTATCTGCGTCGACGACCTGGAGGCCTCCGTGGCCTTCTACGAGGGCCTGACCAGCACTCCTGCACTGCGCTTCGAGCGCGGCGGGGTCTCGGTGGCCGCGATCGGCTGCTTTCTGCTGATGAGCGGCCCCGAGTCGGAACTGGAGGTGCTGCGCAAGGTCTCGGCGACGATCGCGGTGAAGGACGTCGAGGAGGCACACGCGGCCCTGACCAGGGTGGGCGCCCGGGTCATCGCGGGCCCGGTGCCCACCCCTGCGGGCCGCAACCTGATCGCTCTGCACCCGGACGGCTCCGTCTTCGAGTACGTCGACCGCAACGTGCCCGCCTGACGGCGGTCAGCCCCCGTCCGGTCCCGCCTCGGCGAAGGCGCCGACGATCAGGTCGGTGAGCAGCGCCGCCGCCGAGGCGTCGGGGTCCAGATCGGGGTCGTAGATCGTGACGTTGAGTCCCACGCAACGTGGTGATCCGACGAGCGTCCTCAGCAGCGGGGCCAGTTCGTCGGGGAACAGGCCGCCGTCGTCCGGGCTGTCGACGGCGGGCATCACGCTCGGGTCGAGGACATCCGCGTCGAGGTGGACCCAGAAGCCGTCGAGCACGGGCACTTCCAGGGTCTGCACCACGGCGCGGGCGATGTCGGCGGGCCCCCACTCCCGGATCTCGCCGACGGTCGCGTGGGATATCTTCAGCGCGGTCAGCTCGGCGCGGTCCTCGTCTCCGTCGCGCATGCCGAAGAGCCGGATGTCCTCGTCCTTGAGATAGGGCCCGAGCCCTTCGATGTCGGTGAGGTCGGCCTGCCCGCGTCCGGTGGAGAGGGCCAGCTCCTCGCCGCCCGCCGCGCCGATCCGGTCACTGTTGCCCGGGTGCCGGAAGTCCGCCGATCCGTCGATGGCGACCAGCCCGTACCTCCCTGTGCGGCGCAGAGCGAGGGCGGCGCCCAGCTGGATGGAGCAGTCGCCACCGAGGACGACCAGGAACTCCCCCGCCCTGACATGGCCCTCGATGCGGTCGGCGAGCGTACGGGTGTAACGGGCGATCGCGGAGGCGTTGAAGACGCCGTCGCCCTCCTGCCAGTCGCCTCGGTCGTAGCGCGGGGGGACGACGACACCGCCCTCCAGGGCCCTGAGCCGCTGCACGATGCGCTGCTCACGGAGCGCGCCCGCGAGTTTGCAGCAACCGGGCACGGTGCCGGGGGCGGGGGGCCGCAGCCCCAGATTCGACGGGGCGTCAAGAACCACACGTGTACGCATACGGCCTATGGTCGCCGCCTTCCGCGCCGGGTGTCTCGCGGTCGGCGGTGATCGGCGTTGATCGGCTGTGCCCGGCCGGAATCACCGCCTGGGAAGGCGGTGTTGGCGCGTACGGCTGGTTCACCCCCACCGCTTGCCGGCCAGCGGGGCCGTGTCCTCCCCTTCTCCGTGGGAGACACCCTGCAGGAAGGCGCGCAGCGCGTCGGAGGCCGAGTGGACGGGCTGCCAGCCCAGTTCCTCGCGGGCCCGGGCGCTGTTCATGACCGGGAGGCGCAGCACGGCGTCGAAGAGATGAGGCGACGCGGGTACGGCACGGGCACTCCAGGCCGCGGCCAGCGCGCCGCGGACCAGGGGGACCGGGGCGCGGACGACGCGCGCGTCGAGGAGTCCGGCGAGCTGCCGCGCGTCCGTCACCGTGTCCGCGGCCAGATTGAAGGCGCCCCGGACATCCCGGGTGACGGCGAGCCGGTAGGCCTCGGCCGCGTCGTCGGTGTGCAGCACCTGGAAACGCAGCCCGTCGAGGTCGGGGACGAAGGGCAGCAGACCGGGCCTGAGCAGGCCGCCCGGCAGGTACCGGCCCGCGAAGATCCGTCGCTGCTCGCTCGCCGACGTCCTCTTGAAGAGGAACCCCGGGCGCATGCGCACGACCCGGATCTCCGGGTGCCGGAGCTCGAAGGTGTCGAGGACACGCTCCAGGTAGGCCTTCTCCCGGCAGTACGCGGCGTCCGGCCACCCGTGGGTGGGCCACTGCTCGTCGACGCCCGGCTCGCGTTTGGGCCCTGGGGAGTACGCCCCCACCGACGAGGCGTGGACCAGCACCGGCACGCCCGCGTCGCGTACCGCGCCGAAGACGCGCATCGAGCCCTCGACGTTGCTCCGCCAGGTCACGACGGGGTCGTGCGTGGGCTGGAAGCGCCAGGCGAGGTGGACGACCGCGTCTGCGCCGGACAGGTGCACCGCCAGTCTCCGGGGGCTGTCACTGTGCTCCAGGTCGACCGTGCCCCACTCGACTCCCGGGACACCGTGTCCCGGGAGCCGACGGGCCAGACCGAGGACGGATGCCACGGAAGGGTCGCCGGCCAGTGCCCGCACGACGCTGGTACCGACGTTGCCCGTGGCGCCCGTGACCACGACCCGCAGACCCTGGGGTGCGTTCGTCATCGCTCCTCCTGCTCCTGGTTGATCACGGCCTGAGCAGGGTCTTCACCATGCCGTCCGCCTTGTTCTGGAACGTCTCGTACGCCTTGGGACCCTCGTCCAGCGACAGGTGGTGCGTGGCGAAGTCGTCGACGCCGAGCGGATCCTCGTCCACCAGGAGCGGCAGGATGCTGGGCACCCAGTTCCAGACGTTGGCCTGGCCCATCCGCAGCTGCATCTGCTTGTCGAACATGGTGAGGAGCGGCATCGGGTCCGCCGCCCCGCCGTAGACCCCGGAGACGGAAACGGTGCCGCCGCGTCGCACCGCGTCGATCGCGGTGAACAAGGCGCTGAGGCGGTCGATACCCGCCCGCTCCATGAGCGCGCGTGCCGCGGCGTCGGGCAGCATGCCCACCGCCCACTGCCCCGCCTTGGCCACGGGCGCGCCGTGCGCCTCCATGCCGACGGCGTCGATGACCGCGTCGGTGCCCCGGCCGTCGGTGAGCCCCCGGATGGAGTCCCCCAGGTGCTTCCCGTACTCCCGCAGGTCCATGGTGTGCACCCCGCGGGCGGCGGCTCGGTGCAGGCGGTCGGAGACCAGGTCCACCCCGATGACCTGTCCCGCACCGCGGTGCAGGGCGATCCGGGCGGCCATGTCGCCGATCGGCCCGAGCCCCAGCACGGTCAGGCTGCCGCCGGGCGGCACGTCCGCGTACTCCACGGCCTGCCACGCGGTAGGCAGGACGTCCGACAGGAAGACGAAGCGGTCGTCGGGCGGACCGTCGGGGACCTTCACCGGCAGGGTGTTGCCGAAGGGGACACGCAGCAGCTCGGCCTGTCCGCCCGGCACCTGGCCGTAGAGCTTGGTGTATCCGAAGAGCGCGGCGCCACTGCCGTAGTCCCGGACCTGGGTGGTCTCGCACTGCGACTGGAGCCCTCGGTCGCACATGTAGCAGCTGCCGCACGAGACGTTGAACGGGATCACCACGCGGTCCCCGCGCTTGACGGCTGTCACCTCGGCGCCGGTCTCCTCCACGACCCCCATCGCCTCGTGCCCCAGGATGTCACCTGGGTCGAGGTAGGGGCCTAGCACTTCGTACAGGTGCAGGTCCGATCCGCAGATGCCGGTCGAGGTGACCCGCACGATGATGTCCGTCGGATCCTGGATGACCGGGTCGGGAACCGTCTCCACGCGGACGTCCCGTCGTCCTTGCCAGGTCAGTGCACGCATGCGTACTCTCCTCGCTCTTCCGAGTCGGTTCGCCGGGCGTTCTCCCTCATCCGTTCTACCGCGCAACGGCTTCCGCCGTTGACAGGCCTCCGGACGGACCGGCCGTGGGTGGGGCGGTCGCGGGGCGGTCCACCCGTTCGGACGCCCCGCCTGACGATTAGCCCGAACGGGTGAGGCCTCTCGTTCGGCAGCCACCTCCCGGACCCGCGCTCCCGGCGTGCGAGGGCTCTCCGACATGTCGGCTCCGCACGGTCTGCGTAGCATGGCCGGTGACCTCGCCCCTCGTTCCCATCGACCGCGGCATCCGCGCGTGGAGGCGTCCATGGCCATTCGCCATCACCTGATCCATCACCCTCCCTCCGCCCTGTGGGCGGTGCTGGAACAGCCGCAGAAATACGCGGAGTGGGTCGTGGGCACGAGCGACTCGCGCCCGCTGGAGGGGCTCTGGCCCGAGGTCGGGTCCTCCATCGGCTACACGGTGCGGCTCGGCCCGAAGGAGTTCCGGGGCCGCACGACGGTACGCCGGCTGGAACGCCCGCAGGTGCTGGAACTGGAGGCGTACAGCGGCGCTCTGGGGACGGCCCGGATCGCGTTCGACATCCGGCCCTGGGGTGAGGAGACCCTGGTCCTGCTCAACGAGCACCCCCTCCAGGGGCTCGGCGGCGCCCTCCACAACGTGGCCCTCGACGCGCTGCTCCAGATCCGGCACCGCGCGATGCTGGCCCGGCTGGCCGCGGTGGTCGACGCACACGCGGCCGAGGCGGGTCCCGCCCCCGGGTGACGGGCGTCGTGGCCGGGCGCGTGGGGATTGCGTCACCCCCGCGTCCTGGCCGCGCACTCGGTCACCACGGTCCGCAGGCTGCCCGAATCCGTGAGCAGCGCGCGCTGGACCCTCGCCCCCGTGCCCCGCTTCAGCACGTCCCCCAGCGCCTTCTCCGCCGCAGCGGCGTCACCGCTGTCCTCCAGGGCGTCCCGTACGTGTGCGAGCAGGGCCGCCAGCACGTCGGCGGTCGGCTCGGGGCGCATGGTCAGCGGATGGAGCAGCCGCCCCTCCACACCCGAGCGGGCGGCCTGCCAGCCGGCCATGCGCACCAGGCTAACCGGGACGGGCTGGGGCGGCTCACCGGCACGCCAGGCGCGCGCGGCCGTCTCGACCAGGCCGCGCACGAGCGTGGCCAGCAGCACCGTGTCGGCGGCGTCGAGGCAGACGTCCGCCACCCGGACCTCCACCGTGGGGTAGCGGTGCGAGAGCCGTGCGTCGAAGTAGATCATTCCCTCGTCCCGCAGCACGCCCGTCTCGACCAGCGCCCGGACCTGCGCGTGGTAGCCGTCGGCGGAACCGAACACCTCCGTCGGCCCTGCCGAGGGCCACCGGCCCCAGACCCTGCTGCGGTAGCTGTCGTACGAGCTGTCGCGGCCGTGCCAGAAGGGGGAGTTCGCGCTCAGCGCCAGCAGCACCGGCAGCCACGGGCGCACCCGGTCCAGGACGGCGACCCCCTCCTCGTCCGATTCCACCGACACGTGCACATGGCAGCCGCAGGTCAGCTGTTCCTGAGCCGTCAGCCCGAACCGCTCCGCCAGCCAGCGGTAACGCTCGCCCTCTCCGATGGAGGGGCTCACCGGCAGCGGCGAGGTCGCCAGGGCCGCCACGGCCGCGCCGGCGTCCGCCGCCCTGTTCGCCGCCTCGGCCCGCCACCGGAGGATCTCGTCCGCGAGTTCACCCATCGACGCACGCGGCTCGGTGGCGAACTCCAACTGATGATCATGGAGCTCCGACTCGAACACCGAGTCCCCGCCGGCCCGGCGCTCCGCCAGCGCGAGTACCGCCGTCGACAGGGCCTGGGGGTCACCGCTCTCCCCGTCGACCAGCAGGAGCTCTTCCTCGACACCAACAGTCCGCACGCTGCGTCCTCTCTGCCGGCTTCCGGCGTTCGGTGCACCCGTAGGAGGTGCTGACCGGCGCGTACCCGGGGAAGCGCCTTTCAGACCACCGTCACACGCGGTCGCGTACCGGTGGGTGCGGAGAGGGACGGAGGAGAACACCGGCCGGGAGGGGCGCGGGCCCGTCCGGCGGCGTCAGGCTCCCGCTATCTGGCCGCTCGCCGGCGGAACAGGAGGAAGCCGGCGCCGCAGAGCACCCCCGCCAGGAAGACTCCCAGCAGGGCCGCCCAGAGCGGCATCGTGACCTTGGGGATGATCACGCGGATGGTGACGTCCTGGGTGTTCACGCAGATGAAGACGATCGTGAGGATTGCCAGGGCGGTGACGGCGATCCGGGCGGGTGTGAACGCGCTGCTGCTGCCGGATCGGTCCTTGTGCGTCATGCTCGGCCCTTTCGCCGGGTCCTGGTGTCCGGGGCCGGGAACAGCCGTCCCCGGACCCCAGGATGCCTCCGTCCCGGGTCCGGGGAGCTGTGGAGCAGGGCTGTACGGGTGAGCGTCAGCCGACCACCGGGAGCTCCAGGACTCCGGTGTCCCGCGGTGCGCTGACCACGGTGACCGGCTTGATGCCGCGGTTGCCGAAGTACGCGCTGTCGCTCGCGGCGATCACGAACCGGAGCCGGTGCCCCGTCTCGTACCGGTGCACGATCCCCGGCAGCTCGACGGTGAAGGGGCGGGTGACGTCGGGCACGCGGACCGGTGCGACCAGCCGGTTGACCAGCTTCTGGGTCCCGTCCGGCGCCACGTCGTACACCTTCGTGAAAAGCACCAGCTTGTCCGCGGCGTCGGCGCTGTTCTGGGCCCGCTCCGCCTTCGGCGAGACCACCTTCAGGGTCGCCTTCGGCGCGCCGACGACATCGACCGGTGCGCTCAGCGGGGCGCTGGTCCAGCCGAGGTACGTGCCCTTGGTGTCGTACGGCGCCGGGTCCGGCAGTCCGATCAGCCCGGCGAGGGAGCTCTCCGAGTGGCTGCTCGGCAGCAGCCAGTTGGTGTACCTGCGGCTGCCCGGGGTG
The DNA here is from genome assembly GCF_042872025.1 of Streptomyces sp. NPDC005494. NCBI lineage: Bacteria > Bacillati > Actinomycetota > Actinomycetes > Kitasatosporales > Streptomycetaceae > Streptomyces > Streptomyces sp. NPDC005494. The sequence continues at coordinate 316,642 of NZ_JBIAJR010000008.1, forward strand.
ACCTCGGAGCGGCTGTCCACCAGGGCGCCGTCGCCCGAGAGGTACATCGTGCGCGAGAGGGCGGGCACCGCGTCCGCCGTGCCGTAGCCGCTCGCCCAGTCCCGGTAGTACGCGAACTCGGGGCCGGTGGCGGTTTCCTCCTCGTGGTGGAGGTAGCGGTCGAACCAGTCGAGGATCCGCCGCCCGACGTAGCTCGTCTCCAGATTGCCGCTGCCGAGGTCGAGTTCGCCGGGTACCTGGCCGCCGCTGTGGCCCCAGGACTGCCAGATCATCTTCGTCGTGGTGCCCTGCGCCTTCAGCGCCCGGTAGGTGGCGGTGGCCTCGTTGAGGTTGAACAGGCTGTCCGCCTGGCCCTGGACGAGCAGGGTGGGCGCCCTGACCCCGGAGAGGTAGGACACCGGCGAGACGCTCCGCGCGTACGCCAGCATCCGCTCGGTCTCGGCGGCGGGGTAGCGGCCGGAGTTCAGAAGGCGGACGGTGTCACAGGCCCGCGCGGCGAAGTGCAGGCAGGTGAGGCTGCCGAAGCGGGACGGGTCCAGGCTCGGGACGAGCAGCGGCTGCCCCTCCCCCATCAGGTAGAAGCCGTTGGTCCACTGCCACTTGAAGACGCCGGGGGTGCTGGAGGAGACGCCCTGCCGCGCTCCGGTGGCGTTCGGGGAGAGCGAGTGGGCGAGGTCGTTCCAGGTGATCAGCGGGACGAGCGCGTCGACCCGGCGGTCGGCGGACGCGGTCGCCAGCTGGACGGCGCCGCCGTACGAGCCGCCGATCATGCCGACCACCGGGTCGCCCGGGGCGTCCGCGGTGACGAAGTCCGCCTTGGTGCCGTCGTCCGCTGCGCGGGTGCCGCCGAGGAAGTCGACGAGTCCGGAGGCCGCCTTCCCGTCGACGGCCGGGTCGTCGAGGGTGATGAGGCAGCCCGACCTGCCGAAGCCCAGCCCGGAGTAGACGAGCCCGACGTAACCGCGTTCGGCGAAGGCCTTGCCGATGGCGTCGGTGGAGCCGTCGGACTTGCTGCCGCCGAATCCGTTGGTGGCGAGGACGGCCGGGGCGGGGTTCTGCGCGTCGACACCGGCAGGGCGGTAGAGGTCGGCGTCGACCGTGCAGGTCCGGTCGCCCGTCCGCACGGTGAACTCCAGCGCGGTGACGGTGTACCGGTCCGCCGCCGATGCCGGTGGCGCGCCGGTCAGGGTGAGCGGGGCGAGAAGTGCCGCCCCCGCGAGCAGGGTGAGGGGGCGACGGAATCGGGGCACAGCACGCGACACATGGACCTCCACGCCGAGGACACATTACCGACCGGTAAGTACCGGGCTAGGCCCATCGTGTGACACACGTCATAGCGGTGTCAACGCACGGGAGCCGGTTTCCCGCAGGGGCCGGCCGGGCCCTCTCGGGGCCCGGCCGTTCAGAGGAGTGCGGGCACTTGGGCGGTGAGGGTGCACCGGCCGCCGTCCGCCGGCGCGTCGAGGACCGCCGGGACGCCGAGCGGGATGGTCAGCGCCGTGGGGCAGTGCCCGAATCCCAGCTCCTCGACGACCGGGACCCCGAGTCCGCCGAGCCGGTCCGCGAGCACCGCCCGCACCTGTTCGTACGGCCCGCAGCCGTCCCAGGAGCCGCACACCACGCCGGCTATCCCGTCCAGGGCTCCGATGCGCCTGAGCCGTGTCAGGGTCCCGTCGAGCCGGTACGGTTCCTCGCCGGTGTCCTCGACGACCAGCAGGCCGCCCTCGGCGGAGGTCCTCGCCCAGGGGGTTCCCGCGTCGGCGGCGAGCAGACTCGCGCAGCCGCCGTAGGTGACGCCCCGGGCGGTGCCGGGGACGAGCGCGGTGGCCGCCTCCAGGCCGAGTCGCTGCACCGACTCGGGCTCGAACAGGGTGGAACGCAGGGCCTGGCGGGTGGCCTCGTCCTCGAGGAAGACCTCGGTGGCCACCATCGGTCCGTGGAGGGTGGCGAAGCCGGCCCGCAGGGCGAAGGCCTCGTGCAGCACGGTGATGTCGCTGTATCCCACGAACGCCTTGGGACCCGCGGCCCGTAGCGCGGGCCAGTCCAGGAGATCGGCCATGCGGTGGGCGCCGTACCCTCCCCTGGCGCACAGGACCGCCTCCACCGACGGGTCGCACCAGGCTTCCTGGAGGTCCCGGGCGCGGTCGGCGTCCGTCGCGGCGAGGTAGTCCAGCTCGGGGTGCCCGTCCAGGACATGGGGGGCCACGACAGGGTCGAGGTCCCAGTCGCGCAGGAAGGCGAGTCCGCGTTCGAGCCGCTCGGGAGGCACGGGTCCGCTGGGGGCGACGACCGCGACCCGGGATCCGGGCCGCAACCGGGCAGCGCGGGCCAGAGGTTCCAGGGTCACCGCTTCAGCTCCAGCCGGGGAATGTCAGGACGATCGAATCCGAACGTCTGCGCATAGAGGGAGAGTTCGGCTTCCAGAGCTCTGCGGACGGTGTCTGCGCGGCGGAAGCCGTGGCCCTCCCCCTCGAAGGCGAGGTAGGCGTGCGGCACTCCCTTTCCCTCGATCTCCGCGAGGAAGCGCTCGCACTGGACGGGCGGGCAGATCGGGTCGTCGAGCCCCTGCAGCAGCACGAACGGGGCGGTGAGCCCGTCGGTGCGGTGGACGGGCGAGCGCTCCCGGTAGCGTTCGGGCACCTCGGCGTACGGGCCCACGAGCGACTCCAGGTACCGCGACTCGAAGTCGTGGGTCTCGCCCGTCGCCCACCCCTCCAGATCGAGGATCGGGTAGCTGATCGCTCCGCAGGCGTACACGTCCGTGTGTGTGAGGGAGGCCGCCGCGGTCCACCCCCCGGCGCTGCCGCCCCTGACGGCCAGCCGGGCCCGGTCCGCCGAACCCTCGTCGGCCAGCGCCAGGGCGACGGCCGCGCAGTCCTCGACGTCGACGACGCCCCACTGGCCGCGCAGCCGTTCACGGTAGGCGCGGCCGTAGCCGGTGGACCCGCCGTAGTTGACCTCGGCGACGCCGATGCCCCGCGAGGTGAAGTAGGCGACCTCCAGGTCGAGTACGAGCGGGGAGTGCCCGGTGGGGCCGCCGTGCGCCCAGATCACGTACGGAGGCGCCTCGCCCTCGGGGCCGGTGTGGTCGGGGTGGCGCGGCGGGTACACATGGGCGTGGATCTCCCGCCCGCCGGGCCCGCCGAAGGTGCGGACGAGCGGCTCGGGGTAGTAGGCCGGATCGACCGCGTCCTGGTGCGGTACGCCGATGACCCGGGTGTGCCCCGTGGCGGTGTCCAGCTCGACCACCTCGGCCGCGGAGCCGGGGCTCGCGGCGATGCCGATGATCCTGGTGTCCTGGACGGCCAGCGTCTCGGCCCACGCGGTCCAGGGACCGACGGCGTCGACGAGCTCACCGGTCTCCGGGTCGAGCACGCCGAGCGCGGTGGTGCCCCGGCCGTGGATGACGGCGATCAGCCCGTTGTCCAGGAGCTGGAACCAGCGCAGGCCGATCTTCCACAGCGGACCTCCGAACTCCTCACCGCGCCCGGAGCAGAGGCGGCTGCTCGGCACGACCGCCCCGGCGGCCGCGTCGGGCCTGAGCCGCTGGAGCTCCCACCAGCCGCCGACGTCGGACACGAAGAGCAGGGTGCCGTCCCGGTCCCACTCCACCTGGACGACCGACTCGTCGATGTCGCCGACGAGGGGCCGGACCCCCGTGAAGGTGCCCTCCGCGGTGACGTCGGCCATCATCACGACGGTGCCGTCCCACGGCATGGCCGGGTGGTCCCACGCGATCCAGGCAGCCCTGGAACCGTCGTACGACACCTTGGGTCCGGTCACGAACCGGTGCCTGTCGTCGCTCAGTTCGCGTACGGCCCCGCGGTCGCCGGAGGCCGAGCCATCCAGCGGGACGGAGGCGATCACACGCCGCACCTCGGTCGGGGAATCGCCGGTGAACTCCTCCAGCACACACCAGACCTCGCCGCGTTCGAGCCGCACCTGCGGTTCCACCCACCGCAGTCCGCCACCGACGTCCGACACGGGGGTGAGCGGCCACGGCTCGTCGGGCCCGTCCGGCGCGTACGCGTACAGCCGCTGGTCGGCGAAGTGGACGAACACGACCAGGGGGCCGCCCTCCGCGCGGGCCTGGCCGGCCCACGGCACACCGCCGTACTCGATGACCCTGCTGCGTGGGTTCCACGGTTCGGGGAGCACGGACCGGGTGGTGCCGTCGGGCAGCCGGCGTACGAGGGCGCGCCGGCCGCCCTCGGCGGGGCGCGGCTCCGTCCACCACACCTCGTCGCCGACGGTACCGACGAATTCCGGCCGGCCGTCGTGCGAGGCGGCGAGCGCCGCGTCGATCGGTGACGGCCAGGTGCCGTACGCCGCTGATGACACCATGGTCTGTTCCCCCTGCTCTCGGTCGGTCGGTCGGTGCGGGTGCGCCGGGCGGCGCGGTGCGTCAGGCGCCGCGCAGGAAGTGGTCCAGGACCCGGACGCCGAAGTGCAGTGCCTCGACCGGGACCCGTTCGTCGACGCCGTGGAACAGCGCCTGGTAGTCGAAACCGACAGGCAGCTTCAGCGGGGAGTAGCCGTAGCCGGTGATGCCGAGGCGGGAGAACTGCTTGGCGTCCGTGCCGCCCGACATGGAGTAGGGGACGACGCGGGCATCCGGGTCGAACAGTTCGACGGCCGCCCGCATCTTCGCGTACGTCGGCGAGTCGACCGGCGATTCGAGGGCGACCTCCCGGTGGTGGAACTCCCACTCGACCCCCGGGCCGGTCAGCCGGTCCAGCGTCGCGTGGAACTCCTCCTCGCCACCGGGCACCATGCGTCCGTCGACGAAGGCGGTGGCACGGCCCGGGATCACGTTGACCTTGTAACCCGCCTCCAGCATCGTCGGGTTGGTGCTGTTGCGGATGGTGGGCTCGATCAGCGCCGCGGCCGGGCCGAGCTTGCCGAGGAGTTCGTCCACGTCGAGCCCGGGGGCACCGGCATCGACACGGATGTGGTGGAGTGCGGCGATCTCCTCGATCGCCGCCCGCACGGTCGGGGTCAGGCGCACCGGCCACTCGTACGCGCCGATCCTGGCTACGGCGGCGGCCAGGGCGCTGACCGCGTTGGCCTTGTTGACCTTGGAGCCGTGACCGGCCTTGCCCTCGGCGGTCAGCTTCAGCCAGCCCGTTCCGCGCTCGCCCGCGGCGATGGGGTAGAGCGGCATGCCTGGTCCGGCGTGGAAGGTGAAGGCCCCGGACTCGCTGATGCCCTCCGTGCAGCCCTCGAACAGCTCGGGGTGGCGGTCGGCGAGGAACCCCGCGCCGTCGCTCGCGCTCGCCTCCTCGTCGGCCGTGTAGGCGATCACGATGTCGCGGCGCGGGCGGACGCCGGCGCGCGCCCAGGCCCGGACCACCGCGAGCACCATCGCGTCCATGTTCTTCATGTCGATGGCTCCGCGGCCCCACACGACCCCGTCGCGCACCTCTCCGGAGAAGGGGTGCACGGTCCAGTCGGCGGCCTCGGCGGGCACCACGTCCAGGTGCCCGTGCACGAGGAGGGCGTCGGCCGAGGGATCGGTGCCGCCGATCCGGGCGACCACGTTCGTACGTCCCGGTGTGCGCTCCAGGAGCGCGGGCTCCAGACCGGCCTCGGCAAGGCGCTCGGCGACGTACTCGGCGGCCGGGCGTTCCCGGCAGCTGCCGTCGCCCCGGTTGGTGGTGTCGATCCGGATCAGCTCGGAGGTGAACGTCACCGATTCCCCGAGCGCACGCTCGTCCACCGGTCCGGTCGGCCTGCCCGCCTCAGCCATACTGCTCCTCCACGGCGGCCGACACGATCGTCGTCACCGCCTTGAACGTGCGGATACCTTCGTACATCGTCCCGCTGGTGTAGGCGACACGCCGTTCGCCGCTCGGCGCCACGCCGGGCACCACGGTCGCGGCCGCCGCCAGGTGCTCGGCGTCGAACTCGAGCTCCACCGTGAAGGAGCCGCCCGTCACCGGTGTGTGGCGGACCGCCAGCGCGATCGCCTCAGCCGCCGCTGCCCGGATGTCGGCGGCGGTGCGGGTGGGGGTGCGGCACACGGCCGCGTAACGCGAGACGTGGTCCTTCACCGCGACCTTGCGGGCCAGGGGGGCGTAACCGGTGGCGTCCTCGCAGGTCAGGTCGTCGCCGGTGACGAGGACGACAGGGACCCCGTACTCCGCCGCGACATGGGCGTTGAGCAGGCCCTCGCTCGCGCGGACACCGTTGAGCCAGACACCGGTGATGGAGTTGGCGAGGTAGGTGTGGGCGAGCACGCCCTCGGTGCCGGCACCGGTGTGATAGCCGACGAACGCCACCCCGTCGACGTCGCCGTGCTGGATGCCCTCGACCATGGAGAGGGATTTGTGTCTGCCCGTCAGCATCTGGACGCGTTCGTCCAGCCGTTCGAGGAGCAGGTTCCGCATGCTCCAGTGGGCCTCGTTGACGAGCACCTCGTCGGCGCCGCCGTCGTAGAAACCGAGCGCGGCGGCGTTCACGTCGGACGTGAACAGGGCCCGGCAGCGCTCCCACTGCGGGGTCCCCGGCAGCACATCGGCCGGCCAGGTCACTCCGGTGGCGCCCTCCATGTCGGCGCTGACGAGGATCTTCACGGCGCGGTCCCGTCCCTGGTCGGTTCGCTCCCCCGCCCGCACCGCGGGAAGAGGATCTTCGTGCCGCATCACGGTACGCGCCGGGACAGCACGGGGCCAGAGCCTTCGTGATCTGTCACTGGTCCAGTCCGGTGAAGCCGTCCGCTGTCCGCCGCCCGGGGGGGGGCCGGGCGGCGGACGGTGCGGGGAGCGGCGCTCCGGGTCAGGCGCGGGCGGTGCCCTTGACCAGCTCGTCGATCCGGGCCAGCTCGTCCTCGCCGAACTCCAGGTTCGCGGCCGCCGCGACGCTGTTCTCCAGCTGCGCGACGCTGCTCGCGCCGACGACGGCGGAGGTGACCCGGCCGCCGCGCAGCACCCAGGCGAGGGCCATCTGCGCGAGGGACTGACCGCGTTCACGCGCCAGTTCGTTCAGTGCCGCCAAGCGGCTGACGAGGTCCGGGGTGACTGCCTCGGCAGACAGGAACGGGCTGCTCCCCGCCGCCCGCGACCCCTCCGGGACGCCGTTCAGATAGCGGTCGGAGAGGATGCCCTGCTCCAGCGGCGAGTACGCGATGGAGCCGGTGCCGAGCTCGTCCAGGGCGTCGAGCAGTCCGTCCTCGACCCAGCGGTCCAGCATGGAGTAGCGCGGCTGGTGGATGAGGAGCGGGGTGCCCAGCTCGTTCAGGATGCGGGCGGCCTCGCGGGTCTGTTCGGCGGAGTAGTTGGAGACACCGGCGTAGAGGGCCTTGCCCTGGCGCACCGCCGTGTCGAGGGCGCCCATCGTCTCCTCGAGCGGGGTGTCGGGGTCGAAGCGGTGCGAGTAGAAGATGTCGACGTAGTCGAGGCCGAGCCGGGTCAGGCTCTGGTCGAGCGAGGAGCGCAGGCTCTTGCGCGAGCCCCACTCCCCGTACGGGCCCTCCCACATGTGGTAGCCGGCCTTGGTGGAGATGACGATCTCGTCCCGGAGTCCGGCGAAGTCCGTACGGAGGGCCCGGCCCATGGCGATCTCGGCGGACCCGGGGGGCGGGCCGTAGTTGTTGGCCAGGTCGAAGTGCGTGATGCCCAGGTCGAAGGCCCGGCGCAGGATCGCGCCCTGGCTCTCGGAGGTCCGGTCGCCCCCGAAGTTGTGCCAGAGGCCGAGCGAGAGCGCGGGGAGCAGCAGACCGCTGCGCCCGGTGCGCCGGTAGGGCATGGCGGTGTAGCGGTCGGCGGACGGAAGGTACATACGGGCACTCCACGGGGCACGGTCCTGCGCGCCGGATCCGGTGCGCAGGCTCCAGACTGGCGGAGATGGATCCAGCGGTCCAACAGGAGATTCCGCTCGGATTCATCGCCTAGATTGCTCAATCATGGAACTGCGTCAGCTGGAGCACTTCGTCGCCGTCGCCGAGGAGCAGCACTTCACCCGGGCGGCCGAGCGTCTCGCCGTCTCCCAGTCCGGGCTGTCCGCGTCCGTCCGGGCGCTGGAGCACGAGCTGCGGACGCCGCTGTTCAGCCGTACGACACGCACGGTCCGGCTCACCGAGGCCGGGCAGGCCCTGCTGGTGGAGGCGGAGCGGACGCTGGCGGGGGCCAGGGCCGCGCGGGACGCCGTGGACGCCGTACGCGGACTGCTGCGCGGGACGCTGACGCTGGGGGTGGAGCAGTGCGTGGCCGGGGTCAGCCCGGCGCGGCTGCTCGCGGCCTTCCACCGGGACCATCCGCAGATGGAGATCAGGCTCCGCCAGGAGGGCACGTCCAGCCTGCTGGAGGGGGTGGCCGGCGGCCGACTCGACCTCGCGTTCGCCGCCACCGTCAGTCCGCCCGAGTGGCGGGGCGGGCTCGTGCCGCTGGCGAGGGAGCCGATGGTGGTGCTGTGCGCGCCCGGCCACCGGCTCGCCTCGAAGGGAGCTCCGGTGGCGTGGAGCGGGCTCCAGGGCGAGTCCTTCATCGACTTCCATCCGGACTGGGGGCCTCGCCGGGCGGTGGACGAGGCGTTCGCCGCGGCGGGGGCGCGCCGCACGGTCGCGCTGGAGGTCAGCGACGTGCACAGCCTGCTGGAGCTCGTGCACGAGGGTCTCGGGATCGCGGTGGTGCCGCACCACTTCTCCCGCAAGCCGGAGGCGCGGGGGCTGGTGGCGGTGGAGCTCGACGGCGCGGAGCCGGCGGTGTACGAGAGTGTCGTCGTGCTGCCGCCGGCCGGGGCAATGAGCCCGGGGGCGAGGGCGCTGATGGCCCTGGTCCGGGAGGACCCCCTGCGCTGAACCCGGGTCGCCGGGGCCGTGAGCGGCAGACTCTCCCGGACGCTCAGCCGCCGAGGGCCTCGGCGAACGCCCCCGCTTCCTGGTCGACTCCGCTGCAGGTGTCCGACGCCGTCGTGGTGTCCTCGTCCGCGTCGCACTCCTGGTCGCGGAAGGAAGCCCACAGCGAGAGCGCGCCGACCCCCTGCCGGGTGGCGAAGGTGCGCAGGGAGGCGGCATCGTCGAGGGTGAAGGTCTCCCCCTCGACATCGTTGACCCCGATCATCACCGTGATGTGCAGCGCCTGCCAGGCCGCGTCCCGCGAGAGTCCCAGCACCTCCACGAGCTGGTCGTGGGCGGCCTGGGCGGCCTGCTCCGCGTAGTCGCCCATGTCGCCGGTGTCGGACGTGCTGTAGTTCATCGCCATGATGTTGACCGCCGAGAGGTCGACGCCCTGGTCCACGGCGTCCTCCAGGACGGCGGTCCCGCTCTCCTCCAGCCCGTCGGGCATGACGGGCAGCGTGTAGGTGACGTCGAGGTCGCGGTCCTCCTGGAGCAGGGCGAGGGCTTCGTTGCGGCGGGTGACGGACGCGGCGTCGGTGAGCGCGTCGCCCTCGATGTCGAAGTCGGCGTTGCCGGCGCCGACGGCGTCGAGGACCTCGGCGTAGGCGTCGGCCAGTTCCTCCGCGCTGTCGCAGGCGAGCGCGGCTTCGGTGCCCGCAGCGCCTCCGAAGGAGACCCGGATGTCCGCCCCGCTGCCGGTGAGCGCCTCCGCGCGGGCCGCGACCGCCTCGCTGCCGGCCGCGGTGGTGCCGCCCCAGAGCGGGGTGCAGCCCGACGCGCCGGAGGTGACGAAGGCGAGGTTGTACGTGTCGGGCGACCCGGCGCCGTCGGTGCCGGACGCGGTGGTGGCGCTCACGTACGGGGTGTAGGCGGTCTGTCGCGACGCCGCTGTCGGCGGGGGCGGGGCGGAGCCGTTCGCCTGGTCGGCGACGCCGCCCGTCGCGCAGGCCGAGCACGCGAGGCCGAGTGCGATCAGCCCCGCAACGGCCGAGGAAACGCGTGTGCGCCTTTGCATGACGTGTGTGCACCTGCTTTCGAGGAAGCGCCCGGAGCGGCAGCCGAGATGCTGCCGGGACACCACGAACCTCTCACACGGCAGGCTCGGGCGAAGACACAGCCAACTCATGGAAAGGGCCGTGGAGCCGCCGCCGCTCAGGGGCAACTCCCCTGCTGGAAAGGGTTCGAGGCGCGTCGAGGGCGAGGGGAGCACCCGGCGCACTCTCAGCGGCCCTACAGGTTCGCGGCCGTTTCACAGCGCGCGGCCAGGAAAGCTCCAGACTTCGCACATCAAGGTCGGCCACCATGCGCACATGCAATCCGACCCCGTCATCGAGAAAGACCCGGCGCCGCGCGGCCGGCGCCGGGCACACGCCGGACCGGCCCGCTCGGCGGAGCGGCGCCGTGCCGCCGCACGACCCCAGGAAGGGCCCGTCTTCGTGGACAGCTCCGGGCGCCGGGCCAAGCTGCTGCGCCGCGCGGGCATGCTGCTGGGCATCGTCTGCGTCGGTTACGCCGCCGTCCTGGGGCTCGCCTTCATGGGCGGCATCTCCCTGACCCCCTCCCAGCTGCTCCCCTTCGACGGCGGTCCGGCCGCCGAAGCCGGGCCCGGTGGCGGGGCCCGGCCCGGCTACGGCATGCCCCCGAGCGGCGCGCCGAGCGGCATACCGGCGCCGCCCGCCTCCGGCGGGGCGACTCCGTCCGCCCGGGCCACCACGTCCGGCGAGGCCGGCTGATGGCCGCTCGCCGCCGCCGGCACGCCACGCCGGGCGTGATCGGCCGCGTCGGACGCCAGGCCGTCCCCAAGCCCCGTGTGGTCATGGCGCTGCTGCTGTTGCTGGCACTCGTCTCCGTGATGCTGCTGGACGGGTATCTGCGGGCCGAGGTCGGTGACGACCAGCGGGTGCGTACCGGCGCGTCCGCGGACACGGTGCCCAGCGAGGTCCTGGAGGGCGGACCGCTGCTGAGCTTCCCCGGCGGCACCGCACACACGCAGTCGGTCCCCGACAAGACGATCGTGCTGACCTTCGACGACGGCCCCGATCCCGAGTGGAGCGACAAGGTCATGGACATCCTGGAGGAGAACGACGTCCCGGGCACGTTCTTCCTCGTGGGCTCGATGATCTCGCGCTACCCGGACGTCGTACGCAGGATGGTCGACGAGGGCAACGAGGTGGGGGTCCACACCTTCACGCACGTCGACCTCTCCTACCAGAGCGAGGCCCGCGTCAAGCGGGAGATCGCGCAGACGCAGCTCGCCCTGGCGGGCGCCGCGGGCATCACCACGACCCTGTTCCGCGCCCCCTACTCCTCGAAGACCGACGCGATCGACGACTACAGCTGGCCCGTCTACGAGCGCCTCGGCGCTATGGGCTACACCAGCGTGTTCATCGACACCGACAGCGAGGACTGGCAGCAGCCCGGTGTCGACAAGATCGTCGAGTGGGCGACTCCGGAGGACGGGAAGGGCGCGTCGGTGCTCTTCCACGACGCCGGCGGCGACCGCTCCCAGACGCTGACCGCGCTGCCGAAGTACATCGAGAAGATGAAGGCGCAGGGCTACACCTTCACCACGGTGAGCGGCGCTCAGCAGCAGGACTCCGCGACCCTCGCGGAGGACGGGACCGAGCAGGCCGCAACGGCTCCGGCCGCCGGCCCCGGGCAGCCCGGCGCCGCGCAGGGCAACGCGGAACAGGCCGCCCACCGGAAGGCGGACACGGCGTCCGAGTGGGAGGGCCGCGCCCTGCTGGCGGCGGTCGCGGTGGCGGAGTGGACCGTGCCGGGACTGGCCGTGGTGCTGGGTGTGGTGGGCGTGGCCGTACTCGGCCGCTTCGGCATGATGCTGCTGCTCGCCCGGCGCCACTACCGGCAGCGCAACAGACGCAGGTTCACCTGGGGCCCCGAGGTGACGGAACCGGTGAGCGTGATCGTGCCCGCCTACAACGAGAAGGAGTGCATCGCCAGTACGCTCAACTCCCTTGCCGCCAGCACCCATCCGATCGAGATCGTGGTCGTCGACGACGGCTCGACCGACGGCACGGCGGAGATAGCCGAGGCGCTGGGGCTGCCCAATGTCCGGGTGATCCGGCAGGAGAACGCGGGCAAGTCGGCCGCCCTCAACAACGGTGTGCGCCAGGCGCGTCACGACATCGTCGTGATGATGGACGGGGACACCGTCTTCGAACCCGAGACGGTGGCGCGGCTCGTGCAGCCCTTCGCCGATCCGAGGGTCGGCGCCGTCGCGGGCAACGCGAAGGTCGGCAACCGGTCCACGATGATCGGCGCCTGGCAGCACATCGAGTACGTGATGGGCTTCAACCTCGACCGCAGGATGTACGACCTGCTCGGCTGCATGCCCACCATCCCCGGAGCCATCGGGGCGTTCCGCCGGGATGCCGTCCTGGAGGTCGGCGGCATGAGCGAGGACACGCTGGCCGAGGACACCGACATCACCATCGCCCTGCACCGCGCGGGCCGGCGGGTCGTGTACGCCGAGCACGCCCGCGCCTGGACCGAGGCACCGGCGTCCCTGGGGCAGTTGTGGCGTCAGCGCTACCGATGGAGCTACGGCACCATGCAGGCGCTGTGGAAGCACCGCCGGTCCGTCACCGACCGGGGGCCCTCCGGGCGCTTCGGCCGGGTCGGGATGCCGCTGGTCGTCCTCTTCCAGATCGTCACACCGGTCTTCGCGCCGCTCATCGACGTCTTCACGGTCTACGCGATGATCTTCGTGGACTTCCGTGCCTCGCTGCTCGCGTGGCTGGCGGTCCTGGCCGTGCAGTTGTTCTGTGCGGCGTACGCCTTCCGGCTCGACCGGGAGAAATACAGATATCTGCTGATGCTGCCCCTCCAGCAGCTCGCCTACCGGCAGTTGATGTACCTCGTGCTGATCCACTCCTGCGTCACCGCCGCGACCGGAGGCCGGCTGCGCTGGCAGAAGCTGAAGCGCACCGGCGAAGTGGGCACGCCCGGCGTGGGGGCCTCGTAGTGGGGGGCGCGCACCGCAGGACGGCGCTCGCGCCGTCCCCCGCTGCCGTCACGGGCACCGGCCGTGACCGGTCCTTCGACGTGCTGCGTGCCGTCGCCCTCGTACGGGTGGTGACCTACCACACCTTCGAGTGGCCCTGGCTGGGCTTCGTCTTCCCGTCCATGGGCGTGATGTTCGCCCTCGCCGGCTCGCTCATGGCCCGCTCCCTGGAGCGGCCCGCCTTCGGGGTGCTGCGGAGCCGGCTGCGGAGGCTGCTGATCCCTGTGTGGTTCTTCGGTCTGCTGCTCGGCGTGGCGATGCTGCTGCACGGGTGGGTGCCGGGACCGGACGTCCTGTACTGGGTGCTGCCGATCGGTGATCCGCCCGGTGGCGAGTGGGGCGAGCAGGCCTGGGCGGTGCTCTGGTACCTGCGCGCGTACCTGTGGTTCGTACTGCTCTCGCCGCTGCTCCTGCGGCTGTTCCGGCTCGCCCCTGTCCCGGTGCTCGCGCTGTCGCTGGTGCCCGTCGTGGTCCTGGAGACGGTGTCGGGCGTGCCGGACGGGCGGCTGGGGAGCGCGCTCAGCGACGGGGCGGTGTTCCTGTTCTGCTGGCTGCTGGGTTTCGCGCACCGTGACGGGGTGCTCGACCGGCTGCGCGGGGCGGGGACCCTTGCCGCCGCGGTGCCGCTGATGGCGGTGGGCGCCTGGTGGGCGGTGGGCCACCAGGTGGACGGCAAGGCCGACCTGGACGACATCCCGCTCGCCCAGGCGCTGTGGTCGGCGGGCTTCGTGCTGCTCCTGCTGCGCTTCCGGCCGCGCTTCGACGGGCTCGCACGCCATCGGGTGGCGGACCGGGTCGTCACGGTGTTCAACGCCCGGGCGGTCACGGTCTACCTCTGGCACGAGGTGGCGCTGATGGCCGCCGTACCGCTGATCGACCTGATGTGGGAGGTGCCGGCGATGGAGCGCCATCTGCCGCTCGACAGCCTGTGGTGGCAGTTCGGCGTCGCGTGGGTGCTGATCGCCGCGGCCGTGGCGTGCTTCGGCTGGGTCGAGGACGTCGCGGCGAGACGCGGACCCCGCCTGCTGCCCTGAGCGCGGGCGGGGGGCCGGCCTGTCGCGGGCGCGTGCCCCGGCCGGTCGCCGTCGGTGGTTCCCGGCCCGTCGCCGGGCGAGTGCCCCCGGCCGGTCGACGGCGGCGGTTCCCGGGCGAGTGTCCCCGGCATGGGCCGCCCAGCCCGTCCCGGCCCTCACGGCGCCGCGGTGGGCGTGCGGGGTGCCGCACGCCCGCCGCGTCGCCGTGAGGCTCAGTCCTCGTGGCCCAGTTGGAGATCGCGCTCGGTCCGCCCCCCGCCGGGGAGCTGGAGCACGGTGGCGACCGGCGGATAGCCGGCGGCGATCACGGTGTACTCGCCGGTCGACAGGTCCACGAACCGGAAGGCGCCGTCGGGGCCGGTGGTCAGGGTGTCGACCACGTTGCCCGCCGCGTCCAGGAGGGTGACCCTGGCGTCCTCCACGGCCCGGCCGCCGGGGGCGCGTACGATCCCGCGCAGCACGGCCCCGCCGGCCAGCTCGATGTCCTGCCGGGTCTCCCGTGCGGCCTGCACGCTGACCGGGAGGGCGGCGGGCCGGTAGGCGGGGGCGCTGGCCGCGAGGGTGTACTCCCCGGCCACGAGCTCGCTGATGACATAGGCCCCCTCACGCCCGGTGCGGGTGCTCGCGACCACTTCGCCCCGTACGTCGGTGAGGGTGACCGCGGCGTCCCGGACGGGGGCGCCGTCCGGGGTGAGGACCGCGCCGGCGAGCCGGCCGGCCCCGCCGAGCACCACGTCGAGTTCCACCGGCCGTTCGCCCACCGTGACACTGACGGCCTGCGGCTGGTGGCCGCCGGCCGCGGCGATCAGCACGTACGCCCCCGCCCCGGGCGCGCTCAGCGCGTACCGCCCGTCGTCGCCGCTGGCGCTCCGCCCGACCTGCTGTCCCTGGACGTCGATCAGGGTGAGCGCGGCCCGTGCCACCGTCGTGCCGTCGGGATGCTGGACGCATCCGCGCACCGGAACCCCGGAGAGTGCGCCCGGCCGGGGCGGACTTGGCTCGGTCCGGGCGACGGGGATCGTGGACTGCGTCACGGCCGGATCGGCCGCCGTCTGCGGGGTGTGGTGGGACACCAGCGGTTTCTCCTTGAGGAAGAAGGCGAGGAGCAGGCCGAGCAGGAGCACCGGCACGAGGTAGAGGAAGATGCGGGGCATCGCGTCGGCGTAGGCCTGGATGTACGCGTCCCGCAGCGCGGGCTCCATGGTATGGACCAGCTGGGGAGTGATCGACTCGGCGTCGGGCAGGTCGGCGCCGGACGGGAGGCGCACCCCGAGCGCGTCGGTGAGCCGGCCCGCGAACAGGGTCCCGAAGATCGCGGCACCGACACTGCCGCCGATCTGCCGGAAGTAGTTGTGGGCGCTGGTGGCGGTACCGAGGTCGGAAGGGCGTACGGAGTTCTGCACGGCCAGCACCAGGATCGACATCACCAGACCGATCCCGACGCCCAGGACCGCCTGCCAGATGCCGTACTCCAGCGCCGAGGTCTCGGTGTCGAGGAGGGAGAGCAGCCACATCCCCACGACCGAGACGGCTCCGCCCGCCAGCGGATAGACCCGGTAGCGGCCGGTGCGCGACACCAGCTGCCCGGAGACCACGGAGGCGATGACGATGCCGCCCATCATGGGCAGCATCAGCAGCCCCGACTCGGTGGCGGACACCCCCTCGACCATCTGGAGGTACGTCGGCAGATAGCTGGCCGCCCCGAAGAGTGCGACCCCGACGACCGCGCCCACGAGTGAGGTGACGTTGAAGACCGAGTCACGGAACAGCCGCAGCGGGATGACGGGTTCGGCCGCGCGGTGCTCGACGACGATGAACAGCAGCGTCGTTCCGGCGGCTCCGGCGGCGAGCCCCAGGATGGTCCGCGAGCCCCAGGCGTACTCCGTGCCGCCCCAGCTGGTGAGCAGCACCAGGCACGTCGAGGCGGCGGCGAGCAGCAGCGCCCCCAGCACGTCGAGGCGGGGACGGACGGCCGGCTTGGGCAGCTTCAGTACGAGCGCGATGACGGCGAGGGTGACGATGCCGAACGGCACGTTGATGTAGAAGCACCAGCGCCAGGAGGCGTGGTCGGTGAAGAAGCCGCCGAGGAGCGGCCCGGCCACGGACGCGAGGCCGAAGACCGCCCCGATGAGGCCCATGTAGCGTCCGCGCTCCCTGGGCGGGACGATGTCGGCGATGATCGCCTGGACGCCGATCATGAGGCCGCCGCCGCCGATGCCCTGGACGGCCCGGAAGGCGATGAGCTCGTCCATCGTGCGCGACCAGCCGGCGAGGGCGGACCCGATGACGAAGACGACGATCGCGAACTGGAAGACGCCCTTGCGGCCGAAGAGGTCGCCGAGCTTGCCGTAGATCGGGAGGCCGATCGTGGAGGCGAGCAGATAGGCGGTGACCGCCCAGGACATCTTGTCGAGGCCGTGCAGCTCGCCGACGATCTTCGGCAGGGCGGTGGCGACGATCATCTGGTCGAGCGCCGCGAGCAGCAGGGTGAGCATCAGCCCGAAGAAGACCAGGCGGATCCGGCGCGGGCCGATCGCGTCGGGTGTCGTGGTGGCCCCGGCGGCCGGGGGCGGAGGCGGCGCGTGCCCGGCCGCTCGTCCGGGCGGCCCGTACTCGGTGCCTCCCGGCTCGTCCTTCACCAGAGTGATCCCACCCATGTGACGCTCCCCTCGTCGCAGCTGCGCCGCCCATTTCTCGCATCAGGCGGCAAGGCGGGGCAAACGCGACCGGGCGCACGTACGGCGCGCATGGAGGGCTTATGCGCCGGTGGGAGGCGCTACGGCGCACAACCGGCCACCCCGGAAAACCACCCGTTCCGGTGAGGCCGGCCGTGACGCCAACAGCGCGGGGAACAGGCCTACTTCTCGACCTCGGCGGCGAGGTTCTGCAGCAGCTCGTCGTAGATCCGGCCGAGCCCCTTGGGCGCGAACGTCTTCTCGAAGAAGCCGCCGATGCCACCGGCGCCGTTCCACACGGTCGAGACGACGGCCCGCGACTTCCCCTCGCCCGCCGGGGTGACGGTCCAGGTGGTGACCATCGAGGAGTTGCGGTCCTTCTCGATCAGCTGACCGTCGGTCGGCTCGGTGACCTCGAGCAGGCAGTCGCGGACCCGCTTGCTGGTGGCCTGGAGCTTCCAGTGGACGAGGGTGCCTTCGCCGTCGCCGCCCTCGCGCACCTCGTACTCGCTGAAGTGCCCGGTCAGCACCTTGCCCCGGACCTCCTTGTAGTCGGCCAGCGCATCGAACACCGTCTCTGCGTCCGCCGCGATGATCCGCTCTGTCGTGGCCTCGACCTGCGCCATGCCTGTTCCTCCAGCACTCGGTTGTTCGGGGTGCTGCTGAGCCAACCACCTCGGGTACGGCCCCTCAAAATCGGGCCTCCCGTGCCGCCGCGCACGATCAAGGGAACACATGTTCTATTCTCTGCGGAGTGCTACCAAGGAGGCGTCCATGCGCTGGGACAATCTGGCAGAGAACACCGCAAAGGCGGGTAACGGCGCGCTCTTCGCCGCGGACGCGGTCACCACGCGCACCTTCGACACGCCTGAGTTCCGGGGAATCACCTTCCACGAGATACGGGCACGCTCGATCGTCAACCGGGTTCCCGGGGCCTCCCGCATGCCGTTCGAATGGACCGTGAACCCGTACCGGGGCTGTTCCCACGCCTGCGTCTACTGCTTCGCCCGCAAGACCCACAGCTATCTGGACCTGGACACCGGTCTCGGCTTCGACTCCCAGATCGTCGTGAAGGTCAACGCCGCCGAACTGCTGAGCAGGCACCTGGCCTCCCGCCAGTGGCAGGGCCAGCACATCGCGATGGGCACGAACGTCGACTGCTACCAGCGCGCCGAGGGCCGCTACCGGCTGATGCCCGGCATCATCGGGGCGCTGCGCGACCACGCCAACCCCTTCTCGATCCTCACGAAGGGCACGCTGATCCTGCGCGACCTCGAACTGCTGCGGCAGGCCGCCGAGGTGACCGAGGTCGGCGTGTCCGTCTCCGTCGGCTTCACGGACCAGGACCTGTGGCGCACGGTCGAGCCGGGCACCCCCTCCCCCCAGCGGCGCCTGGACGTCGTACGCGCCATGGCCGACAACGGGATCGGCTGCGGGGTCCTGATGGCCCCGGTCATCCCTTTCCTCGGCGACCACCCCGACCAGCTGCGCGCCACGGTCCGCGCCGTCGCCGCCGCCGGGGCGACCTCGGTGACGCCCCTCGTCCTCCATCTGCGGCCCGGCGCCCGCGAGTGGTTCATGCAGTGGCTCACCCGGCACCACCCGCACCTGGTGCCACGGTACGAACGGATGTACGCGGACGGGGCCTACGCGCCGACCTGGTACCAGCGCGGCATCACCCGCCGGGTGCACGAGCTGGCGGCCGAGTACGGGATCGGCCCCGCCGACCGGGGCGGCGCCCGCCGCATTCCACGGGAGACTCCGGAGCCCCTCGTCGGGGGGCCCACCCAGCTGAGCCTGCTCTGACCGCGCGGGCCGGGCTCATCAAACGGGTCAACTCTCCGAAGAACATGTCCTCCCGCCCCCGGATCCGGGGAGCATGCCGCGGGGGCTGTGCCATCCACAGCCGTGTTCCCCACCACGGGAGGCCATATGACGAAACGTGCAGGAATCCTGGTCGCCGTCGGCGCCACGGTCGCGGGTCTGGTGACCGCCGCGCCGTCCACCGCGTCCGCCGGACCGGTCACGGCCGGCCCGGGGGCCGCCGCGCCGCTCACGTGGAAGGGCTGCGGCACCAAGTCCTATCCCGCCCTCCAGTGCGCGACGGTGCGCGCCCCGCTCGACCATGACGACCCGTCGGGCAGACAGATCACCCTCGCCCTCTCCCGTGTCCCGCACACGGCGAAGACCTCACAGGGGCCGCTGCTGGTCAACCCCGGCGGCCCCGGGGGCAGCGGGCTCTCGATGGCGGGCTTCGTCGCCGCCTCCCTGCCCGCGAAGGTCGCAGCGCAGTACGACGTGATCGGGTTCGACCCGCGCGGGGTCGGGAAGAGCAGGCCCGCTCTGGACTGCGTACCGAAGTACTTCGCGCCCGTACGCCCCGACACCGTGCCGGACTCCTACGAGGCCAAGAAGACCGCACGGAACAGGGCCGCCTCCTTCGCCGCGGCGTGCGGGGAGAAGCACGGCGACCTGCTGCCCTTCATGGACACCGTCAGCGCCGCGAAGGACCTCGACGTCGTCCGCCGGGCCCTCGGCGCGGACCGGATCAATTACTTCGGCTACTCCTACGGCACCTACCTGGGCGCGGTGTACGCCAAGCTCTTCCCCGAGCGCGTCCGCCGCCTGGTCCTGGACTCGATCGTCGACCCGGACGGTGTCTGGTACGAGGACAACCTCGGCCAGGACCACGCGTTCGACGCCCGCCACAAGGCCTTCGCCGCCTGGGTGGCCAGGAACGACGCGACCTACGGGCTCGGCGGCGACCCCGCCGAGGTCGAGGCGGCGTGGTACCGGATGCGGGACGCGGTCAAGAAGCATCCCGCGGCCGGCAAGGTCGGACCGGGCGAGCTCGAGGACACCTTCATGCCGGGCGGCTACTACAACGGCTACTGGCCGCGCCTCGCCGAGACGTTCGCCGCGTACGTGAACGAGGGGGACCAGGAGGCGCTCGCCACCGCGTACGAGGACTTCGGCGCCGTCGACAGGAGCGGTGACAACGGGTACTCCGTCTACGCGGCGGTGCAGTGCCGCGACGCCGCCTGGCCCCGGACCTGGAGCAGCTGGCGCAACGACACCTGGCAGGCACACCGCAAAGCGCCGTTCATGTCCTGGAACAACACCTGGTACAACGCCCCGTGCGCGACCTGGCCGGTGGAGCCGCTGGAGCCCGTGCGGGTCACCAACGACGCGATCCCGCCCGCGCTGCTCTTCCAGGCCACCGACGACGCGGCCACCCCGTACGAGGGCGGTGTCACCATGAGCCGCCGCCTCAAGGGCTCGGCCCTGGTCGTCGAACAGGGCGGCGGCAACCACGGCATCTCGCTGAGCGGCAACGACTGCCTGGACGCGTACCTGGTGGACTACCTCACCGACGGCACCCTCCCGGGCGGCAGCAGCGGCGGCAGCGCGGACGCGGTCTGCGAGGCCCTCCCCGAGCCGAAGCCCACACCGGCCACGAAGGCGGGCGCGAACACGAAGGGCAGCACCCTGCACGGGCTGCTGGGCTTCCGCGGCTGACGAGCGGCTGAGAAATACCGGGCCCCACGCCGGTGGCGTACGCCAGGATGGGCCGCATGACCACACGGCCCACTCCCGCGTACGCCCCCGGCGTGCGTGTGCGCACCATGGCCCTCGACGACTGCGCGGCCGTGGCGGAGATTCGCGTACGCGGCTGGCAGACGGCGTACGCCGGGGTGATCCCGCAGGCGTATCTGGACGCGATGGACGCGGCGCAGGACGCGGAACGGCGCCGGGCGCAGCTCACGGCCGGAGGCCGGACCGTGCACCTGGTCGCCGAGGCGCCGGACGCCACGGTGACCGGCTGGGCGTGTCACGGCCCCTGTCGCGACCAGCCGGGGCTGCCGGGGCGGGGCGAGCTGTACGCCATCTACGTGCACCCCTCCCGGACCGGCAGAGGCACGGGCCGCGCGCTCCTGGCCGAGGCGAGCACCCGCGCGTCGGCGGACGGATTCGGCGAGCTGGCGCTCTGGGTGCTGAAGGAGAACGCGGGGGCACGACGCTTCTACGAACGGGAGGGCTTCCTGCCGGACGGCGCGGAGGAGGCGTTCGAGGCCGGTGGCGCCCTGGTGCCGGAGGTCCGCTACGTGCGCGGCCTCACCCCTCCGGCAGCCGGCTGAGCGCCTCCGCCGCCGCCGCGCCGAGGCGGGGGTGCGGCAGCGCCGCCTCCAGGACCGGGCGGGCCCTGGGGTCCCCCAGGCTGCCCAGTCCCTCGACACAGGCCAGGGCGACGCGCCAGTGCGGCTCGTCCGGGATGAGCAGCCGGTGCAGGGTGCTGACCAGCGCGGGCACCGACTCGGGGGCGCGCAGGGCGGTGAGCAGCCGTACGGGGTGCAGGGCGTAGGCCGTACGCAGGCCGTTGGTGGCCAGGGCCGCCGCCGCCCGGGGCGTCCGGGGGTCACCGAGGAGCCGCAGGGCGTGGGCGGCCGACACGCAGCGTTCGGGATCACGGTGGTTGAGCAGGAGGACCAGCGCCTCGAAGGCCCGTGGGTCACCTCCGCAGCCGAGCCGGAAGGCCGCTATCTCCCGGGCCCAGAGCGGGCGTTCGCGCTCCACGAGGACGGCGGCCAGCTCCTCGTCGTCCTCGGTGGCGAGCAGCCGCCGGAAGACCTCCGGCTCACCGGCCTCGGCGCCGAGCCTGTCCGTAAGCGAGCGGAACTCCTCATCCATGACGCTGAGTTTAGGGTGACGAACGCACCGTGTTCGCGGAACTGTGTGCCAGCGCACAGACGGCCAGGGCTGGCGCGCTCGTTACTCGCCGGTTAATCTCAAGTGAGCGGGAGACACACCCGCCGGCTCCGGTGGCCTGGTGACGCAGCCACCCGGAGTGCTTGTCGGTTCGGCAGTTCGTGAGACGTGGCTCGGGACAGAGCCCGTCACCTTCCCCCCGGTGTGCCGAGTGCCCCGGGACCGTGCACCACGACACGCAATTCCCGCACACCGAGCGCCCGTTGGTTTCCCACTCGCGCGCCGCCGTGCTCCTCACAGTCGTCACTCACCCTGGAGTCCCGTGATGGACACCCCGCTCAGCACCATTGCCGTCGTCGGCCTCGGCACGATGGGAACCGGCATCGCCGAGGTCCTGACCCGTGCGGGCCGCGAGGTCATCGGCATCGACGTCAGCGAAGCCGCGGCCCGCCAGGCCGTCGCCTCCCTGGAGGCCTCCACCGCCCGTGCCGTGCTCCGTGAACGGATCACGGAGCAGGAGCGGCGCGACATCCTCGCCCGGTTCCGCACCTTCTCCGATCTCCAGGCCGCCGCGGACGCGGAGCTGGTCATCGAGGTGGTGCCGGAGAACTACGAGATCAAGCAGCAGGTCTTCCGGGAGCTCGACGCGGTGGTCTCCCCCACGGCGATCCTCGCGACGGGTACCAACGCCCTGTCCGTGACCCGGCTGGCCGCCGAGTCGCAGCACCCGGAGCGGGTCCTCGGCCTGCACTTCTTCAATCCGGCACCGGCGATGAAGCTGGTCGAGGTGGTCTCCTCCGTCCTGACGGCCCCGCCCGCCGTGGAGAGCGTCACCCGGCTCGCCCGTGAGCTGGGCAAGGAGCCGGTCGCGGTGGGCGACCGGCCCGGTTTCGTCGCCGACGGACTGCTCTTCGGCTACCTCAACCAGGCCGCCGCGATGTACGAGGCGAACTACGCCTCCCGCGAGGACATCGACGCCGCCATGAAGCTGGGCTGCGGGCTGCCGATGGGTCCCCTGGCCCTGCTCGACCTGATCGGCATCGACACGGCACGGACGGTTCTGGAGGCCATGTACGCGGCGTCCCACGACCGCCTGCACGCCCCCGCCCCGGTGCTGGGACAGCTCAGCGAGGCCGGGCTGACCGGCCGGAAGGCCGGCCGTGGCTTCTACACCTACGACGCCCCCGGCAGCCCGGCCACGGTGCCGGACGCGCTGACGCCGGTGGACAGCGCGGGCACGGTCGCCGGGCGCGCGGTCTCCTCGGTCGGCGTGGCCGGGTCGGGGACGATGGCCTCGGGAATCGCCGAGGTCTTCGCGAAGGCCGGGTACGCGGTGGTGCTGGCCGCACGCAGCCAGGAGAAGGCGGACACCGCCAAGGCGCGGATCGCCAAGTCGCTGGGGCGTTCGGTCTCCAAGGGGCGGCTGACGGAGGAGGCGCGGGACGAGACGCTCGCCCGGATCACGGCGGCGGGCTCCCTGGACTCCTTCGCGGACGTCGATCTCGCGGTCGAGGCGGTGGCCGAGGACCTGGAGATCAAGCGGGAGCTCTTCGCCACCCTGGACAAGGTCTGCAAGCCGGGTGCGGTGCTCGCCACCACCACCTCGTCGCTGCCGGTCGTGGCCGTCGCCCGGGTGACCTCGCGCCCCCAGGACGTCATCGGGATGCACTTCTTCAACCCGGCGCCCGCGATGAAGCTGGTCGAGGTGGTCCGCACGGTGCTGACCGCCGACGATGTGCACGCCACTGTCCGCGAGGTCTGCGTGAAGGTGCGCAAGCACCCGGTGGACTGTGGCGACCGGGCCGGGTTCATCGTGAACGCGCTGCTGTTCCCCTACCTCAACAACGCGATCAAGATGGTCGAGGAGCACTACGCAACGCTCGACGACATCGACGCGGCGATGAAGCTGGGGGGCGGCTACCCCATGGGCCCGTTCGAACTCCTGGACGTGGTCGGCCTGGACGTCTCGCTCGCCATCGAGAAGGTTCTGCACAGCGAGTTCCGCGACCCGGGTCTGGCTCCGGCGCCGCTGCTCGAACACCTGGTGGCCGCCGGCTGCCTCGGCCGTAAGACGGGGCGCGGCTTCCGCGAATATGCCCGCCGCTGACCCGGGGGCCGGGTGGGGCGGGTTGCTGGGGCCCTCGGGCGACCCGCCCCCACAGGCGCACTCCCCCGCACCGATGGGTTACGTTCACCTCATGGTCCAAGCCGCCAAGTCCCCCCGTTCCTCCGCCGCGACGGACGCCCCGGAGAGTGCCGCAGGCACCCGGGCCGCCGCCCAGCGGCTCAAGATGCGCCGCGAGCTGGCGGCGGCGGCGATGGAACTCTTCGCCACCAAGGGATACGAGGCGACGACGGTCGACGAGATCGCCGGTGCCGCGGGGGTCGCCCGGCGCACGTTCTTCCGCCACTTCCGCTCCAAGGAAGAGGCCATCTTCCCGGACCACGACGACACCCTCGTCAGGGCCGAGGCCGTCCTCAACGCCGCACCGGCGCACGAGCACCCGCTCGACACCGTGTGCCGCGGCATCAAGGAAGTCATGAAGATGTACGCGGCGAAGCCGGCGGTGTCCGTGGCGCGGTACAAGCTGACCCGCGAGGTACCCACGCTCCGGGAGGCCGAGATCGCTTCGGTGGCCCGCTACGAACGGCTCTTCACGCGCTATCTGCTGGGCCATTTCGACGAGCGCGACCACCATGTGGGCAACGACGACCCGCTTCTCGCCGAGGTGGCCGCCTCCGCGGTGGTGACCGCGCACAACCACGTGCTGCGGCGCTGGCTGCGGGCCGACGGGCACGGCGACGTGGAGGCCCAGCTCGACCACGCCTTCGCGATCGTCCGGGAGACCTTCGGCACCGGGATCGGGGCCGGCCGGACCGCGGGCTCCGAGCCCGCGGCGGCCCCCGCGGCGTCGGTGTCCACGGAGGGCGAGGTCCTGGTCGCGGTGGCCCGTACGGACGCGCCCCTGGACGAAGTCATGCGGACGATCCAGCGGGCTCTGAAGGAGCACTGAGGAGCACCGGGCCCGGCGGGCCCTGAAGGAGCACCGGGCGCGGCGAGCAGGACCCCCCGCCGGTCAGCCTTCGGCCGGCTGTACGGTCGCTTCCGCGTACCAGGGCGGGGGCGCGGCCCCCTCGCTCCACGCGGTGAGCTCGTCGAGAGCGACACAGATGATGCCGCACTGCTCGGCGTACTCCAGCGCCGGTTCGGTGAAGTCCCCCGTGGTCACCACGACGGCGGCCTCGGCACCGTGGACCGCGTAGCAGGTGCCGCCGAACCGCTGGAGATCCTGCGATCCGACCTTGTTGCCGTCCGTGTACCTCTTGCACTGCACGACCAGCCGGCGTCCGTCCGGGGTGGTGGCGACCACGTCCGCGCCCAGGTCGCCCGCGCCTCCGACGACCTCGGCGTCCGGGCAGCCGTCGCGGCGGCAGAGCGCGGCCACGGCCTCCTCGAAGTCGTACGGGTCCATGGCCGCGTAGTCGACCGGACGGACAGGCTCGGGCGCCGGGCCTGTGCCCTCGGTGTCGATGCGGCCGGCACCGGCAGGCTCCTCCAGTGCGGGCTCCTCCAGGGCGGCGTCCACGACCTCGTACGCCGCTGCTACCGCTGCCGCCGCCGCCTCGGCCGCGGCCCTGCGCCCCCGCCGCACACGCAGGAGCGCGACCACTCCGGCCACGAGCGCGGCGAGGGAGAGCCCGGCGAGCACCGGATGCCGCTCGGCGGTCGCCAGGGCGGCGCGGACGGCCAGACCGGCACCGCAGACCAGGAGGGCGAGGAAGACGAAGCCCACGGCCGTACGCCGTAGGTCGAACGAGCGCCCACGGACCCTGCGCCCGCCTCTGCGTATGCGTGTACCCATCCCGCGCCCACCCCTGTTCCGTCGAACGGCTACTTCAAGATCACTTTCGTGTGCCCCGGGCCGGGCCGTTGACGCGCCGGACGAACCGGTGAGCTCCGCGCGGGCGCCTGCCGGGCGATGACCGCCCACGGGGCACGACGACGCCGTACGTGTATCGCACCGCGCCATCGCCTGCGCGGAAGTGGGATCAACACGGCATACCACCCATGATGTTGCTCATGCGTGCCTACGAGATGACAACTGAGAGAAATTGTTGGCACTGGGTGCCTTGCCACCTGTCACGCAGTGCCATACGTTGAAGGTGTCCGGGCGGCCGGCGTGCAGAGATCTCTCGTACGCCGGCTGTCCCCGCGAACCACGTGTCCGCGCGCCCGGGCGCCTGCGTCACAGGCAAACCCTTCTGCTCCACCGAGCAGGCCCCAGCACCACCCGCCGAACCGACGGCACACCTCCACACCGCACCGCACCCCTGCCCACAGGGGTACTTCGAGCGTTCCCTCGACGCCGGAAACCCGATCTGCCGGAGGCATCACCGTGAAGGAAATCCTGGACGCGATCCAATCGCAGGACAGCACGGCCGCTGATTTCGCGGCCCTGTCCATCCCCGAGTCGTACCGCGCGGTGACCGTGCACAAGGACGAGGCCGAGATGTTCACCGGCCTCGCCAGCCGCGACAAGGACCCCCGCAAGTCGCTGCACCTCGACGAGGTGCCCGTTCCCGAGCTCGGCCCCGGCGAGGCGCTCGTCGCCGTGATGGCCAGCTCGGTGAACTACAACTCCGTCTGGACCTCGATCTTCGAGCCGGTCTCGACCTTCGGCTTGCTGGAGCGCTACGGCAGGCTCAGCGAGCTCACCAAGCGCCACGACCTGCCGTACCACGCCATCGGGTCCGACCTCGCGGGCGTCGTCCTGCGCACCGGCCCGGGCGTCAACGCCTGGGCCCCGGGCGACGAGGTCGTCGCGCACTGCCTCTCGGTCGAGCTGGAGTCCTCCGACGGCCACAACGACACGATGCTCGACCCCGAGCAGCGGATCTGGGGCTTCGAGACGAACTTCGGCGGCCTGGCGGAGATCGCACTCGTCAAGTCCAACCAGCTGATGCCGAAGCCGAAGCACCTCAGCTGGGAGGAGGCCGCGGCTCCGGGCCTGGTCAACTCGACCGCCTACCGCCAGCTCGTCTCACGCAACGGCGCGGGCATGAAGCAGGGCGACAACGTCCTGATCTGGGGCGCGAGCGGTGGGCTCGGTTCCTACGCCACGCAGTTCGCCCTGGCCGGCGGCGCCAACCCGATCTGTGTCGTCTCCAGCCCCGAGAAGGCCGACATCTGCCGGTCGATGGGCGCCGAGGCGGTCATCGACCGCAACGCGGACGGCTACAAGTTCTGGAAGGACGAGCGCACCCAGGACCCGAAGGAGTGGAAGCGCTTCGGCAAGCGCATCCGCGAGTTCACCGGCGGCGAGGACATCGACATCGTCTTCGAGCACCCGGGCCGCGAGACCTTCGGCGCCTCGGTCTACGTCACCCGCAAGGGCGGCACCATCACCACCTGCGCCTCGACCTCGGGCTACATGCACGAGTACGACAACCGCTACCTGTGGATGTCGCTCAAGCGGATCATCGGCTCGCACTTCGCCAACTACCGCGAGGCGTGGGAGGCCAACCGCCTGATCGCCAAGGGCAAGATCCACCCGACGCTCTCCAAGGTCTACTCCCTCGAGGACACCGGCCAGGCCGCGTACGACGTCCACCGCAACCTCCACCAGGGCAAGGTCGGCGTCCTCGCCCTCGCCCCCCGTGAGGGCATGGGCGTGCGCGACACGGAGCTCCGCGAGCAGCACATCGACGCCATCAACCGCTTCCGCAACGTCTGAGGTCCACGATGACCGAACGTCAGAAGGACCGTCCGTGGCTCATGCGGACGTACGCCGGTCACTCGACGGCCGAGGCGTCCAACGAGCTCTACCGGCGCAACCTCGCCAAGGGCCAGACGGGTCTGTCGGTCGCCTTCGATCTGCCCACGCAGACGGGCTACGACCCGGACCACGTCCTCGCCCGCGGCGAGGTGGGCCGGGTCGGCGTGCCCGTCTCGCACCTCGGTGACATGCGGCGGCTGTTCCAGGACATCCCCCTGGAGCAGATGAACACGTCGATGACGATCAACGCGACCGCGATGTGGCTTCTGGCGCTGTACCAGGTGGTCGCCGAGGAGCAGGGCGCCGACCCCGGCAAGCTCCAGGGCACGACGCAGAACGACATCGTGAAGGAGTACCTGTCGCGGGGTACGCACGTCTTCCCGCCGGGCCCGTCGCTGCGCCTGACGACCGACATGATCACGTACACGGTCAACCGCATCCCGAAGTGGAACCCGATCAACATCTGCAGCTACCACCTGCAGGAGGCGGGAGCGACTCCGGTCCAGGAGATCGCGTACGCCATGTCGACGGCCGTGGCGGTGCTCGACGCCGTACGCGACTCGGGGCAGGTGCCCGAGGAGCGGTTCGGGGATGTCGTCGCCCGCATCTCGTTCTTCGTGAACGCGGGTGTCCGCTTCATCGAGGAGATGTGCAAGATGCGCGCCTTCGGGCGCATCTGGGACCAGGTCACACGTGAGCGGTACGGGATCGAGAACCCCAAGCAGCGCCGTTTCCGCTACGGCGTGCAGGTCAACTCCCTGGGGCTGACCGAGGCGCAGCCGGAGAACAACGTCCAGCGCATCGTGCTGGAGATGCTGGCCGTCACCCTCTCCAAGGACGCCCGCGCCCGCGCCGTGCAGCTGCCCGCCTGGAACGAGGCGCTCGGGCTGCCGCGCCCGTGGGACCAGCAGTGGTCGCTGCGCATACAGCAGGTACTGGCGCACGAGAGCGATCTGCTGGAGTACGAGGACATCTTCGCCGGCTCCCACGTCATCGAGGCCAAGGTCGACGAGCTGGTCACCGACTCGCTCGCCGAGATCGACCGGATCCAGCAGATGGGCGGCGCGATGGCGGCCGTCGAGTCCGGCTACCTCAAGTCGGAACTCGTCTCCTCGCACGCCGCCCGGCGGGCCAGGATCGAGGGCGGCGACGAGAAGATCGTCGGCGTCAACATCTACGAGACGACCGAACCGAACCCGCTGACCGCTGATCTCGACGCCGCGATCATGACGGTGGACCCGGAGAACGAGGCCCGGGTCGTCGCCGCGCTGCACGAGTGGCGCGACAACCGCGACGAGGCGCGCGCCTCCGAGGCGCTGGCGGCCCTGAAGAAGGCCGCCGCGGGGACCGAGAACATGATGGAGGCGACCGTCGAGTGCGCCCGGGCGGGCGTCACCACGGGCGAGTGGGCCTGGGCCCTGCGCGACGTGTTCGGCGAGTTCCGGGCCCCGACGGGCGTCTCGTCCGCGCCGGTGGCGGTCGCCGCCGAGCCCGGCACCCCGCTCGCCCTGGTACGGGAGAAGGTGGCCCGCACCGCCGGGGACCTGGGCGTGGGACGGCTGCGTCTGCTGGTCGGCAAGCCCGGCCTGGACGGGCACTCCAACGGTGCCGAGCAGATCGCCGTACGCGCGCGTGACGCCGGCTTCGAGGTGGTCTACCAGGGGATCAGGCTGACTCCCGAACAGATCACCGATGCCGCGCTGGCCGAGGACGTGCACTGCGTCGGCCTGTCCATCCTGTCCGGCTCGCACGCCGAGCTGGTGCCGGACGTGCTCAACCGGCTGCGTGACGCCGGTGCGCCGGACATTCCCGTCATCGCGGGAGGCATCATTCCGCCGGCCGACGCGCACGCCCTCATCACCGCCGGTGTCGCCGCCGTCTTCACCCCGAAGGACTTCGGCATCACGGAAATCATCGGCCGTATCGTCGACGAGATCCGGAAAGCGAACAAGCTCGACCCTCTGGAGGTCCCCGCATGACCACGCCCAGCCCGTCGCCCGCCTCCACCCCGATTTCGGGCGGCTCCGCCGCGGCCCACTCGGCCCCTGTGAACCGGCTCCGTCCGCGCCGCTCGTGCCTGGCGGTCCCCGGCTCCAACCCGCGCTTCCTGGAGAAGGCCCAGGGCCTCCCGGCCGACCAGGTCTTCCTGGACCTGGAGGACGCCTGCGCGCCGCTCGCCAAGGAGGGCGCCCGGCACCACATCGTCGACGCGCTCAACAACGGCGACTGGACGGGGAAGACCCGGGTCGTGCGGGTCAACGACTGGACGACGCACTGGACGTACCGCGACGTCATCACGGTCGTCGAGGGCGCCGGCCCCAACCTCGACTGCATCATGCTGCCGAAGGTCCAGGACGCCCAGCAGGTCGTCGCGCTGGACCTGCTGCTGACCCAGATCGAGAAGACGATGGGCTTCGAGGTGGGCCGGATCGGCATCGAGGCGCAGATCGAGAACGCCAAGGGCCTGGTGAACATCGACGACATCGCCGCCGCCTCGCCGCGGCTGGAGACGCTGATCTTCGGCCCCGCCGACTTCATGGCCTCGATCAACATGAAGACCCTGGTCGTCGGCCAGCAGCCGCCCGGCTACCCGGCGGACGCGTACCACTACATCCTCATGCGCATCCTGATGGCCGCCCGTACCCACGACCTCCAGGCGATCGACGGCCCGTTCCTCCAGATCCGCGACGTGGACGCGTACCGCGAGGTCGCCGGCCGCGCGGCGGCGCTCGGCTTCGACGGCAAGTGGGTCCTGCACCCCGGTCAGGTGGACGCCGCGAACGAGGTGTTCTCGCCCTCGCAGGAGGACTACGACCACGCCGAGCTCATCCTGGACGCCTACGACTGGTGCACCTCGGAGGAGGGCGGCAAGAAGGGCTCGGCGATGCTCGGCGACGAGATGATCGACGAGGCGAGCCGCAAGATGGCCCTGGTCATCGCGGGCAAGGGCCGCGCGGCCGGGATGCAGCGCACCTCCAAGTTCGAAGCCCCGGAGGCCTGACATGCAGTTCGGACGCACCTATGAGGAGTTCGAGGTCGGTGCTGTCTACAAGCACTGGCCCGGGAAGACGGTCACGGAGTACGACGACCACCTCTTCTGCCTGCTGACCATGAATCATCACCCGCTGCACATGGACAGCAACTACGCCGAGAGCACGACCGATTTCGGAAAGAACGTCGTCGTCGGCAACTACATCTATTCGCTGCTGCTCGGCATGTCGGTGCCGGACGTCTCCGGAAAGGCGATCGCCAATCTGGAGGTGGAATCGCTGAAGCACGTGGCGCCGACCTTCCACGGCGACACGATCTACGGCGAGACGACCGTGCTCGACAAGACGCCGTCGAGGTCGAAGAACGACCGCGGCATCGTTCACGTGGAGACAAAGGGCTACAAGCAGGACGGCACGCTGGTCTGCGTGTTCCGCCGCAAGGTGATGGTCCCCACCGAGACGTACATCAAGGAGCGCGGCGGAGAGCAGCCCGGCCGCCCGGAGCTGAACCAGCCGTCGAGCAAGAACGGGGAGAAGTAGCCATGAGCCGACTCGCGCAGACCGCCGGCCTGACCGACATCCAGCGGGAAATCCTCTCGACGGTCCGGGATTTCGTCGACAAGGAGATCATTCCCGTCGCGACCCAGCTGGAGCACCGCGACGAATACCCGACGGACATCGTCGAAGGGCTCAAGGAACTCGGCCTGTTCGGGCTGATGATTCCCGAGGAGTACGGCGGTCTGGGCGAGTCGCTCCTGACGTACGCGCTGTGCGTCGAGGAGATCGCCCGGGGCTGGATGAGCGTGTCCGGCATCATCAACACGCACTTCATCGTGGCCTACATGCTCAAGCAGCACGGCACGCAGGAGCAGAAGGACACGTTCCTGCCGAGGATGGCCCTGGGCGAGGTCCGGGGCGCCTTCTCCATGTCCGAGCCGGCCCTGGGCTCCGACGTCTCCGCGATCAGCTCCAAGGGCGTGAAGGACGGCGACGAGTACGTCCTGAACGGCCAGAAGATGTGGCTGACGAACGGCGGGTCGTCCACCCTGGTGGCCGTGCTGTGCCGGAGTGACGAAGGACACCCCGAGGGAACGGCACCCCACAAGTCGATGACCACCTTCCTCGTGGAGAAGGAGGCGGGCTTCGGCGAGGTCCGCCCCGGTCTCACGATCCCGGGGAAGATCGACAAGATGGGCTACAAGGGCGTCGACACGACCGAGCTCATCATGGACGGACTGCGCATTCCGGCCAATCGTGTACTGGGCGGCACGACCGGCCGTGGTTTTTACCAAATGATGGACGGTGTCGAGGTAGGACGCGTGAATGTCGCCGCACGTGGCTGCGGCGTCGCACAGCGTGCGTTCGAACTGGGCGTTTCGTACGCCCAGCAGCGCCAGACCTTCGGAAAGCCGATCGCCCAGCACCAGGCGATCCAGTTCAAACTGGCTGAAATGGCCACCAAGGTCGAAG
The DNA here is from genome assembly GCF_042872025.1 of Streptomyces sp. NPDC005494. Taxonomy (NCBI): domain Bacteria; kingdom Bacillati; phylum Actinomycetota; class Actinomycetes; order Kitasatosporales; family Streptomycetaceae; genus Streptomyces; species Streptomyces sp. NPDC005494. The sequence continues at coordinate 348,155 of NZ_JBIAJR010000008.1, forward strand.
CCGCCCATGCGATGATGGTGAACGCAGCACGCAAAAAGGACTCCGGGGAGCGGAACGACCTGGAGGCAGGGATGGCGAAGTACCTCGCCTCCGAGTACTGCAAGGAAGTCGTCGAGGACGCCTTCCGTATCCACGGCGGCTACGGCTTCTCCAAGGAGTACGAGATCGAGCGCCTCTACCGTGAGGCCCCGATGCTGCTGATCGGTGAAGGTACCGCCGAGATCCAGAAAATGATCATCGGTCGCCGGCTGCTCGAGGAGTACCGGCTCCAGGGCTGAATGTCCCTTTCGGGGTGATTTGGTGGCGAAGAACATCACACCGAGTCATCCCCGTCCGGAGCCTTTCAGCTGTCCGACTCGGCTGCTGGCTTGCCCAGTTGCCGCTCTCACCCGATAGCATCGCCGGAAAGCCGCCGTCCCCCCGTTGCCAGCGCGGCATCATCCGCTACGAAGGTCATCCATGCCCGACAGCCAAATCCCTGCAACGCGCGGCGGGGTCCGCCTCGCCCGCGGAGCATCGCCGTGGCTCCTCCCGACCGTCGCCACCGCGGCACTCAGCCTCGCCCGGGCCCGCAAGTCCGGACGCTGGGCCGCCGTGGCCGTGCCCACCACCGCGCTCGCGGCGGGCATGCTGTGGTTCTTCCGCGACCCCGAGCGCGAGATCACCCAGGGTCGCGTCATCTCGCCGGCCGACGGCGTGGTGCAGAGCATCATGCCGTGGAAGGACGGGCGCACGCGCGTCGCGATCTTCATGAGCCCGCTGAATGTGCACGTCAACCGGGCCCCGCTCGCGGGCACCGTGACCTCGGTCGAGCACATCCCCGGCGGGTTCGTACCGGCGTTCAACAAGGAGAGCGAGAACAACGAACGCGTTGTCTGGCACTTCGACACCGAGCTCGGCGACATCGAGATGGTGCAGATCGCGGGAGCGGTCGCCCGTCGTATCGTCCCCTACATCCCGCAGGGCACGAAGGTGGAGCAGGGCGAACGCATCGGTCTGATCCGCTTCGGCTCGCGCGTGGACATCTACCTTCCGGAAGGTGTCGACGTCGCGGTCGAGGTCGGCCAGGCCACCACCGCGGGGGTGACTCGAATTGACCGTGATTGATCCGGATACCCAGGCGGGCTGGGTGCCCGAGGCCGCCGATGACGACGACGCCGACGGCACGGAGGACATGCCTCTGTCCATGAGGCTGTCGATAGCGGACACCCTCACCCTGGGTAACGCCACGTGCGGCTTCATGGCGGTGTACTTCACCACCACGGGGATCCTCATCCCGCATCTCACGGGCAGCGACGAGTCGGGCATGGCCCGGCACTCCGCCGCCACCGCGGTGATCCTCATGCTCATGGCCGCCGTGTTCGACCTCTTCGACGGCCTCGTGGCACGCAAGCTGCGCTCCTCGCCGATGGGTGCGGAGCTGGACAACCTCTCCGACCTCATCAGTTTCGGGCTCGCCCCGGCGTACTTCGTCCTGGTCTACGGGATGGTCGCGGACGACGCCCACCAGCGGGTTTCCGCGCTGGCGGCGATCGTGGTGCTGCTGGCGGTGGTGCTCAGGCTTGCGCGGTTCTCCTGCGTGACCTTGAAGGACGGCATGTTCCAGGGCATGCCGAGCCCCTTCGGAGCGCTCACGGTCGTGTCGATCGTGCTGCTGGAGCTGCCCTTCGTGCCGACGCTGCTCGCCATCATCGGCGTGGCGTGGCTGATGGTCAGCCGGGTCGAGTACCCGAAGCCGCGGGGTGTCCTCGCGGTGGCGATGCTCAGCTGGATCGTGGCCGCCATGGGGCTCCTCGCCGCATGGGCGTTCGACGCGCCCGGCGGTCAGCTGCTCCTCCAGACCGGTTGTGCGCTGCAGGTCGTCCTGGGTGCGGTGATCCCGCTCTTCGCCACGGCGCGGCGGGTGAACACCTTCCGTGACAACCGCCGCGAGGCACGGGCGGCGCAGCTCCCGTAAGCACGCGGAACGCGACGACGAGGGCCCGGATGCTCCCCAGCATCCGGGCCCTCGCGCGTGCGGTGGCGTCGCGCGTGCGGTGGCGTCGCGCGTGCGGTGGCGTCGCGCGTGCGGCCCCGGCGCGCGTGCGGTGCGGTCGCGCGTGCGGTGCCGGTGCGGTGCGATCCCGGCACGCGTGCGACGCGGTCGCGCGTGCGGGGCGGTCGCGCGTACGGGGCGATCCCGGCGCGTTCGAGGTCAGGGCCGTCGCACCCCTCCGGCCTGGCCACGAGCCCCCTCCCCGCTCGGGCCGCAGAGACGGAGACGGACACGGAGCGCGAGCGCTCGTTCACCTCATGTCGCGGCCGGGACTTCCTGGGGGCCGTGTCCCGCAGCGGGTGCGCGGTGGTCCCTCACGGGAGACGCTGGAAGGCGTGCAGGACTTCGCCCCCTCTGTCGCCGCGTCGGGCTCGGGCACGGAGCTGCTGGACAGCGCCGTGGCCCACCTCATGCATGAGACGGGCGCATCCGTGGTCATGCTCTACCTCCTGCCGAAGAACGACACGACACTGCGCCTGGCTCTGCTCGCGGGGGTGCCCGCCCCCCTGGCCTTCCCCTGGACCCGGGTCCCGCTGTCCGCTCCGATCCCGGTGGCGGACGCCGTGCGCCTGGGCTGTCTGATCTGGCTCGGCAGCCAGGAGGAGCTGGCGCGCCGCTATCCGCGCCCCGCGCTCGTCCTGCCCTACCAGTTCGCCCTGGCCGCCGCGCCGCTGCACACCGGCACCGCCCAGAAGGGCGGCCTGGTGCTGATGTGGCCGGGGTCCCACCCCCCGCAGCTGAGGTCCGACGAGCGCGCGGCCGTGCTCCGGGGGTGCAACGGCATCGGGACGCTCCTGCGGCAGTCCGCGAGCAACGGCTACCCGATCGTGGCGGGGAGCCAGCCCCGGGTGCTGCCTCCGCCGGAGCCACCCGAGCCCGATCCGGTGGAAGCCGCCGCCGTCATGGAATTCGTCCAGCGGCTGCCCGGCGGAAGCTGCGCGCTGGCACTGGACGGGACGGTCACCTACCTGAACGACGCCGCCGCGGCGCTGCTGGGCGCCCCGGCGGACGAGGTGCACGGCACCTTGCCCTGGGTGTCACTCCCGTGGCTGCACGACCCCTCCGTCGAGGACCACTACCGGGCAGCCGTCATCAGCCGCCAGAAGACCTCGTTCACCGTGCTGAGACCACCGGACCAGTGGCTGTCGTTCCAGCTGTTCCCGAACGCCACCGGCATCAGCGTGCGCATCATGCCCACCTCCGAACCCGGTCCCGTGGACGCCCCCGCCCCCTCGCTGCCGCCTTCCGGGGCCGTGCCCAGCCGTGCGACCGCCCTCTACCACCTGATGCATCTCGCGGCGACGCTCACCGAGGCCGTCGGCACGCAGGACGTCATCGAGCTGGCCGGGGACCAGCTGATGCCCGCGTTCCGTGTCCAGACCCTCGTCGTGATGACCTCGGCGGATGGGCGGCTGCGGGTCGAGGGCCGCCGGGGCAGCCGGCCCACACTCATGGACCGTTTCGACGGGGCCCCGCTGTCCTCGGCCACCCCGGCCGCGCATGTGCTGACGACGGGCATTCCGGACTTCTTCCCGACCTTCGCCGATCTGGAGCGCGCCTATCCGCGCGCGGGACTGCGCAACGTGGTCGGCGCCTGCGCCTTCCTGCCGCTGATCGTCTCCGGCCACCCGGTCGGCTCGCTGATCCTCGCCTACGACCGCCCTCAGCCCTTCGACCCGGAGGAACGCGCCCTCCTCACCTCGATCGCGGGGCTGCTGGCGCAGGCGCTGGACCGCGCGCGGCTGTACGACACGAAGAACCGGCTCGCGCACAGCCTGCAGGCCCACCTCCTGCCGCAGACCCTCCCCTCGATCACCGGTCTGGACGTCGCCGCCCGCTACCTCCCCTCGACCCGGGGCATGGGCGTCGGCGGGGACTTCTACGACCTGATCCGGCTCGACGACACCACCGCCGCCGCCACCATCGGCGACGTACAGGGCCACAACGAGAACGCCGCCGCGCTCATGGGACAGGTCCGCACCGCCGTGCACGCCTCCGCCGGCGCGCCACCGGACGAGGTCCTCGCGCGCACCAACCGGCTGCTCACCGACCTGGACCCGGGGCTGTTCACCAGCTGTCTGTACGTCCATCTCGACCTCGCGGGACACAGCGCCTGCCTGGCCACCGCGGGACATCCGGGGCCGCTGCTGAGGCAGCCGGACGGGCAGACGGAGGTGCTCGATCTGCCGCCCGGTCTGCTGCTCGGGATCGACCCCGCGTCCCGCTACCCGACGGCGCAGGTCCCGTTGCCTCCCGGCGCGACGCTCGCGATGTACACCGACGGTCTGGTCGAGGCGCCGGGCGTGGACTTCGACGACGCCACGGCCGACCTCGCCGAGCACTTCGCCCTGGCCCTCGACCAGGACATGGACTCCGTCGCCGACACGCTCGTGCGGTACGCAAGGCGCTACACGCCCGGGAACGACGACATCGCTCTGCTGCTGATCAACGCCCTGCGGCAGGACGGCTGACTCGCACGCCCGGCGCGCCGGGCGTGCGAGGTGGAGAGCCCTGGGGTGCCGAGGCGGTGGGGTTTCATCGACACCCCAGGGCGGTCATCGGGATGGTGCGGCGGGCGGGCGGCCGGTCTCAGCCGCCGTAGAGATCGCCCAGGGAGATGCCGGTGGTACTGGCCGGGCCGCCCAGCCTGACCTCGTGGTCGAGGCTGACGAACTTGCCTCCCGACTGCCACAGGGCGGGCTTGAGCACGGCGTACTTGGCCTCGTCCCAGGTCGCCCAGTCGTAGCCGAGCAGTCCGCCGGTGTCACCGGAGTTGGGGTTGAGGCACCAGAAGGTGTGGTGGATGCCGTTCTCCACCATCAGATCGCGCAGGGCGGTCATCCACTTCTGGTTCGGTCCGTTGTCGAGGTGACCACCCCACTCCCCGACGAAGAGCGGCGCTGTGCCGTCCTTGTGCAGGTAGAGCCAGTTGGGGTCCCAGACGTCGCGCTCCAGCGTGGTGCGGTCCCACGTGCCCTGGAACCAGGGCTGCTGGTACACCAGCGGTCCGTAGTCGTGCGGGGAGTAGACCAGCTGGTCCTGCTGCGCACCGAGGTCGACCGGGTGCTTCTTGGCCCCGCGCAGGTTCCCGCCCCACCACATGCCGTGGTAGTCGGCCGCCGAGGTGGAGGACCAGTTCGTCCCGTCCTTGGGGTAGATCTCGATGCCCTCGCACAGGACCAGGACGTGCGGGTTGATCGCGAGGATGCGCTTGCCCGCGGTCTCACAGGTGTGCTTGAAGTTGTCCTGGTCGGTGGAGCCGTCCCACTTGGCACGGGGGCTGTCGGACTGCTTGCCGTGGGGTTCGTTCTTGACGTCCATCGCCACCAGGGTGTCGTTGGCCTTGTAGCGGGCGGTCACCCACTCCCAGGCCGAGTAGAACTGCTCGGTGGTGATCGCGCCCTTCCACCACACGGGGTACACGTGCCCGGAGTTGTCCGCCTCCGCGCTGTGGACGTCGAGCATCACCTTGATGCCGTACTTCTCCGCCACGCCGAGAAACGCGTCGAAGACGCCCAGCGTGGTCTTGCCGGCGAGTTCGGGGTTGGCCCACGTGTTGACGGCGCTGGAGGCGGCCGCGCGGCCCTCCTTCCACTCCAGCAGGAGCTGGGTGGAGATCGGCACACGGATGATGTTGATGCCCCGCTCCGCCATCTGCCGGGTGACGGTGTCCAGGTTGGCGGACCACAGGCCGTGGAAGACGCGCTCCGTGGCGTTGAAGCCGAACCAGTTGGCACCGGTCAGCCAGACCCGGTTGCCCTGTGCGTCGACGATCCGGTTGCCCTCGGTGTGCAGCCAGTCGGTGCCGGAACCGGCCGTGACCGCGGCCGGCGCGGCGTCCGCCGACGGAGTAGGCGTCCCGCTCGCGGCCTGCGCGGAGACCGGACCGGACAGTGTCATCAGCAGGGCGGTCGCGGTGACGGCGGCGGCCGTCGCCCTGGCCAGCCGTTTTCTCATCCGTGGCTTCATCCGTTGTCGCCTTTCATGGCGGTGAGGCGGGCAGCGGGGATGGGAGCGCTCCCATTCCGTTGTTCACATGAAGCCAGGGCGGCGGATCGACTGTCAATGGGCATGACAACGTTCACTTCCCGAAAACACATGCCCCCGTCGTGCGCTCGGCATTCGCGCGATCACGTCATTAATTTGAGTAAGTACAACGAACTTTTGCGCAGGACGATGGACTTCTTTACGTAGGAGCTCCTAGCCTGTGGGGCGTCCGCAGAGCCCGTCGAGCCGCAAGGACGACCCACGTGACCCCACCCCTCCCTGGACCACGTCTCCTCAGAAGGTCTCTCTCCGCCTCCCTCGCACTGGCCCTGGCCGCGGCGGGCACCGCCGCCGCGGTCGTGCTGGCCGGCGCTCCCCCCGCACAGGCGGCGGCGGTCCCCGCACCCTCCCCCGTCGGAATATCCGGCCGGGGCGCCACCGTCCCGTTCAAGGAGCAGGAGGCCGAGTACGCAGCCACCAACGGCTCCCTGATCGGACCCGACCGCCGCTACGGCTCACTGCCGTCCGAGGCCTCCGGCCGGCAGGCCGTCACGCTGGACTCCGTCGGGGAGTACGTCGAGTTCACGCTCACCGCCCCCGCGAACGCCATGACGTTCCGCTACTCGCTGCCGGACGACGCGGCGGGGGCGGGCCGGGACGCCTCACTCGACCTGCGGGTCGGCGGCAGCTCGCTCAAGAGCGTTCCGGTGACCTCGAAGTACGGCTGGTTCTACGGGGGTTACCCCTTCAACAACAACCCGGGGGACACCGACCCGCACCACTTCTACGACGAGACCCGGACCATGTTCGGGTCCACCCTGGCCGCCGGTACGAAGGTCCGGCTCCAGGTCACCTCCACCGCGGCCTCACCGTCGTTCACCATCGACCTGGCGGACTTCGAGCAGGTCGGCGCGCCGGTCGGCAGGCCGCCGGGCGCCCTGGACGTGGTGGGCGACTTCGGCGCCGACCCGACGGGGTCGGCCGACTCCACGGCGAAGATCCAGGCCGCGGTCGACGCGGGCCGCACGCAGGGCAAGGAGGTGTACATCCCGCAGGGCACCTTCAAGGTCCAGGACCACATCGTCGTCGACAAGGTCACCCTGCGCGGCGCCGGCCCCTGGTACAGCGTGCTGACCGGGCGTCACCCCACGGACCGCGGCAAGGCGGTCGGGGTCTACGGGAAGTACGCGGCGCAGGGCGGCAGCAGCAACGTCACGCTCAAGGACTTCGCCATCATCGGCGACATCCGTGAGCGGGTGGACAACGACCAGGTAAACGCCATCGGCGGGGCCATGTCCCACTCGGTCGTCGACAACGTCTGGATGCAGCACACCAAGTGCGGTGCCTGGATGGACGGTCCGATGGACGACTTCACCATCAAGAACAGCCGCATCCTGGACCAGACCGCCGACGGCGTGAACTTCCACTACGGCGTCACGAACTCCACCGTGACCAACACCTTCGTCCGCAACACCGGCGACGACGGACTGGCCATGTGGGCGGAGAACGTCCCGAACGTGAAGAACGCGTTCACGTCCAACACCGTGGTCCTGCCGATCCTCGCCAACAACATCGTCACGTACGGCGGCAAGGACATCACCATCTCCGACAACGTCATGTCGGACACCGTCACCAACGGTGGCGGACTCCACATCGCCAACCGGTATCCGGGCGTCAACTCGGGTCAGGGTACGGCCGTTTCGGGTACGCACACCGCCGCCCGCAACACCCTGATCCGTACCGGCAACAACGACTTCAACTGGCGGTTCGGCGTCGGCGCGATCTGGTTCAGCGGACTCAACGAACCGATCAGCAACGCGACCGTCAACATCACCGACAGCGAGATCCTGGACAGCTCCTACGCGGCGATCCACCTGATCGAGGGTGCGAGCAACGGGCTGCACTTCGACAACATCAAGATCGACGGCGCCGGTACGTACGCCCTCCAGATCCAGGCCCCGGGCACCGCCTCGTTCAGCAAGGTCGTCGCCACGCACATCGCGCAGTCCAACCCGATCCACAACTGCGTGGGAAGCGGCTTCCAGATCACCCAGGGCACGGGCAACTCCGGCTGGTACGCGAACCCGCCCGCCTGCACCGGTGTCTGGCCGGACCCGGTGTGGACCAACGGCGGGGTTCCCGGGGGCGGCGGACCCACGGATCCGACCGATCCCACGGACCCCACGGACCCGCCCGAGGAGACGGGCAACCTCGCCCAGGGCCGCCCGGTCACCGAGACGAGCCATGCCGACGTGTACGGCGCCGGCAACGCGGTCGACGGCAAGGCGGACAGCTACTGGGAGAGCCGCAACAACGCCTTCCCGCAGTCCGTCACCGTGGACCTCGGCGCCGCCAGGTCCGTCAGGCGTCTGGTGCTGAAGCTGCCGCCGGCCGCCGCGTGGGCGACGCGCACGCAGACGATCGGTGTGACGGGCAGTACGGACAACTCCGCGTACGGCTCCCTGAAGGCGCCGACGGGTTACACCTTCGATCCGTCGAGCGGTAACACCGCGACGGTGACGCTCACCGGGACTCCGGTGCGCTGGCTGCGGCTGACGTTCACCGCGAACACCGGCTGGCCCGCGGGCCAGGTGTCGGAGGTGGAGGCCTACACCCACTGACGGCCGCACACGGACGGGCCCGGCCTGGGTGGCCGGGCCCGTCGCCGTGCGCAGAGGTCAGGGCTTGAGGGTGAAGGACTCGGCGGCCGGGGCCACTTCGGCCGGGCGGACCACCTTGAGGCCGCCCGGAGCCTTCGCGTCGGGCTTCATGACGACGGTCTGCCGGGTGGAGGGCGCCGCCGGGTCGGTGAAGTCGTGCGAGATCCCGAAGTCACCGCCGAAGTCCTTGATGGTGAGCAGGGCCTTGTCGACTCCCTCACGGGTCAGGTCCTTGGAGTCGCAGGCCTTCTTCAGCGCCTCGCCGAAGACGGATGCCGCGTTGTATCCGGCGATGACGCCGTTGTCGAGGCCGTCCTTCGGGTACTTGGCGGTGTACGCCTTGGCCAACTTGGCCGGGCCCGCGCCGGCGTCACCGATGGGCAGGGTGGAGGCGCCGATGTAGTAGTCCTTCTGCAGCGCGGCACCCGCCTGTGTCGCCAGCAGCTGCGGGGCGTAGGCCGAGTTGTTGCCGACGACCGGCACGTCGAAGCCGGTCGCCGCCGCGACGCCGACCAGCGAGGCCGCCTGGCGCGGTCCGGCGCTGATGACGATCGCCTTCACGCCCGCCTGCTTGAGCGCGGAGACCTGGGCGGTCATGTCGTTGTCGGTCGGCTTGATCTTCTGCTCGACGACGGTGAGGCCCGCTTCCGCCGCCGCGTGCTTCGAGCCGGCCAGGGCGTTCTCGCCGTAGTCGCCCTCGAAGTAGACGTGACCGATCTTGTCGCCCTTGGCGATGCGCTTCTCGGCCAGCAGGAAGTCGATCAGATTGATCGTCTCGACGTCGTACGTGGCGCCGATGACGCGCACGTACTTGGAGCCGACCAGGTTCGCCGACCATGCCTGGGGAAGGACGATGCCCTTGTCCTGGCCGTCGATGCGGGACTCCACGGCGGAGACGAACGGCGAGCCGATGAACTGCGTGAAGCCCAGTACCTTCGGTTCGAGTTCCGTGTAGGCGCCGATCGCCTTCTGCGGGTCGTACCCGTGGTCGCGGACGGTCAGTTCGATCTGCCGCTCGCAGATGCCGCCGGCCTTGTTCGTCTCCTCGACCCAGAGCTGCTGGGCCTGGGTGACGCTCTTGCCGAGCGAGGCGTACACGCCGGTCATGTCGGTGAGGGCACCCAGGGTGATCTTGGAGTCGGTGACTCCCTCACCGGCCTTCACCCCGTTCTTGTCCGCGCCGCCGTCGTCCGACGACTTCGCCTTCTCGCTGCATCCCGCGAGGGTGAGGGTGAGAGCCGCCACGACGGCTCCGACAACACGTAGCTTCATTTCTTCTTCTCCCCTGGAGTCTTCAGACGCGCAATGCCGCCGGGCAGGAACAGGACGACCGCGACGACCGCGGCGCCGTACAGATAGCGGGACGCCTCGCCCGGTGCGATGCCGCCCGTACCAGGGGCGGACACCAGGGGCAGGGAGTCGCTGTAGTGGGTGAGCACCTGCGGGAGCAGGGAGACGAACGCGGCGCCGATGACGGCTCCCGCCACGCTGCCCAGCCCGCCGATGACGATCATGGCGAGGTATTCGAGGGACAGGATCATGCCGAAGTACTCCGGCACGGTCCGCTGGAAGACCAGCGCGAGCAGGACGCCCGCGAGGCCCGCGTACATCGAGGACAGGACGAAGACACCGGCCCGGTACCGGGCGACGGGCACGCCCATCACCCCGGCGGCGATCCGGTGGTCCCTGATGGCGTTGAGCGCGCGGCCGGGCCTGCCGCGCAGCACCCCGCGGGCGAAGAGCCCGCTGACCAGGAGCGCTGCCAGTGCCAGGTACCAGAGCTTCTCGGACGACTGGAAGGGCACGGCGGCCACGACCACCTCGGCGTCGTCGAAGGTGAACCCGAACAGTGAGAGGGGCGGCACCGGGCGGCCGTTGAAACCGCCGGTGAGTGAGCCCGCGTTGAACAGGACGTGCTGGCCGATGAAAATCAGCGCCAGCGTGGCGATTCCGAGGTAGGCGCCGCTCAGCCGCCCCGCGATGGGGCTGAAGAGCCCGCCGACGGCGCCTGCCAGGAGCACGGCCAGGACGGCGGCGAGCCAGGTGGGCAGGCCCAGGCCGGTGACGGCGTGCCCGTTCTCCGTGCTGCTCTCCCCGCCCAGGATGCAGTAGCCGTACGCGCCCACCGCGAGGAAGAAGGCATGCCCCATGGAGAGCTGGCCGGTGGAGCCGGTGAGCAGGTTCAGCCCGATCGCCCCGATCGCGGCGGCCATCGCGAACAGCCCTGCCTGGAGCCAGAACCGGTCGAGGTAGAACGGGAGAAGGAGGAGCAGGACCGACCCCGCGAGCCAGAGGTACGGAGCCGGGCGGCGCAGCCGGGCGGTGAGGGACTCCCCTGCGGGGGTGGTGGTGGCCCCGGCGGGGGCGGGCGCGACGGCGTCCTTGGTGGCTTCAGACACGGGACAGCTCCTTCGTACCGAAGAGGCCCGCCGGCCGGACCAGCAGGACGACCACCATCACCAGGTACGGAGCGAGGTCACCGATGCCGCGTCCGAGGAAGGAGAGGTCGCTCTGGTAGCCGGTGGCGAGTGACTCGGTGACTCCGACGAGGAGCCCTCCGACGAGGGCCCCGGTCGTCGAGTCGAGGCCTCCGAGGATCGCGGCGGGGAACGCCTTGAGCGCGGCGAGCGAGGTGGCCCGTTCGAGGCCGGGGGTCGGGAACACCGTCAGGAAGAGTGCGGCGACGGCGGCGAGCGCTCCGGCGACCGCCCAGGCGGACAGGGAGACCCGGCCGAGGCGGATGCCCATCAGCGCGGCGGTCTGCGGGTTCTCGGCCGCGGCTCGCATGGAGACGCCCCACGAGGTGAAGCGGAACGCGAGCAGGAACACCGTGATGAGCAGCCCCGCGACGAGGAACGCCGCGATGCGGGTCTCGGCGAGGGTGACACCCCCGATGGTGACGACGTCGTCGCCCCACGGGTCGCCGAGCGACATCACGTCGGTTCCCATGCGCCGGACGAGTTCGGTGGTGAGGAGGATGTCGACGCCGATGGTGACGATGGCGAGGACGCTCTGGTCGCTTCCCCGGTAGCGGCGCATCACGAAGAACTCGACCGCCGAACCGACGACCGCCGCGCCCGCGATCCCCACGCCGAGCGCCGGCCAGAAACCGATGTCGTCGTGGAGCACGGCGGTGACGTAACCGCCGGCCAGCAGCAGGGAGGCGTGGGCGAAGTTGACGACCTCGGTCGCCTTGAAGATGACGACGAAGCCCAGCGCGATCAGCGCGTAGACCGAGCCGATGGACAGGCCGCCGAGGAGGAGTTCGATGAAGGTGGTCATTCCTGCGCCCCCAAGTAGGCCTGGACCACGGCCGGGTCGTTCTGGACCTCGGCGGGCGTGCCGCCGGCGATCCTGCGTCCGAAGTCGAGTACGGTCACGGCGTCCGCGAGCCGCATCACCACCCCCATGTCGTGTTCGACCATGACGATCGAGATGCCGAGGCTGTCGCGCACACCGGCGACGACGGCCGCGGTCCGGCGGCGCTCGTCGGCGGTCATGCCCGCGATGGGTTCGTCCAGGAGCAGGACCTCGGGCTCCATGCACAGCGCGCGGCCGAGTTCGACGAGCTTCTGCTTCCCGTAGGGCAGGGCCCCGGCGGGGAAGTCGAGTTCCTTCTCCAGGCCGATGAATGCGGCGATCTCGCGGACCCGTTCGAGATGCCGGTGCGCCTCCCGGGTCGCGGAGGGCAGCCTCAGTCCGGAGGCGAGGAAACCGGCGCGGGTGAGCCGGTGCCGGCCGAGCATCAGGCTCTCGGCGACGGTGGCGTGCGGGGGCAGCGCGAGGTTCTGGAAGGTTCTGGCGACGCCCAGGTCGGCGATCCTGTGCGGTGCGAGGCCGGTGAGTTCGGTGGAGCCGAGGTGCACGCTGCCCGAGGTGGCGCGGTAGACGCCGGAGAGCACGTTGAAGGTGGTGGACTTGCCGGCGCCGTTGGGTCCGATGACGGCGTGCACGCTGCCCGGTTCGACGGTGAAGGAGACCGCGTCGAGGGCGGTGAGCCCGGCGAAGCGCACGGTCACGTCGCGCACGGTGAGCGCGGCGGGGGCGGTCGTCACGCGGACCACCTGCTCAGCCCGCGGGTGAGGCCTTCCGCCTGCGCCGCGTCCTCGGCGGCCGTCTCGTCGACGACGCCGAGGTAGCGCCGGCGGACCTCGTCCGAGGCTGCCAGCTCGTCCGCCGGGCCGTGGAGGGCGACCTCGCCGACGTCCAGGACGTACGCGGTGGAGGCGAGCCGCAGCGCGATGGCCGCGTTCTGCTCGACGAGCATGACGGAGGTGCCGCCGGCGTTGATCTCCTGGATCGTCTCGGCGATCTTCGCCGCCATCAGCGGGGCGAGGCCGAGGGAGGGCTCGTCGAGCAGCAGCAGCCGGGGCGCGGCCATGAGGGCCCGCCCCATCGCCAGCATCTGCTGTTCACCGCCGGACAGCAGGCCGGCCCGCTGGTGGGCTCGCTGGGCGAGCACCGGGAACAGCTCGTGTACGCGGTCGAGGGCCGTGGCAGCCGCCCTGCGTCCGCCGCGTGCTCCGAGCGCGCCTGCCCGCAGGTTGTCGGCCACCGTCATCCGGGCGAACACCTGCCGGCCCTCGGGCACCTGGATCACTCCGGCCGCCACCACCTGAGCGGGGCGGAGCCCGTCCAGGGGGCGGCCGTCGAAGCTGATCGTGCCCGTACCCGTCCCGCGGTGGAAGCCGAGGGTCCGCGATACGGCCCGCAGCAGCGTGGTCTTGCCGGCGCCGTTGCCACCGAGTACAGCGGTGATCGCGCCGGCCGGCACGTCGACGGAGACGTCGCGCAGTGCCCGTACCGGGCCGTAGCCCACGGACAGTTCGCGGATCTCGAGCGTTGCCATGCGTCCTCCTCCTTCCGACTGGTCGTTGTGGTGCCACAGACCAGCAGCGGGCGCGGCGCGCGTCCACGGTCCGGGGCGCACTCGCTGCGGGTGACCAGTGTTCGAACGGCCCGGTTGTGCGCGCGCACAGAGGCCGGCGACGCGCCGTCGTCACCGGTGCGGCCGGTGGCATCCTCACCAGCCAGGAGCGGCTCGGCCGCGGGACGGAGCGAAAAGATGCGGGGGCGCAGTGACGAGCGGGGCCGGGTGCTGCTCGACGCCCTGCTGGAGGGCCGGTGCGAGCCGGGCCTCGCGGCACGCGCGGCGAGCTGTCTCGGCCTGGACGAGCAGGGCCGTTACGTGGTGGTGGTGCTGCGGGAGGGCGGAGGCGGGCCGGCGGGCGCTGCGATGGACGCGGACGGCCTGCGGGCGGTCCGCCGCAGACGGGGGGACCGCGAGATCGTGGTCGTCGCCCTGGGTGACCGGGATCCGGCGGAGCTCATCGAGCTGCTGGCGCGGCGGTGTCCGGGGCCGGGCGGGACCGGTCCGCTGGCGGACGGTCTGGCCGGTCTGGGTACGGCGCGCCGGCTGGCCGAGGTGGCCCTGCTGACGTGCCCGCCGGGCACGACGGGGATCGTACGGCTGGAGGAGAGGCTGCCCGCGGCCCTGGTGGTGAGTCAGCCGGAGCTGTCGGCCCTGCTGGTCGCGGACGTGCTGGGGCCGCTGCTGGCGCTGGAAGCGGCGGACCGGGCGCTGCTGGTGCGGACGCTCGACGCCTGGCTGGAGTGCGGGGGGTCGGCGGGGCGGGCGGCCGGGCGGCTGTACTGCCACCGCAACACCGTGCTCAACCGTCTGCGGCGGCTGGAGCGACTGACGTCGCGCTCGCTGTCACGGCCGCGCGAGATGATCGAGATGACGCTGGCACTGGACGCCTTCAGGCTGACCACGGCCCGGCCATGAGGGGGAAGTCCCTTTGGACAGCCCCCTCATGACGAGTCGTCAGGACAGGAAGTCGCGGGCGATCGACTCGGCCGCGCGTTCCAGCAGCGGACCTGCCTGTGCCATGCAGACGGCGGGGTCGGGTTCCAGCTCGGTCAGGGCGTAGGCCCGGCGGATGCCCGCCCTGCCCAGCGCCTCCGGCGGCAGGGCGAGCCGTCCGCAGACGGCGACCGCCTCCACGCCCGCCGCGCGGGCCGCCGCGGCGACCCCCGCCGGGGCCTTGCCGTGGAGGGTCTGCTCGTCGAGCGAGCCCTCACCGGTGACGACGAGAGTGGCCCGGGCGAGCGCGGGAGCGAAGCCCAGGACGTCGAGCATGACCTCGATGCCCGGCCGGAAGCGGGCCCCGAGGGCGACCAGTGCCCCGTAGCCGATGCCTCCGGCGGCACCGGCCCCCGGCAGCTCGGCGTGCTCGGGCCCCAGGACGGACGCGTAGTGGGCGAGCGCCGCGTCGAGGACCGCGATGTCGTCCTCGGTGGCGCCCTTCTGCCGCCCGTAGACCTCGGGGGCGCCCTTCGGGCCGGTCAGGGGGTTGTCCACGTCGCTGGCGAGGATCAGATCGATGTCCGCGATCCGGGGATCGAGCCCCGAGAGGTCGGCGTCGGCCAGGTCCCCGAGCGCGCCGCCGCCGGGTCCGACGGGCTTGCCGTCCCTGTCCACGAAGCGCGCGCCGAGGGCGGCGAGCATGCCGGCGCCGCCGTCCGTCGTGGCGCTGCCGCCGACTCCGAACACGATCGTCCGGGCCCCCGCGTCCAGCGCGGCGGTCAGGAGTTCGCCGGAGCCGTAGGTGGTCGCCGTGAGCGGGGCGAACTCTCCGGCCGGCAGGTGCTGGAGCCCCGAGGCCTCGGCCATCTCCACCACCGCGGTGGTGTCACGCACCGCGTACGCCGCCGTGACCGGGGTGCCCAGCGGGCCGGTCACCCGGGCCTCGCGGCGCTCGAACCCGGCGGCCACCGCCGCCGCGACCGTGCCGTCGCCGCCGTCCGCCACGGGCAGGGTCTCGACCCGCACCCCGGGGACCACGCGCCGCAGCCCGGCCGTCACGCGCTCCGCGACCTGCACCGCGGTGAGCGATCCTTTGAACTTGTCCGCCGCCACGAGCACGTGGGCGGTCTTCATCGCTGCTCCGTCCGTCACCTTGCATCCCTTTGCTTTCGAACAGGCAGTCGCGCCGACCCGACCCTATCCGCACCACCCCTGATCTGCCCATGGCTGTCCGAAACCACGTGGCCAGCCCGTGAGCTGCCCTTACGCTGCCCTCATGACCACCGCTGACTACGCCACGTACATCGCAGGCCTTCCCCGGGTACTGGCCGGGGCCGCCACGCTCTTCAGGGACGAGCGGGGCCGGGTCCTGCTCGTCGAGCCGAACTACCGGGAGGGCTGGGCGCTCCCGGGCGGCACGGTCGAGTCGGACGAGGGCGAGAGCCCTCGGCAGGCCGCGCGCCGGGAGACGGCGGAGGAGATCGGCCTCGACGTCGCACCGGGCCGGATGCTCGCGGTCGACTGGACGCGAGGCGAGGGGCGTCCGCCGATCGTCGCGTACGTCTACGACGGCGGTGTGCTCCCGCAGGAGCGCTTGGACGCGATCCGGCTCCAGGAGGCCGAGCTCCTGTCCTGGCGGCTGGTGGACCGCGCCGACCTCACCAGCCACCTGCGGGGCCGGCACGCGACACGGATCCTCGCGGCGCTGGAGGTCCTGGACTCCGGTGCGGGGGCGGCGGAGCTCGAGGACGGCGCCCCGGTCACGGCGTGACGGATCAGCCCTGCGGGTCCTGGGGCCTGGCGTCGGCCTCCCGCCTCGCGTCGTCCTGCCCGGCGGCCCGGGCCTCGGTGCGGTGGCCGCGCGCGATGTAGTCGCGTACGACCAGTTCGACGGCGTCCTGCGGATTGCCGACGCCCGCGAGCACCATGACCTCGACGACGAGTTCAGCGTCCAGGGTGACTTCGATTTTCGCCATGGGCGGCACCCTACGGGCGCCTGGCGTAAATGTCTTCGCAGCGGGACCCGGTCCTCCGTAGGCTCGGATCATGACTCTCGTCGCGATCCTCAGCGGCGCCGGCATCTCCACGGATTCCGGCATTCCCGACTACCGCGGGCCGCAGGGCCTCTGGCGGAAGGACCCGGAGGCGGAGAAGCTCGTCACCTACGACTTCTACATGTCCGATCCGGAGATCCGCCGCCGCTCCTGGCAGATGCGCCGCACCAGCGCCACCTGGACCGCCGAGCCGAATGCCGCCCATCGGGCGGTGGCGGATCTGGAGCGGTCCGGCACCCCGGTGCGCGTGATCACCCAGAACGTCGACGGACTGCACCAGCTGGCCGGGCTGCCCGCCCGCAAGGTCGTCGAACTCCACGGCACGGCCCGTGAGGTGACCTGCACCCGGTGCCACGCCCGGTCGGCCATGGCGGACGCACTGGCCCGCGTCGAGGCCGGCGAGACGGACCCGCCGTGCACGGTGTGCGGCGGGATCCTGAAGTCGGCGACGGTGATGTTCGGCGAGCGGCTGGACCCGCAGGTGCTCGCCGAGGCCATGGCGATCACCAAGGCCAGCCAGGTGTTCATCGCGGTGGGCACCACGCTCCAGGTGCAGCCGGCCGCCTCGCTGGCGGGCATCGCCGTGGAGCACGGGGCCCGGCTCGTCGTGGTGAACGCCGAGCCGACCCCGTACGACGAACTGGCCGAGGAGGTCGTCCGCGAGCCCATCGGGACCGCGCTGCCCGCACTGCTGGAGCGGCTGGCCCCTGATCGGGCCTGACGCAGGGGAAGCGCGCTGCCCGTGCTGCTGGGTCGTCCGGCCCCCGACCGGGCCTGACGACCGGGAAGCGCGCTGCCCGCGCTGCTGGGGCGTCCGGCCCCGGTCGGGCCTGAAGGGGCCCTCCGGCGGACCTTCAGGCGTGGACTTCGCGGACGTTCAGGCGTGGACTTCGCGGACGTTCAGGCGTGGCCTTCGCCGTAGAAGCGGACGTAGTCGACCGTCATCGTCGCCGGGGAGGGCGTCGAGGTGTCGGGAGGGCCGGGCCAGTCGCCCCCGACGGCGACGTCGAGCAGCAGGTGCATGTCCTGTTCGAAGACCCAGTCGTCCGGCGCGGGCAGCTGCGAGGGAGTCAGCGTGAAGTACGGCTCTCCGTCGACGGACCAGGTGATGCGGCGCGGTTGCTTGTCGACGGCGTAGGTGTGGAAGCCCCGCGAGGCGTCGGCCGTGAGGGTGGCGGAGCCGCCGAGCCCCTTCTCGTTGAAGTAGGTCGGCCCGTGCGCGGTGCCGTAGACCGTTCGCGGTTCTCCGCCGACCACCTCGCAGATGTCGATCTCCCCCTGTCCGGGCCACTCGACTCCGTTGTCGCCCAGCATCCAGATCGCCGGCAGCAGTCCGGTGCCGGTGGGGATTCTCGCGCGGACCTCCACACGTCCGTGAGTGAGCGCGACCTTTCCCTCCGTGGTCAGACGGGCCGACGTCCAGCTGCAGAACTCCTGCGTCCAGCAGGGAAGTTCGGATCCGTCGGGGGCCGGCCGGGCCGAGATCACGAGGTGCCCCGCGCCGTCGAGCGCGGAGTTGGCCGCATCCTCGGTGTAGTACTGCAGCTCGTTGTTGCCCCACCCCTCGGCGTCCCGGTTGCCGGTCTCGGTGGTCCAGGACTCCTCCGACGGACGGGTTGCCGCGACTCCGTCGAACTCGGCCTGCCAGAAAGGCACTTCCTCGGCCGATGGCGGTCTCGGGGGCGCCGGGGCGGGCCCGCATCCGCTCAGCAGTCCGCCGAGGGCCAGTACGAGCGCCACGCGGGTGCGCCGGTCCGCCGCTCGCCTGCTGCCGCGCATCCGGTCCTTCAAGCCCCTTCACCGTCCAGTCCGGCCCGGATCCGGCGGGAAGGACTGAAGGTGTAGAGGTCGAGGATCTCCGGCGCGTCCGCGAGGCCGGGCCCGCCCTCCCCCGCCCATGTGGCGATGTCGGCGACGGCCTGTGGGTCGTTGACCAGCCCGAGCCAGACGGGCCGGCCGCCGGCGCGGCGGCCCTCGGCCGAAGGCTGTACGACGATGACGTTTCCGTGCTCGCAGGCGTCCAAACATTCCACCGCACGCACGGTGGCGGCGCCGTCGAGGGACCGGCGCAGCTGTGCGAGCTGTCCGGCGTGGTCCACGCCCGGGATCTTCGGGGTGCCGCAGCAACAGCCCCGGCAGACGCTCACCGTGGGCAGGGACGGCCCCGTTCCGGCGGTCTTGCGGGGGCGGCGGCTCATACGGGTGCACTCCCGGGGACGGCATGGATGATCACCCGAGGACTGTACCGAGCCGCTCCCCCGCAGGTCCGATGGGGTATCGTTGACGGCTGCGAAGGGGAGTAGCCCCGCAAACCGGTCGTCGACACACTGGAGCCTCCGGGTTCCCGGTGGCCGGGCTCGTAGATCCTTACGGGTGGGCGAGACCTTCGGTCAGGTATGACACGCCCGCGCCCGCGGGCGCTGCGGTCATGCCGGGCCGAGTGGTCCTCCGAAAAAGCCCGAGTGGCACTTCGCGGAAGGCCCGGGGCCCGGCTCACACAGAAAGCCACCCGGAATGCATCTCGACCCCCTGGCGATCCTCACCGCTTTCGGGCTGATCTTCCTCGCGGAGCTCCCCGACAAGACGATGTTCGCCTCGCTGGCCATGGGCACGCGCATGCGCCCCCTCTACGTGTGGTTCGGCACGTCCTCCGCGTTCGTCGTGCACGTCGCCATCGCCGTCGGGGCGGGTGGTCTGATCGGCCTGCTGCCCGACTGGACCGTCAAGCTGGTGTCGGCGGCCCTCTTCGCCTTCGGCGCGTTCATGCTGCTGCGCAGCGGAGGCGGGGAGGACGACGAGGACGAGGAGATCAAGACGGTCACCGGCTTCTGGCCGGTCTACTCGACGGCCTTCATGGCGGTGTTCATCAGCGAGTGGGGTGACCTGACCCAGATCACCACCGCGAACCTCGCCGCGAGCAACGGGGCCTGGTCCACGGCCATCGGTTCGGCGGTCGCCCTGATGTCGGTGTCCGCGCTGGCGTTGCTCGCGGGCCGGTTCATCGCCAAGCGGGTGCCGCTGAAGACGGTGCAGCGCATCGGTGGCCTCTGCATGCTCGGCCTGGCGATCTGGTCCCTGGTCGAGATCTTCACCGGCTGAGCCTGCGGGGCGAGGGCGGCAACCCCGTGCGGGGCGAGGGCAGACCTCCTCGTGCGGGAGCGAGGGCGGACCTCCTCGTGCGGGGGCGGAGGGCAGACCACCCCGTGCGGGGCGGGGCAGTCCACCCCGTGCGGGACGGGACAGACCACCCCGTGCGGGACGGGACAGACCACCCCGTGCGGGACGGGACAGACCACCCCGTGCGGGACGGGACAGTCCGCCCTCGCCCCGCTCAGAACAGGACCGGCACCTCCGCCTCCGCGCCCCGTTCGAAGGCGAGCAGCCGTTGCTTGCGGTCCAAGCCGCCGCCGTATCCCGTCAGGCCCCCCGAGGCTCCGATGACGCGATGGCAGGGGACGATGATCCCGACCGGGTTCTTTCCGTTGGCGAGGCCCACCGCCCGTGAGGCGCCGGGCTTGCCGAGGTTTTCGGCGAGTTCGCCGTAGGAGCGGGTCTCGCCGTACGGAATCCGCACGAGCTCGGCCCAGACGCTGCGCTGGAACGGAGTACCGGCCAGGTTCATCGGCAGGTCGAACTCCGTCAGCTCTCCGGCGAAATAGGCGTCGAGCTGGTGAACGGCCTCGTCGAAGGGCCGGTCGTCCGGTGCGCCGAAGGTCTCCTCGGCCGGCCGGTGCCTCTGCCCGGTCATGTACAGGCCGGACAGGAGCCCGTCGGTGGCGACCAGGGTGAGCGCCCCGTACGGGCTGTCGACGACCGTGTGCCGTCTGTTCGTCGTGGATGTCGTGGTCATGGGCGCGTCCTCTTGCGTTCAGGCGGGGAGATGGTTGATGGGGTGGTCGTCGACGGTCCACAGGTACTGCACGGCGTACGCGCGCCAGGGGCGCCACCGGGCCGCGCGTGCGGTGAGGGCCGCGGGGGTCGCGGGGAGACCGAGTTGCTCGGCCGCCCTGCGGATCCCGAGGTCGGTCGGGAGGAAGGCGTCCGGGTCACCGAGGGCCCGCATCGCGATCACCTCGACGGTCCAGGGGCCGAAGCCGGGCAGTGCCGCCAGTTCGGCGCGGGCCTCGTCCCAGTCGGTGCCCTCCCCCAGATGCAGGGACCCGTCCGCGAGGGCGGTCACCAGCGTGGTGAGTGTGGTGCGGCGGCTGCGGGGCAGCGCGAGGGCCTCGGGGTCGAGTCCGGCCAGCGCCTCGGGGTCAGGGAAGAGGTGGGTCAGCCCGCCGTCGGGGTCGTCCACCGGCACTCCGTGGGCACGGACCAGCCGGGCGGCGTGGGTCCGGGCCGCCGCCGTGGAGACCTGCTGGCCGAGCACCGCGCGTACGGCGAACTCCGCCGCGTCGACCGTACGCGGCACCCGGCGCCCCGGGCCGGCCTCGACCAGCGGGGCCAGCAGGGGGTCGGAGCGCAGTTGGCCGTCCACGGCGACCGGGTCGGCGTCAAGGTCCAGGAGCCTGCGGCAGCGGCTGATGGCCTGGGTGAGGTCGCGGGGGTCGGTGAGCGAGAGCCGGCAGTCGATGTGGCCGGGCCGGGGCGAGAGAGCCACGATGCCGTGCCCGTGCGGGAGGGTGAGCGTGCGGCGGTAGGCACCGTCACGCCATTCCTCGACACCGGGGACGGCGGTGGCTGCGAGGTGCCCGAAGAGGTTGCCGGGATTGAGCGGCGCCCGGTAGGGCAGCCGCAGGGCGATGACACCGGGGGTGCCCGGAGCCAGACTCCCCCGCGCCGCGCGGCTGCGGAGTTCGTTCGGGGCGAGGGCGAACACCTCGCGCACGGTGTCGTTGAAGGTGCGGACGGACGAGAACCCGGCCGCGAACGCCACCTCGGCCATCGGGAGCGCGGTCGTCTCGATGAGCACGCGGGCGGTCTGCGCCCGCTGGGACCTGGCCAGCGCGAGCGGGCCGGCGCCGAGTTCGGCGAGGAGCTGGCGCTCGACCTGCCGGGCGGAGTATCCGAGCCGGGCGGCGAGCCCCGGCACGCCCTCCCGGTCGACGACGCCGTCCTGGATCAGACGCATCGCGCGGGCGACGGAGTCGGCGCGGGCGTTCCACTCGGGGGAGCCGGGACTGGTGTCGGGGCGGCACCGCTTGCATGCCCTGAATCCGGCTTGCTGACAGGCGGCGGCACTGGGGTAGAAGGTCATGTTCCGGGCCTTCGGCGGCACGACCGGGCAGCTCGGCCGGCAGTAGATCCGGGTGGTCAGGACCGCGGTGAAGAACCAGCCGTCGAAGCGGGCGTCCTTCGACCGTACGGCTCTCACGCAGCGCTCGGTGTCGGTGTGCATGGTCCAAGCATCGGGCACGGAGGGGCCGCGGGGCTGGCGGAAATCCGACATGGGCCTCGCGCGCTCCTTCGACCGGCCCCGCGCGCGATCGATGCGGAAACGACCCGAGTCGTTCAGGTCAGTGAACAGGAATCACGTACACATGTATTGACGCGGTCACGACACAAGCCTACGGTCCCAGAAAGCGCTTGCTACCCCGCGAGTGCGGTGTCGGCCCCGCGAGCTGTTCAGACACCCGAACACATCGCGCGGGCCACACCGGGAGGTGCCACCCCGTGCCCCCACCCCGCACGGCGGTTCCGTCCGGCACGGAGCTGTCGCGCCGAGGAGTTTCCGGATTCGCCGCTCGACCCCCATCCGGTCGGAGCCCGGCCCCCCACGGGCCGGAGTTCACCCCCCGCCGGTCGGACGAACCCCCAACCTGGAGACGAACGATGCAGAAGAAGAAGCCCGTCATCGCGTGCGTCAGCCTGCTGGCAGGCTCACTGGTCGCCCTGTCCGGAACCGTGGCGCAGGCCACCCCCGACAGCACCCCCGCCCGCGCCGGCGCCCTCGGCGCCCCGGTCGCGGTGGCCGCCGACGCCCTGTACGTCGCACCGAACGGCACCGAGGACGCGGCCGGCACGGAGTCGGCCCCGACCACACTCGCCTCGGCGATCAGCCGCGTCGCCTCCGGCGGGACGATCTACCTGCGCGGCGGGTCGTACGCGCACTCCGAGACGGTCACCGTCCCGCCGGGCCACGACGGCTCGGCGAGTGCCCGCACGACGCTCGCCGCCTACCCGGGCGAGACCCCGGTGCTGAACTTCTCGGCCATGAGCGAGGACCCGGCGAACCGCGGCCTCGCTCTCAACGCCGACTACTGGCACGTGGACGGCATCGTCGTCGAACACGCCGGTGACAACGGGATCTTCGTCGGCGGCAGCAACAACGTCATCGAACACGTCGTGACGCGCTTCAACCACGACTCGGGCCTGCAGATCTCCCGGATCGCCTCCGACACTCCCGATGACGAATGGCCGTCGCACAACCTCGTCCTGAGTTCGGAGTCGCACGACAACGCGGACTCCGACGGCGAGGACGCCGACGGCTTCGCGTCGAAGCTCACCTCGGGCCCCGGGAACGTCTTCCGCTACACCGTCTCCCACAACAACATCGACGACGGCTGGGACCTCTACACCAAGTCGGAGACCGGCCCCATCGGCCCGGTGACCATCGAGGACTCGCTCGCGTACGACAACGGCACGCTCTCCGACGGGACCGTGAACTCCGACGGCGACCGCAACGGCTACAAGCTGGGCGGGGACGGCATCGAGGTCGACCACGTCGTGCGGCGCAACATCGCCTACGACAACGGCAAACACGGCTTCACCTACAACAGCAACCCCGGCTCCATGACGGTGTCGGACAACGTCAGCATCGACAACGCCGAGCGCAACTTCTCCTTCGACAAGGGGACTTCGGTGTACCGCGGCAACGTCTCCTGCCGCAGTGACGACGGGTCCAACGACAAGACCGTGGGCGACGCCGACGGCTCCAACCAGTTCTGGACCGGTTCGAACGGTCCGGCCTGCTCCGCGTACTCCGGCGCGATGGACTGGTCCTTCGCCGGCGACGGGTCCCTCGTCGTGACCTTCGGCGGCAACAAGGTCACCCCGTAACCACCTGCCCCGGCGGCCTTCGCGGCTCCGTCCCCTGTCGCGGACGGAGCGGCGGAGGCCGCTGCTCCGTTCCCGGTGAGGTTTCGGTCACCTTCACGCAATGAAACATGCCGGAAACGCGGCAGCGTCCTCCACGAAACCAGGGCCGGTCACCCTCTTCGGGCCCGGACCCCACGCCGCCCCGAGGAGGACCCCCTCTTGACCCCCGTGATCCTGGCCTCGGCAGGCCCAGACACAGGCGACACCGCCTGGCTGCTCGCCGCGACCGCTCTCGTCCTGCTCATGACTCCGGGACTGGCCCTGTTCTACGGCGGCATGGTCCGCACGAAGAGCGTCCTCAACATGCTGATGATGAGCTTCGTCTCGATCGCGCTCGTCACGGTCGTCTGGCTGGTCGCCGGCTATTCGCTGGCGTTCGGCGACGACACGTTCGCCGGGCTCGTCGGCGGCCTCGACCACGTCGGCCTGGTGGGCATCGGACCCGACCACCTCACCGGCAGCGTGCCCACCCTGCTGTTCACCACGTTCCAGCTCACCTTCGCGATCCTCACCGCGGCACTGATCAGCGGAGCCGTCGCGGACCGCATGAAGTTCGCGGCGTGGCTGGTCTTCGTACCGGTGTGGACCCTGCTCGTATACGTTCCCGTGGCCCACTGGGTGTGGGGACCCGGCGGGTGGATCGTGGACTCGCTCGGCGCCCTGGACTTCGCCGGCGGCCTCGTCGTGGAGATCACCTGCGGGGCGTCGGGGCTGGCCCTCGCCCTGGTGATCGGACCGCGCATCGGGTTCAAGAAGGACGCGATGCGACCGCACAACCTTCCGATGGTGATGCTCGGCGCCGGCTTGCTCTGGTTCGGATGGCTCGGGTTCAACGGCGGCTCCGCGCTCGGCGCCAACGGTCTGGCCGCCGCCTCCGTCCTCAACACCCTCGTCGCGGGATGCACCGGCCTGCTGGGCTGGCTCTTCGTCGAGCAGAGGCGCGACGGCCATCCCACCACTTTCGGCGCGGCGTCCGGCGTGGTCGCGGGCCTGGTGGCGATCACACCGGCCTGCGGGACGGTCGACGTCACGGGCGCCGCGGTGGTCGGACTCGCGGCGGGTGTCGTCTGCTCGTACGCCGTCGCGTGGAAGTTCCGGTTCGACTACGACGACTCGCTGGACGTGGTCGGCGTCCACTTCGTGGGCGGCGTCGTCGGCACGCTGCTCATCGGGCTGTTCGCGACGGCCACGATGACCGGCGGCGCGGAGGGCCTCCTGTACGGGGGTGGCACGGGCCAGTTGCTGCGTCAGGCCGTCGCCGTGCTCGCCGTGGCCGCGTACACGTTCCTGATGACCTACGGGATCGGCAAGGCGATCGACCGGCTGATGGGTGTCCGGGCGTCCGAGGAGGAGGAGCTCACCGGACTGGACCAGACGGTGCACGCGGAGAGCGCCTACGATCACGGCGGCCTGGGTCACGCCGCCGCGCAGAACCCCGGCCACGTCACAGCCCGTTCCCAGGACAGGAGTACCGCCCCATGAAGCTCGTCACCGCCGTCGTGAAGCCGCACCGCCTGGACGAGGTGAAGACCGCGCTGCGGGAGCTCGGTGTGAACGGGATGACGGTCACGGAGGCCAGTGGGTACGGCCGCCAGCACGGCCACACCGAGGTCTACCGGGGCGCCGAGTACCGGGTGGACCTGGTGCCCAAGATCCGGATAGAGATCCTCGTCGAGGACGCCGACGCGGAGCCGGTGCTCGACGCGCTGGTCCGCGCGGCCCGGACCGGCAAGATCGGCGACGGCAAGGTGTGGGCGGTCCCCGTGGAGACGGCCGTGCGGGTCCGCACGGGCGAGCGGGGGCCGGAGGCGCTCTAGCAGTCCGGCCGCAGATCGTGATCTTCATGGCTGTTGGGCGGCTTGTCGCTGGTAGGGGCTGGTGCGCGAGCGTGCCCGGTGCAGGCGGCGCCCTGCAGACCAGCGCAGGCGGTGAGCAAGGTCGCGGGCCGGCGCAAGCAGGGATGCGACCAGTCGTCGGATCTCATTGCAGGTCAGCGAGCCGAGATCGGGGTTCGCGGGGGTCGTGGCCCGTTCGATGGCGGCGGTGACGGTGAGGAAGGCGTGCGGGCATGGCCAGGGTGGTCCAGCGGTGCCAGAAGACCCAGCCGCGGACCTGGTGCTTGTCCAGTCCGGCCAGGCCCTCGGCGGCTCGGGCGGTCCTCTCCACCGTCCAGCGGCGTCCGGCCGCCTTGACCAGGGCGCCCGGTGGAACCGGGTGGGCCGAGTGGCAGCGGTAGAACGCGAGTTCACCGTTGCGCAGGTTTTGCCCCGCACCGCTGGTGCGCCGATTGCGCCGCACCAGCGGCCGGCGGTGACCGGGGCTACCGGCGGGCCGGCCATGTCGACCTGGGCCCAGTCATAGAAGCGGTGACCCTTGGCGCCGGTGCCCGCCGAGAGCCGCTGCCAGGCCTTCTTGGGCAGGCCGTAGGCGAGTTGACCGGCCCGGAAGACGCCCGCGCGGGAGCCGTGGACGAGGTATACGGCGACCTGGGAGTTCTCGATCCGGCCCGCGGTTCCGGTGTACTGGCGCTGCCCCCGACGCTCGCGGTGCCCTTCTTCAGGTCCCCGGCCTCGGCAACAGCCAGTACGGCGTCCTCGTCACCGAGGTGCTCAACTACGAAGTCCCGTATGTCGTAGCGGACTTCATCGGCATCCCGGCGGGCCCGGCTGAGAAAGTGCCGCATGCCCCGGACTGGCGTCACCGGCGTGCTCGGCGATCGTCCAGCAGTTCTTCCTCGGCAGGTCCGCGAGCAGCCCCAGCACGAACGCCCTCGCCCGGCGGCGCGGTTCCACCCGGGCGAACCGGCCCGCCACCTTGCCCATCAGGCCATCGAATACGGATTGCCACCGGGCAAGGCTTGGACTGTGGCCCATGGCCACCAGCTGATCTTCGTTGGTCGACACAACTCACGATGATCAACGGTGGCTGCCCTCGGAGGAGACCGACCTCACTGTGCCCGATCAAGGCCGGCGTCAGACCGGCTGTCCGCTGTCAGAGGGTGGCAGCACGCAGCACGATCAGGGCGACGGAGGCCATGGTGAGAACCACCGCCGGAGACGCGCCCTTGCGGTCGCCTACGCGCAGGTGAAAGGCGACCGCCCCTGCGAAATAGAGCGTCAGGCCGATCGCGGCGGCGATTCCGATGGGTCCCCACCAGAGTCCGGCGATCGCACCGGCCGCGCCCGCGATCTGAGCGCCGATCAGGAAAGCCATCATGCCCGGCGGCACTCCGAGGGTGGACATCTGCTCGGTGATGTGCCGCGTCCGCAACGACTTGGCCCCAGCCGATACCAGGAGAAGCGCCGACATGAACACGGTGACGACGGCAAGAGAGACGGACATGGCTGAAACCTCAATCATGCGAGATGCGAATAAGGGGCGTGCGCACCTCGACGACGATAGGCGGCCACCAGGTACCTCCAGGTAACCTTCGGGGCATGAGTCTGCGACCCGGAATCGCCTTCCTCGCCGACTGTCCCGCTCTCCTGGCCATGGAGATCATCGCCAGCAAGTGGTCCATGGTCACGCTCTTCGCGCTGACCGACGGCCCGTTGCGCCACGGCGAGCTGGTCGAGCTGAGCGGTGGCATTTCGCGCAAGGTACTGACCCAGACGTTGCGCCGGCTCCAAGCCAACGGGCTCGTCGAGCGGCACCCGTACGCCGAGGCGCCGCCGCGCGTGGAGTACAGCCTGACCGATCTCGGGCGAACCCTGGAGGAGCCCATCAGGATGCTCACCGCATGGGCGCGGGAGAACGGCGAGGCGGTCGTCACCTTCCGGGAAGCAGCCGAGGCGGCCAGGACCATCGAGGCGGATCAGGCGACCCCGGTGAGGGCCCCTGCTGTTGCTGAGAACCCGAGCCGTTTCTGATCAATAGAAGAAGGTGAACCTGTAAGACCCTGCCGTCTGGCTCTGTTCATGAGAATGGGCTCTGGCTCAACTTCTGTGGAGCACGCACGGAGTGTGACGACTGCTGGCGAGTAGAAGGGTTAGTCAACGGCCAATTAACCCCGGCAGTCACTCCTTGCGCTCTCCTGGCGCCTGCTTGCTCAGGAGTTGTTCAGCTGCCTCAAATGCTTCTTCCTTCAGCGTCTCGAAGGAAATGCCCCAGCTCTCGTCCCAGTCCTCCAGATTGCTTGCGCAGGCGACGAGTGGCTGCAGGTCGTCGGGATAGCCGAGGTCATAGGCGACATCGACCCAGATCAGATGAGAGCCGGCAGCGGGATCGAGCGATCCGTTCACGATCTGGCGGGCGATCCAGTAGGCCGTGGCCCACTTCGCGGCCCGGGGGTCGGCGGGCGGTTGGAGTCCGAGTTCCTCTAGCACCTGGTTGAAGAGGTCCGGGGCTTCCGGTTCTTCGCTCCGCAAGAGGCCGGCCAGCATGGCGAGCGAAGGGCTCTCAACCCCGGCCATCAGCGCGTCCAACCCAACCTGGATGAGACGGTCGGACCCAACATGTCGGCCGAACGCCCTCTCACCTGCTATGTGGCTGATCTGGTGGAGAGCGTCGTCGTGGTTCATCTCGGTCTTCTTCATCGGTAGCTGTGGAGAGCACCTTTCCACAGCCACCAGAGCCGTCGCCATCGAGTTCCCGGCTCGCGCGGTGGTGGCCGGCGATCAGGACATGAGGACGCGTTTGCGGAGGAGCTGGAATCCGGCTCAGCCGAACATCTGCCGTTTGAGCATCTTGATCCGATTGACGTGTCCTTCTACGACGCCTGAGCTCCATGGCAGGGTGAGACCGGCGATGACGGCATCGCGGTCGCGGTCGATGCCCGCGGCAAGGGTGTGGAGGCTTGGGAGGTCGTCCTGCCTGACTGCGGCGAGCCAGTCCGGCAGGCGCTCGCCCTGGCGCTCGGTGAGCATGGTCGCGAAGGACCGGACGTGCCTGGTGAGTGCGTCAATTTCGGGGCATTTGGCCCGGACGCTCTTCAGATGGAGGTTTTCGGTCTCGGAGAGGTTTTCCGGACGGCGCAGGACCCACCCGGCGACTGCCCGGGGCGAGGGCGGGCGGGCTGTCACCGGCCGCGGGGAGGTGCGTTTCTGGTGGAGGTAGGCGCGAACGCGCTGGTAGCTGCCCTGGTAGCCGAGCGGCACGATCTCCTCCCATAGCTTCCAGGCGTTGGTGCAGCCTTCGTTCCAGCGGTCGTCGAGGTAGGTCTTGTACTCGTCGAGGACCGAGGTCCGGGTCTGCCACTGACCGGCGAAGAGGTCTTCCGGCTTGGCGGCGTCCGCGTACCGTTTGACGGTTCGGCTGGTCATGCCGAGCTGCCGCTGGATCGCGCGCCGACTGTGTCCTGCCTCGACCAAGGCGTGGATCGTGGCGTGCGTGGTCCGGGTCCGATCGGTGAACCGGTGGCCGGTCGGCCACGGTGAGCCGGACGACTCCTCCGCCGGGTCGGGCTCCGTCTCGGTCGTTTCAGGTGCCTCGGGGACCAGGACTTGCAGGCATTGACGGTGCTGGGCGATGCTCCGCTCGGCGGCCTCGCTGAGGTTGTGCCAGAGATGCCACCGGTCCGCTACCTGCACGGCTTGCGGTGCCCCAGCGGTGGCGCCCTCGGCGAAGAACGGCGCACGGTCCCGGCACACGACCTCGATTCCGGGCCGCTGAGCCAGCCACGCAGCCAGGCTCGACGACTCCCGGTCGGGCAGCAGGTCGATCGGTCGGCGGGTTTCCACGTCGACGAGGACCGTGCCGTAGTGGCGGCCCTTGCGGGTGGCGTACTCGTCGACGCCAATCACCCGCGGAACGGGCACCTCCGGCTCGGGAAGCGCGTCGACCAGCCGCAGAACGGTGCTGCGGCTGACCGGTGCACCCACGATGTCGGCCAGTCGGGCGCCGGCCCGGCCCGCGAGAGCCAGACCGATCGCGGCCAGGGTCGAGCGCAGGCGCTCGGTCCGCTGGCTGTACCTTCGAGTCAGGCCGGGTATCTGCTCGACGAACGTGCGGCGTCTGCACTCGGCGTTCCGGCAGGTGAACCGGCGGACCCGCAGCTGAAGTACGACGCTTCGTCCTGCACTCGGAACATCAGCGGGAAACCGCAGGTAGGAGCCGTGAACCTGAGCGGACCACGCTCCGCATTCCGGACACGAGGCGCCCGCGACAGTGCACCGCACATCGACACGCACTTTCGCGATGTTCACGTCTACAGACAGCACCGCGATGTCCGCGATCGACGGGAACAGCAGCTCCTCTAGCCGGAGCAAGATCTCGTTCACAGCCCCGAACTGTTGGCCCAGTCACTCTTGCCAGTGATCGTTTTTGGGCAACTTCCCTTGGCAGAGCCGAGAGTTCAGAGGTCACCCACAGTGAACGGATCACACAACCTGAGCCAGAACCTGAGAATGGACAGCACTTGATCACCACTCCGGAAGGCGGCAAGCGCGCGCCCAAGGATTCGAACGGCGCAGCAGCCGAACTTGCTTTTCGGCAGCTGCGACGGCACCCACATCGAGATCGCTCTGTCGGGGCGCCCGTACCAGTCCGCAGATACTCGGTGTACTGGACGACCATGCTCGAAGCCATGAGCTCAGCCTTCCAGTCCGCCCGGCGCAGCGGCACAGATGAGACCACCCACGATCGACGACGGGCGGCGGCAACGACAGGTCGCTCCGCAACAGTGATCAGGAACTACAGCCGGAGTACTAGTGATCACGTCCTATGTCTGACTGACCCGTCTCGCAGGGTTCCGCCTCAGCGCGCCTTGGTCACGATGCCATTCGCGCCCACATAGGACTGGAACTGACCTGTATCGGACTTAGCGTCTTCACCACGTTGTGGTTCGCGCTCCAGGAGGCAGTCAGATGTCCGTCAAGCCGGTTCCCCAGGGCTACACCACCGTGACGCCGTAGATCATCTCTCGCGACACGGCGCAGCTCATCGCCTACATGAAGAGGGCCTTCGACGCGGAGGAGCTCGCTCGTCTCACCGGTGAGAATGGAAGCGTCGAGCATGCGGAGGTACGAATCGGCGACTCGGTGGTGATGTTGTTCGACGCGCGGCCGGAGTGGCCGCCGACCCCCGGCTTCCTCCGCTCACCACCGCCGACCTCCACGCCTTCGCCGCGGACATGGCCCGGCATGCTGGGGCCGGCCAACTGCGCTCCGAGGGCGCACACGCCGTTCA
Source organism: Streptomyces sp. NPDC005494 (assembly GCF_042872025.1). NCBI lineage: Bacteria > Bacillati > Actinomycetota > Actinomycetes > Kitasatosporales > Streptomycetaceae > Streptomyces > Streptomyces sp. NPDC005494. Next base: position 378,866 of record NZ_JBIAJR010000008.1, read on the forward strand.
CGACGTCCCCGGGCGCCGGCAAGGAGCCACGCCTGCCGAAGCCGCGGCGCGCTTCTCGTTCACCTGACGGGCCGACCCGTCGCCTCCGTACTCGCCTTCCGCAAGCCCACCGGAACGTGCGCGGAGCAGCACCAGCCGCACCATTCCGGCGGCGGAAAGGAGTGTGGGCGGGCAGGCCCGTCGACATGCGCGAACGCCCACCGCCCTCCGGCCTCCGTGAGGCGGCCGCGTCCGGATCGGATACCGTCCTGGCCATGACGACTGCCATGGCCAGGACGGTCGATGACGTGAACGTGGGGAGCCTGCTGCGCGGCTGGCGCAAGCTGCGCGGGGTCACCCAGCTCGAACTGGCGCTGAAGGCCGACAGTTCCGCGCGCCACATCAGCTTCATCGAAACGGGCCGTTCGACCCCGAGCCGGTCGATGGTGCTGCATCTCGCCGAGCACCTCGACGTCCCCGTGAGGGACCGCAACTCGCTTCTCATGGCTGCGGGTTACGCTCCCTCCTATCCCGAGACCTCGCTGACCGCGCCGGCGATGACCACGTTGCGGACCGGCCTGGAGCAGTTGCTGGCCGCCTACGAACCGTTCCCGGCCCTGGTGATGAACGGCATGTACGACGTGGTGACCGCGAACAAGGGCGTGCGGCTGCTTCTCGACGGGGTCGCCGGTCATCTGCTGGAACCCCCGATGAACGCCATGCGACTGACGCTGCATCCGCAGGGCCTGGCCCCTCGGATCCAGAACCTCGCGGAGTGGCGCGGGCACCTGCTGGAGCGGATGGAGCGGCAGGCAGCGCTGCGTTCCTCGGACGCGCTGCGCGGCCTGTACGAGGAGGTCGCCGCTTATCCGGCGCCGGCCGGCACCACGCACGCCGCTCCGGACGAGCGCGCGGTCGGGCACGGCCCGACCCCTCCCCCTTACGCGCTGCCGCTCCGCATCGAGGCGGGCGGGTGTGTGCTGTCGTTCATCTCGACCGCGACCACGTTCAACACCCCGATGGACGTGACCGTCTCCGAGCTCGCGGTCGAGACGTTCCTTCCGGCGGACCCGGAGACGGCCGCCGTGCTGCGGACCGCGGGCTGAGCGGAGCGGTCACGCCTCCGGGAACCGGTCCAGGAAGCCGGCGACGCGGGTGATGCGGCCGTCGTCGGCGAGCGTGATCACGTCGAAACCGGCGGCCGGAGCGGACCCGTCGGCGGTGGAGACCAGGTCCCAGGTGAAGCGGACGAGGTCGTGGTGCGCGTCCGGAGTACCGGTGAGCCGGAACTCGAACCCGGGGAACTGCTGGTGGGCGCCGGCGATGGCCGCCGCGATCCCGTCGTGGCCCTTCGCCTCACCCAGCGGGTCGGTGTAGGTGCCGTCCTCCGTGAACGCCGAGGCGACAGCCTTGGCCAGGTCCTCAGGGGTGGCGGCGTTCCAGGCGGTGAAGTAGCGCTCGACGGCGTCCTGGTGGATGGTCACGGCGGTGTCCTCTCGTCGGTACGGCGCTGGTGGCGCGGCCGGGCGGCGGCCCATCGGCCGCGTGCCGCCCCGCCCCGCCCTGCGTACCGCAGCCTGCCGCAGGCGCCGCCGGGGGTCGATTACCGCTGAGGTAATCTCCGGGGCCCCGCTGTCGTACCGTCCGCGCGGGCCACCCTGGGACGATGCGCCTGTCAGGCGCAGCCGTCCGGTTCCGGGGCGTACAGCCGCCCGGGTCCTGGGCGGGCGTACGGCGGTATGGCGGCAACGGGCCGAGCCGCTCGCCACGCGTGCGGGCCGTCGCGGGACGATGTCCGGTTGCCGAGGGGGACAGGCCGTGCCCGTTCCTCACGCGGCCCTCAGCCGACGCCACACCGCCTTCGCCGCGTGGTGCCCCGACATGCCGTGGACGCCGGGTCCGGGCGGGGTGGCCGACGAGCAGAGGAAGACCGCGGGGTGCGCGGTGGCGTACGGAACGCGCGCGAGCTTGGGCCGGATCACCGTCTGGAGGCCCGCGAACGCCCCGGTGGCGATGTCGCCGTCGACGTAGTTGGCGTTGCGCACAGCGAGCCGGGGCGGCCCGGCTACCGCGCGGGCCAGCACCAGGTCACGGAACCCTGGTGCGAACCGCTCCAGTTGACGCTCGATCACGTCGGTGGCATCGCCCTTCCAGCCGGCCGGGACGTGCCCGTACACCCAGAAGACGTGACGCCCCTCCGGGGCGCGGGTCGGGTCGACGAGGCTGGGCTGAGCGGTGATCAGGAAGGGGACAGCCGGGTCGCGGCCCTCGACCGCGGCACGCAGGGCGGCGTCGATCTCGCGGGCCGTGGGGCCGACATGGACCGTGCCGGCCCGCCGGGCCTCCTCGGCCGTCCAGGGCACGGGGCCCGACAAGGCGTAGTCGATCTTGAAGCAGGAGGGGCCGTAGCGGTAGTGGTCGTAGGCCCCGCCCAGTCCGGCGATCCGGGCGAGCGCGGTCGGTGAGGTGTCGAAGACATAGGCGCGGGCGGGCGGGAGTTCGTCCAGGCGCTTGACCTCGACGCCCGTGCGGACGATGCCGCCCTGTTCACGGAGGAAGGCCGCGAGCGCGTCGGAGATCGCCTGCGATCCTCCGCGCGGGACGGGCCAGCCGTTCTCGTGCGCCGCGAGGGCGAAGAGCAGGGCGATCCCGGCGGTCGCGAGGCCGCCGCTGGGCGCGATGGCGTGCCCGGCCAGGCCCGCGATCAGACCGCGCGCCCTCTCCCCCCGGAATCGCCGGGAGAGCAGCGCTGCGGGCTGGACCGCGTCCAGCCCGAAGCGCGCCCAGCGGTACGGGTCGCGGGGCAGGCCGTCCCACGGGGTGCGCAGGAAGTCCTCTGCGAGGGTGTCCCAGTGAGCGAGGTAGGGCGCGACGAGTCTGCGGTAGGCGCCGGCGTCCTCGGGGCCCAGCGACATGGCGCTCTCCCCCACGGAACGGGTGAGCACCGCGGCCGAGCCGTCGGGGAAGGGGTGGGCGAGCGAGAGCGGCGCCTGGAGCCATTCGAGACCGTGCCGGGCCAGCGGCATCGCGTTGAAGGCCGGCGAGCCTATGCCCAGGGGATGCACGGCGGAGCACGGGTCGTGGCGGAACCCGGGCAGCGTCAGCTCCTCCGTACGGGCGCCACCGCCCACGGTCTCCGCCGCCTCGAACACCTCTACGGCGAAGCCGCGACGGGCCAGCTCGACCGCGGCCGTCAGCCCGTTCGGGCCCGCCCCCACGACGACGGCATCCAGCATCGATGGCACCTGCGGACTCCTTTGTCAGCCGACGGCCAGGGCTCCAGGATATTCCGGGGCACCGACAACGGGTCCTCGGGTAGCGTCCCGTCCGATGGACGACACCTGCGCAACCTCCCCCTCTGTCGCCGGCATGGCCGCCCGCCTCGTACGAGTGCCGGGGATCGAGGCCGTGGCCCTGGGCGGCAGCCGGGCCCGTGGCACCCACAGACCCGATTCCGACTGGGATCTGGGCGTCTACTACCGGGGCACGCCCGATGCCGCCGCCCTGGCCTCTCTGGCCTCGGAGTTCCAGGGCACGCCGGTGGAGGTGGCGGCACCCGGGGGCTGGGGTCCCTGGGTGAACGGGGGTGCCTGGCTGACGGTGGACGGCGTGGCCGTCGACTGGATCCTGCGCGATCTGGACCGGGTGGAGTCCGTCTGGTCGGACTGCCGGGACGGCCGCTACGAGGTGGGGACGCAGGCCGGACACCCGCTGGGTTTCTGGTCTCCCTGTTACGTGGGCGAGGTCGCCCTCGGCAAGGTGCTCGCCGACCCGGACGGCAGGCTGACGGTCCTTCAGAAGGCCGCGCGTGTCTATCCCGAACCGCTGCGCCGGGCGCTGACAGAGGCGGCGTGGGAGGCGGACTTCTCCGTGGCCGCCGCCCGGAAGTCGGCCCCGGCCGGGGACACCCTCCACGTCGCGCTGTGCCTGTCGAAGGCCTTCGGCGTGCTCGCCCAGTCCCTGCACGCCCACCACCGTGTCTGGTGCCTCAACGAGAAGGGCGCCCTCGCAGCCGCCGCGGCGCTGCCTGACACTCCGGCGGACTTCGCGGACCGGGTGTCGAAGGCGCTGCGCGGCCTGGACGCGGCGGCGGTGGAGACGGCGGCCGGTCTGGTCCGCGACGTACGGGAGGTACTGGACGAGGGGCCCCGGGCCCAGGCCGGCTGAGGAAGGGCTGCCACCCGGCGGAGGGGGCCTACGAAGCCCCGCGGCGCATGCGGGCCCGCGCCCCCTGCGGCGCACGGAGAGTCCGCCGGGCGGATTCCCTGACTCCGGGCCGGGTCCGCGCCACCGGAAGCGGGCTCGCCCGGTCCGCCCGGTGCCCCGGACGCAACCGCCTAGGCCTGCCGACCGGTCCGCAGCGCGTAGAGGATGCGCGCCGCCGTCGCCTCGTCCCTGGCCGCGGTGAACGGCAGATCGTTGCCGCCGGTGATGCGGAACGGGGCGCCGGAGAGCGTCGACTGGGTGCCGCCGGCCTCGGTGACCAGGAGCAGCCCCGCCGCGTGGTCCCAGGCGAACTCCCAGTTGAAGGCGACGGCGTCCTGCGCACCGCACGCGACGGCGAGGTACTCCAGCCCGGCCGACCCGCAGGAGCGGGCGTCGATGCCCTCGGTGTTCAGGCCGAGCAGAGCGCGCTTCTGGGCGTCGGACGTGTAGTCGGGGTGGGACATGGCCACCTTGAGCACGGCGCCGGGGGCGGGCGAACCGCTGTGCACGGGGGTGCCGTTGAGCGTCGCCCCCCTGCCCTTGACGGCGACGGCCAGTTCGTCGAGCACGGGTGCGTACGTCCACGACGCGTACACCTCGCCCTGGAGCGCGAGAGCCACCAGGGTGCAGAAGCCGGGTTCGCCGTGGACGAACTGGCGGGTGCCGTCGACCGGGTCGACGATCCACACGGGGGCGTCGCCGCCGAGCGCGTCGAGGACCGTGGGGTCCGCGTGGACGGCCTCCTCGCCGACGACGACGGAACCGGGCAGGATCCGTGTCAGGGACTCGGCGAGGTGCTCCTCGGCAAGCCGGTCGGCCGCGGTCACGAGGTCGTGCGGGCCGCTCTTCTCGACGATCTCGTGCGCGGCCAGCTGCCGGTAGCGCGGCAGGATCTCGGCGGCGGCGGCCGCACGGACCGCCGCTTCCACTTCGGCCGGCCCGGTGTCCCCGGCGGTCCCGTACAGAAAGTCATCGATCATGACTCCAGCTAAGCACGGTCCGCCGGGGACGCTGCGGGCAGGCGTCAGCGGCCGACCGCGTATCCCTGCATGCCGCGCGGATTGGCGGCGGCGGACAGCAGGCCGGTCTCCGGGTCCCTGGCGACCGCGCACATCCGGCCCTCGGACCACGGGTCGCCGACCGTGACGTCGTGGCCGCGGCGGCGCAGTTCCCCGACGACCTCGGGGTCCATGCGTTCCTCCACCGTGACGCTGCCGGGGCGCATCCCGCGCGGGAAGAAGGAGCCGGGAAAGCTGTCGTTGTGCCAGTTCGGGGCGTCGATCGCGCCCTGGAGGTCCAGGCCGCCACGCACCCGGCCACGCAGCGCCACGGCGAGGAAGAAGTGCAGCTGCCACTGGTCCTGCTGGTCTCCGCCCGGCGTGCCGAAGGCCATGACGGGAACGCCGTCACGCAGGGCGAGCGACGGGGTGAGCGTGGTGCGCGGACGGCGCCCCGGGGTCAGCGTGTTCGGCAGGCCCTCGTCGAGCCAGGCCATCTGCAGCCGGGTGCCGAGCGGGAAGCCCAGTTCGGGCACGACCGGGTTGGACTGGAGCCAGCCGCCGCTGGGCGTGGCGGCGACCATGTTGCCCCAGCGGTCGACGATGTCGAGGTGGCAGGTGTCACCTCGCGTCGCGCCGTCCTTGGCCACGGTCGGCTCGCCCGCTCCCGCCGCCGGTATGCCCATGGCGTCGAAGCCCGCCTCACCGGCCGCGACCGCGTGGGCGTGCGCGCTGAGGAGCGGAGTCCGGCCGTCGGGGCTGCCCGGGCGCAGTTCCAGGGAGGCCGTGTCCTCGATCAGGGCGCGGCGCTCGTCGTTGTACGGCCCGGAGAGCAGCGTGTCCAGGGGGACGTCGTGGGCGTCGCCGTACCAGGCCTCACGGTCGGCCATCGCCAGTTTGCAGCCCTCGATGAGCAGGTGGACGTAGTCGGCCGAGCCGTACGCGGGGAGCTCGGCGGGGAGCAGGGCGAGCTGCTGGAGGAAGGCGGGGCCCTGGCTCCAGCCGGCCGCCTTGGCGAGCGTCCAGCCGTTCCACTCGTAGGTGGCGGGTGCCTCGTACGTCGCGGACCAGTCCGCGAGGTCGGCGGCGGTGAGGGTACCGGTGTGCCGGGTTCCGCTGGTGTCCATGGTGGGGACGGCGGCCTGGCGGACCAGCGCCTCGGCTATGAAACCGCCGCGCCAGACGGCGCGGGCCGCGTCGATCTGCGCGACGCGGTCGTCGCCGCCCGCGGCCTCGGCCTCGGCCGTCAGGCGGCGCCAGGTCGCGGCGAGGGCGGGGTTGCGGAACAGCGTGCCGGGCTCGGGGGCCTTTCCGCCCGGGAGGTAGACCTCGGCGGAGGTCGGCCACTCGGTCTCGAAGAGTTCGCGGACGGTCTCGACGGTCTCACCGACGCGCTCGACAGGGGCGTGGCCGTCCTCGGCGTATCCGATCGCGTACCGGAGCACCTGGGCGAGGGTCTTCGTCCCGTGGTCGCGCAGCAGCAGCATCCAGGCGTCGAAGGCGCCCGGGACCGCGGCGGCGAGCGGCCCCGTGCCGGGTACCAGGTCCAGGCCGAGCGAGCGGTAGTGCGCGGCGCACGCACCCGCGGGGGCGGGGCCCTGGCCGCACAGGACCCGCACCTCGCCGTCCGCGGGCGCGAGGATCATCGGGACCTCGCCGGCCGGGCCGTTGAGGTGGGGCTCGACGACGTGCAGGACGAATCCGGCGGCGACGGCCGCGTCGTAGGCGTTGCCGCCGTCCTCCAGGACGGCCATCGCGGACTGCGAGGCGAGCCAGTGGGTGGAGGACACCATGCCGAAGGTGCCCTGGAGGGTGGGGCGGGTGGTGAACACGGGAACGGCTCCTTGCTGCGGCGTGCTGGGTTCTGTTGCGGATCGTACGTACGGGAGGCGGGGCTCCGGCGGGGCGGTCAGGCGGCGGCGTCCGGGGCGGTGCCGTCGTCGGTCACCAGATGGCAGGAGACCTGGCGTGCGCCGGGGACGTCGCGCAGTGCGGGAACCTCGGTCCGGCACCGTTCGACGGCGAGCGGACACCGGGTGTGGAAGCGGCAGCCGGACGGGGGGTCGAGAGGGCTGGGCAGTTCGCCGTGCAGCACGATGCGCTCACGGGAGCGCTGGACGACGGGGTCGGGGACCGGCGCGGCGGAGAGCAGCGCCTGGGTGTAGGGGTGCTTGGGATCGGCGAACAGGTCGGCGGTCGGGGCCTGTTCGACGATCTGGCCGAGATACATCACGGCGATCCGGTCGGCGAGGAATTCGACGGCGGCGAGGTCGTGGGTGATGAAGAGGCAGCCGAAGCCGCGGTCGCGCTGGAGGTCGGCCAGGAGGTTGAGGACGGAGGCCTGGACCGAGACGTCGAGCGCCGACGTCGGCTCGTCGGCGACGACCAGGTCGGGGTCGCAGGACAGGGCGCGGGCGATCGAGATGCGCTGGCGCTGCCCGCCGGACAGCTCGTGCGGGTGCCGGTCGGCGTGCTCGGGACGCAGCCCGACCTGCCCGAGCAGCTGCTCGACCCGGTGCCGTACGGCTTCTCCGCGGGCGTGGCGGTGCAGCCGGATGGGTTCGGCGATGATCTGGCCGACGGTCATCCGGGGGTCGAGCGAGGACGAGGGGTCCTGGAAGACCAGGTGGAAGTCCTTGCGCAGCGGGCGCAGCGCGCGCCGGGAGAGGTGGCTGACGTCGGTGCCGTTGATGTGGACGGTGCCGGCGGTGGGCTCGTCCAGGCGCACGGCACAGCGGCCGACGGTCGACTTGCCGCTGCCGGACTCACCGACGAGACCGACGACCTCGCCGCGTGCGATCGTGATCGAGACGCCGTCGACGGCCCGGACGGTGCCGCCACCGGACGCGCCGAAGTGCCGTTCCAGGGCGCTGATCCGCAGCACCGGGGGGTGCGTGCCGTCGGCGTCACGCGGGGCGGGAACGGCCTGTGCTGTGGTCACTTTCCGGCCTCCTGGTCGGGTCGCGCTTCGAGATCTCCTGCGGGCGTGCCGACGGGGCCTGCGGGTGCGCCGGCGGACCCGGGGGCGGTCTCCTCGTACGGGTGCCAGCAGGCGGTCCGGTGCGGGGCGTCGGCCCCGGCCCGTGGGCCGGCGGCCCGGAAGCCGGGGCGGCTGGTCGTACAGGTGTCGTCCGCGCGCGAGCAGCGGGGCGCGAAGGTGCACGCGTCGGGTTGGCTGTCCAGGCTGGGGACAAGTCCCGGGATCTCGGGCAGCCGCCGCTTCCCCTCGCCGCCGGGCCGTAGCACGGCACCGAGCAGACCACGGGTGTACGGGTGGCGGCCGAAGGCGAACAGTTCGTGCACCGGGGCCTGTTCGACGGCACGGCCGGCGTACATCACGAGCACCCGGTCGGCCGCGTCGGCGACGACCCCGAGGTCGTGGGTGACCAGGACGATGGCGGTGCCCAGGCGCTCACGCAGGGACTGGAGCACTTCGAGGATGCCGGCCTTGCACGGTGACGTCCAGGGCGGTCGTCGGTTCGTCGGCGATGAGGACGGCGGGGTCGCAGGCGACGGCGATGGCGATCATCACGCGCTGCCGCATCCCGCCGGAGAGCTGGTGCGGGTACTCGTCGATGCGGCGGGCGGGTGCGGGGATCCCCACGAGTTCGAGGAGTTCGACGGCGCGCGCCCTGGCCTCCTTCCGGCTCAGCCCCTGGTGCCTGCGCAGCACTTCGCCGATCTGTCGGCCGATGGTGAGGACCGGGTTCAGCGAGGTCATCGGCTCCTGGAAGATCATCGCGATGTCCTTGCCGCGGACGTGCCGGAGCTCCTTCTCCGTCGCGCCCACCAGCTCGCGCCCGGAGAGCCTGATCGAGCCGCCGATCCGGGCGGTCGGCGGGAGAAGGCCCATGGCGGCCATCGAGGTGACGGACTTCCCGCAGCCGGACTCCCCGACCACGGCGAGGACCTCACCGGGCGCCAGGTCGTAGGAGACGCCGTCGACGGCGTGCACGGTGCGGGTGTCGGAGCGGAAGGACACCGACAGGTCCCGCACGCTGAGCACGGGTTCGGCCGCCGCCTTCCGGGCGGGTTCGAGAACGGTCTCGGTCATCGGGTCCCTCCTCGGGGGTCCAGGACGTCACGCAGCCCGTCGCCGAGCAGATTGAAGGCCAGCGTCGCCGCGACGATCGCGAGGCCCGGGAAGACGGCCAGCCAGGGTGCGGGCGCCAGGAAGGACTGGGCTCCCGAGAGCATCACGCCGAGCGAGGGGTCCGGCGGCTGGACGCCGAGGCCGAGGAAGCTGAGCAGGGCCTCGCCGATGATCGCGGCGGGGATGCCCACGGTCGCCTGGACGATCAGGGCGGAGGTGGCGTTGGGCAGGATGTGCCGGAAGAGGACGGTGCCGTCGCCGCCTCCGTTGGCCACGGCCGCGGCGACGTAGTCGACGTGCTTGAGCCGCAGCGTCTCCGCCCGGGTGATCCGGATGACGGCGGGGATCTGCGAGATCCCGATGGCGATGGTCGCGTTGGTGAGCGAGGGGCCGAGGATCGCCGCGAGCCCGACGGCCAGCACCAGGAAGGGGAAGGCCAGCATGGTGTCGGTGAGGCGGGACACGGCCGAGTCCGCGAACCGTCCGTAGTACCCGGCGAGCAGCCCCAGGGGCACACCGACGAGGAAGGCCAGTGCCACGGCGAGGAGGCCGACCTGCATGGACGCGCGGGCGCCGTGGACGATACGCGAGAGCTGGTCGCGGCCCAGGTCGTCGGTACCCAGCCAGTGCGCGGCACCGGGCTCGGCGAGGACGTTCTGGAAGTCCGGCTGCGCGGGGTCGTACGGGGCGATGAGCGGGGCGAACAGGGCGGCCAGGAGGAAGACGGCGGCGATGATCGCGCCCGTGAGAGCGAGCCTGTTCCTGCGCAGGGCCCTGAGTCTGCCGCCCCCGGCCTTGCGGCTGCTCGTTTCGGGAGCGGTGGGGATCGCTGTGGTCGCCGTGGTCACCGGGCACCTCCGAGCCGGATGCGCGGGTCGATGACCGAATAGACCACGTCGACCAGCAGGTTGATGAGGATGTAGGCGGCGGAGGTGCAGAGCACCACGGCCTGGAGCGTCGCGTAGTCGCGGGTGAAGACGGCGTCGATGGTGAGCTTGCCGAAGCCGGGCAGGACGAAGATCTGCTCGGTGACGACTGCTCCGGATATCAGGTGTCCGAGCTGGAGACCGAGCACGGTGACCACGGTGACCAGCGAGTTGCGCAGCGCGTGTCCTCCGACGACGGAGCCTTGGGACAGCCCCTTGGCCCGCGCGGTACGCACGTAGTCGGCGGAGAGCGAGTCGAGCATCGCCGCCCGCGTCTGGCGCATCACGACGGCGGCGAGGCCGGAGCCGAGCACGATCGCGGGCAGCACCATACGGCGCAGGTTGTCGACGGGGTCCGTGCCGAAGGGGACGTAGCCGGAGGCCGCGAACACCGGCAGCGCGATGGCGAAGCCGAGTACGAGCACGATGCCGAGCCAGAAGGTGGGGATGGAGAGGCCGACGAGTGCGACGGCGTTGGCCAGCCACTCCTCGGGCTTTCCGCGCCGTACGGCGGCGACCACTCCGGCGCCGATGCCGACCACGATCGCCAGGAGCAGGGAGAGCGCCGCCAGTTCGAGGGTGACGGGCAGCGCCTGCCCGATCGCGTCGGCGACGGGGAGGCCGGTGCGGGAGGAGTTCCCGAGGTCGCCGGTGAGGGCGTGGCCGATGAAACGCCCGTACTGCACCACGACGTTGTCGTCGAGTCCGTAACTCGCGCGGATGGCAGCGAGGGCCTCCGGGCTGCGCTCCTCACCGGCCAGCGCGAGCGCCGGGTCTCCGGGCAGGGCCCGGATGCCTGCGAAGACGACGATGCTGACGAGGAAGAGCGTGATGAGGGACTGACGCAGGCGCGTCAGCAGGTACTTCGTCATCGGGTGTACCCCGCATTCTTGAGCCGGACCAGTCCGTCGCCGTAGACCTGGATGCCGGCGACGTCCTTGCTCGCGACGACGTAGTTCTTCTGCCGGTAGAGGTAGATCAGCGCGTGGGCGGCCTGGACGCGGCGGGTGAGCGCGTCGTAGATCTCGGTGCGCCGCGCGGGGTCCGCGACGCTGCGGCCCTCCGCGATCAGCTTGTCGATCTCCGGATCGCCGAGACCGTAGGCGTTCATGGCGCCGGCGGTCTTGAGGAAGTTCGAGACGTTGCCGTCCGGGTCGAGCCGGCCGGACCAGCCGCTGGTGAAGACGTCGTAGTCACCGGCGTCGGTCTCCGCGAGCATCGTGGCGTACTCGGTGGGACGCAACGACAGGTCGAAGCCCGCCTCCTTGACCATGGCCTGGAGCACCTGGCCGACCCGTCCCTGCTCAGGGGTCGTGGACGTCTTCAGCTCGATCTTCACCGGGGTCTTCACCCCGGCCTCCTTCAGCAGCTTCTTCGCCCGGTCGACATCACGCCCGGGGCAGTCCTCCGGCTCGACACCAGGTGCGATGGCCGACTGCGGGGAGATGGGCCCGCAGGCCGGCTCGTACATGCCCTGGAAGACGACCTCGTTGATCAGATCGCGGTCGATGGCGAGCTCGAAGGCCTCACGGACGCGGACGTCGCGGGCGATCGGGGTGTCGATCTTCCCCGGCTTCTGTCCGAGGCCCTTGACGTTGCCGACGTTGAGACCGATGCCCTGGTAACCGAGCGAGGGCGAGTTGAACAGCTGGAGTTCCGGTTCCGTCAGGGCGCTCCGTACGTCGACGGGCCCCATCTGGTCGCCGACCTGGAGGTCACCGGAGCGCAGGTTGGCGAGCCTGACGTTTCCGTCGGGTATGGGCTTGTAGACCACACCGTCGAGGTGGACCCGGTCGGCGTCGTAGTAGTTCGGGTCCTTCTCGAGGACGATCCGGTCGCCGCCCACGCGTTCGACGAAACGGAAGGGCCCCACGCAGGAGGGGTGGTTGGTGAAGTTCTTGCCGTACTTCTCGAGCGCCGCCGGTGACATCACCATCCCCGCCCGGTCGGCGAGTACGCCGGTGAGCGGGACGTAGGCGTGATCGAGGGTCATACGGACCGTGAGGGGGCCGACGGCCTCGGCCTTGCGGACCGGGGCCAGTTCGGTGCCGCGTGCGGATCCGGGAAGGTCCCGGTGACGCAGCAGTGAGGTGACGACCGCCTGTGCGTCCAGAGGGGTCCCGTCGCTGAACTTCAGCCCGGGACGCACCGTGAGGGTGACCGTGCGGCCGTCGTCCGAGACGGCCGGGAGCGACGCGGCGAGCTGCGGCACGACGGTGCCGTCCTCGTCGATGTCGTAGAGCTTCTCGCACATGCCCGCGAAGACCGTGCGGCCCACCAGGGTCTGCGCGAGCGTGGGATCGAGTTTGTCCGGGTCGGAGTTGAGAGCGACGGTGAGTGTCCCGCCGTCGCGTACGGACCGGTCGTCGGTCTTGCGTACGCCTCCGACCTCGGTCGCCGAGGACTGCAGCGACGTGCAGCCCGAGGTGAAGGACACCAACGCAACCGCCACCAGGGCAACCGTTTTACGGCGCACGAGGGCCTACCTCCCGCCAAGGGTGATCAAGGAATATCGCCGACCGTATTTCGCATACAGTCCACAAGGCAAGACCTCCGCTCACAGAGCGGACAGGTTTTACATGACGATCGGACAACGGAGGGCGGACGGGCGCGCCACGCACCCCGCCCTGCCCCCACCTGCGAGGGCCCGCCCCCGGCAGTGCGGCAGCCGCGCCGCGCCCTCCACGGCCCCCCGGTCGTACACAATGAGCGGAACTCGACGTTCCGGCTCCTCCCCGGGCTGGAGCAGCTGACCGGCCGGATGGCGGCCACGCGTGGCGGACGTCGTCCGGACCCGCTTTCTCCCGGCCGTCCAGCGGGAAGACAACGAGCTTCGCGGGCGCTGTCACCAGAGCGATCCCATTCATCGGAGGCCCGGCAATGCACGGCGAATACAAGGTTCCCGGCGGCAAACTCGTAGTGGTGGACCTGGAGAACCAGGACGGCGTCCTGCGCGAGGTGCGCGTCGCCGGGGACTTCTTCCTGGAGCCCGACGAGGCGATCACCGCGATCGACCAGGCGTTGGAAGGTGCCCCCGCCGACACCGACGCCGCCGGGCTCGCCTCCCGCATCGAGGCGGCGCTGCCCGAGGGCACCGTGATGTACGGGATCACCGCCGAGGGCGTCGCGGTGGCGGTCCGGCGCGCCCTCGCGCGGGCCACCGACTGGACCGACTACGACTGGCAGTTCATCCACGAGGGCCCCCAGTCCCCCGCACTGCACATGGCCCTCGACGAGGTGCTCACGGCGGAGGTCGCCGCCGGGCGCAGGCCACCGACCCTGCGCGTGTGGGAGTGGGGCGCGCCCGCCGTCATCATCGGCAGCTTCCAGTCCCTGCGCAACGAGGTCGACGCGGAGGGCGCCGCACGCCACGGCGTGACCGTCGTACGCCGCATCTCGGGCGGCGGAGCCATGTTCGTGGAGAGCGGGAACACGATCACGTACTCCCTGTCGGTGCCCGCCTCGCTGGTCTCAGGGCTCTCCTTCGCCGACTCCTACGCCTATCTCGACGAATGGGTTCTCGACGCGCTCGGGGACATGGGGATCAAGGCGTGGTACCAGCCGCTGAACGACATCGCGACGGATGTCGGGAAGATCGCGGGAGCGGCGCAGAAGCGCATGGTCGGCCCGGAGGGCGGGCCGGGGGCGATCCTCCATCACGTCACCATGTCCTACGACATCGACGCCGGGAAGATGCTGGAGGTGCTCCGCATCGGCAAGGAGAAGATGTCGGACAAGGGCACGAAGTCCGCCAAGAAGCGCGTCGATCCGCTGCGCCGTCAGACCGGCCTGGCCCGGGAGACGGTGATCGAGCGCATGGTCGACTCGTTCCGCGACCGCTACGGGCTCACCGCCGGCGGCGTCACCGGTGAGGAGCTGGCCCGCGCGGAGGAACTGGCCGCCACGAAGTTCAGCAGCACGGAGTGGACGGCACGGGTGCCGTAGCGGCGCCCGGGCCCTTCCCCTCGTCGTCCCGGTTGTCGTCCCGGATGCGAACGGGTGCGCGCCGGTGGCGGGCCCCCTCCGGGATACGAACCGGGTGCGCGCCGGTGGCGCCGAGGCGGTGGGGTGCGCGCCGGTGGCGCCGATCACGTGCGGGAACGCCGGTGGGGCGGGTTTCTCAGGCCTCGGCGGAAGGGGCCGGGGCGACCAGAGCGTCGGCGTGGGCGAGGCCGCTCTCCGCCGAGATCTCGTCGAGGGTCTGGTGCGCCCGGACGGTGGTCAGCCGCACGTGACCGCTCCCCTCCACCGTGAAGCCGTGGACGGCGGGCCGGGGCAGGCTGTTGTACGCCCAGTGCGTCGAGAAGTAGTAGGCGCCGGTGTCGTGGAGGACCACCAGGTCGCCCTCCGTCACCTCCGGCAGGTCCTGTGCGTGGGCGACGACGTCACCGGCGAAGCAGCACGGTCCGACGATGTCCTGGCTCAGCGGCGCGCCGGTCCGGGGGTTGCCTTCGGCGTCGAAGACACCGACCCTCAGCGGCCACGCCTCCGGCATCAGGACGGTGCGCGTGGCGGTCTGCGCTCCCGCGTGGGTGACGGCGATGCGCCGGCCTCCCGCTTCCTTGGTGTACTCCACGCGGGCCCCGATGAACCCGTTCTTGGCGAGCAGCGAACGTCCGAACTCGGTGACGAGCGCGTAGCGGCCGTCGAAGAGGTCCGGGACGGCCGCGCGCAGCGCCCGCGTGTAGGCGGCGAAGGTCGGGCGGGTCTCGTCGTCGTCGAAGTTGACGGGCAGTCCGCCGCCGATGTCGAGGCTCGTGACCTGCCGTGTGCCCTGCGCCCGGTTGATCTCCTCCGCCAGCCGGTACGTCTCGGCGACGCCCTCCGCGATGAGTTCCAGCGGACATCCCTGGGAGCCGACGTGGGCGTGGAGCCGGGTCAGCCACGGGCGTGCGGCGAAGGCGCGCACGACGCGCTCGCGCGCCCCCGGATCGCGCAGCGCCACCCCGAACTTCGAGGTGGAGGTCGCGGTACTCATCGCTCCGATGGAACCTCCGCCGACCTGCGGGTTGACGCGTAGTCCGACGATCGACGTGCTGTGCGCCGGACGGAGTTCGTCGATGCGGAGCAGTTCGTCGAGGTTGTCGGCGTTGACGGCCACACCGAGCGCGAGGGCCTCGCTGATCTCCTGGCGTGTCTTGGCGGGCGAGTCGAGCACGATCCGCGCGGGCTCGACGCCGGCGTCGAGCGCGATGCGCAGTTCTCCGGGGCTCGCCACCTCGCAGCCCATGCCGAGCCCGGCGAGCAGCCGCAGCACGGGAACCAGGGAGCATGCCTTGACGGCGAAGGTGTGGAGCACGTCGGGTGCTTCGGCGAAGGCGGCGTCGAGGCTCGCGACCGAGGCCCGGATGCCTTCGGTGTCGAGGAAACCGGCGACCGGCCGGTCCTCCGAGACGATTCCGGTGGCAACGGCACGGCGCAGGACGGAGGAGACCCGCCGCGCCGCGGCAGCCGCCGGGAGGGCGGCCGGTTCCTGGGGGATGTTGCTGGCAGATGTCACGAGGGGGCTTTCTGGTGGGGCTGTGCCACGGGTGCGCTCGGCGCGTGGCGGGATGAGGAAAAGGCTGCTCCCCGCACCCCTCGCCCGTCTTCGTCGCCCGGGACAAAGGCACGGCGCAATTTTGGCCGGGCGGACGAACACCGCACGAAAGCGGCTCAAACCACCCCGGTCAGCCGTACGGCCAGGGCCAGGACCAGCCGGGTGTCGGGGTCGTCGAGATCGATGTCGAACCGCTCACGGACCCTTCGCAGCCGGTACCGGAGGGTGTTCGGGTGCAGGACCAGACGCCGTGCCGCCTTCGGGATGTCCCCGGCGGTCTCCAGGTAGGCCGCGAGGGAACGCACCAGGTCACCGCCGGTGGCGAGGTCCGCGCGAATCAGTTCGTGCACGGGGCCGTCGCCGGACTCCCAGACCGGGCGCACCGCGTCGAGCATGTGCAGGGCGTCGATCGTCGGGCCCACGTCCCCGGGCCCGGCACGCCGTACGGGACGGGGGTCGCGCCCCCGGGCCTCCCGCTCACGCAGCGCGCGGACGACCAGCAGGGCCGTCTCGTACGACCGCGACGCCTCCAGCCCCGAACGCGCGGTCTCTCCCACCCCGATCCACACGGGCGCGGCGTCCGGGATGCCGGCCGCCAGCGCGTCGAGTTCCCGGGCCAGGGCGAGCACATCACGCCGTCCGCCGTCGTCGTCTCCCACGGGGAGCAGCACGGCGACCTGGTCCTCCTCGCGCAGGACACGGCCCGTGGACCGGGAGGCGGTGGCCTGGATCGCGAGCGCCTCCAGGGTGCGGTCGGCCCGTGGGCCCTCGGTGTGGCCCCGGACCGCGACGACGACGGCGCAGGGGGCCTCGGGCGGCAGGCCGAGCGACCAGAGGTGCGCACGCCTGTCGCCGTTTCCGTGCAGCAGCCCGCGCAGGGCGTACGCCTCGCGCCGCACGGTGCCGCTCTCACGCAGCCGGTGCCGCAGCAGGTGGGGAACGGCGAGCGTGGCGGCGCGGCGCAGCACCTGGGCGGCGTCGGGGGAGAGCCGCTGTCCGTCGGCCGCCGCCCACAGCGAGCCCAGCATCTCGCCGCCGCTGCGGACGGCGACGACGAGACGTTCGGGGCTGTCGCCGTCGGCGGCCCGGTGGATGACGTCCTGGGAGGTCCAGAGGGCGCGCAGCAGTCCGCTGCGGCGCAGCTCGGCCACGCGGCGGTCCGGCACCCGGCCGCCCAGAATCGTGGACCGGCGGACCCCGTCCGCCTCCGGGCCCGTCGCGGAGTGGGCCAGGACCCGGAACTGCGTGTCCTCGACGGTGATCGAACCCCGGCAGGACAGGGCGGTGGCCGAGGCGAGGGCCGGGAGGCCGCCGCCCCCGGCGGCGTCGGCTGTGCGGTCGCCGCGGCCGGCCTCGGCGAAGGCGGTCGCGGACCGCAGAAGCGCGATGGTGTCGCCCCAGTCCGCCCATGCGGCCCGGGCGAGCAGCGCGATGCCGCACTCCTCGGCCGCGGCGAGGGCGCCCTCCGGTACGGGCGCGTCCTCGGACTCCCGGAGCACCACCGCCGCGGCACCCCGCCGGGCGGCTTCCCGCACGGTGGCGGGCGCGGCCTCCGGGCCGGGCGGGAGGCCCGCCGCCAGGACGATCCGTCCGTCGTGCGGCCTGGTCGCCCCCTCGTCGCCGATGATCACGCCGAGGACCGCCGCGTCCTGCCCGGCGGGGGCGAGCAGGAGGCGCAGGACGCCGTCCTCGTCGTAGGCGAGGATCTGGCGGAGCGTGACGTGGTCCGGTTCGTGCCCGGTGGTGCCTGACGTCATGCGCCCGAGGATACGAGCCGTGGCGGGCCCTCCCCCGTGCGTCGTCGAGGGGACGGGACGTGACGTGCCCTGGTCATCGTGCGCCGGGCGCCGTGGGGAGCGAGGGGACGGGACGTGACGTGCCCGGGTTATCGTGCGCCCGGGGCGCCGTGGGGAGCGATTAGCCTGGACCACAGGGCCCGTTGCCCGCGGGTTCGCCTCCGGGCCGAGCCGTGCGGTCGTGGGCGCCCGGGGCCCGGCCCGGCAGCCGGGGAGCATGCCCGCCACCGGTCCCCGAGTGACAGATCCTGGAGCACCCATGAACGTCCCCCGCTCCTCCGACGAGCCGGAACCAGCCCAGGACGGTCTGTTCGGCCTCGATGACGTCCTCGGCGGACCCGACACCGGCGGTCCGGCGGGACCGCTCTTCCGCGACTCCGAGGAAGCCCGCAGGATGCTGGCCGTGCGGGAGATCCACGCCGAGCCCGCCGCGGCGGCCTCACCGAGGGGCCGGCAGGTCCTCGCGCAGTACCCGGACGCCGAGGTCGTCCCCACGGACTCCCACTGGCGCATCCCTGAGCTGCACGGCAACAAGGGAAACGCCGAGCGCTGGGTACGGATCAAGAGCACGGTGCTGGTGCTCGGGGAGAAGAAGACCCTGACCGTACGGCCCAACGGCCGGTCGGCGGACTGGATCGCTCCCGGCGCCGCGAACGGGTGCGCCATGGCGTGCGCGTACTGCTACGTGCCACGGCGCAAGGGCTACGCCAATCCGATCACCGTCTTCACGAACATCGACGCCCTCATCCACAAGGTGCGGCGTCATGTGATCGCCCAGGGACCGAAGAAGGAGCCGAACCAGTGCGATCCGAGCGCCTGGGTCTACGACATCGGAGAGAACAACGACTGTGCGGTCGATGCCCTGATCAGCGAGAACACCGCTGATCTGGTGCGCGCCTTCACCCGTTGGCCGACCGCCAAGGCGTCGTTCGCGACCAAGTTCGTCAACCCCGACCTCCTGCGGCTCGACCCCCGGGGCCGTACCCGTGTGCGGTTCTCACTCATGCCGGCGGACGACTCCCGCCTGCTGGACATCCGCACCAGCCCGGTCCAGCAGCGCATCGAGGCGGCGGCGGACTTCGTCGAGGCCGGCTACGAGGTGCACTTCAACTTCTCCCCCGTGGTCATCAGGCCCGGCTGGGAGGACGCCTGGGCCCAGCTGCTCCGCACCATGGACGACGTGCTGCCCCGCTCGGTCAAGGACCAGGCGGCCGCCGAAGTGATCATGCTGACGCACAACCGGGACCTGCACGACGTCAACATGGCCTGGCACCCGAGCGCCGAGGACGCCATCTGGCGCCCCGAGCTCCAGCAGGCCAAGCGCTCGGAGAACGGCAGCCTGAACGTGCGCTACCGCAACGCCGTCAAGGCGGAGGCGGTCGAGACCGTACGCCGTCTGGTGCACACGCACGCGCCGTGGCTGCCGATCCGCTACGCGTTCTGACGGCGGCGGCAGTCGCCTCACGCTCCGACGGCGCCAGGCGACAGGGCTTCGACCCCAGCGGGCTGTCGGGCCGGCTGCGGTACCAGGTATCAGGACGGGCCGCGTTCGGTCCGCCCTGTCAGGGCCGGCTTCGGTCCCGGGTGTGCAGGTCCCGGTGCATCGTCCGCAACCGGTCGGTGAAAGCCGGTACGGGCCCCTGGACGTCCAGGGCCGGTACGACCTCCTGAATGCTCAGCGGGCGCACCGGTGACGGTGCGACGCCGAGCTCGCCCAGCCATTGCGTGAGCTCGGCGGACGAATGGGCGTAGACGATCCTCCCGAGGCCCGCCCAGCCGTGCGCCGCCGCACACATCGCGCAGTGCTCGCCGGACGTGAACACCACGCAGCGGGCCCTCTCCTCCGGTTCCAGCCGGCCGGCGGCCCAGCGGGCGAGCTCGAACTCGGGGTGCTGGGTGCGGTCCCCGGCCGTGCGGACCAGGTTGCGTGCTTCCCGTACGACCTGTCCTTCGCCGTCCACCAGGACCGAGCCGAAGGGCTCGTCCCCGGCGCGGAGTGCCTCTTCGGCGAGTTCCACGGCTCGCTCCACATGCCGGAGTTCGGCGTCGGTCAGGGGGAGGGTCGTCATGCGCGTTCTCATTCCTCGCACCAGGTCCGTGGCAGGTGTCGCCCTGGGTTCGCGTGCTCGTACGTCGAAAAGCGTGTCAGCCGGCTGTCGCTCTGTCCATGGGACTCCCCCGGCCGGTCCCGGCCCGGCCCCTGGTCCGCAGAGGGCCGGACGAAGCCGGCCGGCTCACAGCACCGCGATGCCCAGCGGGCGCTCGCCGACCAGCAGACGGGTCACCTCTCCCGACGTCACGTCGACGACGCTGAGGCCGTTCCAGTAGCCGTCCCGGGTGAAGCCGCCCGAGACGTACGCGGTCCGGCCGTCGGCCGACACGGCCACGTCCTCGTGGGGTCCGTCGAGCGGGATCACCCGTTCGTCACCGCCGGGTGCCCTGACGGTCAGGGACGGACCCTCGTCCTCGGCCGGATCGATCGGGCCGGTCCCGACCACGTAGAGGGTGCCGTCCGCCGTGACGGCGACTCCGTGCTGGTGCGTGTCGGCGGTCATGCGCGCGATGCGGGTCCGCCCGGTGTCCGGTTCGACCACCGCGAGGCGTTCTCCCTCGAAGGGGAGGAGAAGGGCGCCGTCGGAGGGGCGTACGGCCGCGTAGTGCGGCTTGAGCCAGGACCCGAGCCCGCCCTCCGTACCGTACGGCGCCACCTCGATGCGACGGCTCTTCCAGGTGCTCGCGTCGACCACCGTGACGTCGAAGGAGTCGTGGCCGGTCGCGTAGACGTGCCGGCCGTCGCGCGAAATGTCGACGTCGAAAGGCCTGCGTCCGACGGGAACGGTGGCGATCACCTCGCGGAGCCGGGTGTCGACGACCTCCAGAACGCCGTCGCCTCCCGGCACGTTCACGCCGACGTAGGCGCGGCGGCCGTCGGGCGAGAGCGTGATGCCCATGCCGCCGCCCCGGTATTCACCGGTCGTCACCGGGCCGGTGTCGGTCTCGTACGGGATCAGCGCGGTGCGCTCACGGGTGGTGGTGTCCACGACGGCCACGCCCTCGGCGGTCGCCACCCACGCGGTCCCGTCGTCGCCGAGCGCGATCCCGTAGGGGGCTGTGCCGACCTCCACCGATCCCAGGGCCGACCCGCCGTCCGGCTCGGAGGGGTCGAGGAACGTCACCGTGTCCGCGCCGAAATCGGCGACCACGAGCGTACCGGCGGGCCCTCGGCCCGCGGGCGGGGCGCTCGGTGCGTCGGACGCGGCGCTCGATGCGTCGGACGCGGCGCTCGATGCGTCGGACGGGGCGCTCGGTGCGTCGGACGGAGGGGACACCTCGGAAGGGCTTGCCCGGACCTCGCCGTCCGCCGCGCACCCGGCGAGCGTCACGACGAGGAGGAGGGCTGCCGTCAGGACCGCCGAGCGTCCGCGCACCCGGGGCCGGGACCGTCCGGTCCGGCGAGGCCCGGTGGACGGGAGCCGTGGAGCAGCGGCACCGCCGGAGGGATACGCCTCTTCGGCCCTGGGCGTCATCGCGGGCACCTCCGTGTCACGTCGTGGTTCCGGTTCTTCGGCGGGACTGGCCCCGCCCCGCCGGAGAACCGGCGCCGGGGCGCGTTCCCGCGCGGTGCACCCAGCCTCCGCCACCCACCGCGCCGCCGTCGTCGGCCGTCCGGTCGGCCCGCGGGGTGCACAACGGCTGACCCGGGGGTCATCCGTTCGGCTGATCGACGGGTGCCTCGACCGGTGCGTCGCGGGCCCACCCGGCTCCCGCCCCGGTTCGGCCCCGGCCGTCCCGCCGGCTCCCGCCCCGGCCCGGCCCCGGCCGTCCGTCGACAGCACGGGAACGCGGACAGCGGCCCTCCGTCCGGCAGGGGTCCGGGAACGCGGACGGCCGTCCTGACGGGCGCAATGGCCCGGCAGGACGGCCGTCAGGCGTGGTGCCGTGTCCGTGGACGCGGCCGGAATCAGCCGAGGGTGGCGATGGCCTTGTTGAAGGTGGCCGACGGACGCATGACGGCCTCCGCCTTCGCCGGGTCGGGCTGGTAGTAACCGCCGATGTCGACCGGCTTGCCCTGGACGGCGATCAGCTCGTCGACGATGGTCTGCTCCTGCTCGGACAGCGTCTTCGCGAGCGGTCCGAACGCCTCGGCGAGCGCGGCGTCGTCGGTCTGCTTCGCCAGCTCCTGGGCCCAGTAGAGCGCCAGGTAGAAGTGGCTGCCGCGGTTGTCGATGCCGCCGAGCTTGCGGCTCGGGGACTTGTCCTCGTTGAGGAACGTGCCCGTGGCCTTGTCCAGGGTGTCGGCGAGCACCTTGGCGCGCGGGTTGTCCGTGGTGGTGGCCAGGTGCTCGAAGCTGACCGCGAGGGCCAGGAACTCACCGAGGCTGTCCCAGCGGAGGTAGTCCTCCTTGACCAGCTGCTGGACGTGCTTGGGCGCGGAGCCGCCGGCGCCCGTCTCGAACAGACCGCCGCCGTTCATGAGCGGGACGACGGAGAGCATCTTCGCGCTGGTGCCCAGCTCGAGGATGGGGAAGAGGTCGGTGAGGTAGTCACGCAGGACGTTGCCGGTGACCGAGATGGTGTCCTCACCACGGCGGATGCGCTCCAGGGAGAACGCGGTCGCCTCCTCCGGGGTCCGGATGGAGATGTCCAGGCCCTCGGTGTCGTGGTCGGCCAGGTAGGTCTTGACCTTGGCGATGAGGTTGGCGTCGTGCGCGCGGCCCTCGTCGAGCCAGAACACGGCCGGGTTGCCGGTCGCGCGGGCACGGGTGACGGCGAGCTTGACCCAGTCCTGGATCGGCAGGTCCTTGGTCTGGCACATCCGGAAGATGTCACCCGCGCCGACGGCCTGCTCCAGCACGACGTCGCCCTTGCCGTCGACGACCCGCACCGTGCCGGTGGTGGGGATCTCGAAGGTCTTGTCGTGGCTGCCGTACTCCTCGGCCTTCTGCGCCATCAGACCGACGTTGGGTACGGAACCCATGGTCGACGGGTCGAAGGCACCGTTGGCGCGGCAGTCGTCGATGACGACCTGGTAGACGCCGGCGTAGCTGCTGTCCGGGAGGACGGCGATGGTGTCGGCCTCGTTGCCGTCCGGGCCCCACATGTGGCCGGACGTACGGATCATGGCCGGCATGGACGCGTCGACGATGACATCGCTCGGCACGTGCAGGTTGGTGATGCCCTTGTCGGAGTCGACCATGGCCAGGGCGGGGCCCTCGGCGAGCTCGGCCTCGAAGGACGCCTTGATCTCGGCGCCGGCGTCCACGGAGTCGAGCCCCTTGAGGATGCCGCCGAGACCGTCGTTCGGGGTCAGGCCGGCCGCGGCGAGCACGTCACCGTACTTCGCGAAGGTGTTCGGGAAGAAGGCGCGGACCACGTGGCCGAAGATGATCGGGTCGGAGACCTTCATCATCGTGGCCTTCAGGTGCACGGAGAACAGGACGTTCTCGGCCTTGGCGCGCGCGACCTGGGCGGTGAAGAACTCACGCAGCGCGGCGACGCGCATGACGGCCGCGTCCACGACCTCGCCCGCGAGGACCGGGACGGACTCGCGCAGCACGGTGGTGGTGCCGTCGTCGCCCGCGAGCTCGATGCGCAGCGAACCGGCCTCGGAGACGACGACGGACTTCTCGGTCGAGCGGAAGTCGTCGACGCCCATCGTGGCGACGTTCGTCTTGGAGTCGGCGGACCAGGCGCCCATGCGGTGCGGGTGGGCCTTGGCGTAGTTCTTGACCGACGCGGGAGCGCGGCGGTCGGAGTTGCCCTCACGCAGGACGGGGTTCACCGCGCTGCCCTTGACCTTGTCGTACCGCGCGCGGACGTCCTTGTCCTCGTCGGTCTGCGGGTCGTCCGGGTAGTCCGGAAGCGCGTAGCCCTGCTCCTGCAGCTCTGCGATCGCGGCCTTCAGCTGCGGGATCGAGGCCGAGATGTTGGGCAGCTTGATGATGTTCGCGCCGGGAGTCTTGGCCAGCTCACCGAGCTCGGCGAGCGCGTCATCGATACGCTGGTCGGCCTTGAGACGCTCCGGGAAGCCGGCGATGATCCGTCCCGCCAGGGAGATGTCGCGGCGCTCCACCGTGACACCCGCGGTCGAGGCGTACGCCTCGATGACAGGCAGGAACGAGTACGTCGCCAGGGCAGGGGCCTCGTCGGTGTGCGTATAGATGATGGTCGAGTCAGTCACCGGGTGCTCCGCTCCACGTCTGCAACATTGCTTGACATCAAGATATCTCGTGACCGGCCCCCTCTCCACAGTGGCCCGCGCCCATTCCGGCGGAACGCCTCACTCCTGTCCGGCGGGCCCGTGGTTCCCGTCCCGCGGGGCCCATGACACCTGTTCCCCGGGGGCGGGATGCGCTGGGGGCGGGCTGGGGTGGTCACCGCCCGTCTGCCGGGCCGGCCTGTGGTACCCCGTGGGCCGGCGGCCGGTGCTCGTACCATCGGCGGTCGGCCTCCAGCTGAGCGGCGAGCGAGATGAGCCGGGCCTCGCTGCGGGAGGGGCCGAGCAGCTGGGCGCCGAGCGGCAGACCGTCGTCCGTGAAGCCCGCCGGGACATTGACCCCGGGCCATCCGAGGACGTTCCAGGGCCAGGCGTAGGGGCACGCCGAGGTCATGGCGAGGTCGGTCCGAAAGGCGCTGAGGTGGTCGAACGCCCCGACGCGCGGCGGCGGGGCCGCCGTGGTCGGGGTGAGCAGCACGTCGTACCCGTTGACCCGTCCGCCGCGCGAGGTGTCGAAGAAGGCGCCGATCCTGGCGTGCTGGCGCACCTCCCGCGCACGTGCCGCCCGTACGATCCGGCCGCCGAGACGCGTCCCCGTGCGCAGGGCGCTGCGGGTGCGCGGGTCCAGGAGCCCGGGGTCGGGGTGCCGCGCGGCAAGTTCGGCGATGCCGGCCGTGGCCCGGGGGACGAAGGAGAGACCGATGAGCCCGAAGCGGGGGCGGGCCTCCTCGACGTGGTGGCCGAGCCGGGCGAGTACGTCGGCGAGCGCGGTCACCGCACGCACGACCTCGGGGTGCGGCGCGTTGCGGGTGAGGGTGAGCGGGGGCGTCAGGCAGAGCGCGATGCGCAGCCTGCCGGGCTCGCGTCGGGCCGCCGCGGACGCGTCGAGAGCGGGCGGCCGGTGGGGGTCCCCGGGGTGCGCTCCCGCCGCGGCGTCCAGGAGGAGAGCCGCGTCGGCGACGGTACGGGCGAGGGGGCCGTTGACGGTGAGCCCCTGGAAGGCGTCGCTCTGCGGGTGCACGGAGATCCGGCCGCGCTGCGGTTTGATGCCGACGAGGTGGGTCCAGGCTGCGGGGATACGAATGGATCCGGCCCCGTCCGAGCCCAGCGCGGCGGGGACGAGCCCGGCGGCGACCGCCGCCGCCGAACCTCCCGAGGAACCGCCGGGGGTGTGGGCGGTGCTCCACGGGTTGCGGGTGACACCGAACGCGGGCCCTTCCGTGAAGGCCCACTGACCCAGCTCGCAGGAGTTGGTCTTACCGACGATCACGGCCCCGGCCGCGCGCAGCCTGCGCACGGCCTCGCTGTCGGCGTCGGCGGGCGGCAGCGCTCCGTCGCAGCCGAAGTAGGTGGGCATGCCGGCCACGTCCGTGTCGTCCTTGACGGCGACCGGCACGCCGAGCAGGGGCAGCCTCTCCCCTGCGGCGAGCCGCCGGTCGGCGTCGGCGGCCTCGGCGAGCGCGGCCTCCGCGCGCAGTTGACGGAAGGCGTTGAGGGGGCCGTGGCTCGCCTCGATGCGTGCGAACGCGTCGGCGACCAGTGCCGACGACGTCGTTGCGCCCTCGGCCAGTCCCTGCGCGCACTCCGCGAGTCCGGGAGCGAGGGGCGGGACGGGCGCGGCGGGCTGCACGGACCGCCCCGGCCACACGTCCCGGCCGGACCGGTCGTGCCCGTCAGGCTGTACGTCCCGGCCGGACCGGTCGTGCCCGTCGAGCTGTACGTCCCGGTAGGCCGGGGCCCGCGGGTCGGGCTGTGCGCGCGGGTCCTCGGGCCTGCCCGGCCCGGTCCGCTCCGCGTGCTCCGCTGAGGACATCGCCACCGCCTCTCGCCGCCGCCGGAGCGCGCTGCCCCCAGGTCCGCCCCAGGGTCGCCCGAGCGGGTCTACTGGAGAGTAACGAGACCGGGGGGCCCACTCAAGCACGCCGCACGCGGGACGGGACCCGTCTCCCCGCGGCGCGGAAGACGGGTCCACGACCGTCGAGCCCTACGGGCGTACGTGGATCTCGCCGATGCCCGTACCGAGACCGGCGCAATGAGCGGTCGACTGCCCGGACTGGCCCGGAGCGAGCGTGACGTGCTCCCCGTCGACGTCGGGCGACCAGCCGCAGACCAGGTGGACCCAGAAGGTCTGTGTGGACGAGCCGTTGTTCTTGCAGAGCGCGTAGCCGGTGTAGTCGTCGATGGCGTGCTTGCCGGTGTGGCAGGACAGCCCCGGCGGGATGGCGGTGGGAGCCGCGGCGACGGCACCGGTGGTCATGGCTCCGAGTGCGAGGGCCAGACCGGCGACGGCGGCACCACGCGCCAGTGAGCGGACGGCGGTCCCCTGGAACAGCTGCTTCATGTCTCCCCTTTGATTCCGGTCGAGTTCCGGTGATCTTCAGGGCTGCTCTCCCCCACGGTCCGTAGCCGAAAACAGCACCGAACCTCACCCTCCGTACACCGGGCCGCCCGCGCCCGCAAGCGTACGCGGGCGTGCGCTCGCCAGGTGGGGTGAATCCCTCCCCACCACGCCGTGACCAGGGTGGTTCCCCGCGGCGCCGCCGTGACGGGACGGCGCGCCGGGGCACCTGCGGGGCCCCGCGCAACAGCTCGTGGCGGTGCACCTCTACCGGCGCGACGCCACGGTGATGTGCGGCGCCAGGGACCTCAGGAAGCCGGGCGCGTCGAAGATCTCGCCGGCCGAGGCGACTCCCCCGCACCGGACGCGCCCGTCGAGGACGCGGACCACCGCCTCGACGACGAGGGGCGCCGTCACGGCGTAGATGTCCTGTCCGGAGGCGACCATGCCGCGCTCCACTCCGCCGCGACGCACCACGACGTCGACGACGAACGTCTGTCCCGACCGCCCGTGCTCGTCGACGGCGGTCGGCGTGGGCGTGTCCGGGGAGCCCACGCCGCCGGCCGCCTCCGTCGTCATGTAGGTGCGCACCTCGGGGACGGCCAGATGACGGGGGACGGTGACGACGTCGGCCATCGTGAACTCTCCGACGACGGACCGCAGCCCCATCGGCTCGGGGAACGGCCACTCGAGGGTGGGCAGGTCGTCGCCGTGGTACTCCAGCCGGCCCCGGGTGAACCGCACCCGGCGCCCACCCCGCCGCTCGGCCGACACCTTGCCCGCGAGGCGCGTACCCGGCGTGGGGTGCCAGCTGTTCAGTCCGTAGGCGATGTGAACCTCGTCGGCCTCCGTCCAGTCGCCCATCGCGGCGGTGACCAGGAGGTCGCCGAGCCCGCCGTAGAAGGCCATCGCGGGCACGACCACCGCACCGGCCTCACGTGCGGGCTCCGCGAAGTGCGCGAACGTGTCGGTGTTGGCCTCGATCTCCGCGGCGACGTCGAGGTACGGGACGCCTGCCCGCAGAGCGGCCTCGATCACCGGGGCGGCGGTGAGGGCGAAGGGCCCCGCACAGTTGACGACGGCCGCGACCCCCGTCAGCGCGCGGTCGAGCGCGCCGGGGTCCTCCACCCCGGCCGGTCTCGTGTCGAGACCTGGGTGATCCTGGGCCAGTTCCGCCAGCTTGCGGGCGTCGCGCCCCACCAGCACCGGCTCGAAGCCGCGTGCCACGAGCTGGGCCACCACGAACCGCCCGGTGTGCCCGTACGCGCCGTACACCGCGACCATCTGTCGTGCAGTCATCACGCTCTCCGCCCCTCGAACCGGTCAACCAGCAGCCATTCTTGCCGTGTCGATAACCAGATCGTGAGTGTCCGGAACGACACGCCCCATACAATTCCGGACATGACTTCTGTCGCGCTGGCCGTCACGGACGGGATGCTGCACTACGAACTCTCCGTTGCCTACGAGGTGTTCGGATCCGTCCCCGGCACCGTCACCGTCCCGTGGTACGAACTGGCGGTCTGTGCGCCGCACTCCGTCCGGCTGGGTCACTTCCGCCTCACCCCGGACCACGGCCTGGACCACCTGCGGCATGCCGACACGGTGATCGTTCCGGGCTGGGCCGATGTCGACGTAACCCCGCCGCGGAGTTTCCTCACCGCACTGCGGGCCGCTCATGACGCGGGCGCCCGCATCGTCTCCCTGTGTACGGGCGCCTTCGTCCTCGCCGCCGCCGGTCTCCTGGACGGCAGGCGCGCCACCACCCATTGGGCCCACACGGACGTCCTCGCCGCACGCCATCCCGCGATCGACGTCGACCCGGACGTCCTGTACCTGCGCCACGGCACCGTGTTCACCTCCGCGGGCAAGTCCGCCGCCCTCGACCTGTGTCTCCACCTCGTCCGTCTCGACCACGGCTCGGCGATCGCCAACACGGTCGCCCGTCGGCTGGTCGTCCCACCGCACCGGGCCGGTGGCCAGGCCCAGTTCGTCACCGCTCCTGTCCCCGACCAGAACGATCATCCGCTCACCGCCCTGTTCCCCTGGATCATCGAGCGCCTCGACCAGCCCCTGTCGGTGGAGGACCTCGCCCGCCAGGCGCGCATGAGCTCCCGCCACCTCGGCCGCCATTTCCGCGCGGCCACCGGCACCACCCCGCTCCAGTGGCTGCTGGCCCAGCGCATCCGCCACGCGCAGGAACTCCTGGAGAGGACGGACGACGACATCGACACGATCGCGCGCTCGACGGGAATGGGGACGGCGACGACGCTGCGCCGCCACTTCAACCGCGCCCTCGGGGTGCCGCCGGACGCCTATCGCCGGACGTTCCGCTCACGGGCCGACGAGGCGCCGCCGGTCGCTTCGGGCCCCGCGTCCCCGCGCCCGAAGCTGCCGGAGCGGCAGGGGCACCGCCCGTGACTCCGCCCGTTCCACCGCCTGGCCGGTGACGCGCCTCGTGGCGGAACGCAGCGCAGAGGCTCGTCACCGTGCCCGCCGCCCGCAGCCCGCCGCCCGCCGCCCGCCGCCCGCCGCCGAAGGCTCACCGGACTTCACCCTGCGTACGCACCGCGCACCGCGCATGCGACAGGCGGCGGGCGTAGGCTCGTCAGGAGGGCCACCGGCTCGACGACGTCACGCGGGCAGGCCCAGGACAGAGATGTTCTCCGAGGGAGGCGCCGTGGCAACCCAGCGCTTCGCCGCCCGCGCAGCCGCTTGCGCCGCGGTGGTCGTGCTCGCGGTCACCAGCGGCACGGCGGCCCGGGCGGACGACGACATCGAGTCGCTGCCCGCAGAGCAGATCGTCGACCGCTCGCGCGACGCGTTGCTCGACGTGAGGTCCGTACATCTGCACGCCCAGGGCGACCTCGGGAAGGACCGGTCGGCGATGACGGCCGACCTCACACTGGACCGCGCCGGCAACTGCGCGGGCGATGTGGACCTGGGCAAGGACCAGGGCAAGGTCGAGATCATCAAGCGGGGCGACGCGGTCTGGCTGAAGCCCGACGCGGACTTCTGGAAGAACCAGGTCCCTGTCGGCGGCTCGGCCTTCGACGCCGTCCTCAACGGCCGGTACATGAAGGGCGACGCCTCGGACTCCCGGCTGCGGCCGGTGGTGGACGCCTGCGACCTGGACACCTTCCGGGAACTGGTCTCGGACAACACGGACACGGCCGTGGGTACGTTCACCAAGGGCGAGGTCACCACGGTCGACGGCGTACGCACGATCCCGGTCACCCGGACCGTGCACGACCACCGGCTGACGGCTTACGTCGACACCGGCGGCAAGCACCTCCCTGTGCGGATCACCGTGACGGGAGACGGCGCGGACGCGGCCGTGGACTTCTCCGGCTTCGACAAGCCGGTGCCCACGGCCACTCCGCCCGCCGACGAGACGGTGGACGTCAGCGCCCTGCTCGGCCGGGCTCCGTCGCAGTCCTGACTCCGCGGCTCAGCAGTGCGTACAACACCAGCGAGGAGGCCAGCCCGACCGCCCAGCCGTAATCGGCGAGCGGTTCGAGCAGCGGTATCAGGCCGTCGGCGGGAAACGGGCCCTTGCCCGGGGCCGAGTGGGAACCGCCCACCGCGAGGACGCCCCCGACCACGAAGGCGACGACGGCGCGCCAGTTCCATCCGCCGGTGTACCAGTAGCGGCCTCCTGCCAGATAGAGGTCAGGCAGGTGGAGCACGGTGCGGCGGATGATCCAGTAGTCGGCTATCAGGATGCCGGCGACCGTGCCGAGCAGGCCGCCGACCAGCCCCAGCCAGGTGAAGATGTACAGCTCGGGCGTCTCGGTCAGCTTCCACGGCATGATCAGGACACCGACCACGCCGGTGATCAGAGCGCCCGTACGGAAGTTGACGATCCGGGGCGCGAGGTTGGCCAGGTCGTACGCCGGTGACACGACGTTCGCCGCGATGTTCACGGAGATGGTCGCGATCAGCACGGTGATCAGACCGAAGAGCAGTCCGAAGACGTTGTCCGTCTTGGCGACGAGCTGGACCGGATCCCAGATCGCCTCCCCGTACACGGCCTGTGAGCCTGAGGTGACGAAGACGGAGAGCAGTGCGAAGAAGGTCATCGTCGTCGGCAGGCCGAGCGACTGGCCCCGGATCTGCGCGCGCTGACCGGCGCCGAAGCGGGTGAAGTCGGGGATGTTCAGGGAGAGTGTGGACCAGAAGGCGATCATGCCCATCAGTGACGGGAAGAAGACCGGCCAGAAGTCGGCACCCCAGCCGAGCGCGGACGGCTGGTCCAGGAGCGGGCCGAAGCCGCCCGCCTTGACCGCGATCCACACCAGCAGGACGACCGCGCCGACGAGGACGAAGGGTGCCGCCCAGTTCTCGAAGCGGCGCAGGGTGTCCATGCCCCGGTAGATGATGGCAAGTTCCAGTGCCCAGAAGAGGACGAAGCAGAGCCAGAGGGTCCAGGGCTGCCCGCCGATCTCACCGGCCTGGGCCCAGCCGCCGAAGATCTTGCCCAGCAGCGTGAAGATCCCGACGCCGCCGATCCATGTCTGGATCCCGAACCACGCACAGGCGACCGCGGCCCGGATCAGCGCCGGCAGGTTGGCGCCCCGCAGCCCGAAGGAGGCCCGGGCGAGCACGGGGAACGGAATGCCGTACTTGGGGCCGGCGTGCCCGGTCAGCAGCATCGGGGCGAGCACGATCAGGTTGGCCAGCGCGATCGTGAAGACGGCCTGCTTCCAGTCCATGCCGAGTGCGACGAGACCGGAGGCCAGCAGCCAGGACGGGATGTTGTGCGCCATCCCGATCCACAGGGCCGCGAAGTTGTACGTCGTCCATCGGCGCCGCTCCAGCGGAACAGGCAGCAGGTCGTCGTTGACGAAGGGCGAGTCTGCGGGAACGGTTCCCGGGGCGAGCTCGATGCGGCCCTCCGGGTCGGCTATCGGCTCCCCGGGGACGGACGGTGGAACGGGCGGGACTGTTGCGGTCATCCTGGCTTGACCCTTCGCTCGGGGGATGTGCCGTGCGGGGCGTGGGGCGTGGGGCGAGCGCCGCGTGCGGGTTGCGCATGAGGTGCCGTGCGGGGCGTGGGGCGAGACGTGCCGCGACGCGCGGGACGCACTGTGCGTACGGGACGCGCTGTACGTACGGGACGCGCCGTGCGTACGGGACGCGCCGTGCGTACGGGACGCGGCTGTGCTGCGCGTGCGGCGGCTGCGCGGGCCGTCAGGCGTTCCCGGACGATCGGCCGGACGGCGTCTGAGGGCGGTCAGTCGGAGAGCGCGGGGATGATCGTCGAACCGTAGGCGTCGATGGTCGTCTCCCGTGCGTCGTGCATGTTGTAGACGGCGAACTGGTCGACGCCCAGGTCGCGCAGGACCCGGAGCTTCTCGATATGGGCCTCTGGCGGACCCAGCAGGCAGAACCGGTCGACGATCTCGTCGGGGACGAAGGCCGTGTCCGGGTTCCCGGCGCGGCCGTGATGGCTGTAGTCGTAACCCGAGCGCCCCGCGATGTACTCGGTGAGAGCGTCGGGTACGACGCCGGAGTGCTCCCCGTACCGGGAGACGAGGTCGGCCACGTGGTTACCGACCATGCCGCCGAACCAGCGGCACTGCTCGCGTGCGTGGTCCAGGTCGTCGCCGACGTACGCGGGCGCGGCCACGCAGATGGTGACCGCGTCCGGGTCACGGCCGGCCTCGGCTGCGGCGTCACGCACCGCCTTGACCATCCACTCGGTGAGGTAGGGGTCGGCCAGCTGGAGGATGAAACCGTCGGCCTTCTGCCCGGCCAGCGCCAGGGCCTTGGGGCCGTACGCTCCCATCCAGACGGGCAGGCTGCCGTTCTTGACCCAGGGGATCTGGACCGGCTGGCCGTCCACGGTGGCTTCGCGACCCTCGGCGAGGTCGCGGATCACCTCGATGGCCTCACCGAGTCTGGCCAGGGTGTTGGGTCTGCGCCCGGCCACCCGCATCGCCGAGTCGCCGCGTCCGATGCCGCAGACGGTGCGGTTGCCGTACATCTCGTTGAGCGTGGCGAAGGTGGAAGCGGTGACCTCCCAGGTGCGGGTGCCAGGGTTGGTGACCATCGGGCCGACGATGAGCCGGTCCGTGTGCTCCAGGATCCGGCTGTAGATGACGAAGGGCTCCTGCCACAGCACGGCCGAGTCGAAGGTCCAGCCGTAGCGGAAGCCGTTGCGTTCCGCCCGGCGCATGAGCCCCACCACGGCCGAGGCGGGCGGGTCGGTCTGGAGGACGAGTCCGAAATCCATGACAGATGCTCCTACTCGAATGACTGCGCATGACGCGCGCGTAGTGATGACGCCCGGCCCGCCGGCTCGCCCGCGACTGCCGGGAAGCACGAGTCGCGGGCGACGCTCCCGGCCGGGCCGGGCCGGGCCGGCGGCCACCGGGCGGACGGCCGCCGGGCTTACGGCCACCGGGCGGACGGCCGCCGACCGCGCCGAGCCGGTGGCCACGAGCTCAGTTCGTGTACTGGCAGATCCCTCTCGGCACGTAGGCGCCGTGTCCGGCGTGCCCCACGTAGGCGCGCTCCTCGATCACCGGGACGCCCCGCGAGAGCACCGTCTCCACCCGGCCCGTCACACGCTTTCCCTCGTACGCGGAGTAGTCGACGTTCATGTGGTGCGTCTCGGCGGAGATGACCTGCTCGGCGTGCGGGTCGTAGACCACGATGTCGGCGTCAGCACCGGGGGTGATGGTCCCCTTCTTCGGATAGAGCCCGAACATCCTGGCCGGTGTCGCGCAGGCGATCTCGATCCAGCGGCGCCGGCTGATGTGGCCGTCGACCACCGCCTGGTGGAGCAGGTCCATGCGGTTCTCGACCCCCGGCATGCCGTTGGGGATCTTGGAGAAGTCGTCGCGCCCCAGCTCCTTCTGTCCCTTGAAACAGAACGGGCAGTGATCGGTCGAGACCACCTGCAGATCGTTCGTCCGCAGGCCTCGCCAGAGCGCTTCCTGATGGTCCTTCGGGCGCAGAGGTGTGGAACACACGTACTTCGCGCCTTCGAAATCCGGCTCCGCCAGATTGTCCGTGGACAGGAAGAGATACTGCGGGCACGTCTCACCGAAGACGGGCAGCCCCTCGTCACGGGCTCGCGCCAGCTCGGCGACGGCTTCCCGCGCCGAGACGTGCACCACGTAGACGGGGGCTCCCGCCACCTGGCTGAGCCGGATCACACGGTGCGTCGCCTCCGCCTCGAGGAGGGCCTTTCGCACCTCGCCGTGATAGCGCGGATCCCTCTCGCCCCGGGCGAGCGCCTGCTCCACCAGGACGTCGATCGCGAGCCCGTTCTCCGCGTGGGTCATGACCAGCCCGCCGTTCGATGCGGCGCGCTGCATGGCCCTGAGGATCTGGCCGTCGTCGGAGAGGAAGACCCCTGGGTAGGCGGTGAAGAGTTTGAACGAGCTGATGCCGAGAGAGACGAGCTTGTCCATCTCCCTGAGCGAGGACTCGTTGACGTCCGACATGATCATGTGGAAGGCGTAGTCGACGGCGCACTGCCCGTCCGCCTTCGCGTGCCAGGTGTCGAGCCCCTCCCGGAGCGAGCCGCCCCTCGGCTGGATGGCGAAGTCGACGAAGGTCGTCGTGCCGCCCCAGGCGGCGGCCCGGCTCCCCGTCTCGAAGGTGTCCGAGGCGAGGGTGCCGCCGAACGGCATCTCCATGTGGGTGTGGGCGTCGACACCGCCCGGGATGACGTACTTCCCGGTGGCGTCGATCCTCCGCTCGGCGGTCCACCCCGCGGCGGCGTCGGTGCCGTGGGCGGCGAGGGCGGCGACGCGTCCGCCCTCGATGAGCACGTCGGCGTGGATCTCGTCCGACGCGGTGATGACGAGGCCGCCGTGGATGACGGTGCGGCTCATGTACCCCTCCTCGCTGTGGCGATACCGGTGCTGCTCACCGATGAAGACGCTGCTCTTCCTCCGCGGCCCGCTCGCGCGGTCCGTCCGGCCGGCTCCTTCGGCGCGAGGCCGTCGGGGTCCGCGCTCGTACACGCGGGGCGGCACCGATGCGCCGGATGTTCGTGGGCGCACCGCTCGACGCCGCCGCGCCGGGGCCTTCCTCTCCACCGGGGCTTCCCCTTCCTTCCTGGAGCCCCAGCGTCCGTCACGGAACCTCCCGCCGTCCTCCCTCGGCCGAGGGATTGCGCTCCCCCTCCCGAGGGAGAGAGGCGAAGCTGTACAGGAGGCGCGGATCCGTCATCCGGCCGCCCGCAGCGCCTCGCCCAGGATCGCGGCGCCTTCCTCGGCCTCCTCGACGGTCAGCGAGAGGGGCGGCGCGATCCTCAGGACGCTGGTGTTGTGGCCGCCTCCCTTGCCGATGAGCAGCCCGCCCGCGCGGGCGGCCTCCAGGACGGCCGCCGCGGCCTCCGGATCGGCCTCGTCGGTGCCGGGCCGCACCAGCTCGATACCGATCATGAGTCCTCGGCCGCGCACCTCACGCACGGACTCCGACGCCGCGCCGACGGCGCGGAGCCGCTCGATGAGCAGGCCGCCGACCCGCCGGGCGTTGCCCTGGAGGTCGTGCTCCAGCAGGTACGAGAGGTTGGCGAGGCCGGCGGCCATGGTGACCGGGGACCCGCCGAACGTCGAGATGGAGTTGGCGTCCAGGCAGTTCATGACGTCGGCCCGGGCGACGACTCCGCCGATGGACATGCCGTTGCCGATCCCCTTGGCGAAGGTGAGGATGTCCGGCGGGCCGCTCGCAGCGTGTGCCTGCCAGCCCCAGAAGTGGTCGCCCGTGCGCCCCCAGCCGGTCTGCACCTCGTCCGAGATCCACAGGATGCCGTGTCTGTCCAGCACCTCGCGGAAGGCCGCGTACAGCCCGTCGGGCGGTGCGGTGAACCCGCCGACACCCTGTACGGGTTCGGCGATCAGCGCCGCGGCCCCCCTGGTGTGCCCCAGCAGGTCCTCCAGGTCGGCCACGCACGCCGTCACGAACTGCGCGTCGTCGAGCTCCGCGTACGGCCCCCGGCTTCGGACCCCGCCATGGACGTACAGCGTCTGCAGCGGCGACAGACTGGTCGTCGACCACGCCTTGTTGCCCGTGATGGACACCGCCGAGAACGACCTGCCGTGGTAGCTGTTGCGCATCGCCAGGATCTGGTTCGAGCGGCGGTGGGTGGTGGCGAGGAGCAGGGCGGCGTCGTTGGCCTCCGTGCCCGAGGTGGTGAAGAAGACCCGGGCGTCCGGGATCCCGGAGAGCGCGGCGATCCGCTCGGCGAGCTCGACCATCGGCCGGTTGAGGTAGAGGGTCGAGGAGTGGATGAGGCGGCCGGCCTGTTCGGCGACGGCCTTGGTCACCTCGGGAAGGGCGTGCGCGGTCATCGTGGTGAGGATGCCGCCGAAGAAGTCGAGGTAGCGGTTGCCGTCCGCGTCCCAGACGTGGCGGCCCTCGCCGTGGGTCAGCTCCAGGGGCTGCCGGTAGTAGAGGGCCAGCCAGTCGGGGCTGACGGCCAGGTGCCGCTCGTGCAGTCCGGTCACGGCTCCACCAGCCCGTCGTACGCGTCCGGACGCCGGTCCCGGTAGAAGGCCCACTGCTGGCGGACCTGCTCGATCAGCCCGAAGTCGAGGTCCCGTACGAGGAGTTCCTCCTCCTTGTCACTCGCCACCTCACCGACGAACTGGCCGCGCGGATCGACGAAGTAGCTCGTGCCGTAGAAGTCGTTGTCGCCGTACTCCTCCTGGCCGACCCGGTTGATCGCGGCGATGAAGTACTCGTTGGCGACGGCGGAGGCGGGTTGCTCGAGCTGCCACAGATAGCCGGAGAGCCCTCGCGAGGTGGCCGAGGGGTTGTAGACCAACTGTGCTCCGTTGAGCCCGAGTTGCCGCCAGCCCTCCGGGAAGTGCCGGTCGTAGCAGATGTAGACGCCGACCTTGCCGACCGCGGTGTCGAAGACCGGCCATCCGACGTTGCCGGGCTTGAAGTAGTACTTCTCCCAGAAGCCCTTGACCTGCGGGATGTGGTGCTTGCGGTACTTTCCCAGGTACGTGCCGTCGGCGTCGATCACCGCCGCGGTGTTGTAGTAGAAACCGGACTGTTCGAGCTCGAAGACCGGTACGACGATCACCATGCCCGTCTCCCGGGCCAGGTCCTGCATGCGCCGGACCGTCGGTCCGTCCGGCACGGGTTCGGCCCAGCGGTAGTGCTCGGGTTCCTGGACCTGACAGAAGTAGGGGGCGTTGAACACCTCCTGGAAGCCGATGATCGCGGCTCCCTGCCGGGCTGCCTCGCGAGCGTGTTCCTCGTGTTTCGCGATCATGGATTCGGTGTCGCCGGTCCAGGTCGCCTGGACGAGTGCGGCGCGTACGACGTGGGACATGAGCTGCTCCTTCGACGCGGCGTCAGAGAGCCTCTGCGTGCTCTACGCCCGTAGACACGGTGCATAGGAGGAGAACGTAAGCCCCGTCACACAACGGGGCAAGACCATCGCCGTGAACCGGCTGAGTCGATCATGTTTCATACCCGAGCGGTCCACATCCTTCCGGAGGGTGTGGAACCCAGTCCGCACAGAGCTCCGTAAGCGGACTGGACGAACGGTGCGAGCGGCGTGGGAGCCGTGTTCGTGAGGGCCACCAGCCCCGTGCCCGACGCGGGCAGGAAGCCCGCGAAGGCGGTGAAGCCGCGTGTCCCGCCGGAGTGGTGGAGCAGTGCGCCGTCCGGACGCGGACGCAGGTTCCAGACGAGGCACAGCCGTGAACCCGTCCTCGGCACGCTCAGCCGTGGCCGCTGCACCTCGGTCAGCGCGGTGCGCAGCACGGGGTCCGGAGCCGTGTCCGGGTGCAGCAGCAACGTCAGGACGCGCAGCAGGTCCCGGGCGCTGGACCGCACCGCCCCCGCTGCGGTCAGACCGGGCATCAGCAGGGCGGGGCGGGAGCGGCCGTGCCAATGTCCGGTCAGCTGGGGGCGGTTGGGGTCGCAGTCCGTGTCGTGCAGGCCGAGCGGCACGGTGACGCGCTCGGCCAGCAGGGCCGCGTAGTCCCCGCCGGTGCCGCCCGCCGCCCTGGCGAGTACATGGCCCAGGAGCCCTCCGCCGAAGTTGGAGTAGTGCACCCTGCTTCCCGGTCTGTGCCGCAGCGGGGTGCGGCGCAGCGAGGCGAGCAGGTCGTCCTCGGAGAAACCGGCGTAGGGGTTGGTGAGCCATCCGCTGCGGACCGCCCGGCCGAGGAGCCCCGGGGGCAGGCGGGGCAGGCCGGAGGTGTGGGTGGCCAGGTGAAGGAGGGTGAGGGGCGGCCCTGGCAGCCGGAACGGGAGGTAGCGGTCGGCCCGGTCGCCGTAGCGGACCTCACCCCGGGCGGCGAGTTCCGCGAGCAGGAGGGCGGTGAAGGTCTTCGTCAACGAGCCCGTCTCGAACCGGTCCCCCTCCCCGGCCGGCCCGCGGCAGAGCACCGCGCGCTCGGTGCCCCGCACCGCCGCGACCGCGGCGGCCGGGCCGCGGGCGGCCTCCAGCAGAGGCTGGAGGGCCGCGGTCAGGGACACCGCTTCACCGCTGCGCAGCCCTGGCGAGCGCGACGGATCCGGCGACGGCGGCGACGACGACCGTGTGCTGGTGGTCGGTGAACCGCTGCTGCGGGTCGTCGTCGACGGGGTCGCTGTCGCGGGGCACCAGCCCGTCCTCGTGCTGGAGCGCGGCGACCGCCTCCCAGTCCTCCGGCCGGAAGTACGGGTCCTCGATGCAGGCCCCGACGACGAGCAGCTCCGTGACCAGGTCCCACTGGCCCACCTCACGCCAGACGTCGATCCATACGGGGAGCCAGGTACGTACGTAGTCCGCGAGTTCGGGCGGCAGCCCGCCCGGGTTCCCGCCCCAGTCGGTGAGGTGGAAGACGGTGTGGGTGACCGCGTAGGCCGTGATCCAGTTGATGGCCCACGGCTCGGGACGGGCGCCGAGCCAGGTGGCCGCGGCGAGTGCGCCCATGTCGTCCGTGGTCCGCAGTCCCACGATCCGGGCGGCGTTGGCGACGGCGAGGCGCCGGTTGGGCAGGACCTCCACGCTGCCGGCCGACCGCATCCGGGAACGGTGGGCGAGGAGGTGGTCGAGCCCTTCGTGCCGGTATCCGCAGCGGACGAAGGGGGCGTACATCTCCAGTGGATCCGTCATCAGGGTGTGGCGGAGCTGGCGTTCGTAGATCATGTCGCCGCGCCTGAACTGTTCCCAGGTGAAATCCATCAGGCTCTGGGCGGCGGCCAGACGGCCGGGGCCCGCGACCCCGTCGCGCAGGATCAGGGAGGCCGCGAGGGTGGTCTCCCCGAGGGGCTTGTAGACGCTGTCGGGGTCGGCCATGGTCTCGGTCGTGCCCGGTGGCAGGCCACCGAGGTTCCGGTTGGCGTGCAGCCACGACAGCGCACGGTCCGCCATGCTGCGGGCCGCCCGGGTGACCGGCTCGGGGATCGTCGTCATGGGCGTGCCGTCTCCTTGGGGGGCGTGCCGGGCCGCTGTTCGAGGAAGTGCCGGGCGATCGCCAGGTCCAGGGCGGTACGCGGGCCGGCCCCGCCCACCAGCCAGGCGTGTTCGGCCGCGACGTCCGGGTCCAGGGGCAGTTCGGCGCCCTCGTGCCGCAGCCAGGCGAGCCACCGCACGAGGCGCAGGGCGGTGGGGAAGTCACGGCGCAGGATCGAGCGGCTGACCCCGCGGCTCAGGGACAGCACCCCGTCACGGGCTGCCGCGTGGACCGGCCCGTCGAGACCGAGTGTCGCGAGCGGGGCGAGCTGAGCCATCCGGACGCACCAGCCGCTCCAGCCGTTGGAGGGGTCGAGGGCGGCATCCTCCGGCGGTGCCGGCGCGAGCGTCCGCAGGGTGTCGTCCCCGGTGAGCCGGGCGAGCAGGGCCGCGGTGGCGTGGTCGCGGTGGGCGACCGCCGGCTCCTCGGGGGCGTCGGACGCGGGGAACGCGTCGAACGCCTTGGCCACGACGGCCGCGTCCTGCGCCTGGAGGGGGTCGCCCTTGAGGAGATGAGGGCTGAAGACGTCGGCGCCGAGCACCCGGACGGCCGCCAGGGCCGCGAGGGTGTCGGGGGCGTCGTCGACGTACCGCGCCAGCTGCACGGCGCCCCCGGTGCCGCTGAGGGCACCGAGGACACCGATTGCCAGGGCGTCGGCCGCCTCGGCGAATGCGGAGTGGGAACTCACTTGCCCCGGGGCTCCTTCGGCTCCTTGGGAGACAGGAGGAGGAGGGCGAGCAGGAAGCCCGCGGCCTCGGGGGTGTAGAGCGGGGCGTCGCTGACGGCCGCCTCGGGCTCCGCCATCAGTGCGCTCAGCGTGGTGGTCTGTGCGGGTGTCGCGGTGAGTGCGAACTCCTTGGTAAGCATGGTGCCTCCACATCACTGGGGGGACATGTACCACTTGTGTGGTATGCCTCGAACGACGATAGGGGGTTTGTTGTGATTTATCTCCCCAACCCCGTGCGCATGGGCGACGCGTAGCCTCCACGACCCGCGCAAGGCGGCAGAC
Source organism: Streptomyces sp. NPDC005494 (assembly GCF_042872025.1). Classification (NCBI taxonomy): domain Bacteria; kingdom Bacillati; phylum Actinomycetota; class Actinomycetes; order Kitasatosporales; family Streptomycetaceae; genus Streptomyces; species Streptomyces sp. NPDC005494. The sequence goes on from NZ_JBIAJR010000008.1 coordinate 418,392, forward strand.
CGCGCTCCGGCTTCCGGACGCGTTCGGCCTCGGCCGCGCACGCCGGACGGGCGGTACACGGCACCGGCGGGTCGGTCCACCGCGCCAGGTCGGTCACACCGCCGGGCAGCCCACCGCGCCAGGTCGGTCCACCGCGCCGGGCGGGGGCAGGCCGGTCTAAGGTGCCGCGACGCCCGCCGCCCGCAGCGCGTGCACCAGGTCCCATTCCCGCGCCGCCGACACCTCGCGTGCGGCGGCGAGCAGCCGTGGCACGAGGTGGCGGGGCCCGCCCTCGGCGATGCGGGCCGCGTCCTGCGGGGTCCGTACGCGGACGAAGGCGCCCAGCAGCGCCCGCGCCTCGGATTCCAGACCCGCCCGGTCTAGGGCGACCACGGCGTCGGCGATCTCGCCGGCGGGTCGGGCCACGCCCTGGCGCAGCAGTTGGCCGCAGTCGTCGGGGCGGCCGGCGGCGGTCAGCGAGGCGGCCGCCGCGGCGAGTTCGGCGGGCGGCAGCGAGGACACCTCCCAGAGCAGGGTGGCCCAGTCGGCGTCCAGGCCCGCCGCGTGCAGAGCTCCGGCGAGTACCGGTAGGCGGTCGGGCGGCCAGGCCGCCGCCTCGCAGAGGACGACGTGCGCCTCGCCGGTGCGGCCCTCCGCACGCAACCGCAGGAGCAGTTGCACGGCACCGTCGGCGGCCTGGCGTGCGGCCGGATCGGGTCCCGCGGTCCGGGACGCCCGCGCAGGGCCCTCCTCGGCCGGTGCCCCACCGAAGCGGGCCCCGCGCGGGGCGGAGGCCGAGAGCGCGGGGTACGGCAGGACAGGCGCGGCCGACGGCAGCGCGGCCGACTCGGCCTCCTCCTCGATGTCCAGGCCGGCGAAGCGGGCCCCGCGCGCCTTCCTGCGCCTGGGCGCGGGAGCAGCGGCGGGCACGGGAACCGCCTCGCCCTCCACCGGGCCCCGGGGAACGGGGGCGGGGCCCTCACCCGCCGCCGGGCGGCTCGCGCCGTCCGCAGGTTCCGCCCGGGACCGGTCCGCCGACGCGGAGCGCTCCACCGCGGCCAGCCGGTTGCGGAGCTCCGCGCAGCGAGCAGTGGCACGGGCGTGGTCGTCCCGCGCCCATGCCAGGGCGTCCGTCTCGCCGCCCGGTCCGGCCGCCTCCGCTCCGCCGGCGGCCCGCACCCGCTGCGCGGCGTACGCCTGCTCCCGGAGCATCACACCGAGCCGGTCGACGAGCGCCTGCCGCCCGCCCGGACGACCGTCGTACGCGGCGACCGACGCGGCGCACAGCCCGGCGGCCCGCACGGATTCCCTCGCGGCGTACGCTCCGCCGCGCACCGTGGCGAGGTCCTGGAGCAGCGACTCCACCACGTCCCAGGGCGGGACCTCGGTGCCGTCGAAGCAGGCGCGCATGCCCTCGGGGTCGCGCGCGCGGAAGACTCCGTACCAGCCCTGCCCGGGGTCGAGCAGCGCGGCCAGGTCTTGTAGGTACTGTGCGAACGCCCTTACTTCCACCGCATGCTGCTGCACTGTCACCGTCGCCCTCACCGGCCGCCCGACCGGACTCCTTCCGGTCCGCAGGCATTCGACCGCAGGCGTGTTACGGACGGGCTACGCGCTCTTTTCCGGCGCGGTGTGTCCGGAGCGCGCGAGGGGAGCGGCGCGCCCCCTCTAGAAGGTGACGGCGATGCCGGTGTGCGGGCGCTTGCCGAGGCGGGCGACCGTGGCGGGCCAGTCCACGAGCCAGAACTTCCACGTGTACTTGCGGGCGAGCACCTTGCGCACCGCGGCGGTCCCCGCGCCGTCGAGCAGCCGGGCCGTGCCCTCGGCGCTCGGCGCACCCTCGGCGATCCGGCCGCGGACGTCGCAGACGGTCACGCGGACCCTGCTGTCGTTACGCAGCCGCTTGACCTTCCAGGAGTCGGACCGCGTCCAGATGTACAGCACGCCGCCGTCGGCCGCGGCCCAGACGGGCGTGGCGACGGGCGTGCCGTCCTTCCGGTACGTGGTCAGGCTGACGTACTCACTGCGGGCGAAGTCCTGGAGGGTCACGGGCGCGACCCTACTCCGGCAGGTTCCGGGAACGACAGTCCGGCGCCAGGCGCGGCAGACCTCTCCGAGACGGCAGCCTCCCGGATACGGCAGTCCCGCCCCGGACGCGTTGCCGCTACGCCAGGAGCGGCAGCTCGTCCGGCGCCGGCAGCGCCACGCAGCGGGTGAGCAGTTCGTCCATCGACATCCCGAGGGCTCCCGCGAGGGCCGCCACCGTGAAGAACGCGGGGGTGGGTGCCCGCCCCGTCTCGATCTTGCGGAGCGTCTCTGCCGAGATCCCCGCGCTCGCGGCGACCGAGACCATGCTGCGTCCGCCTCGCGCCTCACGCAGCAGTTCGCCGAGCCGCTCGCCGCGGCGGCGCTCTTCCGGAGTCAAAGGGTTTCGAACCATGCCGTCATTCTAATACCGGTCGGACCGGTATAGTAATTGGCATGGTTCAGCTCAAGACAGATTCATCGATCGAGGCGATGCGTGAGACCGGCCGGGTCGTCGCACACGTGCTCGCCGCCGCCCGGAAGGCCGCCGTGGTCGGCGCGTCCCTGCACGAACTCGACGAGGCCGCTCGCGAGGTCCTGCGCGCGGCGGGCGCCGGCTCGCCCTTCCTCCACTACCGGCCGCACTTCGCCCCCACCCCCTTCCCGGCGGTGATCTGCACGTCCGTCAACGACGCCATCGTGCACGGCATCCCCACCGGCTACCGGCTCCGCGACGGGGACCTGGTGAGTGTCGACGCCGGAGCGACCCTGAACGGCTGGGCGGGTGACTCGGCCATCAGCTTCGTGGTCGGCCGGCCGCGGCCGGAGGACGTCCGGCTGGTCGACACGGCGTTCGCCGCACTGGAGGCGGGCATCGCGGCCGCGGTCGTCGGCAACCGCATCGGCGACATCGCGCACGCCATCGGCACGGTGTGCCGGGGCGCCGGCTACGGCATCCCGGACGGGTTCGGCGGGCACGGCATCGGCAGGAAGATGCACGAGGACCCGTCCGTACCGAACGAGGGACGCCCCGGCCGCGGCATGCCGTTGCGGCACGGGATGGTGCTGGCCATCGAGCCGATGCTGATCGGGGGCGGCACCGACGAGTTCCACGCGGACCCCGACGGCTGGACGCTGCGCGCGAGTGACGGCAGCCGCGCGGCCCACGCGGAGCACACGGTCGCCATCACGGACGCCGGGCCCCGGATCCTGACCGCGCCCTGAGCGGCTCTCCCGCGGGTCGCGCCCGGGGTGGACCGTCACTCCCCCGCGACGAACTTCCGGGCCAGGGCCTCACCCTTCTCGACGGCCACCCGGTGGTCCTCGATGGGCGAGACCTCTGATCCACGGAACAGGATGTACGTGACTCCGGACGCCGTGCCGCCGCTCCTGGGGTCGGGATCGATCCCGAGCGCCCGGGCCGTGGCGTACGACGCCTCCCCGATGATCCCGGCGGGGCCGGTGTCCCCCACCACGGCGTACTGGACCTTGCCGTCGTAGACCACGGCGGCGACGCCTCCCCCCTTGATCCCGGACTCGGCGTACTTCCAGAGCGGCCCTGGGCCCGGCACCACGACGTACGGCAGTGCGCCGGAGTCCAGCGGTTCGCCGGCCGACGTCAGGAACGCCGTGCCGGGCAGGAAGGAGGGGTCCGTCCTGGTGTTGCAGACCGCGGTGGTCCTCCCGTCGCAGTCGATGTCCATGTCCGCCTCCCAGAAGACGGCCTCCTTCGTCCCGCACACCGGGATCTTCGCCGGCCGGCCCTGGTCCGTCCGGTACAGGCCGTGGGAGATCCGGTCGCAGGTCCTCACCTTCGCCAGCAGTTCGGCGGCGCCCACGGCGCCTTCCCCTGGGGCTCTGCCCGACGAGGGGTTCGCCGTGGCGGGAAGGGCCGCGGCGGCGAGCACTGCGGCTCCTGAGGCTGTGGCGAGGGCGAGCATTCGCGTACGCACCGTGGGGGGATGCCCTTTCGCTGGACGCGGAGGACCCTGGCGGGCCCTCCCTTGCCGACAGGGCCAGGGGCCCCGGCCGCCGCACGGCCTCGGGGCCGGCGGGACGCGAGCGCGTCCTGCCGGCCCCGAGGCCCTGGCATGCGGCGAGCCGTCACGGACGGCCGCTCGGTCGGACCACCATCGCCGAGCCCCCGCCGCGCCGCACCTTTTCGGCGGCGGCGAGCCAGCGCCCGTCGGGCAGCCGCTGGACGCCCGTGGCCGCGCCGATCTCCGGGTTCGCCTTGAACACGTGTCCGAGCGCCTCCAGCTCCGCGCGGACCGGACTGTTCCAGAGCCCGGGCTCGATCTCGGTCGTGGCGGAGTTGCGCTGGCTGGCCCGCGGCGCGGCGATCGCGTCGACGAGGGGCAGTCCCCGGTCCAGGTGTCCGGTCAGGGACTGCAGGACGGTGGTGATGATCGTGGCACCGCCGGGTGAGCCGAGGGCCAGCACGGGCTTTCCGTGCTCCAGCACGACGGTCGGCGAGATGGAGGAGCGCGGGCGCTTGCCGGGCCCGGGCAGGTTCGGGTCGTGGACCGCCGGAGAGGCGGGCGCGAAGGAGAAGTCGGTCAGCTCGTTGTTGAGCAGGAAGCCACGGCCCGGCACGGTGATGCCGCTGCCGCCGGTCGACTCGATCGTCAGCGTGTAGGCGACGACGTTGCCCCACTTGTCGGCGGTCGTCAGATGCGTGGTGTTCTCGCCCTCGTACGTCGTCGGCGCGGCCTTGCCGCCGGACGCGCAACGCGCGGGATCACGCGGGTCCCCCGGAGCGAGCGGGCTCGTGAGGACGGCGTCGTCCTTGATGAGGCACTCGCGCGAGTCGGCGAAGCGCTGGCTGAGCAGTTCCCGCGTCGGCACGTCCTCGAACGCCGGGTCGCCCACCCAGCGGCCGCGGTCCGCGAAGGCGATCCGGCTCGCCTCGATCAGCCGGTGCAGGTAGCGCGTCTCGCTCGCCTTCGAAAGGTCCGTGGATTCGAGGATGTTGAGGGCTTCCCCCACGCTCGTGCCCCCGGACGAGGACGGCGCGATGCCGTACACGTCGAGGCCCCGGTAGGAGACCTTGGTCGGCGCCTGGCCGAGCGCGCGGTACGCCTTCAGGTCCGCGACCGTCAGATCACCGGGGCGCACCACCCGGGTGGCCGCCGGGTCCACGGGGGGATTGCGGACCGTGGAGACGATGTCCCTGGCCAGTTCACCCTGGTACAGCGCGTCCACGCCCTCACGGCCCAGCGTCCTGTACGTACGGGCGAGATCGGGGTTCTTGAAGACGGAGCCAGTCACCGGCAGTTGCCCGCCCGGCAGGAAGAGTTCCGCGCTCGCGGGGAAGTCGGCGAAGCGCGCCTGGTTGGAGGCGGTCTGGGAGCGGAAGGTGTCGTCCACGACGAAGCCGTCGCGGGCCAGACGCTCGGCGGGTTCGAGCAGGCGGCGAAGGGGCTTGCTGCCCCAGGCGTCGAGCGCCTTCTCCCAGGTGGCGGGCGTGCCGGGGGTCCCGACACCGAGACCGCTGGTCATGGCGTCGCTGAAGGGCACGGGCTGCCCGTTCTCCAGGAAGAGTGAAGAGTCGGCGCTGCGCGGGGCGGTCTCACGGCCGTCGATGGTGCGCACGGTCCGCGTTCGGGCGTCGTAGTGGACGAAGTACCCGCCACCGCCGATGCCCGCCGAGTAGGGCTCGGTGACACCCAGCGCCGCTGCGGTCGCCACGGCGGCGTCGACGGCGTTGCCTCCCTGGCGGAGCACCTCGATGCCGGCCGCCGACGCGTCGGCGTCGACACTCGACACGGCTCCCCCATAACCCACCGCCACGGGCGATTTGGGGACCTTCGGGGGTGGCGCCGGTGAGGCGGGGGCTGCTGCGGCGAGCGAGCCGATGACGGCGACGACGCTGAGGATCGACACATTCCGGCCTACGGAACGACGCATCCGTACCTCCAAGCAAGGATCGTCCGCGCAGGGTAACGCCGCACCACACGGATCGTCAGGACCGCCTCGGCCGTGTGTCCCGGCGGACCGCTAATATGCCCGCTCATGAATGACGACGTGCGCAACATCGTGCTCGGCCTCATAGCCGCCGGGATCAGCGCCGCCCTCGGCTGGCTCGCCCGCACGTATCTGTGGCGGCGCAAACTCCGGCGCAAGCAGGCCTTCTTCGGCCTGCCGGGGAACTCCGAGTGCCTGCTCGTCGTCAATCGCGAGGCGGGGGGCGACGGCGCCGTTCACCGCCACGACGTCTTCGCCCTGCTGGAACTCTCGGCCCTCATCAAGGACTGCTCGGCGCACGCCCAGATCGTCTCCCACGACACCGCGCAGCAGGGCTTCGGGGAGCGTACGGAGTTCTGTGTGGGAGGACCCGGCTCCAACCGGCGGATGGCCGCGCACCTCCAGTCCCTGCTGCCCGGCGTGAAGATCAACGTCACCCCGGAACCCGGCCCCGACCGCGCCGCGTTCCAGGTGGGTTCGGAGCGCTACCGGCTGGAGGCGGGCGTCAGCGAGTACGTACTGCTGGCGCGCCTGACGGGCAGTCAGGAGGCGCGTCCGGTCTTCCTGTTGTGCGGGCAGCGGGCCATCACCAATCAGGCGGCCTCGCGCTACCTCGTGCGCAACCACGAGAAGCTGCAGCGCAAGCACCGGGGTGGTTCGTTCGTCCTGCTGCTGAAGGTCGTCAACTCCCAGGCGTACGGCCCCGACGTGGTGGAACTGGTCGGGGATGTGACGCGAGCGGCGCAGGCCCCGCTGCCCACCGCGCCCCGGACCTCGCACCGGGCCGCCGGCTGAGCGGTGCGCGGCCGGACCGGGCGCACCCCCGGTCCGGCCGCGCCGTGCGTGCAGGGGCCGGGCGGCGCCCCGGTCCGGTCCGTACACCCCGGCGCCGCGCCTCTGGTCACCCCTGCCCCGGACGCGCTCAGGGCCTCAGCTCGTCCTCGTCGGCACGGGCCGCCCACTGTGCGAAGGTCTCGGTGACGTCCGCACGCCCCGCGAGGTAGCGCCGGGTCAACGTCTCGACGTAGACGGGGAGTTCGGCCGCCGTCGTCTTCAGCCCACGCAGTTTCCTCCCGAAGCCGGGGCTGCCGTTCTCGGCGAGTGCGAGCCCTCCGCCGAGGTGCACCTGGAACCCCTCCACCTGGTGGCCGTCGGGACCCGCGACCAGCTGCCCCTTGAGCCCGATGTCCGCGACCTGCGTACGGGCGCAGGCGTTCGGGCAGCCGTTCAGGTTGACGCTGATCTCCGTCTTGGTCTCGGGAAGGCGCTCCTCCAGCTCCCGCACCAGCTGCGCGGCGCGGCCCTTCGTCTCGACGATGGCGAGCTTGCAGTACTCGATGCCCGTACAGGCCATGGTCGAGCGGCGCCATGACGAGGGCTCGGCCTCGAGGCCCACGGCACGCAGGTCGCGCACGAGCGGCTCCGGGTCGGCCACGTCGAGCACCAGGAGCTTCTGGTACGGCGTGAGGCGTATCCGGCCGGATCCGTGCAGCTCCGCGATGTCGGCCAGTGCCGCCAGGCAGGTGCCGGACACCCTGCCCGCCAGAGGAGCCACTCCTACGTAGTGGCGCCCGTCCTTCTGCGGGTGCACACCGATGTGGTCGATGGGTCCGGGCGGCAGGACGGGCGCCGGGCCGTCGAGCAGGGGCCGTCCCAGGAACTCCTCCTCCAGGACCCGCCGGAACCGCTCCACACCCCAGTCGCTCACGAGGAACTTCAGCCGGGCCCGGTTCCGCAGCCGCCGGTACCCGTGGTCGCGGAACAGCCGGACGACGGCGAGCCAGACCTCCGGCACCTCCTCCAGCGGCACCCAGACGCCCAGCCGCTCGGCCAGCCGTGGCGCGGTGGACAGACCGCCTCCGACCCGGACGTCGAAACCCGGGCCGTGCACGGGGTGCACGGCTCCGAGGAAGGCGAGGTCGTTGGTCTCGTAGGGCCCGTCCGGCAGCCAGCCCACGGTCGTCTTGAACTTCCTCGGCAGGTTGGAGAGTTCGGGGTCGCCCACGAAGCGGTCGACGATCTCCCGGACCGCGGGGGTGGCGTCCACGATCTCGTCCTGGGACACCCCCGCGACGGGACTGCCCACGATCACACGCGGACAGTCCCCACAGGCCTCGGTGGTGGACAGCCCGACCGCTTCCAGCCGGCGCCAGATCTCGGGTACGTCCTCGATCCGCACCCAGTGCAGCTGGATGTTCTGCCGGTCGGTGATGTCGGCCGTGTCACGGCCGTACCGTGTCGAGAGGTCCGCGATCGTACGCAACTGCGCGAGGTCGAGCCTGCCCCCGTCGACCCGGACGCGGAGCATGAAGAACTCGTCGTCGAGCTCCTCGGGGGCCAGCACCGCCGTGCGCCCCCCGTCGATCCCCTGCCGTCGCTGGGTGTAGAGCCCCCACCACCGCAGCCGTCCTCTGAGATCGTCGGGCGGTATCGAGGCGAACCCCTGCCGGGCGTAGACCTCCTCCACGCGCCGGCGGACGAGCAACGGGTCCTCGGCCTGCTTGAACTGCTCGTTGGGGTTGAGCGGATCCCGGTGTCCGAGGGCCCATTGCCCGTGGTGGCGCGCCCCGGCCTGCTGCGGCCGGCCTGCGGGTGGCGTCGTCATGCGGTTCCCTCCCTGAGGGGTGCGGGTGGTGCGCTGCCGTCACTGCTAGGCCAGGGGGCCGGTGACCGGTGTGATCATCCCGTCGGGCAGCCAGTTCGTCCCGGCGGCTCCGTGGTGTCCCGTCCCCCCGGCTCCCGAGCCCGGGAGATAGGCCACGGCCGCCGCGTAGAGCTGCGCGGGGGCCTGCCGGACACCGCCCAGCGCCCGCTGCCACTCCTCGTATCCGGCCGCGGTGGGCTGCTCTCCGGGGTAGCGTCCGGCCAGCGCCGTCACGTACCTCATGGGCATCGGGTCACGCGGGGAGTACCGCAGGGCGATGAGCTGGCCGGCCGCCGGTTTCAGGGCCGGGGCGGTCAGCAGCCAGGGCGCCAGGTACGTGCCGCGCGCCGCGATCGTCCCTTCGGTGACCCGGCGGATCGTCGTGTCCGCCCCGGACCAGCCGGAGACGATGACCAGAGGGTGCCGGCCCTCCTCGGGGCCGACCACCCGCAGACCCGCCTTCGCGGCCTCGGAGCGCACCACCGTGCCGGCCTGGGCGCCCCGCGGGGAGGTGTCCTCGGCGAGCGCCAGGGTCTTCTCGCCGCGCTCCCTGAGATGGCGGACCGTGGAGCCGAGGGCCGAGGCGTCCTGCCCGGAGAGGCGGTCCGCCGGGCAGGTGGCGGGAAGCTGCCCGGCCGACGCCGCCGCGGCGCCCACGACGGCGCTGGCGCACTCGGGGCCGTCCGGCCCGGCCAGGCCGGTGCGGGACTCCGCCTCGCCCCGGCCGGTGTCCAGTTTCACCTCGCCCACCACTCCGCCGGCCTCGACCCAGAGGCTGCTCCTGCCGGGGGCCAGTTCCACGGTCACCCAGGTGCGTGTGCTTCCGGGCCGCCGCTCACCGGCGACGAGGTGGTCGCGATCGGTCCCGGCGGAGGCCTTCGGCGTCGCCACGGAGACCAGGTTGGTGCCGGGGCGATTCGGCACGACCGTGACCGTCACCGCCTCTCCGCCGGCCTGGAAGACCGCCTGCACCGGGGTGCCCGTGGTGGGTGCGGCCACCGGTTCCGGGCCCCGGGCGGGGGCGAGGCTCACCAGCACCGCCACCGCGAGGACCAGGCAGAAGTAGCCGGCGCTGACCGAGCGGCGCCGCATCCTCCCGCTGCGGATCATCAGCAGGCCGCCGCCGAGGCCGAGGGCCAGGACGAGGGCGGTGGGGAGCAGGTCACCGCCCGGTACGAGGGACTGCCCGAGGTGACCGAGGGGTGCTCCGGCCGCGGTCACCTCGGGCATGGTGGAGGTGTCTCTCACCGCAGGGCACGATCGCTGACCACGAACAGCACCCCGTGCGGTCTGCTGTTGCCGGTGGCTCCGTGCGGCCACGACTCCCTGTCGAAGCTCACACAGGGCTTCCCGGTCACCTCGTCGCGGAACGACCGGTCGGGCGAGATCTTGCCCTTCCGGTCCAGGTCGAACAGGCAGACCCGGTGGTCACCGCCGCCGCCGAAGGTGCCGGCGATGAAGTAGTTGGACGTCGCGATCCGCCTGATCCGGTCGGTCTCGCGGTACTTCCCCTTCCCGTCGCGGGCGAAGTTGTCCATGGCACCCCAGTGCGGACCGCCGTCGGTGACATCGCGGATCGGCATGACGTCGACCAGCTCGGGGCAGTCGCGTTCGTCGCCTCCCTGGGAGACCTCGTGGAGCTGGTCCACCGAGCACCTGGCCGAGTTGCCGGACCGCAGCAGCTTCTGGATGTCCAGGACGTAGAGCATGCCGGTCGTCTTGTCGAGCGGCTTCCCGTACGGGGTCGACTGCCCCATCACGGTGTGGAAGAGGTAGCGGTCGTCCGGGCTCACCGCGAGCCAGCTGGAGTTGTCGCCGCCGCCGGTGACCGTCTCGTCCTCCTGGAAGGACCGGTAGGCGGTGGTGTCGTCGAACACCTCCTTCCACTCGGGCTTCGCGGCTGCGATGTCCGGGGTGTAGAAGACGGCGCCACCGGCCATCGAGGAGACGAACGCCCCACGGTGACCCGGCTTGTTCGGCAGTGCGGTCTCCATGACCACACGGGACTCGGCGAAGGTCGCCGAGGCCTCCAGCGGAGCGCGGGGGCCGTCGGGCACCTTGGTGACCGAGAGCAGTTCCGGCCGGGAGCGGTCGCTGATGTCGAAGACGCGCACGGTCTGCCGGGCCACGGTCGGGCCCGACGCCGTGGCCGACTTGGCCGTGGCACCGGGGGCCGCGACACTCCTCGCCTCCGCGAAGTCGCTCGCCACCATGAGGTCGAGGTCCTCGCGTACGGCTATGCCGTGCGGGTTGGCGCAGGTGGCCTTCTCCAGGGAGGGCACGTTGGCGCACCGGTTGGGGTCCTCCCCCTCCTCGGTGGCGGCGGGGATCTCGGCCAGCGTGCGGCCGTCCTCACCTATGTGCACGATCTCGCCAGGCGATCCGCCGGCGCCGTTGCCCTCCCTGACCTCACCGTTGGTGTAGGTACAGGGTCCGGTGACGTTCGGGCCGCCCATGTAGGTGCCGTACGCGGTGCCGTCCTTCAGTACCTGGTAGGCGTCCGGCAGCGTCCCGCAGGGAGTGTCCGTCGGCGTGTTGACCCCGACCAGCTTCAGCTCCGGCAGAGCCTTGGTGTCGAAGACGAACGTCGTGTCGGAGTAGATGCCGCCGGCGTAGAGCCGGTCGCCCTTGTGCCAGACGTACTGCATGTGGTGCGGCTCGTTGCCCGTGCCCGGTCCGGTGGTCACCGTGTTGGCCACCTTGCCGTACGAACGGGATCCGGGGGTCGCGTCGATGACGGTGAGGAAGTCGGGGGCCGCGGGGTCCTCGGAGCCGGCCCAGGCGAGCAGCCATTCACGGCCGGGGCCCGACGCCGCGCGGACCAGGTGGTTCGTGGCGGTGTAGGTGATGCCGTCACGTGCCTCGAATCGGGACGTGGAGGTGACGGGGGTGTCCGCCGCCTGTCCGGAGCCGGACAGAAGTCCGGTGGCCATGCCCAGCGCCATGAGTCCCACCACGGTACGCCGTGCCAATGTGTTGTTTCGGAGTCTGCCCGTCGGCATCTCTGCGTGCACCCCTTTCGCCTTTTCTGCGACCCGGTCCCGGAACAGGCGCCGAATTCGCCGTCAAAACTTTTGCGAAATGTTTCCTGTGAACTGTCGCAGGGCCCGCTGACCGACGTCTGATGTGCGGCTTGCTGCGCACTGACGCAGCGCCGGACCGGAGTGGCGGCACGGGAACGGCGCCTCCGGCACCCGATCAGCCCGAGGTCAGCGCCGCGTATACCGGCCTCGTTAATCTGCTGGCGCTGCACAGGGTGGGACGGGGACGAGACTCCGGCACCAGCCGCTGGACTTTTCCGGATCGCCTGGCGGGCCCTGCGGTCGGCAGCCACTTGGAGGGTCCGTGAGTGAGCGCGTAGCACCGTTCCACTGCCCATATTGCGGAGACGAGGATCTGAGGCCTTCGGATACCGGCCGCGGAGCTTGGGAATGCATGGCGTGCATACGCGCATTCAAGCTCTCTTTCCTCGGACTCCTCACCCGGGGATTCACCAAGGAAGCCAATGATGCGCATATCTGAGCAGTGGGCCGTCGAAGCGGGCCGCAGACTGGAGAACTCCTCGGCGATCGAGGTGCTGCGGTGGGCCGCCGGCACTTTCGGGAAGCGCTTCTGCGTGACCTCCTCGATGGAGGACGCGGTGGTCGCGCATCTGGCCTCCCGGGTCATGCCCGGGGTGGACGTGGTGTTCCTGGACACCGGCTATCACTTCGAGGAGACCATCGGCACGCGGGACGCGGTGGAGGCGGTGATGGACGTCAACGTCGTCACGCTGACCCCGCGCCGGACGGTGGCCGAACAGGACGCCGAGTTCGGCCCGAAGCTGCACGACCGTGACCCCGACCTGTGCTGCGCGATGCGCAAGGTCGAGCCGCTCCAGGAGGCGCTGGCTCCGTACGACGCGTGGGTGACGGGGCTGCGCCGTGAGGACTCCCCGGGCCGGGCGGCGACGCCGGTCGTGGGCTGGGACCGGGGCCGCAAGAAGGTGAAGATCTCGCCCGTCGCGCGGTGGACGCGGGCCGACGTGGACGCGTACGTCGCCGAGCACGGCGTCCTCACCAACCCGCTGCTGGCGGACGGTTACGCCTCCGTCGGCTGTGCCCCCTGCACCCGGCGGGTGCAGGAGGGCGAGGACGCCAGGGCCGGCCGCTGGGCCGGACGCGGCAAGACCGAATGCGGGTTACACGGATGACGCCGACAGCCCTGGTACGGAGCCATCTGGACTCGTTGGAGTCGGAGGCGGTGCACATCTTCCGTGAGGTCGCGGGTGAGTTCGAGCGGCCGGTGATCCTGTTCTCCGGCGGCAAGGACTCGATCCTGATGCTGCACCTCGCGCTGAAGGCCTTCGCTCCCGCACCCATACCCTTCACGCTCCTGCACGTCGACACCGGCCACAACTTCCCCGAGGTCCTCGACTACCGCGACCGCACCGTCGACAAGCACGGCCTGCGCCTCCACGTCGCCTCCGTCCAGGACTACATCGACGCCGGCAAACTCCGCGAACGCCCCGACGGCACCCGCAACCCCCTCCAGACCGTCCCGCTCACCGA